>JALYRX010000004.1 GCA_030855105.1 Bacteroidota bacterium | reverse complement strand
CTTCTTTCTTTTGATCTATCAAAAGAAAGAAGATTAAACTGTATGAATTTTAAAGAAAAAGTAATATTCATAATCTGTATTAGATAAGTTAGATAATTTATGAATATTAATATAAAACTAGTGAAATAAATATCCATAGTAATTCACAGTATTTCATATAGTACCATTATTTATGACCCGGTAAGAAGATTTGCTTTGTAAATTTATTCATTTACATTTTCAAAATCATCCATATGAAATCTTCTTCCTAATTTTTCAACTTTTGGTTCAACCCATTCTCTTGAGCTTTTATGCAACAAATAAAAAGGATCTTTTGCTATTTTGGATTTTAAAAATTCAAGAAGCTCTTTACAGGGTATTACATAAAATTCCCCATTCTTGATTTTTATAGATTTCATGATATTTTCATTTAACAATTCTGTTTGAATTTCACAAAGATTATAGTTTATCAGTAGATTCCCGTGTGGTCTGACATGTAAAATAATTTTATGTTCTGTAATATTCCCATCTTTATCAATAACTTTCCCATAAAAAGCTTTATCATATCGGTACAGAGGTTTGTCTTCATAAGATTCTATGAAGTGAATGAATGCTGTTGCCCATAAATTCGTGCCGTAATGAAATATTATTCCGTTATTTTTTAATAAATCGTGATACACAGGGTGATTGTCGTAAAGCTTTACTTCATAAGAAAAATTTACTTTTGGCTCTTTGCCGTTGCCGCAAAATGAAAAAATTGGAATTGGAGTTCTCCAACGGGAGATATTTGTTCTGAAATATTCGGGAAAAGGACCGAGCTGAACTTTGTCTCTCTCTGTGTCAAAGATATGTGTTGTAAAGAAATCATAATTAAATGCCGGCATCAATATGTTAAACTCAGGGAAAATCTTGTGTATAATTTTGAAATGCTGTTCGAGCAGTTCTGTCCTTCCATACATTTTATTTTTAAGCATCAGCTTCGAGCTAACGTATAGATCACTGTGAATTAAAACCGTACTTGTATCTTTATAGGAATTGATTACTCCTTTTAACTCATTGATCATATATTCGGATTTAAACCCCAACTTTAAGTAAAAAGATTAAAAAATATTATCTGCATGTAAATCCCCCGTCTAAAACAATTGTAGTTCCTGTAATCCATTTGCTCGCATTTGAAAGTAAAAATACAACACCATTTGCAATATCCTCAGGCTCACCGAATCCAAGAGGATATTCTTGTTCGTGTTTGCTTAAGTATTCATTTGAAAATGCTTCTTTAACAAAATCTTTCATAGGTGATTTAACAATACCCGGAGCAACACAATTTACACGAATTTTTTGGTGAGCAGTTTCCAAAGCTAAAACTTTAGAGGCAGCAACAAGGGCACCTTTGGTTCCCGAATACATTCCGTTTCCTTTAGCACCCACTAATGCCATTATCGAAGTAATAAAAACTATAGAAGAACCTTTATAAAACTTTTTATTTTTTAAAAGCTGTTGATTAAGCAATACCGGGATGTTGTAATTTATTTTTTGGATTTCATTTAAGTTGTCTTCCGTCACCATTCTTAAAGGAATAAATCTTACCATTCCGGTTGAATGAACGATGCCGTTTATGTTAGGAATGTTTTTTACAAGCTCTGTAATTTCCTTGAAATTTGAAAGATCGGCTTTTAGATAAACATGCCCATCACCGGTAAGCTTGCTTACTGTCTGCTTAAGACGATCTTCGTTTCTTCCTGTAGCAATAATTTTTGCTCCCATTTCTGATGCTGAAATGCAAACCTGGCTTCCTATTCCTGATGATGCACCCGTGACTAAAATTATTTTACCTGTTAAATCGAAATGAGTGTTCATAATTCTAAAAATTCGGGAGAAAGGTCTTTATCCGGAACGGAAAATTAACCTGATCTTAATTCTATCAAAAACATTTGCATAAAAACTAATTACTGCATCCTGGATTTCACAAGGTCATAAAGTTCCGTTACGGTATTGCAGGAATTTAAGTCTTTAGCAGTTAGGCTTACATTGTATTCACTATCGAGCTTTGCTAAGAGTGAGAGCATAGCTAATGAATCCCACTGCTCAATTTTTTTAAAATCCGTTTCGGGTTTGATATAATCCGGCGGTAGATCTTCAATTGTATCTTCTAATTGTTTGATGAAAGAATTTATTTCCAAGATAATCCTCCTTTTTTTAAAAAATAAATTACAAATTAATTATTCCTGCACCCCATGAGAGACCGACGCCAAAACCTACAACCATAATTTTGCTTCCGGGACCTGCTTTACCTTCCTTAATTGCATTGTATAATGCGATCGGGATAGTTGATGATACAGTGTTTCCACAATTAGTCAAAAAAATATAAAATTTTTCTTCTGAAATTTTTAATTTTTTTCTTAATGCATCCAGCATGTATTTGTTTGCCTGATGGAAGATGTATAAATCAATTTGGTCTTCAGAAAGTCCTGATTTTTCGTAAAGATTATTTACCAGCCCCGGTATTGTTTTTAGTGTAAAGTTAAAAACATCGGCCCCGTTCATATACATACTGTTTTTGTTTGTTACATTACCAAATTCATCAATTTCGTCTGCTCCTGTTTCCACCGATTTCGGAAGTCTGAATCCGCCTGCTCTCAAGATTATTTTTTCTGCTCCTTTACCGTCTGTTCCAAATATAAAAGGACCTAAACTTTCATTGTTAGAATCCGAAATTAAAGTACATGCAGCCCCGTCTCCGATAATAGTTCTGACGCTTTTATCTTTTGGATGCATTAATTTACTATATGTCTCGGCAGTAATAAGCAGTATGTTTTTTGCTGTACCGGATTCAAGTAGCCCTTTTGCCAAACCCAACCCGTATACAAAACCCGAACATCCGAGGTTAAAGTCTAATGCTCCCGTACTGGTAGGTACTCCCAATTTTTCCTGTATCAGACAAGCACTTGTCGGAAAAAAATAATCAGGGCTTTGAGTACAGAACAGTATGAAATCAATTTCGTTTTTATTTATATTATGCTCCTCAAAAAGTTTTTTCGCGCTTTCAATTCCTAAGTCTGAAGAGCATTCATTTTCAGCTGCAATGTGCCGGGTATGAACTCCTGTTTTTTCCGAAATTTTTTCAATTGACCATTCCGGAAAATCACGATTAATATCTTCATTTGTCAGTTCACCAACCGGAAGATAATAACTTATGGCTTTAATCGAGGCATTCATCACATTAAATCATTTGAAATTCTTAAATCCTAGGGATCATTTTTTCTTGAAATTTTTGCTGACGGAGAGTAAAGCAATTTACAAATCCCTCTTTCATACTCGGTTAACTATGTGAATTGTACTAATTATTATTCTGTTCAGCCTTTAATGAAATTGTCTCATCTGTTTTTTTTCAATTAAGTGTGTTTGATCTACTAGATTTTCCGGCAGTATAAAATCTCCTCCTGTTATTATTACATCACATAAAAAATCTATAAACTTATTGTTACCGGGAAGCAATTGTTTTATATTATTGAAATCAATAAAAAGATCTTCTTTAATTGCCGGAAGCAGAGGAATTTGTTTTAAAATAAAATAAATATATCCATACTTCAATGCCAAACTATTTTTTTCTGTGACTAAGGGTCCTATATTCTTGGCGTTGTTTAGCAATTCTTTATATTGTTTATCACTTTTTGCATCATAAGTAAATCCTTTATTTGAGTAATGTGCATCTCCGGCTAATATTACCGGTTTACCCTGAATTGAAAGTTCAAGCCCTCCTGTTCCCATTACGGTAACACCTCCGTCAAGTAAATTATAAAAATCTTTTGGACTAATTTCATCATCCATCTTTATAATTTTAATATGAGGCGGTAAATCGGGAAAATTATTTTCAATAAATTTTTGGCATCCTGTGAATGGATTATCATTTAATTCTGAGGGATGTATTTTAATTAACCACTGAACCTCTTTCACATTATAAATTTCTTTTATAGTTTCATATAACCATTCATCAAAATTTTTGTATATCATCTGAAAATAATCGGATATAGCGTCCCAGTTAATATGTGTCATAATTCCCCAAATAGGTTTTTCAGGATCCAGATTATATTTCTCATAAAAATGCTTATTTTCTCCTTTATATTCTTTCAAAATACCTATCATGTCTGCTGTTTCATTGTGCAGATACCTTCTGTATAGGAAATTATATAATCTTTGTTTTTGAATTTCGGTAAGAGTCAAATTTTTGTATTTGTCCCATGACTTCATACTTATAGTTAAGAATGTTTCATTGAAATTGTTTACAGTACCGAAATAAAAATGTGCGGTTAGATAACAGGAGAAATAAGAACTGACCGGAAGATTTTCTTTTAGTGATACACTGAGTGCAGGTCCCCAATCTGCATAAATTCCGTGAGACATATAGACTTTCGTCGGCTTAAGTTTTTTTATTGCTGTGTGCGTTGCTTCTGCGGTAATAAGCACGGTGTAAGCAAATTCTTTTATGATCTCATACATGCTCTCGTATGAACTGCCCTTTGTATGTCTGAGCAGAGCCGATACTAAATGGCTTCCCAAATGTATTCCATTGAGTGTAAGCTCCGTATGATTTTCGTAGTCTACTTCATTCGCGATTCTTTTTAATTCAGCTTGACGATTTTCCGGAATATAATCACTAACATACGAATAACTGATTCCTAATCTGTCAATTAACCGGGTGATATTGCGGATACAGCTTGGACAATATTTATACCAATCATTTATGGAAACATCAGGATGATCTACTCTCCTTGCACATGCTTTATATACACTATCACAAATTACCATATGAACTTTGTGTCCGCGAAGTTTTAGCGAACTTGCAATCATCCCTTCTATGTTACTTTGCATAAGCATCCCGCCTGTTGACCAAAACATTATAGTTTCAGGTATTCCGTCGGTTTTGATTCTATTACTGTAAAACTTCTTAACCTTATAAGTATTATTTAACTTTTTAACGTATTTATTTCTTAGAAGCTCACCTTTTATTGTTTTAACTAATTTCAATCTTTATTTATAATTAATATTTCAATCCTATTATTCACTAATTCTTTTTTATTTTTCTCCTTTGTAATCCTTCAATAATATAGAATAAATTAATGCATCAAGATATCTTCCTTCTTTATATAAAAATTCTCTCATCAACCCTTCCATCTTCATCCGATTCTTTTCACAAATCTTAATCATTCCATTATTTGTTGTCATTAGACCGGAAGATATTCTGTTTAAATTAAGTGAGTTAAATCCATACTCTATTAAAAGCTTAAATGCCTCACTTCCCACACCTTTGCTCCAGTAATTTTTTTCACCGATCAATATAGCTATCTCTCCCGATCTGCTGACCCAGTTTAAGTTTTTAAACGAAATATTCCCGATGTGCTCATTATTTTTTTTCCATCTTATTGCAAAAACAATTTCTGTCTTACTTTTCTCAATGGATTGTAAATATGACAAAGTCTTAGTGACGGTATTCGGAAATGTAGCGTGCGAATTATGCCTGCACACTTCTGCATCATTAAGCCAGCTTACGTAGCCTTGTGATATATCTTCTTTTGTCAAAGGAGATAAATAAATCTTTTCACCTGTAAGAAATGGATTTTTTAACAAATATTTATATTGGATTTAAAGAATTAATAGTCCGCGGTAAAGCTTCTTTTTTATTATCTGTGGATTCACCTGTTAATGTTTCAAGACTCATAGGTATAATAATTAAATAAGCAGGTAAAAATTTGGCAAGCTCTCCCAAATATCCATAGAAAAAATATATTACAATATATAAACCTATGGAAATAAACCCGAGTTTAAAAAATTGACTGCTTTTTTTAAATGATTTTAAGCTTAGAATTATGAATATGAAAACTTCAGCGGCCCATAACGAGATTATATACCAAACCTGTGTAATATTACTGACAGCATTTTTATTTATTACTGTATATTTCCATCCAAACTTCCATCTTAATGCAAGACAAACTATTGCACAAGCAATTAGTGATATTGTAATCACAATGTAACTCTTTTTCGAAAATAATCTTTTTTGTGTAATAAGGTAAGCAATATAAAAGATCATTAGAAAAATTATTTGTTCCCTATTCAGAATTCCAATTGTAAAAACTATTGGTAAATAATAATCTTTTGATTTAAAAATTAGAATTAATCCGATTGTGTAAAAAAGAAAGTTGTAAAAATCTCCTTCACCATATTGACCGTTAATTGTTAAAGGTATTACAGCTTGCAGTAAAAGAAGTCCAATCATGCACGTTGCATCAGAAAAAAACATTTTTAAGAAATAATAAAAGAAATAGTAAATTAACAAAAAAGCTAATAGAGTATTAATCCTGTAAGCGTATAAATTAGCTCTGTAAGAATTGTTTACGGCTAAATAAATTATTTTCTGCAATGCAATTCCCATTGCCGGCTTTAATACTCTGTATTGGTAAGGATAATCCACTTCACCTTTTAAAATAGACATCTGATGCTTATATCTTAATTCAGCATGACGAGTAAGCCAATTATCATCTATAATTTTATATGAAATTAATGTAAGAAGAATTATCAGATAATATATTGGCTTAAACTTATTGATTTTGTACATAAAGTGTTATAGATTTCACATCGCGACTTGAAAAAATAAAATTTCGAAATTTTACTTTTTACGGATCAACATTGAAAATTAACTATCTGAAAATAATTTGAATAAAATGAAAAAAGAATTAGCCGGTGCCTCTTCAATCACCTTACAAACCTTATTGTATGCTATTACTTGCACGGAACTTTTCTTTTTTAACTTTGTCAAAACTTTTTACGAATTTTCTTGAAACCTTCGAAAACAGTTTGGCATCATTTCTATATAAAGTGTTACGCCAGCTTTCGAGAGGTCTGAAATCTAACATAGCAATTTGTCTTGGCTTTAGACTTTTAAAATCCCCACGGTTATGAAATCCCATGTTATTGGAAATCAGTAAGGTATTCGCTTTTCCACAAATGGACTTTGGAATATAACCTAAATCAGCAAATTCTTTTTCAGTAATTGCAGTATCTGATTCATTTTTCGTCTTTGCATAGCGAACACTCACCTTATATTCAAACAACAATCTCTTCAATGTGAGTTTATGTGATTTTTTTGCATAAACATAAGCAGCATTAGATTCGTCAATATCATTCATGTACAAAAAAACTTTGATTGTTGGATATGAAACGTCAGCATGAGGAAGTCCGGCAGAATGAAGTTCACCAATATTCTCTTTATCCAGACTTCTTCGCTGCAAAAATTCGAAGTTGGAATGAGGAATTAACCTGTTTTTTCTGTGTACTACAGAAGATGTTATTTCTTCTATCAACTTGTTGTTAACAAAATAATTAGTGAATGCTTCTGTTTGAGGAGAGACTCTATTCTCAGCGATAGATTGGAAATATTCGGGAAAGTCTTTTTGTCTTTTCGTAAATTTGGAAGGATCAAAATCAGATGGAGACCAATCAGCATAAATTTTTTCAAACTCAGACCGTATCTCCGCAAATTGATCTTCGGGAAAAAAATCGGGAATAACCAAAATCCCATCTCTTTCCAGAATATCTATATATTCCTGAATTTCTTTTCCAGCCTTTTTAGGCCTCAGCCTCCAGATGCTCAAATATAGAGTTCGGATTACTTGAAACCCTAATAAATTTGACAATAATCCTCCGCTAAACATTCCTGGAGTCTTATCGAGAAAGTCATCTCCCAATAACTTATACATTGTTTGTTCCATTTTTTTATTTGCACTCATAATTTTTGTTAAATTAAATAATAAAGGATTCTCTGAGCCATTTTTTAAATATTTTATTAGAGGAAATTATTGCTCTTATGTTTTATAATTTAGATTAGTCTCATTCAGGATAATTAGAAATATTCTGTTGTTTTATAAAGCCGGGGATACATTAATATAAAGAAATTATGACTATAAATTCTTCATTTAATGGAATCTAAATTAGGCTTTTTAACTACAATAACTTTTTTGTTAAAATATCTTGCATAATACTTATTATAATTACTTTGTTTGCCAGACGAAATCTCATGGAAAAGAAAAGGCGTTGGCACACGTCCTATGGAATCAACAGTACAAGTATCGGAAATACTTTGATTAATATTCCTATATCTCTCTTTTTGTTTCTCATCGTACTTATATGCATCTCCGTAAAATAATTCAGCATAAGCAATCTTAATATTATTATTATTTTTGAAAACTGAGAAAGCAATAGCAACGAATATTATCACTAAAGCGTACTTTTGTAAAGAATAGAATCTGAAGTCAAATTTATTTTTAAAAAAATTAATAATAATTAAAATATTAATAAACCAGCCGGCTAAAAATAAAAAATATATAACATTCATTACTCTTTCATACGGAGGAAGTCCAAGACTCCAGTAAGATGTGAAAAAACCGGAAGCTAATAAAATTAAAAATAAAAGTATTGAATAAGCCGGATTAATTGAAAAAAAGCTATTATCAATTTTTTTTGAAGAAATTATTTTTGCACAAACAGGGATAAATAAAATTGTAAATAACAATATAGGGGTATCGAGAATCCTGTTTAAAATAAACCTTAGTAAATCAGAAGCAGTATTCACAAGAGAAGGAATTAACTGCTGAGGAATTCCAGGAGCCGCCGCTAATCGTTTATAAGTTCCAGGAGCAAAATAAACTATACAAAATCCTAAAATTGCTATAAATGCAAAGAGAAAAAATTGTCGATTAACTCTTTTGTAAACCAATAAATTTAATATAGAAATTGACAATAATAATTCTATTAGTATAATCATTGAAGCCTCATTTAATCCAATAACTGCCAATATTAATATTATAATACAAAATCTTAGTGTCGATTTTTTAATTGAATTTTTTTCTTTAAAAAATCTTAAAATCAAGATAAACAATATCAACATTAAAATATTTGCCAGCTCATATATTATAGCAGTTGTTAACCAATAATATTCCGGAAGCGACGGCATTCGATAAAAATATAAAAAGCTAAAAGCCAAAGAGGAAATTAATATTTCTTTCTTTGAAATAATGTTTGAAGATATTTCTGAAATCAATAAGTAAGTGGCTATTACAGTGATAAAAATAAAAGCTGCTGGCAGCATTTTATACCCTATGATTGATTTGAAAATCAAGGGATTAACACTGCTTAATAAAGCCATTGAAAAATATCTTCCCGTCATGCTATCATACCAATAATACACAGAATTCCATAAGCCCATTTCATTTGCAACTTCAGAATAAAAAAAATCATCATAAGTAGGATTAATAAAGATTGAAAGGATTAAAAACGGGAGGATAGTAAGTGCGAAAAATAAAATTACTAAGTTTTCAAAATATCTGTTAAAGTATTTTTTTATATTTGTTGCCATTTTTGAGTTTAAATTTTTATTATTTAACTTCTCAATATACTAATTTCTTAGTGACTCACCGACTATTCTTCTAAGTAATTCCAAATACCCGTTATAGTTTTAATAAATCACAGGGATTGGATTTACACCTTCGGGAATTAACCCCAAATCTCTAATGTAGTCTGTAAACCTCAGTAAGAGTATATCATTGTATTTCCTTGCAACAAATTGAATTCCAAATGGCAACCCATTTGGAGAAATAAATACCGGTGCACTTACTACCGGTAAATGAGCTAACGTCCAGATTAAAGAAGGATCGGGCTTTTCAACCTCTTCCCTCAAAGGAGCTTCCCCTGCAGAGCTTAATGAAATTATTATATCATATTCATCAAAAAAATCATCCATTGAGTGAGTTATCAATTCCTGGTCTTTGAGTGAATTATGATATTGCTGAACAGTAATATTATTCCCGCGTGTTATTATGTCATTCATTACAGGTGATACAAGCTCCGGCTTTTTGAATTCATCCTGAAAATAATACGAAAGTGTCTTATCATAAATTGTCTGATGAACTTCGTGTGAGGAATTAATTATCGCCGGCAATTCGATGTCATTGACTTCAATATCACTATGCTCATTTAATTTTTTCACAAAATTAATAATCGAATCTTTTGCATAATCAAAAGCATCTTTCCATACGTGAGTTCTGACAAAAGCTACTCTCCATGGTTTGTCTTTTTGTTTATTCTGCCGTGTCTCATCAGTTAATGCATAATGGCTTATAGGATAATTCGGTCCGTGTACTCTTAAAATATCAAACATTCTTTCAAGATCTTCATACATTGAAGTAAAATAACCGATCGTATCCAGGCTATCCGTTGTTTTCAACATTCCTGTTCTGGGAATTAATCCGAAAGATGGTTTACATCCGTAAACTCCGCAGAAGCTTGCCGGCCGTACGATTGATCCTGCTGTCTGTGTACCGATAGCTGCAGGTACCATCCCTAATGCAACAGCTACTGCAGAACCGCTTGATGATGTCCCGGGTGTTCTTGTTATATCATGTGGGTTCAAACAGTTTCCAATTGCATGAACTGCAAATTCCGCAGTATCGGTTTTGCCAGGGATTATTGCTCCTGCCTGTTTGAGATAATATACCACTCTTGCATCATTTCCTGCTGTGAAATCCTTCCATAAGGGACTTCCCATCTGCGATTGAAAATCATATGTATTAAAAATATCTTTTATTCCTATAGGAATTCCTTCAAGTGCTCTTATCGGATTGCCGGAATTTATTCTCTCTGAAATGTTCTTTGCCTGCCCGAATAAAATTTCCTTGTCAAAGCAGACCCACACCTTAAATCTTTTATCATATTCTTCAATCCTTTCTATACATTGTTCAGCAATTTCTAACGGGCCGATTTCCTTTTTCCCGATTTTTTCAAGAATTTCTCTTATACTTAATTCCAAGAAAATATTCTTTTCAATCTTTTGTGAAGATTCAATCATCTGGTTTAAATTATTTTTTTTTCTTCCTTCTCTATCAACTGCTCCGGATAAGGCAAAATTCTCTCCTTATTTTTTCTTGTCTTTTGAATGATCGGCAATTCAATATCCTTTATGGCGGCAACCCTTTTCTCTTTCATTGTTTCATAAAATTCTTCTTTGGTCATTCCTGTTATCTTCAGATAATATTCCAGGGCTTCGGGAATTTCCTGGTCATATTTTTTTGCTAATTCAAATCCTTCTTCTCTCGACAAAAGTCCGTTTCTCACATCAACGCTTGCCTGATAAGTTGACCTTCCATAACCTCTCTTTAAATAATTTGTAAAGTCATGCATTCCGGGCATGATGCATTCTGCACTCTTGTATCCTTTATATGTACCTTCTATTTCAGTTTCCTTCCATCCGTAAGTATCACGGACAAACTCCATCTGCCTCTCATCATCCCAAAAAATATAATCACCAAGATGCATCAGCGTTATACCGGCTTTTTCAAATTCTTCCGAGGTGGGTATGGCAAATGGATGCACATCTTTTTCGGAAATATAATCACAAACCATTTGCTTAGGATATAGCTTTGCCGAGACTTTTACACCATAGTCTAAACCTGATTTCATTAAAGGCTTGTTATAAGTTGATCTTCCCGATGCTTCAGCAATTGATTCTCCATAAATCAAAAGAGGAATTCCAAACCGAACTGCAACCTGCAATGGAAATGCAGTGCCACCTGCATGACAATGCCAGCAAGTATCACCTATTCCTTCAAGTGAACGCTTCGCAAGTCTGTTCACAAGATTTCTGTTTGGAGTGAACATTATATGATCAACATTAAATTTCTCCAGTGAATTCATAAGGTTGTACCAGCCGGTTTCGCTGAACCAATTGTGGCTGTGAGTTACTGCAAGTGGTTTCATACCATAAACTTTTGTGATAACATGCAATTGAAATGTACTGTCCTTTCCACCGCTGATCCCGACAATACAGTCATAGTTGTTTCCTGCTTTTGCTTTCGCTTCATCAAAAATTTTTCTTAGCTCTTTATCTTTCTCTACCCAGTTGATATGAATCTTTTGTTCTGAAGACTGGCAGGCCTGGCAGATTCCCATCTCATCAAATTTAACGAGTTCCTGAGTAGCCGGGATACAGCACCTGATACAATATTGAATACCTTCCATCTGAGGTTTTCCGTAATTCGGATCTTTCATTCTCTAATCCTTTTCTTTATTTTTCTTTTTATAATCTTTTTTCTTTTTATAATCTTTTAATAATATAGAATACATAATTGCATCCAGATATTTTCCATTCTTAAAAATACCTTCCCTGATTAAAACTTCCATTTTCA
Source organism: Bacteroidota bacterium (assembly GCA_030855105.1). GTDB lineage: Bacteria > Bacteroidota > Ignavibacteria > Tepidaquicellales > Tepidaquicellaceae > JAGPCH01. The sequence goes on along the minus strand of JALYRX010000004.1, from coordinate 120,780 downwards.
TTTTATTATTCTCACAAATCCGAATACCCCCTTTGTTAGTGACAAGTGTGCCGCAGGAAATTCGGTTTAGGTTTAATCTTTGGAACCCATAATCAATTAAAAGCCCGAGTGCTTCTGTTCCCACGCCTTTGTTCCAGTATTTTTTATCTCCTATAATCATAGTAATTTCTCCCGATCTGTTTAAATAATCTATCCTTTGCAGTGAAGCAATACCGATATGAATATCATTTTTCTTCCATCTAATAGTAAAAACAATTTCAGTTTTGCTATTTTCAATCGATTCGACATATGAATAAGTCTTGGAATAATTATTTGGAAACGTTGCATGAGAATTACCTTCACAAACTTCACTATCATTAAGCCAGCTTACATAATCATCTGAAATATCTTCTTTAGTCAATGGAGATAGATATATATTTTTGCCAATAAGAAATGGATTTTTCACTTAATATATTTCTAATTTACACTAAGCTCACTTAATATTACCTGAGCGCAATTTTCTATTCCGCCTTTATGAATACGCGAAGATTTTTTAACATAATTCCGTTTAATTAAATCATCCAAACTATTTCTCCTGTTCATGTCCGCAATTTCAATTCCAGCTGAATGCATTGCATTGTCTAATGATTTTTTAACAGGGACTACATTCAGACTTATTGTTCTTTTATTCAGTGCTCTGGCTTCAAACATGGCAATTGTATTATACCCGATAATTGCTTCAGATCTTTCAATCAAATCTTTTAATTTACTTTTTTCATTTGCAAACTTAACTTTCAATCCTTCGCAATTAAATTGATTTACTAAATTACTTAATTCCACAGTCAACCTCTCCGAAGGATGAAGCCTGACTGTTAATGAAATTTTCTCATTATCTGCTTTGGATAATTTTCCCAGAACTTCCAATAAAACTTTAAGCGGGTGAATTTTATAGTTTTTTATGCCGATTTGAAGAAGTGGCTGCGAAAGAAACAGATAATGATTCTTTAACGGTTTATTTTTTGTTACATATTTTTTATTAGAATAAAAAATTTTATCAAGATAAGGGTGACCGGTTACAATTAAATTTTTCTCAGGAAAACCGTCTTCAACCATTTCTTCTTTTACTAATTCATCCATCACACAGACTTTATCATTCATCATTTCAATTGGATATGAAGCATACAACCACCTTCTCTTATAATCTTTCCAGAAATCCATAATAACAACGCTTTTTAAATTTTTTTTACATGCAAAGTTTCTTAGCTGCTGCTCCGAATTTCCTCCTCCCGTACCTGTAACCAAAATATCCGGGGAAACTTCTTCAAATATTTTCCTTGCTTCGTTATTACTAATCCTGGAATTTAATTTTTTGAATTGAAAAGAACTTACAAAATTTTCGCTTAAAGTTCCCGTATAAATTTTTAGCTCTAAAAAAATTTCTTTTTTTAACCTGTCTATTAACGAACTTACTGCCAGTCCGCCGCCCGGATCATAGAATGCAATCAAAACTTTCTTTCTCATCCTAAGCTAAAGCCATATTCTTTGATTCGTACTCTTTCAACTCATCAACATTTTCATAAACTTTTGCATAAGCATTAATAATATCTTCGAGGTCCTTTTTTGAAAAGCTCGGTCTCATATATTCATGTGTAAATACTTCTTCATAATGCATTCTCTCCGTTACCGGGCACAATCCTTTTTCATAGGAAACATTTCCGTCATATCTCGGACAATTGAAAGAACATTTATGGATTCTTTGTTGATAGATCGGCTGCAGATATATCGGAGGAGCAAAACCGGAACCAATGATAGGTGTTGTTTCTCTTAATTTCATTGACGGAAGCTCCGCTTTTATTGCATCAACAAAAATATTTCTATTCACACCTACAATGTCTTTTTTAAATTTAAACATCTGAACATAATAAACATGCTTACATCCTTCTTTAACAACCGGCGCAATAATCCCGGGCAGCTCTCCTAATGTCTTCGATAAATAATTTGCATTTGAAATTCTTTTCTCTAATAAATCCGGAAGCTTTTTCAATTGTTCGATACCAACTGCTGCTTCCATCTCTGTCATTCTGTAATTGAAGCCCTGTGTGTTCCACATATCCTGAACTTTTTTTCCTTCGACAACTGCTTCTCCGTGATTTCTTATAAGCTCAAGCTTCTCTGCAATCTTCGGATCATTTGTCGTTATCATTCCTCCCTCACCAGTGTGAATATGTTTGTGATAATTCAAGCTGAATACTCCTACATCTCCGATCGTTCCGACATTACTACCTTTATAAATTGACATTGGTGACTGGGCACAGTCTTCTATTACTTTCAAATTATATTTTTTTGCAATTACCATTACTTCATCCATATCGGTTGGATGACCCCCTATATGAACTACTAAAATTGCCTTTGTCCTTGGAGTTACATTTGCTTCAATGCTTTTTGGGTCGAGACAAAAAGTATCTTCATCAATATCAGCAAAAACCGGAACGGCTCCGTATATCAAAGGAGCTATAGCACCTGCAGTCATTGTGTAAGGAGATACTATTACTTCATCTCCGGGACCAATATCACATGCACCAATGCATGCAAATAATCCCGACGTATTTGAGTTAACGGAAATGCAATGTTTTACTCCGATTGCTTCAGCCCATTCTTTCTCAAATTGTCTCACCATCGGACCACCATAAAAATCCCTGTTCCAGTATCCGACAAATTGTGACAGGTTTCCCGAATCAAGTACTTTCATTACGGCTTGTTTCTCTTCTTCGCCTATTGTATTGCTTTGAGAAAAAAGTTTTGTCCGCACCGGCGTTCCGCCTAGTAATGCTAATTTTGCCATGATGGTTTTTCCTTTATTCTGTTTATTAATTCAAAAATTTTTAATGAGTTATTTGCTGGTGACTTAAGATCATCATTATTTTTTAAAGCCCTGTAAATATTTTCAACTGCATTCGGCAATGCTTTGGTAAACTGTATCTCTTTGCATTCATACATTTCATAAGATGAATATCCTTTAAACATTTTATTTTCAATTACTTTGTATCTTTCAACTTCACTCTTGTAATTCACTTTGACTCTTCCGGCTGTCCCGGCAAAATCAATTTCTCCAAATGAAAGCTTTGTCGGATTTAATCCTATAAACCTGATCTCAGGACCTTTCGCATAAGACAAATTAAAACTTACAGTGTTATCTTCTTTACTTATTCCTTCCTTAGATGAAATGCTTAAGACATTTTCAGGTGGTCCGAAATACCACAATACAAGATCAAGATAGTGAGAAGCGTTATGAATCAATCCTCTTGAATAATAAAATGTAGCCGATTCAATTTCTCCGATTTTTTTATTTCTTACAATATCATCTATATCTTTAAATTCATCAAGGAATCTTCTTGTAAAATTAACCTGCAATGGAACTTTAGCTTTATCATATAGCTCAGAAATTTTTTTTACTTCTTCAAATTTAAGTGCAAGCGGCTTTTCACAAAAAACTAATTTTGGTTTATACTTTAATACTTTGTTTAACATTTCAAAATGTGATTCATCGTTTGACGCAATTACAATAACATCCGGTTTAATTTCCTCACACATTTTTTCATAGTCATCGTATACCGCAGTTTTATAATTATCCTTTATTAAGCAACGGATTTCATTTTTCTTTTCTCCTACAGCGCAAACTTCAAAATTTTCCGAATCACTGAACGCCTTGAAATGAGTTAATGCACCTTCAATTTTTTTATCGTAATCAAAAAGAAATCCGATATCTCCGCAGCCTATTATACAGACTTTGTATTTATTCAAAGATTTGATACAGTCTTTTGAACCACCCCGGAATTCACCGCAACTAAAGCTCTATTCTTATCCAAAAAATTTAGAATGTCGGCAAGATTAAAACTTTCTTTGCTGCTGGTTAACGATTCATAAATAATTTTTATCACTTCATAATCTTCTTCCGTATCCAGACAGAGGCGTGGTTTGTAATCGCGTTTCCATTTATCAGGAGTCGTAACGTTATGAAGTTTATATTTATCTTTACCTGCCCTGAAAAAATAAAGTGAAACGTGTTCCCGGTCTTCAGGATCATCTGTAATTTCGCTGATATGCTTCAAATCTTTAAAAGTAAAAACTCTTACATCCATTCCTAACGGTATTTCCCGAACTTCATTTCTTACATAGCCAATGTTTGTGACATAATCATAATCAGCCTGATTGTTTAAGTATTCATCAATTACATAATCAATAACTTCCGCATCCATCAAAGGACAATCACCTGTCAGCTCAACAATGATATCACCTCCGGCTGACCCGACAGCACCCGTTACTCTTCCGAGTACATCATCTTCACTTCCTCTGAAGGTTTGAATACCCAGTTTTTTACCGAGCTCATATATTTTTTCATCAAGAGGGTTGGTTGTGGTTGCTATAATAATTTCATCTATATATTTGGATTTTGCAAGACGCTCTGTTAAAATTTGTAAAACCGGTTTTCCACCAATCTCCATTAACACTTTGCCTGGTAAACGGCTTGCATTCATTCTCGCTTCTATTGACGCAACTATTTTTTGTTTCTTAGTCAAACTAATATTTTTTGTAACAAAATACCGGGTATCTGTCTATTTTAATTTTCTGTCTTTTTTAGAATTACAGATTTTTTATTAAAATACTGAGAATATCCTTTATTATAAACCGACTTGGGCTCATAATTTATATCCATAAAAAAAAATGTTTTTGGTACGTAATCTATACTGTCAATTTTACAGGTGTCCGAATTGTCTGTTAATATATAATTATATCTTTCGTCCATAATGTTACTGAATTTTTTAGCAGCACCACTCAATAAATCCGAATAAGCAGTCGTGATATTATTTTCTTTTATTAAAAAAAATATAATTATTATATAAGCAATTGCATTTAAATACTTAGGATATTTTAAATTACTAATATTAAATTTCCGGTCAAGGTAACGAAATAAAACGATCATATTATAAAACCATCCGAGAAGGAACAAAAAATACAGAACATTCAAAATTCTGAGGTAAGGTGGAATACCCACACTCCACATCATAATGAATATGCCGGAGTAAACAAAAGCAAGTAATATAATTATGGAATTAAAAGGGTTAATTGAAAATCTATCAGTAAAAGTTTTACTTTTTTCTATAATTTTTATAAAGATTGGGATTAATAAAAACGTGAATGCTAATAGAGGAGAATTGAACGTCCATACAATCAATTGATGTAAAAGAAATGTACCTGAATTATAAATTGAAAATAAAAATCGGTGACTATCCGGATATTCTTCCATCCTATTGGAATTACCCGGTGCAGTAAATGCAATATACACTGTTATTGAAGTAATTACGACGAAGAATAACAGTGAGTAGTTTATTTTTTTATCAATGATACTTTTTAACAATAATAAAAGAAGTGTCATCAAAAAAATCGCCGCAGAAAGTTCATTGCAGCCGGCTGCTGCTATTGCCGTAAGACAGCAGATTGCAGAATAAAAAATTTTTTGAGACAGCTTAACGGCAATACTTAATTGAATATATGAAATAAAAAATACTAATATTAAAAGTATACCCAGATGGTAAACATATGAAAAACCCAGACAATAAAATCCCTGTGAAATTGATGGCATGCTATATAGATATAAAAAAAAAACAGATAATGAAAACAACAATTTTTCTTTAAATGTCAGACTGTTTTTTGTCAACTGATAAATGAACAAAAATAAAATTAAGAAGAATGAAATCATTATCAAAAAAAGTAAAACATTATATCCTGCAATGGATTTGAACAACAGAGGGTTTATACTTATTAATGCAAAATATGTAAATCTGCCTCCCCAAAATTTTAAAAAAAATCTTTGAGCATCAATAAAACCCAGTTCTCTTGCAGTTTCCGTAAAATAAAAATCTTCGGTTGTCGGATGATTAAAAAAATATAAGATCAGTAACGGCAGAATCATTAATATTAAAAATCCGATCTGAAGACTTTCTGCTTTCGCTTCAGAAATATGTTTATAAAATTTCACGGTTTAGAAGATGATTAGTTTATATCTTATCTTAAAATACTTAATAACAATATTCAACACTCACATAAACGATCTGCAATAATTCAGAGTTTAAAATAAACTTATTGTTTTTTTTCATCACTGTTTTTTTTCAGAGAGATTGATTTTTTATTAAAGTAAAGCTCATAACCGTGATTAACAAATTGATTAGGGTCGGCTGCGTTATCAACAAAATAAAATGACCCCGGAATATTTTTGATACTGTCAACTTCACAGCTATCCGAGGTGCATTGCGAAATATAATCATATCTTGCTTTCATTTCATTATTATATTGATTAGCAGCTCCTCCCAACAAGTCGGAATAAGCGGTTTTTATATTATTTTCTCTAATCAAAAAAAATGCAATTAATATAACTGCAATTACATATGCATACCTGTATGATCTTTCAGCTCTGATTTCAAATTTCTTGTTAATGTAAAAAGTTAAAACCGCTGTATTATAAAACCATCCCATAAGGAACACCAAGTAAATAAAATTTATAATCCTGGGATAAGGATAAATTCCCATGCTCCAGAATATTACAAATATGTTTGAGAAAAAAAAAATAAAGCTGATAAGAAAAGCAAATATAGGATTTATGGAAAATATATTCGAGCTTGAACCTCTCTTAATTATCTTTAAAAAAATTGGGATTAATAATAACGTTAACGGCAAAAGGGGGGAATTAAAAGTCCATGAAAATGACTTTTCTATAATAAATGTAACTGATGAATAAACAGAAGAAAAAAAATTATGATTCTCTTCATACCCTTTGGCTCTGGAAAAATTTCCAGGTGCTGAAAATGATATATACACTGCTATGACTGTGACTAAAGCAATAATTAATAAAGACCATTCAATTTTTTTTTCAAGCAAAAAACATTTAATAATTAAAAAGACAATTAAAACTACAATTAACGCTGCTGCCAGTTCAACAGAGCCTGCAATAGCTATAATCGTGAGACAGGAGACTGCAGTATAAAAAATCTTTTTTTGTAAATTTGTTGTTTCACTCAAACGAATATAAAAAATAGAAAATATTAAGATTAAAATGATAGCAATAAGATAACCGACCAATGACGCATACCAGTAAAATCCCTCGGATACTGAGGGTATTCCGTACAAATATATAGAAAATATTGATAGTGAAAGAATAATTTTTTCTTTAATAGTCAAGCTCTTCCCTGCCACTTGCGAAATGAATAAATAAAGAATAAAATAAAATAACAACATGATGAATAAAGTAAAAACTTTATAACCCATCATCGATTTGAATGTCAAAGGTGTTATACTTAAAAAAATGTATGTGAAATACCTGCCTCCCCAATATTTATACAAAACCTGAATGTAATTTATAAAACCTGCCCGTTTTGCTTCTTCTCCATATACAAAATCTTCAGCATTAGGATTATTAAAATAATGTAAGATTAAGAATGGAAGAACCAGGCTTACTAAAAATACTATCAGAAAATATTCTGTCTTTGTTTTCGGTATTTTTTTAAATACTTCCAATTTTTTTATACAATCATTATCTTTTGTTGTCGTTATTTTTGATAATTCCGGGTAAGATATCGGTATTATTTATCTTTTAGAATTTTTGACGGCTTTTTTATTGAAGTAATTGGCAAATGCCAAATCCGACAATTTTTATATAAATAATTATTTAACTTTGTATACTCCGCTACTCTGTTCATTTCAAGGTAGACATGACTTTGATTTTTTTCATCTTGTAAAACAATTTACAGTTCAATCATATCCCATTTTAAAACTGTATCTTCTTCAATATCCACCAAAGCTTTTTTTTCAATTACATCATCGATAAATTTAGGACTGATCCCTGCTCCGGGTCGTTTCCATGTCAAATTTTCAAGACTTAATATTTCACCTGCTTTGATCTTTTTTTTTGTTACAAGACTTCTTCTGGCATTTCGTATAGAAACTTCTTCAGTTGGCAAAGGCTTTTTTTGAAACACTCCTATGATCTTGAAAACTTTATCCATATCTTTTAAAAAATATTTCAAATCATCTTTGTCCATCGCATGATAGTGATCGTTTCCCGGCAAAGCTTTATCGAAGGTAAAATGTTTTTCTAAAATTACCGCACCCAAAAGAGCAGCAATTTTTAAAACTTCCATCGTCCCGGGAAGTGTGTGGTCCGAATAGCCCGGAACAGCATGAGGAAATTTTATTTTTTGATCCAGTATCATTCCGAGGTTTGCATTTTCATCTAATGTAGGATAATTTAATATACAGTGAAGCAGGCATAACTGGTTTCCAAACTTGTCAATTAATTCAACAGTCTCCTGAATTTCATGGACTGTCGATGCACCTGTAGACAACAATATAGGTTTTCCGAATTTACAAATGTGTTTGATGAAAGGGAAATTTGTAATATCCGAAGATGAGATTTTAAAAACCGGCATTAAGTCATTTAAAAAATCTGCCGATTTGATATCAAAGGGTGTAGATAAAAATTCAATCCCCATCCTATCGCAAACTGATTTCAGATCTTCGTATTCTTTTTTCCAGAACTTATCGTATTTCTTAAATAAATCGAACTGATTTTTAGTCTTCTCCAGACCGGTGTCCCAGTAAGACGGGCTGTCTTTTATCGTTAATGTCTCGGCTTTATAAGTTTGAAATTTTATTGCGTGTGCTCCGCCGTGCGCCGCTTCATCTATCAGCCGCTTGGCTAATTCCATACTTCCTTCATGATTCACACCGGCTTCGGCTATGACGTAAGGGCTGGTAATTATACCCGGATTGTAATTTTTAAATATGTCAAGAATGTTCATATAAATTTGTTCAAAAAAATTGCAAACCTAACTAATTTGTAATTTGTAATTTGTAATTTGTAATTAAAAGTTACCACGCTGTCCAGCCGCCATCCACTCTGATATTATCTCCGGTTATATAGCTGGATGCATCTGATAAGAGAAAAATTAATGCACCTGCAACTTCGTGATTATAGCTCATTCTTTTTAGAGGAGAAAAGTTAGAAAAATTTTTTTCAAATGCCTCTTCGTGATTATTCCATACTCCATGCGGAGTAATTTGATTTACCCGAACCCCTTTATCTGCCCAGTAAGTCGAAAGATACTGTGACAATGCCATTACACCTCCCTTTGATGCTGAATAAGCTGCAGGGCAGCCGAGGCTCGTCCCTTTATATAAATTTTGATTCGGAGCAACTACAGAATAAGTCGAAGGCATATTTATGATCGAACCGCTTCCCATCTTTGCCATATAACTTCCTATTATTTGACATGTAAGATAGGTCCCTTTTAAATTTGTTTCAACAACTGCATCCCAGTCTTCATCTTCATACTCTTCGAACTTTGCAAAAAATTTCGCCGTTTTGTTTTGGTGACAATTTACTAATCCATCAACCTTTTCAAATTTATCCAAAACATTTTTTTTTAATTCCTCAACTTCTTCTCTCTTTGCAACATCTATTGAAACTCCTAACATCTTCCTGTTAAATCTTTTGCTCAAATTATCAGCATGCGTGATTGGGTCAGCGACTTCCCTGTCAGCTACTACTACATTGGCTCCAAATTGCGCCGATGCTTCTGCGAATGCCCTGCCTATCAACCCCATTCCGCCGGAGATAATTATTACTTTACCATCCAAATTGAATTTATCTTTAAAATTTATTTCTTCAGGATTAGTTGTTCTTAATTCCATATAATTTTTAGTTGTAATTTCTTCCGATTTCCTTTAGTATTTTTAAGGCAACTTCCATATCTTCTATCCCTTTGATGAGGGAAATTTTCGGTTCGTCTTTTTTTTCAATCACATCTATAAAGTGTTTCATCTGATTTGAATAACTTTCATCAAGCAATTCAATAGGACCCTTTCCTAATTTTATAACTTCCGTTTTATCTTTGAACAAAATTTTAATTTCAGGTTTCATAAAGTCCCAGTATATGGTGCCTTCGGTTCCTATCACTTCACAATTTCTATAATATGGTTTTTGAAAAAAATTTAAATGAATATTCGAAACAACGCCGCTCGAATGCTTCATCAATATTTCGATACCCTCTTCAACCTCGATGCCAATCGAGCTCCCGCCCAATTCCATTGCTTTCACATCGGTGACTTTTCCAAACATTTCTGTAAGATAATTCTGCTCATGAATTGAAGTCAGCACTACACCTCCGCCCATCGACGCATTAGCAGCATAAGATTTTTTGTAATCTTCATTCTTGTGCCAGTCCGGCATGTACGTTCCGAACTGTGCCCGGGCTGAAACAACTTTTCCTATTTTTTTTTCACTGATACATTTCTTTATCGATTGGATTCCGGGATGATAAATTAGATTATATCCTAATAGAACCGGAAATTTTTTTTCAGCCACTAAATTTTTCAATTCAATGATATTAACTAAATTTTTACTTAGGGGCTTTTCAATAAAAAGAGGAATTCCATACTTCGCAATTTCTATTGCTGTTGTTATATGAAGTGAAGTTGGATTTGTAATTAATGCACCGTCAATTTTATATCCGGAAATATCCTTGAGGTTTGTAATTTCTTCATCTGCTTTTTCAGAAGAATCTGCTTTGGAATTTCCGGAGCGAAGCGCAATAAATTTATGCCTTCCCAGTCCTTTCAAAATTCTTAAATGTCTTTTTCCAATAGAGCCGAGACCACAGATCAGAAAGGTCAATTAATTAATTCATTGATTAAATTATTCAAATTGACTGTTTAATATTTTAAAGTTTTTTTCACGGCAACCAGTGTAAATTTAAATCCTAATAAAAAAATTTAGTAAGAAAAAAATTTTAAACTCGAGAGTTTAATTATCTATTTTTTTACAAGATAACTTGGTGCCTTGTTAAGTGAAAATTTTTTTATATTTACTTTTTTATTTTTAAAATACTCATCAACTGCTTTCGTTTCTCCGGGGTAAACGTTGTAGTCATCCAATATGAGAATTCCGCCTGTTTGTAAACGCGGGTAAAGATGTTCAAGAATTGTTACTGAGGGCTCGTATATATCGACATCAAGATTTAAAAGTGAAATTTTCAGTTCGGGATTTTTTTTAATGTATTCCGGAATTGTTTCGGTTATATCACCAGCTACAAGCTCAATATTTTTATCACAATCTTTAAATTTTAATACATGCAACAATTGTTCGATGGAGATACTTCGCCCGCCGGACTCATCTACAAATTTGTCCCGCATTTTTTTATCTGGTTCAAAATCCGATTGAGGGAAGTCTGCAAATGAATCAAATCCAATAATTTTTTTTGTATCAGGATTTGAAAGTAAATGCCGGAAGGTCGCAAACCTTATCAGTGAAGCTCCTTTAAATACACCGCATTCCACAATAGCTCCTTCAACATCCTTTGACATTTTATAAAGCTCATAATGGGCAATAAACTTGTCTATTCTCTGGTTGACACAAGTCCAGTAAAAATAATTTTCGTAATCGTATGTTTTGGAAAAATCAGGTAGTTCAATCATCTTACTTTTTTAAATTGAATGTTTTAATATTGACAGCAAAGCTAAAAAGATATAGTCAGCCATCGTGGGTTACTTATAGAAAATTTATTGTCAGAATATTTTCCCTTTCACACACTTCTGTTGTATGTTTGAATTGATTTTTTTTAATCCGGGATTTTTATCAAGAAACTCAATCACTTCAGCAAGCCTGATTGGCCGGTTAAGGTAAATATTATTATAAATCTCGGAGATTAATTTTAAATCCTCTTCGGTATCCAGACACAATCTTAAATGATCAAGCGGCGTGCCCTCCTTTTTAACACTGTGAATTTTGAACAGCTCGGGATGTCTTCTTATGTAAAGAGTAACGTGTTCTTTATCATCATTATCAGAAGTGCTTCTCCAGCTTTTTTCGAGTGCATCATATTCAATAACTTCTGTATCCATTCCCCTGGGATAAGTTCTGTCCACTATATTCGAAGTATAATCATATTCACCTTTACAATGCTCATCTATAACTCTATCTATTATTTCGGGATCCATCAGAGGATCGTCACCCGTAACACGGATTAATCTTTCCGGCTTCAGCAGCTCAGCAGCAACTTTGAATCTATCCAAAACATCATTCACCGATCCCCGAAAAAATTTAACCGAGTGTTTTTCACATACATCGCAGATGATATCATCTTCCCGAAGCACTGTTGTTAAAACTATAAATCCATCTATTTTTTTTGTCTCCTTGAGAATATTAAAAATGTGAACTAAGGAAGGGATACCTGCAAGTTGCTTTAAAACTTTTCCTGGCATCCTTTCAGATCCCATGCGTGCAGCTACAAAAGCTATATTGCTCAAGCTAAAAACAATGTAAATTATTTATCAATATGCTTTGACTTGAGAAATTTTTTATATTTTGCCATTGCCTTTTTATTGTTTGTCATATTCGTATCATGCTTTCGGTATCTGTATAAAGGAAGCTCAAGGTTATGAATATTATGTTTTTTTTCAAACCTGATTCTCAGATCTTCTTCTTCTCTCATCTTAAAATTTTCATCATATAAACCGATTTCAAAAAGCAAATCTGTTCTGAACATTACACCGCATGCAATGGGATTCTCAACTCCGGAAATTCTGGAGATATGTTTTTCATTTTCATCGACGATATAATAATCACACGATACTGCATCCCAGGTAGGGTTGGCATTTAAAAACATCGTTTGAAAATAAATTAAATTTTCATCCATGTAATCATCGGCATCCAGATTTACAACAAATCTTCCTAGGGCAGCTTTTATTCCTTCGTTGCGGGCAGCTGCCAGGCCAACGTTTTTTTTTAAAATTACGGGCTTTATCTTGCCAGAGTAAGTTTCCATTACACTCTGAGTTTTATCAGTGCTTGCGTCATCGACAACGATTATTTCAAATTCTTTGCTTTCAACCGTTTGATTGATTACGCTTCTTATTGACCGTGAGAGGTAACGCGCATAGTTATGACAGGTTATTATGACTGAGACTTGCAAGCTTGTTTTTTGTTTTGTCTGCTGATTTCAACTTTATCCATGATTCTGGAATTTTACCCGGCTCATTTCTGAAAAAAATATTTCTGCTGATTTATGATGTACAAAATCCAATTGCTAAATTTTTATCTGCTGAATTTGGAAATCTTCTTATTGTAGTTTTAATTTTTAATATTGAATAAAATTTGCTTACAGCAGATGGAATAAAAGTAATTTAATTTAAATTACAATGCTTTGCTTAAAACATTTTTACTATGAATTTCATTTACAAGGAGCTTGCTTGGCGTAGCAAAAAAACCCGATGGTTTCAAAGGATTAAACTCCGGGTATTTAATATTGTCTCCGCGGGTTATTACCAGTGGAGCGGTCAGATCATCAATTACATCTTTAGTATGTGGATCGTGTTTAGAATCTATTAATTCAAAGTATAACGGGTACTCACCCGGCTTTATATAAATGGAGCTAAATTCCACCATAACTTCACCCGTGTCTCCGGGCATCATTTTATTGTTTGTAATTTCATAATGAGATGATAGCAAACATTCTTTTGATAGACCCGATAAGAGTCCAATAGTAATTGTGAGATCTTGTATTTCTTTATAAACTGCGTAAGAAATTTTGAATCTCACTTTTTCTCCAAGCTCAAAACGGTTTCTTTTATTTCCGTTAATATCGTGCACTTCTATACCGGTAAATCTGATCGCCCCTTTACCTCTCCGGTTTATGTTGTTGTCTATCTCGGTATTGGAATCAATCCTAACGTCTCTAATCAGTTCATTATATTGTTGTAATGCTTCTTCCGTAGGACCGCTTGCGAATAACTCCCCGTTATTTAGTATCACGGCTTTTGGACAGAGATTTTTAATTGCTTGCAAATTATGGCTAACAAATAAAACTGTTCTTCCTTCATTCTCCGATACTTCATGCATTTTTCCAAGGCATTTCTTCTGAAATTCCGTATCTCCTACTGCAAGTACTTCATCAACTATTAAAATCTCAGGCTCAAGATGTGCTGCAACTGCAAAGGCCAACCGTACATACATTCCGGAAGAATATCGTTTTACAGGTGTATCTATATATCTTTCTACTCCGGAGAAATCAACTATGCTGTCAAATCTGCTTTTGATTTCTCTCTGTGTCATTCCAAGTATCGCACCATTCAAAAAAATATTATCCCTGCCGGACAATTCGGGATGAAAACCGGTTCCGACTTCAAGCAAACTTGCAACTCTCCCCTTTACCCTTACAGATCCCTTTGTTGGACTTGCTACGCGTGATAATATTTTTAAAAGAGTTGATTTTCCCGCACCATTTTTTCCGATTATTCCGATGCGCTCCCCTCGCTTTACTTCAAAGTTTATATTCTTTAAAGCCCACACAAATTCAGTTTTACCCTTTGTTGATCTGATATTTGTTTCACCGATTTTAAGATATGGGTCTTCCTTCCCCGTAACCCTTGCCCACAAACGATTAATATCTTCGGCAATTGTTCTTGTGCCGATTAAGCCAAGGCGGTATATTTTGGAAAGATTATCAACTTTAATTACTTCGCTCATTTTTAAAAAAAAATTAAACCGTATCCATAAAAGTTTTTTCAACCCTGTTGAATACAATTATACCAATTGACAAAATGATTATTGTAAAAATAGTAGTGTAAAGTAAATTACCAACACTAAAATCACCTGATCCCAGATAAGCATAACGGAATGTTTCAATTATTGAAGTCATTGGATTAGCTAAAACTATCCATTTATATTTTTCCGGAATCAAAGACAGCGGTAATATGACAGGAGTTGCGTACATCAAGAGCTGAACTCCAAAACCAACTAAAAAAGTAAGATCCCTGTATTTTGTAGTTAATGACGAAACAATAATTCCAAAACCCAAACCAAGCCCTGCCATGAGTAATATTAGGTAAGGGGTTAATAACATGTAAATATTGGGATGAATGTCTGCACCTTCAATTTTAAAATAAACAATAAAACATATCAGAAGAAGCATTTGTATTCCGAACTTCATCAGGAGGGAAATAATATTTGACAATGGACTGACAAGTCTTGGAAAATAAACCTTGCCGAATATATTTGCATTGTTAATAAAAGTCGAAGAAGTACGTGTAAGGCAATCGGCAAAATATCCCCAGCAAACTAAGCCTGACAAATAAAAAAGTGAAGGCGGTAATCCGTTGGTAGGTATTTTTGCAATGTTTCCAAAGACTATAGTAAATGTAATAGTTGTTAGTATTGGCTGTACAAAAAACCAAAATGGTCCGAGAATAGTTTGTTTATATACTGAAACAAAATCTCTTCTTACAAACATAAAGAGCAGGTCTCTGTATCTCCATACATCCTTAAAATGAAAATTAAACCATCCCGAGACAGGTTTTATCTCCAATGTCCATTCTGTTTCCGGAGAACGTTTACTCATTCAATTATGATTTATTTAATAATGTATTTTAAATGGAATGTAAAGAGATTTTCTGAAACAGTTAAGAAGTAAAGATTTTAAAATTTTTTCTAAAATAAGTCTTAATGAGTAAAATCAAATACAATAAAAATTGCAGAAAAAAATTTTACTTCAAAATCTTCTTGTTAGTTTCGGGCTGTGAATAATAATAATAATAATTATAATAGTATCCGTATGAACTTTTGAAGTTGAAGTTATTTAAAACGCAGCCAAGCAAGTGATGAGGATATTTTTTGCTCAATCGGTCATAAGTTTTCCAAAATGCTTCTGCCGGGGTTTTATTTGCCTGGCATACCAGAATAGTACCGTCAGTAATATTGTAAAGAATTTCCGAATCAGTAACCGTTATAAAAGGCGGAGAGTCAACTATTACGATGTCATAAATATCCTTTAGCTTATTCATAAATTGTTTCATTTGAACAGAACCCAAAAGCTCGGAAGGATTCGGCGGAATAGTACCGCTTGAAATATAATATAAATTATCCATAGGAGTTCTTTTGGTTATATCCTCCAATGTTACATTCGTAAATAAATAATCACTTAATCCCGGAAATTTATCCGATTCAAATATATTGTGAACTCTTGGCTTTCTCAAGTCGCAATCCATTATTAAAACCTTTTTTCCTGCCTGAGCAAAGCTACCCGCAAGATTAGCTGCGACTATCGTTTTTCCTTCGATGGGAATTGAGCTTGTTACTAAGATTGTTTTTAATTGTTCTGACTCTAATTTTGAAAACTGGATTCTTGTTCGCAACGCTTTGAACGCTTCAGAGGCAGCGGAATTGGATTTATTTCCGACTATAAACTCGGGTGACGATACTCCGTTTTTACTAATGGAGTCTATTCTTGGTATCCATGATAAAACACTCGCACCTTTGCTTTCAAGTTCATCGGGAGATTTTATTGATTTATCAAGATAATTTCTTACAAATGCAAACGCTAAACCTAGTCCTAATCCGACCAAAACACCATATAAAATTATTTTAGGCCGGTCGGGAGCGACCGGTAAATTATTATCCAATCCGAGATCAAGAATCGAAGCATTTCCAACTCTTGCCCTCTCATTAATAGTGGCTTCCTGAAATTTTTGCT
This sequence comes from Bacteroidota bacterium, assembly GCA_030855105.1. Taxonomy (GTDB): domain Bacteria; phylum Bacteroidota; class Ignavibacteria; order Tepidaquicellales; family Tepidaquicellaceae; genus JAGPCH01. The sequence continues at coordinate 104,224 of JALYRX010000004.1, read as the reverse complement.
CAAGCATTGTATATAATTTTTCAGCTGAACTCTTGTCTCTTTCAAGCCTTACAAGTTCTCCCATTTTTTCAGGGAGATTGGTTAAATCGGACTGCGCCTCTTTTATAAGCTGTTGGTAAGTATTATTTTTTAGCTTCATCTCTTTAATTTCCAGTGTCGCTTTAAATATATCAGCATTAAGTGCTTTCTTTTCAGAAGGTGTAACTGCTTCAATTCCGGATCTTAAAATTTCGATTTGGCTTTGTAATTTTCCCCGCAGGCTTTCAAGCTTTCTATCAAAACTTTGTCTTGTTTTTTCTCTTACAGCATCATCTTTAATTAAAGCAAGCTCTAATTCTCTTTGAACTTCCAAATTAGTTACCTGACTTTGAAGAGCGGTGAGAACTGTTTGATTTATTTGTGCATTAATAAAGTCATATAGCTTGGGATCCATCTGGTCAAACTCACTCTTTAGGGAGGCGAGTGTGTTTTCTCTTATCTTTATTTCAATTTCGTTCGACTTTATGTTTGTTTCATACTGAGCTATATTACTAACTAAAGCACCCGTTTGCGAACTGATAGAAATATAGCCTGTATTTTTCTGAAAGTTTTCGATTGATGTTTCTGCATCATTGAGCTCTTTAAACTTTTTCTCCTTTTCATCTACAATAAATTTCTTAACATTTGAAATATCCAACCTGCTTAACTCGATGTTATATTTTAAATAAACATCGGCATAAGTTTTTGTTATATATTGAACCTCTTCAATTATTGGTCCTTCGGAAGTAATACTAATCGCATCTAAACCTTTTATCGGTGCTATCTGAACCAGAGCGCCGAGATCTCTTCTTAAAACTTCCTGTGAGACCGCAATTGTCTCCGGCAATAAAGCCCGGTTGAGGATCATGCTATAATTTCTGTTCCCGATATCAAAAGAATCGATCAATGCTTTAGCAACTTTATCTCGTATATCATAACTTTTCATTACAGCAATCTGGACGGAAATATATTTTTCACTCGCAAATGTTCCGCCGTCAGCCCCGAAACTTGTTGTTAGTATATTTCCCTGGGGCCCATCAAGCTTAACACTTGTTGTTGACCTGTAAATATTTGTTGCAGTGTTTACATATATCAGAGTGTATATAATGCAGACCGACAATATTATTAATATCGGTATTAGATTTTGCCGTAAGACGTTTAGGTATTCTTTAACAATATCTCTGGAAGGTGTATTATCCTGAGACTGTTCATTATCATCAAATTCGTCATATGAATTGTTTTTCGCCATCTTTAAATCTTAACTTTAATTTTAAAATCTGTTTCGGTAAATAAGATTATCTATAAGATAATAAAATGAAACAATCGTTACAATAAATGACATAACTTCCCGGATGTAATAAAAAACGCTTTGCTGAGAATCCCTTGGAGGTGGAAGAATAACCATATCGCCCGGTTTAAGCATCGGATTTTTTTGAGGTCTCAACATATCCTGGTCATTTCCATATAAATCAGAATAATTGTAATTCTTAACTTCATTGGCCTTTAATATCGGAGTATCGGATTTAAATCTTAAAATCTTTATTTCATCTACTGTACGTTCCTCCGTTCCTCCAACCATTATCAATAAATCGAATAACGTTGTGCCTTGAGGTATCAGATATTTACCTGCAGCTAATCCGAGGACAATTATTTCTATGTTAACTTTATTTTTATCCGCAAAATTGAAATAACGTGGTCCTTTGGAAATTTGTAATTCGTCAGGGCCAATCTTTATTTTATCACTGTCGTTTTGTGAGAAACAAGAGTTTGTACTAATTAAAATGAACAATAGAAAGCAAAGAAAAATACTATAAAATCTCAAATTATTTTGTATCCGATGATTAGAAAAATATTTGTATTAAATAAGAATGTTAACAGGTTCTAAAAATTAAAATAAGAAATTTCTAAATAATATCTTAGTCATAAAATTTTATCGGCATCAGATTCTCTACACGACAAAAATGGAACACGGATAACACTGATCAAGCTGAAAAATAGCGGATTTTTTTTATGATTAAAAATTTTATAAAATCAATAAAAATTAATTTTAAAAAAGTTTAGAAATAATATTTTTAAACATTTTTGTTATACAAATTATCTGCTAAATTTGCTAAATCAGCGTTATCAGCATTCTAAAAAGTTTTCTCGTGTACAGAGCATGAGATTATTCAATTGCTGTCCAAATAAATTTTTGGCAAAAAAATTTATCACTTACCGGTATAACTTTTTATTGTTAATTTTAATCCATTTTCAAAATCAACTTCGGGATTATATTTAAGCTTATTTTTTGCAAGCATTATGTCTGCAAATGAATGTTTAATATCCCCTGCTCTCGGCATTTCATAAATAGGCTTCATCTGCTTCCCGAGATTTTTATTTATATGAAAAACCAATTCGTTTAATGTTATCTGTCCGCTGCATGCACAATTCATTGAAATCCCCGAATCACAATCTGAGGTTGATGATAGTATATTTGCTTCAACTATATTCGATACATAAGTAAAATCTCTTGATTGTTCTCCATCTCCGTAAATGACCGGCTGCTCATCATTGAAAATTGCTCTTATAAATTTTGGAATTACTGCCGAGTATTGAGAGGATGGATCTTGATTCGGTCCGAATACATTAAAATACCTAAGTGAAATAGTTTCCAATCCGTAAATCCGTGAAAAAACACTGCAGTATTTTTCACCCGCCAGTTTTGATACCGCATATGGAGACAAAGGGTTTGGCAGCATACCTTCATGCTTAGGCAGCTTCGGATTATCTCCGTAAACAGATGATGAAGATGCATACACTACTTTCCTGACCTTTGCTGCAACGGAAGATTCCAGTATATTCAAAGTTCCGTTTACATTTACCTCATTTGATGTTATCGGATCTTTTATAGATCTTGGCACCGATGGGAGCGCAGCCTGATGTAAAACAACTTCAACGCCTTTCACAGCTTCCTGTACTATGTGATAACTTCTAATATCACCTTCTATCAGCTCAATGTCCTTTTCATAACTCTTTAAATTTTCTCTTTTTCCGGAAGAAAAATTGTCTAATACTTTTACACTGTGTCCCCGCTTAAGCAATTCAGAGACTATATTAGACCCTATGAACCCGGCTCCTCCTGTTACTAAAAATTTCATTTTAAGCACCTTGTATATTCGATTTGATTTAGACTCAAAAGGAATTTTTTATTTTTTAAAAATTTTTGTTTAGGTTACCCGTTATTTTCAAAATAACTACAGCTCCGCTATTTGACCCACATTTGTAAGTCTTAAGCCAATAGAATTTATTTTTAATTAACAGGATATTAAAACTATCAAGCACCAAATTTTAAAACTTTAGTCAATTCATTTTTTAAATTGTCAAATTGACGATACCTCATTTGAATTTAATATTATGCTGAATGAATAAGAAAGCTCTTCAAGATTTATAGTCAATTTGTAATTTCCCCTGAATTCATTTACCAATCCTCTCATCCCTTTAAATATACCGTGAGTCACAATAATTGAATCACCTTTTTTTATTTTTTTATCTTCAATGCTTATTTTCTCGGGCTCAAGTAATGCCTGTTTGATTATTTCAATCTCCCTTTCTCTCACAATTGCAGGATGTTTCTCATAAAAAATATATCTTAGTGCTCCGTGTGTATTTGAAATGGCTTTAATCCTCTCCTCTTCATTTGCATGAACAAATACATATCCTGAAAACAGAGGAACCTGGATTTTTTTTTTTCTATCAGACCAGATTCTGATTTTCTCAACTACCGGTAAAAATGATTCGATGCCTTTTTGTTCAACCTGCTTAAAAACAATTTTTTCATTTCTTGGCTTTGTTTGTAATACATACCAATTTTTCTCGTGAATATCATAACTCATAAATTTTTTTAAGAAATTTATTAATTTTCATCTTGAAATACTTATTATCGATAAAACCAAAATTCCCAGCGAAATCAATACAGAAGATATACTTAAAGCAAGATTTACATTATCCCGTGCAAAAAACCGCGGCTCACCTGTTAATATAAGTATGTCGCCGGGAAACAATGCTGTGTTTATCCTATTCCCCGACCCTGCCTTTTCCTCCCAAACAAGGTCATTATAATTTATTACTAATACTTTATCCTGATTTATGTTCAAACTATCGCTTTTGGGGCGGTATAACCTTATGTCCTCTAATTTCGAATCTATTTGCGGACCTCCGCTGTATGAGATAAGATCTAGAATTGTTGTACCTTTAGGAACCAAATACTTTCCGGGAAACTTAACATAACCCCAAACATTCACATCAATATTAACTTTATTCCTATCACCGTAATTATAAAATCCTCCTTGTTGATTAATAGCATTATCATTTCCAACTTGCTGCTTATCAAATTGAGAAAACAAAATTGCCGGGGTAATGGAAAAAATTAAGATGAATATATTGAAAGATTTAAAATTCAATACTCTTTTAGAAATGATCAAATAATTTTTTAGACATTAACATAAAAAAAAATCATCTTAAATTAAAGTCTGAATTAACATTTAGCACGGCTATTTTGAATATCACTTTAAACAACAAAACACAAATTACATCTTTAGGCAGGTTTTTAAAAATCATCCGATCAAAGCCGGAAAACGATATCTGTAAAGATAATTTTGGTATTAATTTTAATGTTTTTTGAACTTTCTAAATCTACTGCTCTCAAATTTTGAAATAAAAAATAATTAAATTTTATTATATATACGGTCACCTGTAAATATTAAAATTATAAAAATCAGACCCTTGAAAGCAATACTTATTAAGTTGAAATAATGAATTAAAGAATTTATCTTTGAATGAAAAATTTGAAAATTTGCTCAAATAAACTAAATAATTTTAAAAAAATTATTTAGTTTTTTATTTACTAATAACCAATGAAAACTTTTCATAATTATTCTCTGATGTTTGCAATATTAAATAATTAAGGTTAATATTTTAAATTTTGAAGCATTCCGAATCGTACTTATTACTAAATCTAAATTATTTACACAATTGATTCCTTTGATCTTTGATGACTTTTACTCATAAATTAAACTAAGTTATACCGATTACCAAATATTTCAATTGTTAAATCGTGCTGATCCATGAAAACGGTAGGAATGTTCTTTCAATATTTTAAGCAGTCAACCTTTTGTAAATAATTCTAAAATATAAAAATTTAGAAAAACTATACTTTATATAAAGCAAAACTTTTAAATTAGTTATAAATTTCATATCTTAGAAAAGTGAACAAACCAAGCTTAAATGGTATAGGACAACTTTCCAAAAACGGAATCCATAACAATAACGACTCTAAAGAGAATACAAAAAATTTTTTTAGAATCTTAAGATCTAATTTACTTCCAATAATATTTATTACACTGACAGTTATAATTATAACCATTGCTTACGTAATTAACGCAAAAGACATATATAAGTCAACGACAACAATAAAAATAAACCGGCCTCAAGGCAGTATTCTTAGTTCAAGTCTGATACCCGAATTTCAGGATTTTATTACTGACCGTTATATTTCAAATGAAATAGAGGTTTTAAAAAGTTATAGAATACGTGAGCTTGTTGCTGAAAATTTATTGGATACTTTCATGGCTTCTCAGGATAAGGATATGTTTTATTACGTTTTCAATTACAGCACCGATGATACTTCAGCATTAGTATCGAAATTGAATCTGGGTGACATTTTATCAAACATTATTAAAATTGATCAAAAGAGAGGAATAGATGTTGTAGATATCGTTGCCGAAAGTCCGTCAAAATATGAAGCCATGCTTCTTGCAAATCTCTATACAAAAGTCTACCAAGACTTCAGTCTGGATCTGTCGAGAGAAGAGCTCACAACTCTTACTAAATATCTGAATGAGGAAAAAGAAAATAAATTTAAAGATCTTGCGGAATCTGAAAATGACCTTGAACTTTATCAAAAAAACGGTGGATTAATTTTATTAGATGCACAGGTAAAAAATCTTGTCGAGAACATTTCACTATTAGAAGCGCAAAAAAATGCTGCCAATATAGAGCTTACATCAAAAGAAAAGGAATATAACAGCTTGAGTTCTGAGATTAAGTTAATTGACCCCACATTATTTGATTATTTAAAAAGTAAAATAGATGAGACATATATTTTAGAGATTCAAACAAAGATTGCAGAGCTGGAATCAAAAAGAGATATTGAAGCATCAATACCTCAGGATGAAAAACTCAAAGAGAAAACAATAAATGATTATAATAAAAAAATCGAGCCGCTAAAAAAAACTTTAGATGAAAAAGTTGAAGTTTTAAAGGCAGGCTTATTTTCAAGTACCCCGGAAGAAAGACGATTTATTTCTCAAAAGCTTCTCGAAGCAAATGTAGGAATTGAATCTTATAAAGCAAAAGTGAACACTCTTTCAAAAATGCTTTCCGGATATGAAGAAAAGTTTTCAAAACTTCCTTCACAGGGCATTGAATATGCGAAGCTGGAACGAAACAGAAAAGCTACCGAGAAATTGTATTTAATTCTCGAAGAAAAATATCAGGAAGCTAAAATTAACGAAAGAATAAAATTAGGAACAGTCCTGGTAATTGCACCGGGAATTTTGGCAACAAAGCCATCTAAGCCGAATCGTATTTTTATAATTTTTATGGGCGCTTTTCTCGGACTGGCACTAAGCGTTGGTTTTGCTTTTGCAAGAAATTATTTTGATCATTCTGTAAAGAGCCCGGATGAAATCGAAAACAAAGGCATTAGTGTTTTGTCGTGGATCCCTTCAATTGAAGAATTAAAAAATAAAAAAACGAAAATTGAATTCTTTGTTGCTGACAGTCCTAAGTCTGTTTCCTCTGAAGCATTTAAGGCACTGAGAACAAGAGTACAATATGCGAAGCTGGATGATACACCAATAAGGACAATTCTTCTCACGAGCTCCGTTCCTTCAGAAGGAAAGACTACTATTGCAATAAACCTGGCAGGCAGTCTTGCACAAACGGAAAAAAAAGTTTTATTGGTTGACTGCGATTTAAGAAAGCCGAGAATACACAGTATATTTGATTTTGACAGGTATCCGGGTTTAAGTGATTATTTATTTTCAAATGCTTCATTAGAAGAAATAATCAGAAAAACAAAACTGGAAAATCTGGAAGTTGTACCAAGCGGTACAATACCTCCAAACCCGTCAGAGCTTTTAGGATCAAAACAAATGAAGGATTTTCTTGAAAAGATGAAGCTGAAATATGATTTTATAATCATAGATTCACCGCCCTATATTTCTGTTACCGATGCAGAGATATTGTTCAGGATTACAGACGGAACAATTCTTGTGTTGAGAGCAAACAAAACTCCTGCAGAAGCTTTCTACAGGACTTGCGAAAAGCTTTTACATCTCGATTCCAGAAACTTTTTGGGTGTTGTGTTTAATAATTTCACATTTAAAAATGCTTTTGGATATTACTACAATTATTACTATTATTATTCAAGATCAGAAGACAAAAAAGTAACAGGTAAAATTTCAAAATAAAATTTTAAAAACATTTTGTTAATTATAAATTTACATTGACTCTTTACATTATCTTTGTAAATAATTAAAAAAAATCAATAGAAGGGAATTATTTGAGTTTAAAAAACAAAGTAATTGAAAACAAATTTACAGTTGGTATTATTGGCTTAGGATATGTTGGTTTACCGTTGGCACTTGAGTTTGCAAACAAAGGAATAAAAGTAATTGGTTTTGATCTTGACGAGTTCAAAATAAAAAAAATTCTCAAAGAAAAAAAATCTTACATAAAGCACATTCCTTCCGAAAAAATAAAATCTGCTGTTGAAAAGAAAACTCTGACAGCAACTACAAATTTTGCGATTCTTCCTAAAGCGGATGCTATTATTATCTGTGTTCCGACTCCGTTAAATCATAATCGCGAACCTGATATGAGCTACGTTGTTGATACCGCCAGGACCATCGGCAAATATCTGCGAAAAGATCAATTTGTATCTTTGGAAAGCACAACATATCCCGGCACTACGGATGAAATTCTTCTTAATATTTTTGAAGAAAAAGGATTTAAGGTCGGGAAAGATTTTTACTTATGTTTTTCTCCTGAAAGAGAAGATCCTAACAATGAAAAATATTCCACAGCTACAATCCCAAAAGTTTTGGGCGGCGTGACAAAAGAATGTCTTGAAATCGGAACACTGATTTATGAAAAGGTAATTGTAAAAGTGGTTCCGGTGTCTTCGACAAAAGCCGCTGAGTCAACAAAGCTGCTTGAAAATATTTTTCGCTCGATCAACATTGCACTTGTAAATGAACTTAAAGTTGTGTTTGATAAAATGGGAATAGATGTGTGGGAGGTTATCGAAGCTGCTTCTACCAAGCCTTTCGGATTTACACCGTTTTACCCCGGACCCGGACTCGGCGGGCATTGCATACCCATAGACCCGTTTTATTTAACATGGAAAGCAAGAGAGTACGAAATATCAACAAAGTTTATAGAGCTTGCAGGTGAAATAAATACAGCAATGCCGGAATATGTTGTAAGCAAAGTTTATCATGCTTTAAATGAGAATAAAAAATGTTTAAAAGGCTCGAAAATTCTTCTGCTCGGATTGTCTTACAAAAGAGATATAGATGATCTTCGTGAATCACCATCGCTAAAGCTTATAGAGCTTTTACAGGATGAAGGTGCGATAGTGGATTACAGCGATGATTATGTAACCACGATTCCGAAGTTAAGGAAGTATAAATTCAATAAAAAATCCGTTGCCCTCACAAAGAATAATATTTCCAAGTATGACCTTGTGCTTCTTTCAACTGACCATACATATTATGATTATAAATTAATTTTTGACAATGCAAAGATTATTGTGGATTCGAGAAATGCATTCAAAAAATTTAAAGGTAAGAAATTATACAAAGCTTAAAATTAATATAGAGATTAAAAACCACCTCCCCCTTCCCCCTCCTTAGTAAGGAGGGGGTTTGGGGGTGGTCAATTGGTGTCAAAATAGTATTTTGCGTAACTTCAGTTAATAATTAGAAAATGAGTGATTTCAATATTGCAATAATAGGTTGCGGGAATTGGGGGTTGAACCATATAAGAACTTGTTACAAGCTGTTCGGAAATAAATTAAAATACTGTTGTGATAATTTCTCCAACAGCGAAAAGAAGGTAAAAGCAGTTTCTGATAAGATAAAATTTACAACCGATATTAGAGAAATTATAAATGATGAAACCGTAACAGCAGTCATAGTGGCAACTCCTGCAGAGACGCACTTTGATATAAGCAAAGAACTTTTGCTCGCCGGAAAAAATGTTTTAGTGGAAAAGCCTATCACATTAAACTCCGGGGAGGCAAAAATTTTAAATGATATTGCAGACGAAAACGATCTGATATTAATGGTGGGTCATTTACTGTTATTTCATCCTGCGATTCTTAAGATAAAAGAATATCTGGATGAAGATAAGCTCGGTAAGCTTCAGTACATTTACAGCAACCGTTTGAATCTTGGAACAATAAGAGCGGAGGAAAATATTTTGTGGAGTTTTGCTCCGCATGATATCTCAGTTATTCAATTTTTCATCGGGGGAGTTCCTATTGATGTAAAGGCGACAGGTGCAATTTTCGTACAGGAAGATATCCAGGACACCACTTTAACATGTTTAAAATTTAATGATAATATTCACGCGCACATTTATGTAAGCTGGCTCCATCCGTTCAAAGAGCAAAGGCTTGTTGTTATCGGTGATAAATCAATGATGGTGTTTGAGGATACATTAAAAGAGAATAAATTAAAATTGTACAGAAAAGGATTTGATATAGTAAACGGAACACCGGTAAAAAGAGATTCGGATTTTGAGAATCTTGAATTTAATTCTACATCGCCTCTTGAAATAGAGCAGCAGCATTTTATAGATTGTATTACAAACCACAAACGACCACGCTCAGACGGAAGGAATGCTATCGAAGTGCTGGAAACTCTGGAAAGAGCCCAGAGCGAATTAATTAAAATTTAAAATTAATGAGTGATTATAAAGTACATCCGACAGCCATTATTGATGAGAATGTTCAGATAGGAAACGGTACTTCAATATGGCATTTTTCTCATATACAGCCCGGAGCCAGGATTGGTGAGAAATGTACTCTCGGACAAAATGTAAACATAGCAAATAATGTTGTCATTGGAAATTTTTGTAAGATTCAAAATAATGTTACAGTTTACGAAGGTGTTACTCTTGAAGATTATGTATTTTGCGGTCCCTCAATGGTCTTTACAAATATTCTTCTTCCCAAATGCAAATACCCGCAGAGAGGTTCTGAGTTTTATTCTTTAACTTTAGTAAAAGAAGGAGCTTCAATCGGTGCAAATGCTACAATAGTTTGCGGTACAACGTTAGGCAAACATTGTCTTATCGGAGCAGGAACAGTAGTAACAAAGAATGTCCCTGATTATGCACTGGTAATTGGAAACCCCGGAAAAATTATCGGCTGGGTAAGCGAAGCCGGAAAAAGACTTGGGTTTGATAAAGAAGGATTTGCTTTTTGTGAGAAGTCACTAAAGAAATATAAATTTGAAAACGGATTAGTAACAGAAATAAATTGAATTAATAATTTTATAATTATCAAAGAGAAAGGATATACTTATAAATGAAACTTACAATTGTCGGAACCGGATATGTAGGATTGGTAACCGGAACTTGTCTTGCTGATACGGGCAATGATGTAATTTGCGTTGATATCGATAAGGAGAAAATCAATAAGTTAAAAAATAATGTCCTACCAATCTATGAGCCTGACCTTGAAACCATATTCGAAAGAAATGTCAATCAGGGTAGATTAAAGTTTACTACCAAGCTGGAAGATGCTGTGCAAAAGGCAGACATCATTTTTTTAGCATTGCCTACTCCGCCCGGTGAAGACGGCTCTGCCGACCTTTCATATATTCTGGGAGTTTCCGACGAGCTGGGAAAAATTATCAAAAGTTATAAAATAATTGTGAATAAAAGCACAGTACCTGTTGGAACAGCTGAGAAAGTCAGAGAAGCAATTTCAAGAAATACAAAAATTGAATTTGATGTAGTTTCAAATCCGGAATTCCTCAGGGAAGGTTTGGCAGTTGATGATTTTATGAAGCCCGATAGAATTGTCATCGGAACAAAATCAGAGAAAGCCAGAAAAATGCTGGAAGAACTTTTCGCACCTTTTGTCAGACAGGGAAATCCGATAATATTCATGGATGAGCGTTCATCTGAGCTTACAAAGTATGCAGCAAATTCATACCTTGCAACAAGAATAACTTTTATGAACGAAATAGCAAATATCTGTGAAAGAATCGGAGCTAATGTCGATTTGGTGAGGATCGGAATGGGTAGTGATACAAGAATCGGTAAAAGATTTTTGTTTCCCGGCATAGGATACGGAGGAAGCTGCTTTCCTAAAGATGTAAATGCGCTTCATAAATCGGCCAAAGAATATGGTTATGACTTTGACATACTTGAGTCCGTCATGAGAGTTAACGAAATTCAGAAAACTACAATTGTTCCGAAGATAAAAGCTTTCTTCAACAATGATCTTAAGGGGAAAAAAATCGCCTTATGGGGAATGGCTTTCAAGCCCGATACTGATGACATCAGGGAGGCTCCGTCAATTTACATTATTAAAAAACTTTTGGAAGAGGGTGTAAGAATTTCCGCTTATGATCCCGAAGCGATGGACAACGTGAAAAAGTTAATCGGTAATAAAATAGAATTTGTGAATGACCATTATGAAGCGCTGAAGGACGCCGATGCCCTGGTAATTGCAACGGAATGGTCAGTGTTCAGAACACCGGACTTCGCAAAAGTTGCTGCAAACTTAAAATCAAAAGTAATTTTCGACGGAAGAAATCTTTATGATCTAAAACATATGCAGGAGCTGGGATTTTATTACAACAGCATCGGAAGAAAATTAATAAACGGTTTGGAATAATTTACTAAATGAAGTTACATACAGTAAATTTTAGATTATTAAGATGAATAAATCAAAAATGTTTTTTAATAAAACACTCAAAAATCTCGAATTTAACTACCTCCCCCTGCCCCCTCCTTAGTAAGGAGGGGTTTGGGGGTGGTCAATTGGGGTCAAAATAGTATTTTGCGTAACTTCAGTTACTAATCAAAATTTATAACACACAGATTTTTAAAATTATAATTTGAAAAAATTAATGAAAGTACCGTTACTCGACCTCAAGGCACAATATAAAACAATTAAGCCGGACATTGATGCGGCTTTGATACGAACAGCTGAATCGCAGAATTTAATTTTAGGACCGGAAGTGGAAACGCTTGAAAAAAATCTGGCGGAATATCTGGAATGCAAACATGTTATCGGTGTCTCCTCAGGCACAGACGCTTTGCTTATCGCATTGATGGCGATTGATCTGAAGCCTGACGATGAAGTTATAATTCCAACTTATTCTTTCTTTGCAACTGCCGGAGTTGTCAGCAGGTTGAATGCGAAGCCGGTGTTTATAGACAGCGACCCGGTAACATTTAATCTAGACCCGGAAAAATTAAGATCTCTCATTACAAAAAAAACAAAAGCAATCGTACCGGTTCATCTTTACGGACAAAGTTCGGAAATGGATAAGATTATGGAAATTGCAAACGAACATAATCTTAAAGTCATTGAAGACGGTGCACAATCAATCGGGACACAATACAAAGACGGAAGGAAAGCCGGCAACATCGGACACATCGGCTGCTATTCATTTTACCCGAGTAAGAACTTAGGATGCTTTGGAGACGGAGGTCTCGTTACGACTAATGATGATGTACTTGCGGAGAAGCTCAGAATACTCAGAGTACACGGAGGTAAACCAAAATATCATCACAAAATAATCGGCGGTAATTTCCGTATAGATGCGATACAGGCGGCAGTGCTTAATGTTAAGCTTCCGCATCTCGATTCATGGACAAAGAAAAGACAGGACAATGCGCAGCTTTATACAAAATTATTTATTAAAAACGGACTGGCCGAAGAAGAAGGAAAATTAAAATATGATGATAAAAATAATGTTCTTTTGCCTGAACCGGTTTATAAAAAAAATAATTTAAAGTATTACCACATTTACAATCAGTATGTAATAAGGGTTAATAACAGGGATGAGGTTAGAAAATTTTTAACCGAAAATGAAATCGGAACTGAAATTTATTATCCCGTTCCGTTTCACATGCAGGAATGTTTTGCATACCTTGGTTATAAAAAAGGTGACTTCCCTGTTTCGGAATTGTGTGCAGCAGATTCAATAGCACTGCCTATTTATCCTGAGCTTACAAACGAACAGATTGAATTTATAGTTGTAACAATAAAAAAATTTCAAAAAAAAATTGAATCAAAAGGGTTTAATAAATAAAAATTAATTGAATGAAAAAAGCTCTGATCTCCGGCATCACCGGACAGGACGGCAGTTATCTTACAGAACTACTGTTAGAAAAAGGATATGAAGTTCATGGAATTATAAGACGCAGCAGTTCCTTTAACACAAAGAGAATTGATCATCTATATGCTAATGAAAAATTATTAAACAGCAGGTTGTTCCTTCATTTTGGTGACTTGGTAGATACAAGCAGCCTTAACAGGTTACTTGAAAAAATCGAACCTGATGAAATTTATAACTTAGCTGCTCAGAGTCATGTCAAGGTTTCGTTTGAAGTTCCTGATTATACAGCACAGGTTGATGCATTGGGAACCTTGAGATTTCTGGATGCAATAAGAGAAACAGGTTTGAGAAAGGTCAAATTTTATCAGGCATCTACAAGCGAGCTTTACGGTAAAGTTCAGGAAGTTCCGCAAACAGAAAAAACTCCATTCTATCCGAGAAGTCCTTACGGAGTTGCAAAGATTTACGGATACTGGATTGTTGTCAATTACCGTGAAGCATACAACATTTTTGCATGCAACGGAATCTTGTTTAATCATGAATCTCCGAGAAGAGGTGAAACATTTGTTACAAGAAAAATTACAAGAGCTGTAGCGAGAATTAACAATGGTCTTCAGGAAAATATTTCCCTTGGAAATTTAAATTCAAAACGTGACTGGGGTTATGCTCCCGAATTTTGTGAAGGTATGTGGAGAATGCTTCAGCATGATGAACCTGATGATTTTGTTTTGGCAACAGGAGAAACACATTCAATAAGAGAGTTTGTTGAGTTATCGTTTAAGGAAATCGGAATCAATATTGAATGGAATGGAAAAGATAAAGATGAGGTTGGTAAAGATTCGAAGACAGGAAAAATTTTAGTTGAAGTTGACAAAAATTATTTCAGACCAACAGAAGTGGATTTACTTATCGGTGATCCTTCTAAGGCAGAAAAAATATTAGGATGGAAGCCAAAGGTTACATTTGATGAGCTAATAAAGATTATGGTAAAAGCAGATATAGAGATGGTTCAGAGAAAAGGTTATTAGATATGCCCTTCACAGTTTTAAAGACAGATCTTAATGAAGCGATGATGATTGTACCTTCGGTTTTTACAGACCATAGAGGTACTTTTATTGAAACTTACAACACAGAAGAATTTTTTAAAATTGGAATCAATATAAATTTTAAAAGAGATGATATTTCCACATCTGCAAAGAATGTGCTGAGAGGTCTTCATTACGATAATAAGACATGGAAGCTGATTCAATGTATGCATGGGGAATTTTTTTTTGTAATTTGTGATATGCGAAAAGATTCTCCGCAATATTTAAAGTGGCAGTCATTTCTTTTATCTGATAAAAATCGTTATCAGATTTTAGTCCCGCCCGGATTTGCAAACGGGCATCTGGTATTAAGTGACAGTTGTATATTCCATTACAAAATGTCTGAGTATTATGAACCGGAAAATGAGATTGGAGTAAGGTGGGACGACCCGAAGCTCGGTATTCCATGGCCTGTCAAAGAGCCGATACTGTCCGAAAAAGATTCTTCAATAAACTATTTATAAGCACAAATGTTCTTTGTGTTATTTGTGCTTTTTTGTTGCCGTCGGTAAAATTGGCAATAGAACTTAAAAAAGTATTTAAACGCAAAGCGCGCAAAGTAATTAGGCCCGCCTGTAATTGCGGTGATGACCCCAAGTTAGCTATGATCGGGCAGGCAAAGATCGCTAAGAATTTTTCTTACAATTTTAATTTTCTCTAAAAACCTTTGTGTTCTTCGTGCCTTCGTGGTAAAAAAAGTTTCTAATGAAAAATCCTGGTTAAGTAGTAAATAATTTTTCAATCTGAAATGAAAGTAAGAAAAGATTTTTTATCGTTAGCGATTCCTGATATTACCGATGAAGAAAAGCGGGAGGTTATGGAAGCTCTTGATTTGGGCTGGATAAGCACAGGTCCGAAAGTCAAAGAATTTGAAAAACAATTTGCGGAATATCATCAGGTTAAGCATGCTGTTGCGACAAGCTCCTGTACAACTGCTTTATTCATTGCAGCAAAAGTTTTAGGAATTAGTAAAGGAGATTATGTTATTGTTCCGACCATTACATGGCAATCGACTGCAAACATTGTTGAACAGCTTGAAGCCACTCCCCTCTTTTGTGATGCTGACAGACAAACTTTAAACATAAAACAGGATGATATTGAAAAATATTTGAAACAGTATGGGAATAAAGTCAAAGCAATAATTCCTGTTCATCATTCAGGATTGCCTGTCGATATAAATTGGTTTACGGAAATTTCCAACCGGTATAATGTTCCGGTAATTTACGATGCGGCTCACGCTGTGTTTTCATCCTATGAAAATAAAATGATTGGACAATTCGGCGAGATGTCATGCTTTAGTTTTTATGCAACTAAGAATTTAACAACCGGTGACGGTGGAATGATTACAACCAACAATGACGGGCTCGCAGAGCTTTGCAGGATCTGGTCTTATCACGGTCTGCCAAAGGATTCTTGGAAAAGATATTCTTCAGAAAATTCAAGTCCGCATGTTCAGTCGGTAGTTCCGGGGTATAAGTTTAATCTGACAGACATACAGGCAGGGCTTGGTCTTGCTCAATTAAAAAGGAAAGATGTGCTGCTGCAAAAAAGAAACGAGTTAGTGGAATATTATAACGAGTTGTTAAAAAATACAGAATGGCTTGAAACTCCGGTTTTTAAAAACGAAAAAGGGAAGTATGGAAATCATGTTTATGTAATAAAAATTTTAGATGAACAGGTTGACCGTGATAAGTTTATGAATGAATTAAGAAAATTAAACATCGGAACAAACCTTCATTTTTATCCTGTTCATAAAAATTTTTATTACGAGAATAAGTATCCCGGTATATCACTTCCCGATTCGGAGTGGCTCATGAACAGGATTCTTTCGATACCTCTTTGTACAAAATATTCAAAAACCGATATTAAATATGTTGTTGATTGCATAAATTACATCTACGAAAAAAACACCGGACGTATAATTAAAGACAATATTTGAAAACATTATCATCCTAAAAATTTATTTGAAGAGTATAATCATTTTATATTTTGCATCGGTTATTTTTCAAATATTAATTTTCAATTTCTATTATAATGACAGCTTTCCAACCGATGACGCCTTCATAACATATCGCTATGCCGGCAATTTGTCTTCCGGAAACGGCTGGGCTTACAATAAAGGTGAATTGACTTCAGG
Source organism: Bacteroidota bacterium (assembly GCA_030855105.1). GTDB lineage: Bacteria > Bacteroidota > Ignavibacteria > Tepidaquicellales > Tepidaquicellaceae > JAGPCH01. The sequence continues at coordinate 87,575 of JALYRX010000004.1, read as the reverse complement.
CACAACTTCATTTATCAATACAATCCTTATCACAGTGATATCTTCAGTATCCGGGGAAACACCGGAAGCAGCAGGAAGATTTATACCTTTGTTATTTTCAATTATCAATACTTTCTTTTTTACTTTCTTAATATTCAAATTTACCTCGTCAAAAATTATAGCGGCTCTTTTCATTTTGTTATATACTTTGAATCCTTTGACATACGAAATAATATTTTCAGGAATGGAAACGAACTTATTCATATTCTCAGTGCTAACAACATTTTTTTTAGTTTATCAAAATAAAATTTTAGCTGCGTCTGTTATTTCACTGACACTGCCTTTCGTAAGGCCCGAAGCCGCTCTGGTTACCGCAGTCTTGTTAGTGTATGTGATTTTCAATAGAGAAACTATCAGGCATTATTTGGTTTGCATTTTACTATTATCAATTACTTTACCTTTGTATCTTTTTGTAAATTATATTCTCTTTGGAATTCCGGTACCATTGTCCATGTACGCAAAATATATTTCTTACACCGATACCTTTTTAATCCAAAGCCGCTACGATTTATTAAAAAGTTTTTTCTTTGGGAAGTGGGGATTAATTTTTATTCCTGTTCTGTTATTTGGGTTTATATATTCATTAAAAAATAAGAGCTGGATAATCTATTTATATTGTTTTACTTTCGGATATATTCTTATTTTTCTTATCATAAATCCCTGGATGAGACCCTGGTATTACAATGTGACGTTTCCTTTAATATTATTTCTTAGCTTCACAGGAATTTTTTACCTTATTCATTCAATCAGATACAGCAATTTTTTTCTGAAGTTATTTTCGAACTACATAAATCAGATCATTACAATTTCTTTCATAATGATCTTTATAGTTTCTTCAATAGTTCTTCTTGGTCATCTTAAAAAAGAATATGACAACGGTTTGAACAGCTTCGATAATAGTGTTTATTCAATAGGAAATTATTTGTCAAAAGTTGATAATATTCAGAACAAAAAAGTTTACACAGGTGACATCGGATATATAGGTTATAAAAGTAAAGTGATAATAATTGACTATGCCGGAATAGTATATCCTAAAGCTTTAGAATACAGTAAATTCAGGAGCAATTATCACGAAGGCAGCAGTATTGATTGGTTAAAGCAGATTGAATTTATTAGAAATGAGAATCCCGACTTTATTGTAAATGACAACATTTATCCGTTTTATAAAAAAATGAAAGAAGATAAATTCTTATCGGAAAATTTTTCTTTGGTCTTTTCATCCGGCACAATGGATCTTCTAAAAAAAAATAAACTTTAAATTTTTTAATGTCAAAAATTCTTATCACGGGAGGGGCAGGGAACATCGGCTCTTTCATTGCAGACCAATGTGTCGAGCTTGGACATAAGGTCGTTGTTGTCGATAATTTTTATAACGGTAAATACAGGAATATAGAAGAACATATTTCAAAAAAAGAAATTGAACTGGAGACGATTGACATCGGAAGTTTTGAAATGGTAAAATATGTCTTCGACAAACATAAGCCGGAATACGTTTCTCACCAGGCATCGCTTATGATCCTTGACTCAGATAAATTTCCTCATAAAGCCATTGAAACAAATATCACCGGCACATTCAATATTATACAGTCCTGTATTGAGCATAATATTAAGAAATTAACATACGCCTCTTCGGCTTCGGTTTATGGGAATCCAAGATTTGTTCCTGTGACTGAAGAACATCCATTTGATAATCAAACTTTATATGGAGCTACTAAAATTGCAAAAGAAGCATTGATGCAATCATGGGCTTCTTCCCATAATCTTCCATTCGTGGGATTACGATATTTTAATGTTTACAGCGAGAGACAGGGACCCGGCGCATTTTATACACAGGTTTTTCAAAAGTGGATTCATGCGATATATAATGATGAAGAGATAACAATCTACGGAGACGGTGAACAGACTTTGGATCTTGTTCATTCGTCCGATGCAGCGAGGGCAAATGTTTTGGCGATGTTCAATGAAGATGTAACGAATGATCATTTTAATGTCGGGACCGGAATAGAAACAAGCTTAAGAGAATTTCTTTTGCTTATAGAAAAAATTCTCGGCAGGAAAGCAAAAGTTAAATTCGTTGATGCGGACCCTCATCTTGTAAAAAGGAGATGTGCCTCGATAAAAAAAATTAAGGATAAGCTTGGCTTCGAGCCTAAGGTCACTGTGGAAGAAGGGACAAAGAAATACATCAAATATTTGCTGGAAGGAAAAATTTAAAATCTATATGTCAGAATTTTTAGGAGTTCTCTTCTGCGGAGGAAGAGGCAGACGGCTGGGGGAAATTACAAAGTATATTTCAAAATCATTCATTCCTGTTTATGACAAACCCGTATTCAAATTCGGTCTTGAGCTTTTGGAAAAATCAAAAATTATAAAGGAAATTGTTATTCTTACCAATAAAGACAACGACTCCGTACTTAATCAATCAGGATACAAAACAATTATCCAGGAGGACTCAAAGGTAAATGATATGTTAAGCGGATGGAAATTTATCAAAGAAATTACAAAGACAAAAAAAAACGGCGTGTTAGTTCCAAGTGACAACATTTGTGAAGTAAAGACCGATTTACTTATAAAAAAATTTCTTGAGACGAATGCTGATTTTTTGTTTTCACTTCATAAAGTCAGCAATAAAGAAAAGCTTTCGCAAATGGGATGTTTTGATATCAAAGAAAAAAAATTCTATTACAGAAATTCAAGGAAGTCTTTGGAATACGGGGTGATAGCTCCTTATATAATTAAAAATGTAATTCATCAGGAAGAGCACTTAATGAATATTGATTCCATTGGGAATATTTTTGAAAGCAGCAAAGCCGAAATTGTATTTCATGAAGGATACTGGTTTGATACCGGTGACTGTGAAAGCATACTTGAAGCATCCGGGTGGCGGCAGAAAAATAAATAAATGGGTTTTGAAATTAATTGTAAATTTTATTTCAAAGATGGGTGTGGATTCAATTTCAAGATTGATTGGATTTTTTACACTTCCTGTGATAACAAGATATTTAGGTCCCGACAGCTACGGCTTATTTTCTTACATATTTGTAATTGTTTCTTACTTCGGATTCTTCATTGACTTCGGATACCTGAATTACGGGACAAACAAACTTTGTGAAAAAATCGATAGTAAAATCGTCATAGGAAAAATTATTTCCCTTCAGCTCCTGACGGCAGTAGTTTCTTTTTTAATTTTAGTAATCGCGGGTTATTTTATTTTTGATTTCGAGAAATATATTCTCCTGCTTATCTTTTCATTAACTTTCATAACACAAATTTTTGCAATTAGATATTATTATTTAGCAAATAACAAATTATATTTCAGCTCCATATCCGAACTGGCAGGACAATTGGTTTATGCAATATTGGTTTTTACTTTGTTCATAAAATTTCCATCGGTATTAATGCTTACAATTCTTTCAGTAATTCAGGCAGCATTAACTTCAGTGTTTTTGTTTATTCCATATATAAAAAAAAATAAGATCGATATCAGCTTTAGCTTAAAAGAAAACATTAAGACTTTAAAGGAAGCTTATAAATCAGGTCTTGCATACAAAGCAGAAGGTATAACTTCTTCATTTATTATTCTTTGCATCGGGTTATTCCTTACCGAAGAATCTGTCGGACTTTATAATGCTTCTTTTAGGATTTATTTAATTCTCTTAACTGTGATTCAGGCACTAAGTTATGTCCTGATGCCGGTGCTTTTAACCGGAATAAAAAATCCTTATAAAAGCAATTTAAAAAAAATCAGTATGATGTTTTATGCTTATCTGTTGGCAGGAATAATTTTATTCCTGCCAACATTCATTTTCCCGGATATCATAATTGGAATTCTATTCGGAGATAAATTTACATACGCTATTCCGGTTTTGAAGAGCTTATCGTTTACAATACTTGTATGGCCGGTTGTAATGTTCCTCGGTCTGATAATTCTGGCATTTAACAAATATAATTATTTGCTGATTATCTCAATTTCTTCTTTACTTTTTTCCATACTCTTTTCATTACTGTTAATATATTTATCCGGCCTGCACGGTGCGGGCTTTGTACTTACGCTTACCGGGATCGGAACAATTATAGTCAGCCTGATTTTCTTAAACAAAATTTCTGTAAATGAAAACCTTGCATTGAAAGACTTTTTTTCATTTAAAAATGCCTGCATAGAGTTGAAGAGTATTATTTTCAAAAAAAAAGTATTAAATAACTGAAGTTACGCAAAGTATAAATTTCAGATTATTAAGATGAATAAAATCAAAAAAATGTTTTTAAATAATAATAAAAAATTTCGATTTAACGACCTCCCCCTGCCCCCTCATTGTAGTGTGTATCAAAACTATATTTTATTGAACCACATAGACACATAGAAAATAGAGAAAGTGGATTTTTATAACAAATTAAGCTATGTGACCTCTGTGTCTATGTGGTTAAAAGATGTTTTGAGACAGACTCCTTGGTAAGGAGGGGGTTTGGGGGGTGGTCAGCTTGTGTCAATACATTATTTTGCTTAACTTCAGTGAATGATTAAATAAATAAAAATGAATGTAGTATTATTCGGGTTTACGGGATTGGGTAATGCGGTTTTACGCGGACTTTTGAAAACAGATAATGTTGTTGTATCATCTGTATTTACAAAACGCTATTCAAACCCTTATCCATACTATACAGAAATTCAAATTGAGGATTTTTGCAGGAAGGAAAAAATTACGTGCTACAGCAATGCTGATGTTAATTCAGAAAATGGAATTAATTTAATCCGGGAAGTTAAACCCGATTTAATAGTTGTGGCATCCTTTAATCAGATCATCTCAAAACAAGTAATGAACATTCCAAAGCTGGGGATTGTAAATGTACATCCTTCTCTTTTACCAAAATACCGCGGACCTTATCCCGAACAGGCGGCTCTGTTAAACAATGAAAAAGAAACCGGAGTAACTGTTCATTTTCTTTCCGAGAAAATAGACGGAGGAAATATACTGATGCAAAAAGGCATAAAAATTTTAGCGGATGATAATTACAGCAAATTAAAAAAGAAGCTTTCGGACATTTCTGAAGAAATAATTCCGGATGTAATAAGACTTTTCGCAGGTAACACCAGTCCTGACGGTATTGAACAAAATAAATCCGCCGCAACTTTTTTTCAGAAACCTAAAGAAGAAGATTCTTATCTTGAAAAAAATTCCGGAATAGATTTAATAAAAAATAAAATCCGTGCTTTGAATCCATTTCCCGGGACGTCCATATTAGTCAATGACAAAAGAATTTTTGTTGATGAATATGAAACAATAAACAGGAATTCAAAAGACGGAGTTTATGAAAGCGAATTATTCATTGATGTTTACAAAAACTCTTGCGGTATTAGGTTATTTAAAAAAAAATAAAATTTACATATTATACATTAAAAGAATTATTACTTATGAATACCATAAGCGAAAGAATGAATGTTGTAATAATGCAGCCGTTTTATTTATTTTTAAGAAAACATTTTCATCAAATACAAAAATCGGATCTGTATATTTTTATGGATGATGTCCGGTTTGTAAAGAACGGTCATCACAACCGTAACCGAATCAAAGGCGCATCCGGGCTGATCTGGCTTACTATTCCGGTTCTTCAAAAAGGAAAATCCGGACAGCTTCTGAAAGATGTTGAAATTGATAATAAGACGGATTGGAAAAAGAAACACTGGCTCAGCATTAAAAACAATTATTCCAAATCAAAATTTTTTAAAGATTACTCTGATTTCTTTGAAGATGTTTATAAAAGAGATTGGAAAAAATTGGTTGATATAAATATTTATCTAATAAAAAATATCTCTTTTTTTCTTGGGATTGAAAATACAAAATTCATGTTACTTTCGGAATTGAATATCCGGAATGAAAATCCGACTCAAAGGATAATAGATATTTGTGAAATTACAGGAGCGGCAAATTATATTACCGGTACAAGAGCAAAAGATTATATGGAAGAATGGAGATGGGAAAAGACAAATGTAAAGTTGAATTATTTTGAGCCGGTATATCCTGAATACCCGGTGCATCGGGGTGAATTTTCAGACAACTGTTCGATCATAGATTTATTATTTAACTGCGGAAAAAATTCTTATGAATATATTTGGGGAAGAGATTGCAAAGCTGAATTCCATAAGCAAATTTTATGATAATATTTCTATACATATTTTTAGTAACAGTTTTGGTTCTTCTTCTTTATGATTACAAAACCGGAATCATAACATCTTTAATGGCAGTAACAAATTTCGGGGAATTTATTTATGTAAATCCAAATCTGGATATAGGTGATTTTGGCGGCATGGGAAAAGTTTTCTTTATGGATATATTCTGGCTGGCAGTAATAATTGTGATTTTTCTAAAGAGAGATAAGCTCTATTTGTTAAACTATCAATGGTCGCTTTTAATATTTTCGTTTTTATGTTTGATAGCATTAATCATTCCTTTTTTAATTTCGTCATTTACAATAAAAGATTTAATCAGTGTAATCAGACCCCTGGGAAATTTTCTTTTCCTTCCTTACTTTGTCTTGACCATTACGGATATAAAGGCATTTAATTTTTTCGAGAGGACAATTGTAGTAATTGCTACTGTATTCATTGGCATACAGTGTTATGAATTTATTCTTCAGAAGAGAATTCCTGTTCGTTTACTGGAAGAGTATAATGTGTTTTACAGCGAAGATCCGTTTTCGGTTGAGTTTGGCGGAGTAAAGACGGGATATATCTGGTCAAGAATAGGTTGCCTTCTGCCTTTTAATTTACTTTTCGGTTGTTACTATTTTTTTTCCGAAAGAAAAAGCTACGGATTATTTCTCATCGGTATTTACCTTCTTGCAATAATGATTTCATTGAGCAGGATCTGGATAATAGGATTCGGATTTTTTCTGATTGTATCAACTGTATTTTTGCTTCTCAGCAAAGAAAACAAAAATTATATTTTAATAAAGTTATTTTCCTTAGTTGCGTCTTTTGCTGCACTTGGGGTAATATTGATATTTGCATCGTCAACATTCAGCCAGATATTTGATATTTTTTTATTAAGGATCGATTCAATCAATGATCTGGCGAATAAAACAGACTCATCTTTTTTGGGAAGAGAATATATTCTTATGCAGATGATGAATGTCTGGATGGAATACCCTGTTTTTGGCGCAGGCTTTTCCACAATAACGCGAAAATTAACTACTAACGATCTTGGTTTCCCTAACCTTGTAACAATATTCGGAGGAGCGGGAATTATTATGATATTTGTCTTTCTGAAAGAATTTTATAATAATGTTAAACCTCTTATAAAAAATTATTACATACTTTTCGTTTCATTAATATCGGTAATGCTGATGATTACTTTTATGAGCTTATTCAGCATAGATATGTTTTACTATAATTCAACGGGCGCGATGTTATTTGCTATTGGAAATATTATTTTAAATATTGGCAAAGAAAATCCTGAATAAGATCATCACATTAAATAATTTATATTGGGTTTTGGGTGAACAGGAGCTGGGTCCTCTTGAATCCTACTTTGCCAAAGCTTTATTAAAAAGCGGAAAGATTGTAAACTACATTAACATCCATTCGATCTATCCCGAAAGGTGGAGAAAGCTTTCAAAATATTCACACCGTCTGCCCAGAAAATATGACAATAAAATCCGCTGGAAGTATTTTAGAATTGTAAATGACTCTCTTATAGAAAAATATAATTCAGGGAAGCCGTCACATATTTTTATCTATAACGATTGTTTGGTTTTACCGGAGACAATAAATTACTTTAAAGCTAACGGAACTAAAGTTATTATTCTTCTTGGTGATGATGCTAATTATTTATTTCCGGCGAAAAAAACTTTCCTGCTTACCGTTATTAATGCAGATTACGTTATTCTGCCTGACACCGGCTGGATTGAAGGATTAAAAATGTTAGGCATTGATAAAATAATTTATTCACCGATTGGAACCGATCCGGAAATTTTTTTTAAAACCGATCCCTCCCAGGAACAGAGAAAGAAATTTGAATGTGACCTTTTATTTATCGGAACAGGATATTATCTGAATGCATGGGGAATCCGACGCGCGTCAATACTGAATGAACTTTCAGGATTGTATTTCAAAATTTTCGGTGACAGATACTGGAAGGAACTGTTCCCCTTTTTTCCCGATCTGAAAAAACATTTTACATTACATTCTCTTTATTATGAAGAAGTAAATATCGCCTGCAATTGTTCTAAGATTTATCCTGTAGTTGTTAATTCCGGTGTGATAAACGGAGCATCTACCAGAGTTTTCGACTGCTTAGCATCGGAGATCTTTATATTGGCGGAATACAGAAAGGATATTGATATGCTTTTTCCGGGAGGAGAAATTGAGTATTTTAAAAACAAGAAAGAGCTAAAAGATAAAGCAAATTATTTTTTGAAAAATGATAGGGAAAGAATCGAAAGAATTCAGGTATTAAAAAAAATAATTCTTGAGAAATATACAATAGATATTTCAGTTAAAAATATTTTAGAACAACTTGAAGTCTGACTTAATTTAACCGGAAGTTAATGATCATTGAATAATGAACGTATTGGAAATCTCAGAATGCTTTCCGAATAATTTCAAACCTGTTACAGGTGAATTTATTTTGCAGCACGTCAGGTCTTTGGCGAAACACTGTAATGTATTAACAGTCGTTCCGTTAAAAATTGTACCTCCCAAAGAATTGCTTTCACTAAATCCCATAAAACTGATTTCAAATATTTACAGATGGTTTACACTTCTTAAACAAACGAAAGATTTCTCCGAAGGTAATTTACAGGTAATTTATTTCAGATACATTTCACTACCACGGCAATACTCCGGGACAAACGACAAAAGATTTATTAATTACTTTTTTTTAAAAAAGATAAAGAAAATAGTTTCCGCATTTAAACCCGATATAATTTACTGCAACTGGATAAGACCGTGGGCACAGCTTTCAGGAATGGTTGCAAAAGATTTAAATATTCCATTCGTTATTGACCATCACGAAGATTTACCGACTTTAAAAAAAATATTTCCGGGTGACTATCCGGATTCTCTGAATGTGTTTGAAGACGCAGATAAGATAATTGTCCACAGCTCATTGAATAAACAGGAACTGCTGGAAGAAAATTTAAAGCTGCAGGAAATTAAAACTATTTATCTTGGACAGAATTTTTCTGTCCCGGAGAAAATAAAAGATTTTAATTTTGATAAGGTAAGATTAGCTTGTGTAAGTCATCTCAGTGAAGAAAGAAAAAATATCGATGATTTGATAAGAGCTCTTGGAATAATTAAACACAAACTAAATTTTAATTTGGAAATTGCAGGCGACGGAATGTTGAAAACAAAATATATAAGACTTTGCAAAGAATTGGATATGGAATATGAAGTAAAATTTCACGGAGAAAAGAATCAAAATGAAGTTGAAGAAATATTAGATGAGTCTCACATTTTTATTCTTCCAAGCTACCCCGAAGCATTTGGCATTGTACTTATCGAAGCTCTTGCAAAAGGTGTTCCCGTAATTACCTGTAAAGGCAGCGGCGGCGGCGAAGAGCTCAAGCAACTCGGCTATCCTGCAATTTTAGTTAAACCACATTCTCCCGAAGCGATTGCAAATGCAATAATGAATTTAACAAATAATAAAAATAAACTGTCTTTAATGTCAGAATCGGGAAAGGATATTGTCCGGAAACATTTTAGCCGGGAAATAAATGCGAAGAACACTTATGATTTTTTGTCCCGGATTGTTCATTAGAAAAATATTAAATACAAAGTCACCAAGCTCACAAAGGATAAGCACCAAAATTCTATTAATAAAAAATTCTTTGCGGACTTTGCCTGCCCGATCATAGCTAACTTGAAGTCATCACCGCAATTACAGGCGGGCGTAAGTGCTTTGCGAACTTTGCGTTTAAAGATTTTTTAAAATTTCCATTGAATAATTTGGATTTATCGGATACTATCAAATCATTTTAAGAAAAAATCTTAATGTGCGGAATAAACGGAATATTGTATTTTAAATCCTATTGCTCGGACAAACCAAAATCATTTTTTGAAGAGAGCATACAAAAAATGAATGATGAGATTTCCCATCGCGGTCCGGACGGTGAAGGAATGCTGATTAAGTATCCGGTTTGTCTTGGTTTCAGAAGATTAAGTATAATTGATCTTTCAGAAAATGCGGCTCAGCCGATGTTTAATGAAGATAAAAATATTGCTATAATTTTTAACGGGGAGATTTACAACTATCTTGAATTAATTCCGGAGCTTAAAAGCAAAGGTCACATTTTCAAAAGTAAAAGTGACACCGAAGTTATCATTCATTCTTACGAGGAATACGGATTCGAATGTGTAAGCAAATTCAACGGTATGTGGGCTTTCGCAATATATGATTTCAGAAAAAATATTTTATTCGCTTCACGCGACCGGTTCGGTGTAAAACCGTTTTACTATTTTCTCAACAATGAAGAGTTTATTTTTTCAAGCGAAATAAAAGCCATACTGAAAGTTAAACAAGTACATGAAGCAAATCACGGGAAGGTTTTTGATTACCTGGCTTACGGCTATAAGACCAGCAACGGAGATACTTTTTTTAAAGATATTAATGAATTAAAGCCGGCTCATAATATTGTAATTCAAAATGCACAAGTTAAAATCAAAAAGTATTGGGATTTCAGGAAAGTGCAATCAGCTGAAATAGAAACTGAGGATAAGTTAAAGTTTTTATTATTTGATTCGGTTAAGTTAAGATTCAGAAGCGATGTGCCTGTTGCTATTCTTTTGAGCGGAGGATTGGATTCAACTATTATTACACGAATCACAGATGAACTCATTAACAAAAATGAAATAAATAATAAAGTAGTCAACGCTTACTCTGCTGTCTTTCCGGGATTTGAATATGACGAGTCGGAAACTATTAATGAATTTTTAAAAAACTGTACTCATATTAAGCCGGTTGAAATAAGTCCAAACGATAATGATCTCATTGATTCAATTCATAATTTTGTTTATGGAATGGGCGAACCCGTATTCAGCCCGACAAGTCTTGCTCATTACATTCTGATGAAAGAAATAAAAAAAGAAAATGTAAAAGTTGTACTGAACGGACAGGGAGCCGACGAAGCGTGGTGCGGGTATGACAAATATATCATCGGATATTTTCTTCTGGACCTTTTGCTTTCAAATCCGCTCCAATTTTTTCTTGAGATGTCAGCATTCAGTGAAAAGAAAAAGCACTCTTACAAACACTTTATCGCACAAACACTCAAAGCAATTTTGTCAAGAAGATATTCGTCTTCTTTGCGGTCGAAGTATAAAGAGAAAATATCCGAATGTTTATCTCCTGAATTTTACAAAAACAATTATAGTTATTTCCGGAATTCCGATTATAATAAATTCTCAGCAAATAACCTTGAAGGATATCTAAAATACAATATTCAATATCAGGGCTTCAGTCAGATACTTCATTACGAAGATCATTCTTCGATGCAGAATTCAATTGAAGTCCGTTCGCCATTTATTGATTACAGATTAATGGAATTTGCATTTTCAATTCCGGTAGAAAAAAAATTATCCAAAGGAAGAACAAAGAAGATACTCCGCGAATTGTTTAAAGAGAAACTTCCGGATTCAATTATAAATAATTATGAGAAGATAGGATTTGTGACACCTTTCGATGACTGGCTTGAGCAACCTGCTATGAAGGAATTTGTAAGAGATTTGTTAAATTCAGATTCATTTAACAAAAAAACTATATTTGACCCGAAGAAAATCAGAAAAATATTTAATGAGAGAAAAAATTATCCTGACTTTCCATACTGGAGAATAATTAATTTAGAATTATGGTCGCAGGTTTATGAGATAAAGAATTTGTAGTGAGCACTGCACCCAATGCCATTTACCCCTCACCCCTGCCCCTCTCCCACTGGGAGAGGGGTTAGGGGATAGGGTATGATTGATAAAATGTTTGACATTCCTTAAATTAATAGCATTGGCACTGCACCAGCCCTTTTGCTCCAAATGGAGAGGGTCTATGTGTGTCAGAATAGAGTGAGCAAACTTATTTTAACCCAAATTATTCAATGGGAATTTTAAAAGATCTTTAACGCAAAGTTCGCAAAGCACTTATGCCCGCCTGTAATTCAGGTGATGACTCCAAGTTAGCTATGATCGGGCAGGCAAAGTCCGCAAAGAATTTTTTCTTAAAATAGAATTTTGGTGATTATCCTTTGTGAGCTTGGTGACTTTGTGTTTACTATTTTTCTAATGAACAATCCGGGTTTTGAGTAAAGTAATAGTTTATTTAGTTTTTTTAAAAAAAATTAATAATGATGAATACAACCTATACCGAGCCTCCCATTTGACGAGGGTGTCTCAAAACTTTTCTTTACCACGAAGATACAAAGACACGAAGAAACAATGTTGTTAAATAGTACTCTGGTGTATTTGTGACTTTCGTGGTAAAATGTTTTATCGGTTTTGAGACAGACACTGACAAGGGCGAGGGCATGGTGAAGTGGGGGACATCATCGGATAGATAATTGAAAACCAAAATATTAATCTTACAAAGAATTTTACCGCATTATCGTGTTGGATTTTTTAAGAAGTTTTGTGAAAAGTTTCAAGGGACCAAAATTATTTACGGACAGCCATATAATTTCGAGCCGCTTCAAAATGCAGCTTCACTGAATGAAGATTATTTCATCGAGAAAAAGAATTATTATTTTGATAAAGCCGGTAGAATTTTTCTGTCAGGGGTTTATACTCATATTTTTAAATATCGCCCCGAAATAATTATTTCAGTTTTTAATGTAGGCAATCTGAACATTTATATTCTTTTTATTTTAAAAAAATTTTTTAAGTTTAAAATAATATTATGGAGCTTCGGGTATGATCCTTTAAAAGGATTTAACCCCGGCAAAAGATTTGCCGATAAAGTAAGATTGTTTCTTTCACAAAGGGCTGATGCGGTTATTTTTTATTGGGGACAGGGAAGAAGTATCGCGGCAAAATTTTCAAAAAAGACGGAGCATTATTTTGTTGCACCGAATACATTAGACACAGTAAGGCAAATTGAATTAAAGGAAAGATTCGACATGACAGGAAAAGAAAAAATTAAACCGGAGCTCGGTGTAAAAGAAAAATTTCATTTCGTCTATGTCGGGAGATTGCTTAAAGATAAGCAAGTTGATTTGCTGCTCAAAGCGTTTGCAATTATTGAAAATGAAAAACATGATTGTAGATTAACAATAATCGGTGATGGTCCGGAATCAGAAAATTTAAAAAAATTGTCAAATGAACTTGAACTTCAAAATATTTTTTTTGCAGGCGAAATACTCGATGAAGAAACGACAGGTAAATGGATTTACATAAGTGAAGCGTTCATAATGCCGGGGCGACTCGGGCTTTCGGTCGTTCATGCATTTTGTTACGGAACGCCTGTCATTTCAATGAAGAAAGAAAACTTCTTTCACGGTGAGGGAGTCGGTTATCTTAAGGACAGCGTAAACGGCTTCTTAGTAAAGGATGGTGATGCAAATCAAATTGCAGAAAAGATGATGCATATAATTCTAACTCCGGAGCTTTTAAAAAAATTAAAACAAAATGCATTTGATACAATAAAGAATGAAGCTTCGATTGAAAATATGCTCGGTGGATTTGAAAAAGCTATAAGATATGTACAGGAAAAATAAAAGGAATAGTCTCGTAAATTAATAGAAAACAAATGAATTATTTACTTAAGTTGACCGCTTCATTCTCAAAACATTAATTTCCGCAACGAATTTCACGAATTAACACCAATTCACGCAAAAATTTTTTTATAATAATTAGAGATAATTCGTGGAAATTGTGTAATTCGTGGCAAAAAAATAAATTTAAAGTTATATGCGGTCAACTTAAGTTATTTAAATATTCTGTAAACTTTATTGATTCCAATACAGGGTGGGTCTATCAATCAATAAATGGAGGTATTCATACAACTACTGGCGGAGGTCCGACAATTTATGTAAATGTTTTTAGTACAAGTCATGAAATTCCGGTTGATTATAAGTTGCATCAGAATTATCCTAATCCATTTAATCCTGTCACAAGAATCAGCTATGATATAAAGAAAAGCATTGATGTAGCATTAGATGTATATGATATTACCGGAAAGCATATACATAATATAGTAAAGCAAAGACAGGAACCGGGAAGCTATGCTGTGGATTTTGATTCGAGATTTCACGGAGCATCATCGGGACTATCATCAGGTGTATATTTTTGCATTCTGAAAGCAGGAAATAATTTTGTTTCAAATATCAAAATGATACTTGTCAAATAAAAGTTGATGATAATTTTAATCGGATTTATGATTGATTTAACAAAAAATAAAAGGTAAGTTTCTTTCTACCGCATATTATTCTTCGCATCAATACTCTTAATAATCATTTCATTCGACCTTGCTCATAATCCGCCGAGCGGATGGCAGAAGCAGTTGTTGCCGACTAACTTACCCAATTTTCAAGTATCGGATATGGTTTTTATAGATAGCCTAACAGGATGGATAGTCACTGGAAATGATACACCAAATGATTCTTCAGGATATATACTTAAGACAACAAATGCCGGGGATAATTGGGATTTACAATTATTCGATGTAAGAGATTTTGCGAGAGTAATTTTTTTAAATAATAATACTGGATATGTATGCGGTGGTTATAATACAGGAGCAAGACTATTGAAAACTACAAATGGCGGTACCAACTGGTTTCAAATAAATGGACCCGGCGGACAGATATTTTATAATGACATGAGTGTTTTTAATGAAGATACAATTTATATAACAATTCATGAATCACTCACCGGCGGTGTCTTTTTAACAACAAATGGTGGAGCAAGCTGGACAAGGAAATACTACGCAGGAGGAACAAGCAATCCGGATAAGATATATTTCGCAAATAACAAGCTGGGGTTTGCTGAAAGATCAACTCATAACTATCTCAGAACAACAAACTTCGGTGATAGTTGGAATATTGTAAATGGTCCATTTATTTGGTTTAATGATATGAAATTTGTAGATTCATTAACAGGTTATAAAGCGAACGGCTTTATGATGAAGACAACTGATGGAGGATTAAACTGGACGCAACAAACTCTTCCACATGCCAAAAATTTTTTCAATCCGGATGCAATAAAATTTACACAAATAGGTGATACTCTATGGGCAGTTGGCGCAAACATATTTGTTCCTGTAAATGGTTCAGATGATATTTTAAATTTTGAAACCAGAGGAATAATATATTTTACAAGTAATGGAGGTGCAAATTGGGGCTATCAATTACCTGACACATCAATAAATATATTTAAATATGATTTTGTTGATTTTATAAATTCCAATACAGGCTGGGCATATCAATCAATAAATGGAGGTATTCATACAACTACTGGCGGAGGTCCGACTATTTATGTAAATGTTTTTAGTATAAGTCATGAAATTCCGGCTGATTATAAGTTGCATCAGAATTATCCTAATCCATTCAATCCTGTTACAAGAATCAGCTATGATATAAAGAAAAGCAGTGATGTAGCATTAGATGTATATGATATTACCGGAAAGCATATACATAATATAGTAAAGCAAAGACAGGAACCGGGAAGCTATGCTGTGGATTTTGACGCAAGATTTCACGGAGCATCATCGGGACTATCATCGGGTATATATTTTTGCATTCTGAAAGCAGGAAATAATTTTATTTCAAATATAAAAATGCTGCTTGTCAAATAAAAATGGATGATAATTTTAATCGGAATTAAGATTGATTTAACAAAAAATAAAACGTAAGTTTCATTAAGTTCAAACAGCATATCTGCTATATGGAAAACAAATTCTACCGCACATTATTCTTCGCATCAATATTATTAATAATAATTTCATTCGACCTTGCTCATAATCCACCTCAGGATGGCAGAAGCAAATAGAATTGCGTTCAAAAGTCTGTGGGGACCAAAGTACTTAAATTAACAAACTTTCAAATAATTATAAGTTTTAGTAATTTATTTCAGTTTTAACTAAATGCTGACTTTGATAACTTAAATAATAAAGAACTTACCGAACTGTTAGTTAAATTCTTCATATCTTTTCCAGGCGCGCTAAGGAAAATTTAAATTAGTATTTTTGTTCTCAATTATAACAATGTTGGATTTTACAAATTTTTACCTTCTATTTTATTGAATAAAATGAAAGCGGTAATATTATTTTTGATCATATTTGCGTTTCCCCCATTGGCATTTTCTCAATTGGGATGGCAAAATATTAATTCGGGTACGATGGAAGAGTTGTATTCGATTCGCATACTTGATTCTTTGAATATTTTGGCTGTGGGAAATCACGGTACTGTTATAATTTCTGCAGATGGAGGTGAAAATTGGGATAGTTCTGATTTATCAATTGAGGAATCTATAAATTGTATTGATGTATTTGATAGTGTAACAGCTTATATTGGAGGCTCTAACGGTAAATTGTACAGAACAGATGATGCCGGTAAATCATGGACACTTATTCCAACCACTTCAAACCGTGGAATTACGGAAATAAAATTTATTGATCCAAACACCGGATTTTTTTGTATGCCATATCCATTTGATCCAAATGATTCTAGAATGTTTAAAACTACTAACGGTGGAATTAATTGGCTAGAAATATTGGGTGGTCCATTTCTGTATCAGGGAACCTTTTCTAAATTTGATTTTCCAACTTCAGAAAATGGTTACATAGGAGGTTACTATGATGCGGGATTGACCTGTTTTGCCAAAATTAATAGAACTTCAAATACTGGAGTAACTTGGCAGACTACATCAACCGCCAATTGTATACTTCATTGTAGTGATGTAACTTTTTTAAATAAGGATACAGGTTTTTTTTGTTATGGTTATTCATTGCTTAAAACTATGGATAGAGGATTAACTTTTAATTATTATCCTTATCCAGGAGGTTATGAGATATGTTTCCCTTCCACTAATGTTGGATATCTCTGCACAGGCTCTTATATTCACAAAACAATTGACAATGGTAATACTTGGTTTAAGCAAATTCCTACTAATATTTATAATTCAATCGATTTTATTAATGAATTAACCGGATTTGCATGTGGAAAAAATGGAATGATAATGAGAACAAGAACAGGTGGCGATACAACGAAAGTTCAAATCAATAATAATGAGATTAAATTACCTTTCACATTTAAACTGTTTCAGAATTATCCGAACCCGTTTAATCCAAATACAAAAATCAGGTTTGATTTACCGGCTGACAGCAAAGTAAAATTAATAGTTTATGATTTGCTGGGAAGAGAAATAATACGTCTTATTAATGTGAATATAAAATAGCAGGCAGATATACAATGGAATTTATTGGAAGTAATTTATCAAGCGGAGTTTATTTTTACAGATTAGAACCCAAAAACGGGCAGGCTGACAAATTTGTTCAGACAGGTTGAGAAAATGTTTTGTGAATTTCATAAAAATATTATAGCATATGACAACCGGCGCTTTTGCCAATGCAATCCCTGTTCGGCGGCAATCAATCTTTCATTAAAAGTAATCACACATTACGGTGAATTCACCGGCTATATTGTAAAACATTTCAATAAGCTAATCGGTAAAGATATTATAGTTGCACACCAGCTCTTGAAAAATGATATAGAACAATTCGGTTCATTCAAAAGAATATGTAATGTTGGACAGACAAGGACCCATTCTGATTTCAATGATTTTTATGGATTAAAGGGAGAACAATTTAAAGAAAATTTTGAAGGAATTGGTCAAATGAATACGATTGTTTTTTATCCGGACAAAGAACTTTATGAAATATCTTCCGAAAAGTTAGCAAAGAAATCTTATTCATTAATTGATAGATTAACATGGAAATCCATCCTCACTAGAAATACTGCTCTTGACTGGAGCTGATTAAAAAAGATCATAGGGATATTCAAAGATACAACAGATAGTAGTCTGTAGTCAGTAGTCAGTAATCAATGTTAGAAGTTAGAAGTTAGAAGTTAGAAGTTAGAAGTTAGTACTTAGTAGTAGTTAAACAGGCAGTAGCAATTAGTCAGTTGTCAGTAAACAATTGTTAATAGGTAGATTACTGACAACTGTTTACTAACAACTCCTTACTAAAATGAACGAACACAAATGAACGAACAACACAAAAGAGCACTCGACAAAGCTTTAATTTGGATACGCGACAACTTCAAGCCCATCGTTATCATTGTTACCGGCAGTATCGTGAGAGAAAATCCAAACTTCAACAGTGATCTCGATATTTATGTAATACATGAAGACAACTTTAGACAAAGAATTCAGAAATATTTTAATAGTATACCCTGCGAAATTTTTGTCAATAACATTAAGCATATTAATAAATATCTTGAGGAAGAATATGAAGACAACCGACCGATTACAGCCCATATGATTTCAACAGGAAAGGTATTAATTGGTAATGACAATAAGGAATTTAAAAAGTTGATGCAATCGGCAAATGAATTTTTATTAAAATCACCCGGTCTGTCCGACAAAAAAAAAATATATCGAAAGTATATGATCTCTTCTTTATTTGAGGACGCTACCGATGTTAAAGATACAGACGTTTTGACAGGTACCTATTTTTTAAATAAAATGGTTAGTGATATTATCGATTACATTTTTATCAGCAACAGTATTCCCTTGCCTCGAAGCAAGGAAAGGATAAAATATTTAGAAATGAACTTTCCTGACATTTGGAAATTAATATCAAGCTATTACACTTCTGAAGACTTTTTCAACAAATATGATATTGCTAAAATTCTTGTTGGGAAAATAGCAGGAGAATATGGATTTTTCGAATGGGCCTCGGGACAGGAATAAGAAAACACATAATAAACCACAGTAATAAAAAAGATTCAATTATCTTATTAACATTTTAAAGGAAAATAATTTAGCCGATTTTGATTTGAGTATTTCTTATGATAAGAATAATTTACAGGAAATTCCAAACAACCCGGATAGTTATTATAAAGGCATTTTACATCTTGAAAATCAATTATCAAATGAAAAGGATAAATTAAAGAAAAGCAAAATTTTTTCTCAAATAGGAGTGATGTATAGAATTTACGGAGAAAATTTAAAATCAGAAAAGTATTTGTTGAATGCATTAAAATTAATAGACAAATCTAAAGATAAAGCAACTTATTTGATTGCAACTTTAAGATTAGCCCACACATATCAAAAACAAAAAAAATTTAATTTATCAAACAGGTTATTTAAAGAATTGAAAGTTTTATGTAATGAAAACGAAAATTTAAAAAAATATCTGGATTTTGTATATCAGCATACAGGCAAATTAAAATTTGATATGAAAAAATATGATGAAGCCTTTGTGTATTTTGAGGAAGCGCTTAAATAAAGGAAAGTCAAGGGAGATAAAGAATTATTAAATTCAACCAATTTAGCAATTCAAATAACTAAAAATAAATTATCCCGTTAACCCCAATCCTGCAATGAGACTTAGCAAAAAATTATTATCACCCAATTAATAGAAGTTGAAAAGCAAAACAGGCGGTTTATAAAACTTGCCGCCTGTTTGCTTATGTAAAATATTCCATTCCTATGGTCTTATAACACTTACAAAATTATTAGCATTATTATCTGCAATAGTATAATCAGATAGGTCTACAAAATAATCTCCGTTTAAATCGGTTACTAAATAACCCGACGCAAAATTATACGCATCATTATCAATAAGCGATAAATCTGTCAGGTCAACAGTTCCATCCTGATTTACATCACCGCTGTATATGCAAAACTTAGTTCCTTTCTGAACCATATTATTTCCAAATGCTTTTGTAACGTTATCGGTGAAATCATAAATTAATGTACTTCCTCGTGTATAAGTCTGCCCATTTATTTTACTCCAGGTTTCAATTGCATTTCGGTGTTTAGTTTGAATATAATAAGTTCCTGATGGTGCATTTGAAAAAAGAAAATTACCGGAGAATGTTACTGAATCAATTATTGACTTAGCAGAGTCTACAACATTAAACGGCGTTGTATTATTTCTTAAGTATGCTCTGACTGTGTCTCTTATATTTAATCTGTTTGTTCCATCATTATAAAATCCTTCTACTATAACTTTTATTTGAGCTGCAACAGGAAGTCTCGCTTTCCAAATATATGTTGTTCCTGAAACCGGAAAAAGTGTACTGCTCAGCTTAGATGTCGCAGAGTTACTTGCACCTGCTGTTGAATTGTCCCAATTTAAAGTAACTGAGTTGGTTCTGTTATTAAAATCAGTATTGACAGATCCCCTTAAGCCTACTTGTCCGAATAAACCACTGGAAGTAATTTCACGCATTTTACCATAGACAACATGAATCGCACCTGTAGTTTCGAATAGCTTAATTTGAAAATTAAAATTATCATCAGTTCCAATTATTAAATATTGTCTGAAATCCTTAAATTGAATTATATGAACTCTGAATGGTGCTACCCCTTGTGTTGATCTTACAATACTTCCGGAAGCTATTTGAACAACGAGTCCTGCTGTTGTAGATGTTGCTGCCTTTGACATTGTTATAGTTCCTGCACTGACATTAAATGCTGTAATAAATGTTTGGGCTGGAATAGCCGTTGGCGCAGTTATCATTCTGCCGACAATAACTCCTTCGAAATTTGCAACATTTGATAAAACAAAACTGCTTATCGTAGTGTTACCTGAAGTTCCGAATAAACCTATAAGATCCAAGCCAAAAGCGCTGATAGCACCTTGATAAGATTCCCCCGAAGAAATAGGACCGTAATTAGCAAGTACCGGAGATGTTGCTCCGAAAGTTATAAATCCATTCGTGTTGATCATAAAATTTGTGTAGGCAATATCATTGAATACAAAAGGAAACGGAAGAGCGTTTGGCCCATAAGTAACATCGTTGAGTTGTAAAGGATCAGTACTGGTATGAGTTGCAACGGCTACGACAATATCTCCAACTATTTCATTGTATGAACCAATGGAATCTGAGAATAGATAATTTGTAGCAACCTGTGCAAATGTATTTACATTAATGCTCAGGAAAAATAATACAGAAAGGGATAAAATAAATTTTTTCATAATAATTTATTTAAATTTTAAAAAGGTTTTTAGATTCAGAACCCATTTTCTCCTTTCAAAATTCTAGGTCTTTCTTGATTTTACCAATCGATTTTTCAAAAATGAGAAAATGAAAAAGAGTTTGCAATATGCCTCCTTTCCAGGATTTCATTTGATTTATAACTTTAAATAAAATAGAGTGAATTACAATATGTTAGTTTTGACATGCTGCTTTCACGAGTATCATTTTCTTAGTTAGTCCAAGATTGTTTGATTTTAAAATATAAAAGTAAATTCCACTTGAAAGATTATTACTTTTAAAACTTACAGTATAATACCCTGAACTCTGAAACTCATTAATAATTGTTGAAACCTCTTTACCCGACATATCAAATATTTTAAAGTAACAATCCCGTCAGAGGGCAGATCATAATTAATCTTCGTTGAGGGATTGAAAGGATTCGGATAGTTCTGGGATAATTCAAACTTCGATGGCACACCAACATTAACTTCATTGCTCAAATTAAAATAATCAAATGTCAGAAGTCAACTAATATTTGTAAATGTAAGTCGGATTATTAAAGTAAAAAATAATACTCTTCACAATCCGACATACAATAATAATACTTATTTCACGAGCAGCATCTTCTTTGTTATAGCAATGTTACTTGATGTCAATGTATAAAAATAAATTCCACTAGAAAGATTATTGCTGTTAAAGCTTACCGTATAATAACCTGCAGTCTGCACCTCATTAACAATCGTTGAAACTTCTTTACCCGACATATCAAATATTTTTAGAGTAACGTTTCCATCAGAAGGCAGATCATAATTTATCTTCGTTGATGGGTTGAATGGATTCGGATAATTTTGTGATAGATCGAATTTTCCCGGAATACCAATATTAACTTCATTGTTTAAATTGTAGTATTTGAAGTTTCCGTTGATATCAACTTGTTTTAATCTGTATTGATAAGAACCTGTGCTCAATCCTCTGTCGGTAAAGGAATAATTTATTGATGAAAGTGTTGTTCCGTTTCCTTGGACTGATCCAATCCCTGACCATTGACCATTAACTAATGAACGCTCAATGTTAAAGTGTGAGTTATTAATTTCTGAAGTTGTTGTCCAGTTTAATGTAATGTCTCTTCTGTTGACTGAAGAAACAAATGATGACATTTCCACAGGAAGCGCACAATTGGAGTTCGGAGTCCATTCATATGTCTGTCCTGAAACCGGTAACAATATGCTGCTTAAATTAGATGTAGCAGCGTTAGTGGGCCCGGAGGTTGAAGTAGCCCAATTTAAAGTAGCTGAATTTGTTCTATTATTAAAATCAGTGGCGCCTGTTCCTCTTAAACCAACTTGTCCTGCTACAGATGCGACCGGTGTTGTGGTTTTATCCATATTGCCATAGACAATTTGAATTACACCTGTAGTTTCGAACAACTTAATTTGAAAATTAAAATTATCATCGGTTCCTATTATTATATATTGTCTGAAATTTGTAAATTGAATTGTATGAATTCTGCTGCCTACCGCACCTTCGGTTTTTCTCACTATACTTCCGGCAGCAATTTGAACAACCAGATCATTTACAATGATGTCAGTTGTATTATTAGATATCGTTATAGTTCCTAAGCCTACATCAAATGCAGTAATAAATGTATTGGCAGGAATTCCTGTGGCAGCTGTTATATGTCTGCCGACAACTACTCCTTGAAAATTTCGAACATCTGTTAAGACATTAGTAACTCCGTTAAAATCTATAGTTGTTCCAAACACTCCTATAAGATCCAGACCAAATGCGCTGATCGCTCCCATGTAAGTCTCAGAAGAAGAAATGGCACCGTAATTAGCAACTCCAGGTGCTGTTGGTCCGAAAGTAATAAATCCATTGGAGTTGATAAAAAAATCAGTATAGTCACGACAGTCGAATGTAAAATCAAACGGAAGCGCGAATGAACCATAGGTCACATCATTTAGATTACCGGGATCCTGGCTGGTGTGAGTTCCGCGGGCTATTGTATCTCCTGTTATAGGGTTATACACACCTATGAATTGACTGAAGGTGTAATCCGTAGCAACATTAGCAAATATATTTATATTTGTGCTTAAGAGGAATACTACAGAAAGGAATAAAATTAATTTTTTCATGATAAATTTTTATAATTTTTTTTTAAAAGTTTTTTAAGGAAAAAATTACTATATTGTATAAAAGATTTGTATATAAAATAAAAGAGGGCAAGACTATACCGCTAATTTTATTAGCGTTGAATCTTTGATAAAACCTTGCGGGGTCAATCTAAAGAGCGTCTAAGCCCTCTTATTATTTTTTAATGCGATTCGTTTTAAATCGAACCAGTTTCATTGACTGATTCATATATCCCCCCTTTTTCTTTTTATTAACATTAATGATAATTTTTTGTGATTTTTTTTTAAATAATTTTTTTTGAAGAACTTACATTTTAATAAGAAGAGGGCAAGACTATACCGCTAATCTTCATTAGCTGTGAATATTGGACAAACCTTGCGGGGTCAATCTAAAGAGCGTCTAAGCCCTCTTATTATTTTTTAATAGCGATTTATATAAATCGCACCAATTCCGTTTACCAGTTTATGATAACTTCTTTTCTCCGTTTAAAGTTGATTGTAATTTTTTTTGCAAATTTATTTATAATTTACGTGAAAAAAACTTTCAAGTTAATTAAAAGAGGGCAAGATTATATCGCTAATAATCATTAGCTGTGAATATTGGACAAAACCTTGCGGGATCAATCTAAAGAGCGTCTAACCCCTCTTATTATTTTTTAATAGCGATTTATATAAATCGCACCAATTCCGTTTACCAGTTTATAATAACTTCTTCCGTTTAAAGTTGATTGTAATTTTTTTTGCAAATTTATTTATAATTTACGTGAAAAAAACTTTCAAGTTTATTAAAAGAGGGCAAGATCATACCGCTAATCTTCATTAGCTGTGAATATTGGACAAAACCTTGCGGGATCAATCTAAAGAGCGTCTAACCCCTCTTATTATTTTTTAATAGCGATTTATATAAATCGCACCAATTGCGTTTACCAGTTTATAATAACTTCTTTTCTCCGTTTAAAGTTAATGGTAATTTTTTTTGCAAATTTATTTATAATTTATGTGAAAAAAACTTTCAAGTTAAATTAAAAGAGGGCAAGATTATATCGCTAATAATCATTGCTGTGAATCCCTTATATAAACCTTGCGAGGTCAATCTAAATTAGTATCTAGCCCTCTTATTTTTTTTTATTATCTCCATTAGTTAAATAAATGATATAAATTAATTTAATACCTTCATAACATATTAAATCTTCAAAGTGACTTTTCCATCATAAAATAAATCATAATTGAACTTCGTAGATTTAACGGTTTAACAATGTAAATGTTTTAGGGGTTACCCTTTGGAACACTGGTTAGGGTTAAGAAGAAAAGCGAGAGAAGTAAAATAAATTTTTTCATGATATTTTTTTTAATTATTTTTAAAAAGTTTTTTTGGTTTTCGAAAAACCATTTTTCTCCTTTCAAAAAGAATGAATATCTTTTCTATTATTTCTAAAACTCTTCTCAGATTCATTTGGGAATCCAAGGGAAAAAGAGTTAGGCCAAGTTACCCTCGTTTCACGATTAAAGGTGAGATGTTACTTTTGTAAGACTAAAAATGTAACACTTAAATAGAACTATATATTTTTGAAAACCTTAACTGGTTTTTCTAGTAATACAAAAATACATGTAATATTTGATAAGAGTAAATCGTCCAAAGGTATGAAAAAGGGACTACATCTCCGAATATTTGAAGTTGTGTCATTGTGAGCATAGTTAGTCACTTCCGAGCGGGAGTGCACTGTAAATTTTCCAATATATGATGCTTTTCATGGTGGTTCAGGGATTTAATAACAACCATTTAATCGAAATGTATTTCTTCACAACTTTTCTGATACTCAAGAAAAGTTAACCGATTATATTTACGGTTCTAAATGAAAAATTAAAATTATTTTCAATTGAACTTACAAATATATGACTATAGATTTTAGAAAGTATTACACTATGTGAGAAAATGTTTACATGATTTACATATTTGTTCCTTTATTCCCATCACTTCTTCAGTAAATAGAAATAATTTTTTCGTTTTAGAGAAACTATAACCGGGTTGGTATTACAAAAAACATGTAAAGTGGGGAAAAGAGAAAATTGTCTAGAGAAATGAAAGAACTAAATCTTCCGATATTCAGATGTTGTGTCCTTAAATGCATAATTAGCTATTTCCAGGCGGGAATGTAATGCGAGTTTTTCCAGAATATGATGTACATGGCTTTTTACAGTTAATTCTGAAATATTTAAACCCTTAGCAATCTCATTATTTGTAAATGAATTACTGATTAGAGAAACTACTTCTTTTTCTCTTTTGGTCATGAGCAAATACTTCAATCCTTTTTTATCATTGTGGACTGCGTGATCAATAATTTGTGAAAATAGAGATTCCGTTAAATAATCAGGCAGAATTTTTTCTCCTTTAGCAACTGCCCTTATAGTATTTAGAAATTCATTTAATGGCGCATCTTTCAAAATGAATCCGCAGGCTCCTGCTTTAATGAGTTGGAGAATGTCTGCCTTGACTAAAACCAAATCCATTAGAATAACCTTAACTTCCGGAAAATCCTTGGTTGCAACTTCAACTACACGTAGACTGTTTTGGCTTCTCAACCAAAGGTCTATGAGAATGACATCAGGTTTCGACTTATGTATTTTAAATATCGTGCTTTCCCTGTTTCCGGCTTCAGCTACTACTTGCAGATCTTTATAAGGCTTAAACATAGACGTCATTCCATCCCGGAGAATCCGGTTATTTTCTATGAGAAGTAATTTAATTTTTGATTTACTATTATTCATAATTTTTTTATCTGAAAAATAAACTCAAAATTTTACCGAAACCATAACTTCATTGAGCTGTTGATTTGCCAATTATTAAACTGGTGTTTATCCAGGTATAATTTTGTCTTCAGGAAAAAGTGTATTAACATTGTTTTTCCTTATTGGCTATTATCGGAATGTAAGGTTTTATATTCATTAATTCTTTATCTGAATGTGCATATTTAGCGATCTCAATTCGAGTGTGTATTGCAAGTTTTTCAAAAATGTTGTGAATATGACTTTTGACAGTATACAATGAAAGATGAAACTCTTGTCCGATTTCTTTATTTGTTAAACCTTCAGCAACTGAGGCGATTAACTGCTTTTCCCGTTTTGTCATTCTAACAGATCGAATTAGTCTTGATTCTTCTACAGTAATGAGCGCATCGCTTACAATCTGTGAAAACAATGAACCTGTCAAATGAGATGGCAGGACTTTTTTTCCACTGAAAACCGAACGGATGGTTTGCAGAAATTCATTAACTCCTGCATCTTTTAATATAAATCCTGATGCTCCGGCTTTTACAAATTCAAAGACATCTTCCTGTATAGGCAAGAGGGCCATCACAATAAATTTCATATCAGGAAAATTTTGCTTTGTCGTTTTCACAATTCGTAAACAGTGTTTACCCTGAAGGCAATGGTCAATAAGCACGATGTCCGGTTTGGTTTCCAGAATTTTCGGTTCCAGTTTGTCTTTATTATCCAATGCCCCGACTACTTTAAGGTCGACCTGCTGGTCAATCATCAAAGCAATACCCTCACGAAGTAACCGGTTATCTTCAATAATAAGTAATCGAATTTTTTTCATATATATGATTAGGATTTGTTTATTGAATAAAAAAGAGGGAAGACTATACCGCTAATTTTATTAGCGTTGAATCCTTTTGATAAAACATTGCGGGGTCAATCTAAAGAGTGTCTGCGCCCTTCGTTTTATTTTTTAGCGATTTATATAAATCGCACAAATTCCGTTTACCAGTTTATAATAACTTCTTTACTCGTTTAAAGTTGATTGTAATTTTTTTTGCAAATTTATTTATAATTTACGTGAAAAAAACTTTCAAGTTAAATTAAAAGAGGGCAAGATTATATCGCTAATAATCATTAGCTGTGAACCCCTTATATAAACCTTGCGGGATCAATCTAAATTATTATCTAGTCCTCTTATTTTTTTTATAATCTCCATTAGTTAAATAAATGATATAAATTAATTTAATCCAAATCAATAAATGTGAATATATCTTCGTTGAGTATTAGAATTTTTTTGGAACAAAGTGTAGGGTCTAAGAAGAAAGCGAGAGAAGAAATAAGGATTGAATTTTTTATATAAATTCAAGAGGATCTTCCTTGGAATTATGTTCCAAAAATTTAAATTATTAGATAAATTGATACATAATCCCCCTTTTCATTGCGTTGAACTTGTGATTATTTTACAGCTATTAAATAATATCAATGTGATTAAACCTGATATTAAACTCACAACAAAGTTAATCAATCAGACAACAAAAAGCAAGTACCTTAATAAAAAAAATGTAATAAGAATTATTACTGTCCAAAAATGCGGATGATCTTTAAGAATAGAATACTAATTATAAGAAGCAAAACTTACTTAAAGAATAGATAAAGTGAAAAAGAAACATCCATCACTTATTACCCTTTTGGTCCGGGATGGTGATTCGAAACAAAGTGAAAACATTAACTTATAAATACATTCCTTCATAATTATATTTATTACGGTAATCAACAGGTGACAATCCAGTAATTTTCTTAAATATAGTTCTGAAAGATTTATCGTCAGAATAACCAACGTCATACATGACTTCGTAAATATTTTTTTTACTTGTCTCGAAGCTTTTCTTCGCTGCTTCAACCTTTACACGTTGAATATATTTTGTAACTGTATCGCTTGTTGCTTTCTTAAACCTGCGTTCAAAACTTCTCCTTCCCAAAATTGACATTGTTGCCAATTGGTCAACAGTTATTTTATCCTGAAAATTATTTTCAATAAATTCCTGTGCATTCTTGATAGGTTTATCTCCATGTTCCTTTTGACCTTGAAAAATAGCAAACGCTGACTGGCTGTACCTCTCTATCTCTATTGCAAAAACTTTAGAGCAAAGAATTGCTATATCACGGCCGGCATATTTTTCAATTAAATATAAAATTAGATTCAAATAAGAATATGCACCACCGCTTGAATAAATACCACTTTCGTCCGTAATTATTTTTTCAGCAACGAGATTAACATCAGGAAACATTTTCCTGAATTCATTAGCTGCCATCCAGTGTGTGGCACATTTTCTTCCATTTAATAATCCTGTTGCCGCAAGTAAAAAAGCACCCATACACAGACTTGCTACTTCAGCTCCCGTTTTATAATGTTTTACAATCCACGGAAGAAATTCGCTGTTCATTTCTATTGCATTTTTCAAATCGCCGTCCATTGCGGGTATTATAATTAAATCTGTCTTCTTTACATCTTGTATCAAAAGATCACTGTGAACTGTAAATAAACCGCCGCTTAATGGCGTTTCTTTTATAAGTCCTACAAGCTGAACTTTATACAAAGGTCGTTCACCTCGGTCTGTGAAGAAATTATTTACCTGAGCGAACAATTGACGCGGACCTTCGATGCTTCCCAGAATTGCGCCTTTCAGAACCAAGATTGATATATGTTTCATGAGTTGAATTTTACTTTAATAATGAAGCAAAAATAATTATGAAAAATGTCGCAATCAACCCTTTAATAAGTCGTTTTTACATATGTGTAATTTCAAATAAATAAGTTAATTTTGTAAAGATTTTTGAAACCTGTCTTAAATATTAAAAAAAGGAATTCGAGTGACCGTCTTGTTGGACATTACAATAGTCCGATTAAATAAGGATTACAATTTAACAAATTTTAGAAACATAAAACAAATTTATAAAATGAAAAAAATAAAAAAATCAATTGACATAAATGCTCCTAAAGAAAAAGTTTGGGATGTTTTGCTTAATGATAAATTTACAAAAATCTGGTATTCGGAATTTGCTGAAGGTGCGTATGCCGAAACCGATTGGAAGGTTGGCAGTAAAGCATTATTTAAGGATAACAGTGGAAGTGGTCTTATTGGAGAAGTTATAGTCAATAAACCAGCAAAAGCTATTTCGATTGAGTATAAGGGTTTATTGCAGAAAGGTACTGAAGATTATGAAAGTGACCTGGCAAAAGAGTTTAAGGGCAAACATGAAAATTATTATTTGTCAGAAAAAGAGGGCGTTGCTAATTTATCAATAGAATGCGATATGCCTGAAAAAGAATTTGAATCAATGTCAGATGCGTGGGAAAAAGGACTGCAAAAAATAAAAGAATTGTCAGAAACAAAATGAGATAATATTATGAAAACCCCGCTTTAAAAAGTTATTGAGTAAGTCAAAAATAATAATTAATTAAAAATAAAATTGAAAGGAAACACTATGCAAAAGATCACACCGTTCCTTTGGTTCGATAACAATGCCGAAGAAGCAATGAATTTTTATACTTCTATTTTTAGGAATTCAAAGATTGGGAGTGTTACGCGTTATGGTAATGCCGGACCGGGACCGAAAGGAAGTGTAATGACCGCAACATTTAATCTCGACGGTCAGGATTTCATAGCATTAAACGGGGGACCTCATTTCAAATTCACAGAAGCCATATCGTTCTCCGTCGACTGTAAGACGCAGAAAGAAGTAGATGAATTCTGGGAGAAGCTGTCTGAAGGCGGACAAACATCTCAGTGCGGCTGGCTGAAAGATAAGTTCGGATTGTCATGGCAGATTGTTCCAACTGTTTTACCCGAGTTGCTGATGGACAAAGATCCTAAGAAATCAAATAGAGTTATGGATGCAATGATGAAGATGACGAAACTTGACATAAAAACTTTGAAGGAAGCATATGAGCAAGTATAATTCAGTCACTGAAACGATGCCTCGTATTGCCTTGCGTTACGCAATTGAACATCTTGATAAAAAACAACGTGAACATTATTTGAGCATGAAGAAGAATTAGGTCAGACAATAAAAATTAACAAACAAAAATAAACCTGTCAGGGTTTTAAAAATAATTTTAAATGATTAAATCCAAATTATCCAATTAACTATTTAACTAACTCAAGTTGACCGCTATAACTATTAAGTCTTATTTGTGCCACGAATTATGCGATTGAAAGAATACAGTTGATTTAAATTTTTTAATAAAATTTGTTGATTCGTGGCACAATTAACAATTTGTACTTTGAGACGGTCAACTTGAGTAACTAATTAACTAATTAATCAATTAACCAATTAACTAAAAAATGCCAACTCAAATTTATGTTAACTTGCCCGTTAAAGATCTCAATAAATCAATTGAATTCTTTACTAAGCTCGGTTTTAAATTTAATCCTCAGTTCACCGACGATAACGCAACATGTATGATTGTTGGTGATGATATTTTCGTAATGCTTTTAGTTGAGAAATTTTTCAAAACATTTACTAAAAAAGAAATTACCGACTCAACTAAAAGCACAGAAGTTATTTTATGCCTGTCTGCTGAGAGCAGAGGTAAAGTAGATGATATGGTAAATAAGGCAATTGAAGCCGGCGGAACATCACCTATGAAAAAACAAGAAGAGGCATGGATGTACGGACATGGTTTTCAGGATCTTGATGGTCATTTATGGGAAATAATGTATATGGATATGAATGCCATGCCAAAAGATGATTAGAACGCTTTCCAAAGTTAACTCGGATTGTAGAGCTTATAAGCCGGAGAAAAAAAAATCTTAGATATTATTTTAACAAAACAAAAAATCAATAATTTATTAATCAAACAATCAAAACAAAATTAAAATGGAAACAAAAACAGTAAGCAACAGGATGCAGTCACTAATTGCGCTTTACGACATGCATTCAGATTTCTTATCAAAAGCAATTGACGGTATTTCTGACAAAGACGCGCATAACCGTTTAAACACAAAGGCAAATCATGTTGCATGGATTGTCGGGAGCCTTGTCCAGGAGAGATATGAAATAGCCAAATTACTTGGTACCTCCGATATGAAACAGAAAGCAGATGAACTCTTCAAAGATCATAAGGGTATTCAGGAAAACGTTACATATCCGTCGCTGGCAGATTTCAACAAAGATTTTGAAAAAATTACTCCGGTATTAAGAAAAGCTCTTGTTGATGTAACAGATGAGAAGCTTGACAGCCAGTTCGAGATGCCGGAAATGAAAATGTCACATTACGAACTAATGGGTTTTATGATTTATCGGGAAGCAAACCTTATCGGTCAAATTGCGTTATGGCGAAGACTGTTAGGATACGAAGCAATGAAGTATATGTAAAAGCCAATCCAAAAATGTGAAAGATTTTTATTCAAAAAATCTGCTACATTATTTTCAGATTTAAAGAACCTGATCTGTATAGAGAAAAATAATCAAGAAAAATTGAAATAAAATTTTAAAAAAATTTATTAAGGAGACAACATAATGAAAAAAGAGTCGAAAAGCCGGGCGCAATATGTTGATGGCTTTCTTCTGGCGTTGCCTTTGAAAAATCTGGAGGCATATAGACGTATGTCTCAGAATGCCGGAAAGATCTGGAAGGAGTACGGAGCTCTTGAATACAAGGAATGTTTAGGAGATGACTTCACGGTTAAAATGGGTTTATCGTTTCCGGAAATGGTTAAAGTCAAACGCGGGGAGACAGTGGTTTTCTCATGGATCACATTTAAATCACGTGCTCATCGGGATAAAGTAAATGCAAAAGTTATGAGCGATCCGAGACTTTCGAAGATGATGGATATAAATAAAATGCCCTTTGAGGTAAAGCGAATGTCATATGGAGGTTTTAAGATTATTGTCGATATCTGAACTCGGATTTTATGTTTAATATCCGGTACATTTGCCGATTAATTAACTCAGTATCTTTATATCAATAAAAATTTAAAAAATTTTTAAAATTATGACAAAGAAAATTCTCAGCGATTATGAAAGTACAAATGAAAAACTGTTTCAACTTTTTTCTGAATTCAAACCTGAGCATATTAATACTGTTCCCTTTGAAGGCAGCTGGACTGCGGCACAACTGGCAGAACATTTATATAAGTCGGATAAACTAATTCTAAAAACTGTTAACGGTCCGGTTAAGCCAACCGAACGGCAACCGGATGAAAAAGTCAGTGTCATTAAGGAAGTGTTTCTGGATTTTAAAACAAAAATGAAATCTCCGGATTTTAATACTCCTTCAAATAAAGAACATGAACAGAAGGAAATGTTAAATTCTCTTGAAGAAAAAAAAGAAGAAATTACACAAGTAATTAAAACAAAAAATTTATCAGATACTTGTTTAAGTTTTACTTTACCTGAAATGGGTGAGCTCACAAGGTTAGAATGGATATACTTCGGTATTTATCACATGCAAAGACATACGCACCAGTTAAAAAATATATTTGAGAAATTAGAAGGTAAAAAATGAGTTAAAACCAAGAAGAATTAAAAATAGCAAAATTCGTTTTTTAATATTTGAAAATAATCATTTAATTTGAAACAACTTATCTATATGGAGGGAAGTTTTAAAGCGACAGTTGATCTTAAGCCATAATATTTCGCTTATAAGTTAAATCGATTTTGGGTTTTTAAATTACATGAATAAAATTAATTAAATTTAAATTAGAAGGGAATTACAATGTTCAAACAGAGTAAAGCATTCAGCAGTTTTTCGGCAGGGGATATAACAAAAGCAAAAGAGTTTTACAGTAAAAAACTTGGGCTGGAAGTTTCAGAAGAAATGGAAGGTATAATAAGCCTGCATCTTGCGGGAGGCACTAATACAATTATTTATCCAAAGCCTGATCACGTGCCTGCATCGTTTACAGTCCTTAATTTCCCGGTTAATGATGTTGATAAAGCCGTAGATGAATTAGTCAAACATGGAATTAAAATGGAGATTTATAATGAAGGTGATCTTAAAACAGATGAAAAAGGAATTATGCGGGGTAATGGTCCAACCATAGCATGGTTTAAAGATCCTGCAGGTAACATTCTCTCAGTAGTGGAATCAGAATAATTTAATTGTTTAATCCGCAAAATCTTCGGGGCACAATAATGTCCCGAAGAAATTTTTATCCACACCTCTTACATAGTTATTCTAAATTAAGAAATAAAATCAATTTGACAGAAAGCTAAATTAATACAGAAAAAAGCAAAATCAATCCTATAAAAAGTAAAACAATTCGGTGGAAGTAAAATTAATTCGGTGTAATGTAAAATCAATACAATAAAAAGACAAAACACTTTAGTAAAAAGGGAAAGTCTCTCCTACCTACAAGCGAATCAAATCTAAATAAATAAAAATATTCCTCTGTACACTAAAATTTTTTGACACTGATAACACCTGCCTGACGGCAAGGCAGGCTGATTTTCCTGATACTCGCTGATCATTATTTGGATTTGTAAAAAATTAAAATTCTAATTTACAATTATAATTAAGTTCATTATGAACATATCTTATAATAAATTGACAAATCCGTTATTTTTCCACTCAATCCGCGATATCAGTGTTCAATTTTTCTCGTGTTCAGTGAAAATATTCTTAAACCAAAAAAATAACTTGCGTAACCAAACGGTTTCATATATATTTGTAACCGAACGGTTTCATAATTAAAACAAAATCAATAATGAGAAGAGATGTTTTTCAGGCAATATCAGATCCGACAAGAAGAGAGATCATAAATATGATTGCTTATAAATCTCTTAACTTAAATTCTGTGGCGGAGAAATTTGACATAAGCCGGCCTGCAATTTCAAAGCATATAAAAATACTAACAGAATGCGGACTTGTAAGCATCAAGCAACAAGGCAGGGAAAGATACTGTGAAGCAAAGCTTCAAACACTGAATGAAGTTTCCGAATGGGTCGGGCAATACCGTGCTTTCTGGACAAAGAAGATGGACTCGCTTGAAACATTCTTAACTAAAGAAAAAAAAACTACTAAACAAAAAAAACATAAATTAAAAAAAATCAAAAAATTATGAAAACAGAACCCTTAGTAATTGAGCGAACTTTTAATGCACCAATTCAAAAAGTCTGGAAAGCCATTACAGACAAAAACGATATGAAGCAATGGTATTTTGACCTTCCGGATTTTAAACCGGAAGTTGGAAATGAATTCCGATTTGAAGGAGGAAGTAAAGACAAAACCTTTCTTCATCTATGTAAAGTTACCGAGGTAATAACCGGCAAAAAGATTACTTACAGCTGGCGCTATGACGGATACGAAGGAAATTCATTTGTAACTTTTGAATTGTATCCTGAAGGCAGTCAAACAAGATTAAAGCTGACTCATGAAGGACTGGAAACCTTCCCCGCAAACAATCCGGATCTTGCAAAAGAGAATTTCGTTGCAGGATGGACAGCCATTATCGGTACAAAATTGAAAAAATTTGTTGAAGAAGAAAATGAGAAAAACCAGTAAGGCTATTTTGTTGCGGGAAATAATTCTGGAGTGTGTTTAATTTATTAAGTAAAGTTGTCAAAGCTAACGATTTGACAACTTTAAGTATTTAAAAATGATACATGTGGTAACCTAATTCAGATTGTGCAGAAATAAAAAATAATGTTTATAGCTACTGACATGCAGCCGCTATATTCTTTGTTCAGCCAATGATCTTAAGAAAAAATAATTAGTTTCGTCTAATATTGCATCGTTCCTGACAATAATTCTATAATCTCCTTTCAATTTGATTTATAAATTATTACTTTAAGTCTGTGAAAAAAATTAAGTACAAAAATATATTTGTAATTCTATTCTCGACTTTATTTCTTTTAACAGGAAATTTGACTTACAGCATTTCATTAATCTGTATCGAAATGGAACAATGCTGTGAAACTACCTGCTGTGTAGAGACAGAAAACACAGAAAATTCAAGCAATGATTTATTAATATGCGAAGATGAAGATTGCTGCGAGTTTGGAAATGCCATTGAAAGCAATACTAAAAATTCCGCTGTACTTTGTTCAAGTCAGAATAAATATTTAAGCAATTCATCACAATTATTTCAATACAACTTAATCAATCACTTAAACAAATTTAGTCTTCCGGAATCATCTCCTAAACAATATCAGGTTACTCCCCTTGTATCCGTCCTGAGAATTTAGCATTCTCAATCCAGAATAATATTCAGTCAACTTTTTCTTAAACAGAAGCAAACATTTTTAAAATTAAAAATAATTACTCTCATGTATAAAATAATTTATTTATCAGTATTTATTATTGCTGTTTTTTTTTCAGTAAATAGCAAAACATTTTCAGATGTAAATTCAGTCAATTCCGATTCAACTCAATACTGTCCGGTAGGAGGTGAAAAAATCGAAGGTGCCGGTGTTGCTTACCAGTATCTTAATCAGGAAGTTAAATTTTGTTGTGAAGGATGTGAAGCTTCATTTAAAAAAAATCCTGCAAAATATTTGAAAGGTGCCAGTCTAAGATGCCCTGTCTGCGATGAAGATGATGCAAAGAAAACTATTTCAACGGTCAATAACGGAGTAAAATATTACTTCTGCGGCAAAGGATGTAAAAGCAAATTCAATGAGAATCCGGATTCTTACTTGAATAATTACAAGAATCAAATCAATGAATAAGAAGTTAGTAAAAATATTCTATTTGATAATAACCATTTTACTTTTCAGTGAAGTTTCTTATTCACAAAATCTGAAAGGTACAGTAAACGGTATCAGTGAAGATAAAAAAGTACCTCTCGAAGGCGCAGTAATAAAATGGATCAATACAACCAAAGGTACTGCATCAGACGAAAAAGGTTTTTTTGAAATATCAATCGACGGAATAACAGATAAGAGAATCATCGTTTCAAATATTGGCTATAAATCCGATACAGTTAAAGTCAGCGATGAACTCAACACAGAAATAACTTTATATCAGAATGCTACTACTGACGTTATTGAAGTAGAAGATGATAAAGCTTCCACTTTCATCAGCAATGACGATGCAAAGACAGAAGTGATCACATCGCAGGAATTGGTAAAAGATGCATGCTGTGACCTGTCGGGCTGCTTCGGGAAAAATTCTTCTGTCGAAGTAGCAGTAACAGATATTCTTACAGACAGCAAAGAACTGAAAATACTGGGTTTGGAAGGCGCTTATACTCAGATACTTATTGATAATATGCCCATGATGAACGGACTAAATATAAAATATGGTGTAAGCAGTATTCCCGGAACGCTCATCGACAGAATAACAATTTCTAAAGGATCAAACTCTGTTCTTCAGGGTTATGAATCTATAAGCGGAATAATGAATGTCCTACTCAAAGACTACAATACTTCAGATAAAATTTTGTTAAACGGATTTGTCAATAGCATGCTGGAAAAACAAGTTAATCTTAATCTTACAAACAGCATCAATAAAAAACTTAATACGATACTCGCATTTAATTCAGTCCAAAGATCAAACAGGGTTGATGAAAATAATGACAGCTTTCTTGATAATCCACTTATAACGAGGTATGTTCTTTTTAACAAATGGAACTTTGCAAATGAAAAAGATAAAAGTGAAATAAATGTTGCAGGAAGATACTGGAATGAAGAAAGAATCGGCGGGCAGGATAATTATGATGTTAATAACCAGGGAAGCTCTGCTATATACGGTCAAACTGCAAAAATTAATTCCGTGGAGGGATACTTCCGCTATGCAAAACAAATCAGTGATACCAAAGGAATGAACTTATATCTCAACACTAATTATTACGACCAAAAATCTTTTTATGGTATTACAAGATATAATGCTTCTCAGACAAACTTTGCAGCTTCCGGATTTTATGAATTTGAGATATTAGAAAAATATTTTCTCAAAACGGGATTGAGTTACAAATATTTAAATATAGATGAAAGAATTGGATTTGAAGATACTACCAATAAAACTTATGCAGGTAATTACCTCAAGAATGAATCTATCCCGGGCATATTTGCCGAGAATTCAATGGATTTATTAAATGATAAAGCCACGCTGATGACCGGATTAAGATTTGATTTTCATAATGAATATGATTTAATCGTAACACCGAGAGCGCTTCTTCGATACCAGCCGGTTGATGAACTTGTTTTAAGAGTTTCTGCTGGAACAGGATTCAGAACTGTTAATATCTTTAGTGAAAATTCCAATTTGCTTGCAAGTTCTAAAAACATAATCATTGCTTCAAACATTGAGCCCGAACAAGTTTTTAATTACGGTGCTGATATTTTATATTATTTTGCATTGGATGAGATCGGAGGAAGTTTGAATCTCGATTTTTACAGGACTGTATTTAATAATAAAATAATTCCTGATTACGACATTAACCCATCAGAAGTAGTTTTTGCAAACTTAGATGGCTATGCATTTTCCAATGTTTTCCAGGCAGAGTCCAATATAAACTTATTCAGAAACGTTGATGTAAAATTAGCATATAAATTCATTGACCTTCAGTATGAAAGAAACGGCATAAGATACCAGCAGCCGTTTAATTCTATGCACAGATTTCTTTCTTCGATTTCCTATGCACCACAGGATAACTCGTGGATCTTTTCCGGCGGACTTCAATGGTTCGGTGAGCAGATTCTTCCTTCAACACAATCAAATCCTGTCGAGTATCAAAGGCCAAATGAATCGCAGCCGTTTACAATGATCAATGCACAGATTAACAAAAATTTTAAATACTTTGAACTATACGGAGGAATTGAAAATATATTAAACTTCATACAGGATAATCCGATAATAAGCGCTGAGGATCCTTTCGGACAATACTTTGATACTTCTTACATTTGGGGACCAACAAAGGGACGAGAGTTTTATTTCGGTTTCCGTGTGCTTGTAAATTAAGTTGAGTGTGGAGAGTGTGGAGTGTGTGGAGTGTGGAGTGTTTTGAGTGTGTGGAGTGAATCAATTTCTACATAAGGTTTTTATCTTTGAGATACTTATCACGTCTTATCTCTGCAAATGATTTTTTTAGAATTTTACTCTCAACCCATGATAAATAATCAAATGCATATTCATCCAGAATTTTTTGGTTCTTAACAAGCGTATCTTTAAATTCCGTAAACAATTTTTTTAGATCATCCGGATTTTTAATATTGCTCATCTTTCGTATAAAACTCAGGATAATCGGTTCAATTCCCATAAGCGGTTCTTTCTTCAACAGGTATCTTTGAGTTGATTTCACTGCATACTGAATTAAATCATAGTTGTTAAGTTCGAATTGTATAATTAGAAAAAGTAATTTACTTTCTATTCTAAGATCACTTCTTAATTCTTCATCTTTATTAATGATCATGTGGAGCCACTTCAACGACGAATCATAATCTTTGCAGCCAAAAAAGTACATTGAAAACTGAAACATTAAAAAGATCCTTCCCGTGAGATGTATGAATTCCATATTTTTTAAAAATTCTTTTTCCAGTTTCCTTATCTCCTGATTTTCATTTTCATATTTTCCTTCGGCCATAAGATTTATTATCTTTGCTGTTCCAAAACTTGCAAACAAAAAATGTCTTACTTCCCCGGAAATTTTATTTGAAGGGTTACTAATAAACTCATCTATCCTGTTATTATACTTTTTTGATTCTGATTTCCGGTTCAGCTGATCACAGACATCTGCGCAATTATGAAGTATGATAAGGTAACCCTTGGTATATTCCTTTAATATAACAGGGTAATCCTCCATTACATTTAATATCTTATTATAGATTTCCAAAACTTTCTCCCATTCACTTAATGCATAATAGTATGCACTGTAGATCTGGTAAAAAGAAAGCTTCGCTTCAAATGTAATTGCCCTTCTCACATCTTTTAATAAAGGATCATTCAGGATCTCCTTAAAATTCTTTTCCAGTAATTTTAAATTTTTCCCGTCCCTGTGTAAATTAGCGAATGCTATATCATTCAGGTGCCGGTATTGCGCATTGCATTTAATTTTCTGATGCACCGATTCAAACTCTTTATAAATCTCAGTCATCGAAACAGAGTCGACAGGATTTTTTTTACTGGTTAAAACCCTTTCATTTTTTAATATTTCAAGAAGCTTTTCAAATCTTTCAAAACTTAACGATAATTTTTTTGCCTTCCCAAGTTCAGCTTCACACTCCTTTATAAGATTTTTCTTTTTAAGAAACAGGAAGTTTTCAATATGAGAATTAATTGCGGAATCAATTTCTTTTTGTGAATCATAAGCACGCATGCTCTTGAGTATCATTTCATATAAATAATTTTTGAGCATAGAAAAATTACCTGTGTTTGAATGCCGCTTCAGCTTTGATTTTAATTCATTCTCATTATACTCTTCAAAACCTTTAAGCTTATCTATTTCTTCAAACAATCTGAGATAAATATTTTTTTCTCCGATAGTATGTCTTTGTGAATGTTTGCGGAAATAACCTTTTTCCGAAAGACTAAGGGATTTTATTAAATTATATAAATTGTTTTGAAATTTCATTTAAGGTTTTAACCACTAAGAACAGCCGGTACACTAAGAGTTTTAAGAGAAAATAACGTTTGAAAAAAAATCTTTGTGTGCTTTGTGACTTTTCGGGTTTAATTTTTTTTTAAAATATCCCGGACAAAAATGAATCAACGGAACTATGAATCCCACAGCGACTTGTTAATTTGCTTCCGCACCTGCGGGTGATTTCATTCATTCTACGCTTGAATCGAATAATGGTTATAAATTTAAAGGCGAGGTGACTTCTTAGTAAATTTAAATTATGATTTTGGAATCGTAATAATAAAAATTAATTTTGCAGAAGAAAATAAAATTAATTTAAATGAAAGGATTGTTTATGAAAAACACAATTAAACATTTAGCCCTCATATTGCTTTGCAGTTTTTGTTCCTTAACTGTAAGTGCACAAAATTTATGGAACCCGCTTAACGGTCCAAGCGGAGGCCCTGTGTATGATATAATAACAGGAAGCACTTCGTTTGATTTTTGCATAACGCCGGCGGGAATTTTCCGGACTTCAAACAATGGAGATATGTGGACACAAAGCTCTCCTGTTACAATAAAAAATCTTTATGTTGGTTCTGCGGACAATCAAGGAAACATATTTGCTGCAACTACAAATTATACGACACTACTTTACCGCTCTTCCGACAATGGAAATACATGGCAACAAAGATTGGACGGCGGACTGGATTTTAATGCAGTGGCAGCAAGCCCTAACGGAACAATCTTTGCAGGGACGTTTTATATGTTCAGCTTTCACGGTCAATTTATACAGGATGGCGATATTTTCAGATCTACAGATAATGGAGAGACGTGGTCAGCAGTGAATTTCCCTTCACTTGCAATAAACGCTTTAAAAGTTAATTCCAATGGCGAAGTGTTCGCCGCAACAACAGAAGGTTTATTCAAGTCGGCAAATAACGGAGCAAGCTTTGGATTGATACGAAACGGTTCGACCGGCTCTATATTTATAAATTCTCAAAACCATATTTTTATACAAAGTCTTAACAGCATACTTCGCTCTACCGACAACGGAAGCAGCTGGATTTCAATCGGCAGCGGAAACGAAATTAAAATGCCTATTGCTCAGGACGGAGTTGGAAATTTGTACACAGGATATTTAGGAAAGTTATACAAGTCAATCGATAACGGAACGAGCTGGAATTTGTTTGCAGACTTTTCAGGAAATTCTTATCATGAGGTAAGTTCAATCCGATTTAAATCAGGTGGAATGATAATCGTGTCTACTTCGAAAGGAATTTTTCGCTCAGATAATAATGGTGTGAGCTGGATAAAAGCAAACAACGGAATAAGAGATCCTCAGGTAAGATCTATTGCAGTAAAAAACAATACAATATTTACTGCTTCTTATAATTCAGTTTCAAGATCTACAGATAACGGGCACAGCTGGATTGAGTTAAATAACGGACTGCCATCATTTTTATCAGCTCGCGAAATAATTACAGGATCATCGCTAAATGTATTTACAAACATTCCGGGGAGCGGGCTTTACCGGTCTGTGAACAATGGCAACTCATGGTTTCCAGTTCAAAGCCTTCCGCCAAATATTTCACAACTAAAGGCAGGGGCTGGAAATAAAATTTTTATAACTACTGAAAACAGTTCTGTTTTCAAATCCGATGACAATGGGAATAATTGGTCAAACATAACAAGTAACCTTCCCGACTCAATATTGTTTTCAGGATTAAGTTTGGATGAACAAAATAACTTATATGTTTCTTTTCAAAGATTCAGCTGGTTTAATCCATTAAAAGGAATTTCCAAATCTACAGATGAAGGTATCACATGGAACGAGTTAAATACTGAGATTGCTCCGGAAGATATGATCATAAATTCACAGGGAATCTTTTTTGCAAAGTTCGGTTCGGCATTATTTAAATCTATAAACGGCGGTTCTAATTTCGCACAAATAACTTCGGAGCAGGAATATGTAATAGAATATACGATTGGAACATCAGACCAGATATTTATGCATTCGGCAAATGATAAAATTTATAAAATTTCAAAGTCCGTTGATAATGGTCAAACATGGACAGAGCATACAGGTATTCTGGAAAATCAATTAATATACGATCTTAAATTTGATGATAATTCACAATTGCTCGCTGCGACTCAAAGCGGTTTATACAGATTGGAGAGTCCGACAATTGTAACTCAAACAGGAAACAACTTACCGGCAAAGTTTTTGTTAATTCAGAACTATCCGAATCCATTTAATCCAAACACAATTATCAATTACGAATTAGGAATTACGAATTATGTTACTTTAAAAATTTATGATGCTCTTGGAAAAGTAGTTTCAACGCTGGTTAATCAAAAACAAAATGCCGGGACTTATAAAGTCGAATTTGACGGAGCATCATTTTCAAGTGGTGTTTATTTCTACCGGCTTGATGCAGGAAATTTCTCAGATACAAAAAGAATGGTATTAATAAAATAGAATGTTGGTTTAAAGTTTGTAAGGTTTGTAAAGTTTGTAAGGTTTGTGAGGTTTGTACACTCCTTACACTCCAAACTTTACACTCAACACACTTTTAAAAAACAAATGCGACAAGAACAACTAAAATATATAGTAAGGGGAATATCCATCTGCAGTTTTTATCAATTTTGTTAGCAAGAGCTTCCTTTCCCGTACTTGACATAGAAGCTGTGATGACCGACTCAATCAAAGTTACAAATATCAGGATCGATGATCCCAATACAAAAATGTCCATTCTGGTCATATATGAAATTTTCGGGAGACTTCCGCTTACAACAAATCTGTAAGCAATGAGTGTAAGCATTGAGGTTGTAGCGATTGAAATTTGTGAGCTGGAAAGTTTCGGATCCAGCCAGAATGCCATCCATGACATCACGATTATCAGCACAAGCGGAATAACGAAAACTAAAATATAAAATCCGCTTTCTCTTTTTGCGCGAAAGCTTAAAGTGAGTGCAGGAAGTTGCGGAGTGCCCTCAATTATAGTGTGGGGAGTACCATCGTATTTCCAGTCGAGGATTTTCCAGTCAGGTAAAGCAAAGTTATTAGATATTCCGGATTTAATTTCAGGATCAGGAACAAGCTCGACATCGTTTGCAGTCGGGCCAATCGCTATTACTTTAATTTCAAATGTTTGTGTATCAAATGGAAATTCTCTGAATTGAAAGTTTTGTGTAAACTCTCCGAATAATCTTTGAAAAAAAGTTACCGTCCCGTCTTTCCCTACTGTGAGATCATCTGAAAAAGATTTATTAATACTAAGACGGTTGCTGATAGTAATCATCGGAGCCCAGATATTATCAAAGTTTTTAATAACATCCCCGCTGTCATCATGAGCCAGACGCGGATCTTTCCATTTTGCCATCACATAAATATCGGCTTTCATAAATTCCCCTGCTGCATTTACTTCACTGATGTTGTTTACAACTATACTTAAATAAACTTTAGTCAGACTATTCGGATTGGGGGATAAGTTTAAATTATCCGCCGGTGATTTATGTACTAAAGCAAACATAAATAATACAAGAAATGAAGTATACAGATTTATTTTAAGTCTATTTTGATTCATGACTTTTGTTATTTGATAATTATCATAAATATAATTTAATACCTTTAAAAAAATAATGAACATTTTGTAACAATTACTACAACAGATTTTGCTATCCAAAAATATT
Organism: Bacteroidota bacterium; assembly: GCA_030855105.1. Classification (GTDB taxonomy): domain Bacteria; phylum Bacteroidota; class Ignavibacteria; order Tepidaquicellales; family Tepidaquicellaceae; genus JAGPCH01. The sequence goes on along the minus strand of JALYRX010000004.1, from coordinate 44,314 downwards.
TTTTGAGAATAACTTTGCTTTTTCGTCTTTATAAATATTTGAAATTGTATTAAGCATTAATCTTTTTAATTGAGCATCAAATAATTATTTTGTTTTAAAACTTAAAACTAATATGGAAATTTTGATGAGTGTACTGCTGGGAATATGTTTAAGTGCCGCGGCAGGATTTCGAATTTTTATACCATTTCTGGTTTTAAGTGTGACCTCTTATCTGGGTTGGATTGATTACGGAAGTGCAGCTTCATGGCTTGTTTCACTTCCGTTTTTAATTGGTTTTGGTTTTGTTGCTGCTATGGAAATTGCCATATATTATAATCCATGGATAGACAATATGCTTGATTTAATTTCAACACCATTGTCGTTTTTTGCAGGAGTAATTTTGATGCTTTCTGTAATGCCGGATATTAATTTTATTTTAAAATGTGTGATTGGAATAGTCTGCGGCGGTGGTACTGCATTGAATATCCGTCTTCTTAGCCTGAAAGCCAGAGCGTTATCTTCATTTTTTATAACGGGGATTGGTAACCGGATTATAACAACTATTGAAACTGTCTCTTCAGTTATTATTTCAATTTTAGCAATCTATACCCCGTTTGCCGCAGTCATACTCGTTTGCTTTATTGTATTTTATTTTCTTAAAATGATAAAGAGTGTTGACGTCAAAGCAAGACATTAGAACCGTTTAACATTGTTAAAAAATAATTTTAGATTTTCTAAGACAATCTAAGTAAATGCGGATGGAATAATCAGATTTTGAATTGAAACTCCATACACAAATATTTAGATTGGATTCATTTTTCGCGGGAGTGGTGGAACTGGCAGACACACCATCTTGAGGGGGTGGCGCTCACAAGGCGTGCGGGTTCAAGTCCCGCCTCCCGCACATCAAATTTATTTTTTGAATTAATATTAAATCCGTATTCAATAACATTCCAAACAGACATAGTAGAAACAAGATATATAAAAAAATGGCTTTGAACTTTCGCTCAAAGCCATTGATTTCGAAATTTTGCTTTTCTCTAGTGAAACGAGAATGCCATTTTCAAATCATCATCTTTTTTCTCTCCCGCCATTCTGAATATCTTTAAGGCATTATCTTTATCATTGGCAAGCTCTTCGGCAAGTATATCATTTTTATTGGAATATTTATAATCTTTAATATATTCTTTTATTAATAATTCATTTTCGGGGACAATTTCCGAAACTGTGACATTCAATTTTCCGCTGTCATTCCACAAGTTTTTCCACCAAGTAAGTGAATGAACAAAATTTAAATTTTCGCTATTTACAATTTTATTCTTTAATGAATGTGACAAAAAATTATTCTCCTTATCAAAACAAATATCTACAATTCCTATCTGACCACCGCGTTTTAAAAACTTTGTAATATAAGAGGTATATTCGGGATTGGTACCGTAATACATAAATGAATCTACAGCAATAATCACATCGAAAAATTCTACAGGAAAAGGAAGACATTTTGCATCAAGTCTGAGCGGTAATACATATTCTTCACAACCCATTTCCTTTACTCTTTGAAAATTTGCAGATGGACACATCTTCGAATCGACTGCCCATACTTTCACTCCGAATTCTTTTGCAAGAAAAATAGCACTTACAGCTTTACCACTTCCCAGATCAAGAACCTTCATTCCGGGTTTTAGAGCTAAAACTTCACTAAGACTTTCCAGATTATACAAAACATTTTCTCCCAGGGAATTTCTTTTGACCCAATTCTCATTATATCTGGCGCTTAAGGGAAAAAATTTATTTGTCTGAATGTGATCCATGAACTTATTTATTAAATTTTAAACTTGGTTTTCGGCTTTTTCTTTTTTGGGTATATTTTTTATAAATTCCGCAATTTGCGGATTTGCATAAGTCCCATAAGCATCAATTAATACTCCCTGTGTTCCTGTATTTGTTGTGATTGCATATATTACAGACATGTCATCAGGATTTGAATCACCTTCATATCTTCCCGTTCTTTCAATCACTACATCTTCAGGTCGGAAGCTTTCCTTTGTGCCTTCACACATAAGTAAAGTTTCTTTAACGCAAAAATCATGAATGAACTGTTTAGCTTTGAATTTTTCTATCGTTTCGGTAAGAGTGTTCATTTCTTTTTCCACAGAATGCTCCTTTTTATATATTTGTTTACAAAAAACCATTGGTAAAAAAGAGGGATTATCGAAATGTTTTAATCTTCAATTAAACAGTGGCAGGACTAAAATTTGCCATTATACTTTCAGATAATCCCTGAAATACCTTAAACAGGCCATGCGTATTTTTAAAAACCGTTTATAATTTTCAATAATTTTGACCGATTTGGATCCATCTTTTCCGGATTTTATTCACAGTCGCAGAAGTAATTCTTTTTGCAGTCTTAGCAGATTTGACATCTTCAGGTTCACTTTTAAGTATATGCTTATACTGCCTTTTTGTTTTAGGTGTAAATCTATCTTTTGAAACGGATTTACTAATTAAAGGTGTTGGTTTAATTGTTGCATTTTCATTGCTGACTCCTTATTTCAAGTTTAATGTTACAATATTATAAGAAGGAACCTGCCCGAAATCATTCCCCAATAATTTCATATGGGCAGGTTTTTGATGTGAGATCTTGAAAGTTCTGTATTTCTTTAAAACTATTCTATATCTGCACCTTCGAGTGCATCTATATTAATATTCTCAGCCAGCCCGGTTAAAGTTTTGTCGGCATTACCTTCCTCATCCAGGGTCTCCTGCAGCAGGTTTTCTGCTTTTTCATTATTTAAAAGTCTTGCGTATGTAACACAACATCCATATGAAGCAATTTCATAATGCTCTACTTTTTGTGCAGCAGCAATCAAAGCAGCATCTTTAACAGCCGGTTCGGCATCAACTTCTATAATTTCTTTTCCTTCCTCAATAAGACCTTCCATAGCTTTACATTTTTTCCCACCTAATGTTTTTCCTATATCCTTAGATATGTCTTCTAGTCGCTTAACCTGATTTTCTGTCTCTCCAAGATGGTGCTGGAATGCATCTTTCAGTTCCTGGGAATTTGCGGCTTTCACCATCTTAGGTAGCGCTTTTGTTAATTGCTTTTCAGCGCTGTATAAGTCTTTCAATTCTTCTATAAAAAAATCTTCTAGTGTTTTTAATTTTGCCAATTCAAATTTTTTAAGAGTTAATAAATATTTTATAAAGGTTGATTCTTATTTTTTTTGTTATGACTAAATTTTTCTTCAATTGATTTTCGAATTTTTATTTCATCAGGATCGGATTCAGTAAAAATTTCTGTTTCCGGATTTAATTTAGACGGTTCGGCTACAGTGTGATTTGGATCATTATTTTTCTTATGTTCAAATAACTTTGCTTTCAGCATTTCAGGATCTAGAATCCCACCTTTAACTTTAATTTCAGCTTCAATTTCCTTGATGGTCTTCAGATTTAGATTAGGGGTATGAGTCAAAATATCTCCTGTTAAATTTCTAATTACTTCCTAGAATTACACATGGTGTGCCAAAAATTTTTGAGGGGTTTTTTACATTTTTTTAAATAAATAATATCGATCAATTAAATAAATATGTCAGCCATGACAGATAATGTCACAGAATTGTGGGAGTATGATTTTGAAAAAAATTCAGGTTAACTAATCCCTAAATTTTTTATTTTTCGATAAAAAGTTCGCTCGTTCATATTTAATATTTTTGCAGCCTGAGTTTTGTTTCCATTCGCATCTTGTATAGCTTTTAGTATCATCTCCTTCTCGATCTCCTTACTAATACCTGAAATTGTACCTGAAGCCGAGCCTGAGGAGGGGGATGTGACTTTAATATCGTCGGGAATATCCAACAAAGTAATTATATCTGACTTGCATAATAGCACCCCTCGGCGAATTACATTTCTAAGCTCTCTTACATTTCCAAGCCATGAATGGGAAGTTAATTTGTCCATTACTTTTTCAGAGACTCCGCTTATATTCCTGTCTAATTCTTTATTAGAATCCCTTATAAAGTGCTCGACAAAAAGCTTAATGTCTTCTTTTCTTTCACGAAGAGGCGGGAGCTCGAGATAAAATTCATTCAACCTGTAATACAAATCCTGCCGAAACCTTTGATTATTAACTGCTTCGGATAATTTGATATTTGTTGCCGCTATTATTCTTATATCTAATTTAATTGGCTTCTTTCCTCCCAACCTCGTAACTTTTCTTTCCTGTAAAACTCTTAGAAGCTTAATTTGATTTGAATCCGAAAGGTTAGTGATTTCATCTAAAAATATTGTTCCTTCATGAGCCAGTTCAAACTTCCCTTCCTTAGAATTTTTAGCATCAGTAAAAGCTCCTTTTTCATGACCGAATAATTCGCTTTCGATAAGACTTTCAGGTATGGCTCCGCAGTCAACAGCAATAAAATGCTTATCCTTCCTGTTACTGCAGGAGTGAATCAAACATGCAATTACTTCTTTACCTGTCCCGCTTTCTCCTTCAATCAAAACACTAAGTATTGTAGGAGCGACTATATTAACTTGCTCTAGTACTTTCCTCATTGTATCGGAATTTCCAATGACATCTCCTGCCCTGTAATTTTCATCTAACTTTCTGCGAAGCAATGTTACTTCCTGATTTAGATACTTTAATTCCAGCGTTTTTTTAATCGTCATTATCATTGCGTCGTTGTCAAATGGCTTGGTAATAAAATCATGTGCTCCTTGCTTCATTGCTTCCACAGCTGTTTTTATGTCACCGAAAGCTGTCAGCATTATTACAGGAATTAATTTGTTTATCTCTTTAATTTTTTTTAAAATTTCCAGGCCATTCATTCCCGGAAGACGCATATCAAGAATCACAAGTCCGTATAAATTGCTTTTAAGCTCATTTAATGCTGTCAATCCGTCTTCAACTGCCAGACATTCAAAATTTGATTCCTCCAAAAGTTCTGTTAAAGTAAAACGTAAAATTTCATTATCATCAACGATTAAAATTTTTTCCATTAATTAGAATTTATTTTTCTTATTGGCAGTTTAATTTGTATGTTTGTCCCAATTCCATCGGTACTTTGCAAGATGAATTCCCCGTGATGAAGTTTTATTGTTTGGTAAGCTAATCCCATTCCCAAACCCACTCCTTCATCTTTGGTTGTAAAAAAAGGCTCCAATATCTTATCCATGTTTTCCGCAGGAATTCCAACACCCGTATCAATAAAGTTAATTATAACTTCATTCTTTAGCCGGTCTTCGGCCACCTTAACCGTTAGTATTCCTCCTTCATACATTGCGTCTATCGAATTTGATATAAAATTCATGAAGGCACTTTCCAGTCTAAGTTTATCCAAATATAATAAGTGTAATTCGTTTGGAATTTCCCTTACAATTTCTATATTATTATTTTTGCATCTTGCTTCAACACTTTCTAAAATGCTGTTTAATATATCATTTAAATTTACATTGTGAAAGTCCAGATCTTCAGGGGATGCATAGCTCAGCAAATTTTTAATTATTTTATTTGCTATATCGACATTTGTAGTGATATACTTTAACCGCCTTTTATTTTTTTCATCAATATCGGCTTTTGCAATTAATTGAGCAAGACTATTTATATTTGCAAGCGGGTTTCTGATTTCGTGAGCAATTCCGGAAGAAAATCTTCCGAGTGCAGCAAGCTTTTCAGTATAGATTAATTCTTTTTGAGTTTCAATCAATTTAGTATTTATTCTTTTAAGCTCTTCTTCAACTTCCCGGATTTCAGTTACATCATGACCGGTGCCGAACATCCTAATTACTTCGCCGTTTTCATCAAGATATATTTCACCTTGTGATTTCATAGTTTTTATCTTTTCCGAAGGAGTTATTATTTTATGATAAAAGTTGAATGGCTCTTTGGTTTCTAAAGATTTAGTAATAATTGATTTAACCTTTTCGACGTCTTGCGGATGGAGGCGTTTTAAATATCCTTCAAAGGTCGGCTTAAATTCATTCTTGTTTAATTCATATATATCATACATTTCATCAGACCATGCAATTGTGTCCCTTACTACATCCCATTCCCAACTGCCGAGTTTTGCAATATGCTGTGCTTCATTTAAGATTTTTTCATTTTGCTTTATTCGGTCAATGATATTTAATTTTTCACAAAGACTCCCTAACTCCAATCCTATATTAATTATACAATCCAATAACTCCTGATCTAGTGGTCTTTCATCCGTCTGGAAGAATTCCAAAACCCCAATAGTTTTATTTTGCATCGTTACCGGGATCCAAATGGCAGTCTTTAAATTAGCATCTCTTGTAACAGAAGTTCTTTTAAAATTTTCATTCAGAAGATCCGAAAGATTTAACCACGCTGCTTTTCCGTTTTCAAAGGTTTTTCCCGGGTATCCTTCTCCTTTAACAAAATTTTCTCTTTCTGTAAAATTTTTAAATTTGAAATAAACCTTTGATAAATTATTATTCCAAATTTTTGAAGAAACTATAGAATCATCCTTCCCTATAAAATAATGCCCGATCTTCCATTGAGTATACTCACAAACTTTGTTAAGGGCGTACTGAATTGCTGTAAAAAAATCAAAGGTTTTATTCGTAAAACGGATAACATCATTCAGAAGATTTAGCAAACTATTTCTTTTCCTGATTATTTCTTCCGTATTTTTTAATTCAGTTATGTCCTGGCATATTCCGACAATTGCTTCTAATTCTCCTTCATCATTCCTTATTGATGATGTTGAGAGGTAAGTATGGAATCCAGACCCGTCTTTTCTATATGTGATCAGCTCACCTTTCCATCCTGTTTTCAAAGTTTTATTAATAATATCATTCCTTAAATTAGAAGTACTGTTTATTTTTTGAAGGAATGGAATTTCCTTTTGCAGAAGCTCTTCTTCTCTAAATCCGTATGTCCGCTCAAAAGCCTGGTTTACAAATATTGTATTATGATTAAGATCCGAAATATATACACAATCTTTAATGCTTCTTATGGCGTGAGCAAAAATCTTTATTTTATTTTGAATTTCTTCTTTCTCAGAACTTTCTTTAAGAAGTTTGGATAATGTTCCTGCGAGCTCAGTTGTTCTTTCTTTAACTTTTTCTTCCAGTGCTAAATAAGAAATTCTTAAATTCTCCTCTGCTTTTTTTCGTTCAATAAAATTCCCGATTTGTCTTCCTGCAGATTCCAATACCTCAATCAGATCTTGTTTTTCTTCTATACTTTTTTTACTAAAACATTCTATTATTGCAATAATTTCGCTTCCATTAGAAATAGGTATACCTAACTCCGAATGCCATCCCATTTTCTTAGCTTCCTCCTTTCTGTTAAAATATTCGTTTGTACTTATATCAGATGTCCACATCGTTTTGCCCTCTTTGAAGATTGTTCCGGGAAATTCAACACCCTTGGGGATTTTTCTTGAAATGTTTAATTCGGAATACTCATTGATCTCATTTTCTTTTTCACTCCAGATGAAATCGGGAGTTATAAATTCGTTTTTTTCATCAGCTATCCAAAGTATTCCAAAGTCCCAATGTATTCCGGAGCATATGTTAGACAGTATTTTTTTTGAAGCTTCTTCTATAGTTTTAGATTCCGTTAAGGTTTTTGAAACATCGTATTGTATTTTTAAAAATCTTTCATTCTTTTTCCTCTCATTTATGTCAATACAGGATCCTATATATCCTACAAATTCATTTCCTTCATATCTTGGAATTCCCTTATCTAAAACCCAATAATACTCTCCATTAGCAGCTCTTAACCTGTATTCCATTTCAAACTCTTCACCTTTATCAAATGAAGATTTATATAAATTAACACATCTTGTAAAATCATCAGGATGAATTCCTTCTGCCCAGCCCTCGCCCATTTCCTGCTCCAATGTCCTTCCGGTAAATTCAAGCCGCGCGAGGTTAACATAAATGCACATTTTATCTTTACCCGAAATCCAAATATGTACTGGTGCAGAGTCAGCCATCATCCTGAATCTTTGTTCACTCTCACGAAGTGTTTCTTCAGTTTTTTTTCGTACGTCAATTTCGTCCGATAATTTTTCATTTGATTCTTTAAGCTCGAGGGTTCTTTCTTCAACTCTGTTTTCCAGCTCTTCATAAGATTTTAAAAGCTCGTTCTCGGCTTTGCCTTTGTTTTTTATCAACTTATCGGAAATAAATAATGACAGTCCTATTACAATAAAGGAAAATATACTTGTGACGATTATAAATAATTTTATGGTAAAGTTAGTCCTTTTTGCTTTTTCATTCCTGTCGAATAAAAATGAACGTTCATTCAATATTAACAGATGCGTAATTTTCTTTATCTCTGATAAATTCTTTTGAACATCGTCAGTAGCAGATATTTGTTTTTTTGAATATTCGGTGTCCGGAATTTTATTTAAGCTGGCTTCTGAAATGGATGAATCTACAATTTCTATGTTTTTTGTAATTAATGAATCCAGCATGAATACCATTTTTTGCTCAAGAGGATTATACATAGTTAAATCTTTTAATCTCTGCAGATCGACAATTACATTTCTTACAAGTGAATCAAACTTAATTAAATAATCACTGTTTCCTGTGATTATATAACCTCTCCGCATTAATGGAATTTCTAAAACTTCTACATTAAAATCTTCAACCTTTTTGAGAACTTCATTTGTATAATTTATGGCATCGATATCAGTTTCGTATATCTCAATACTCTTAAATGTAATTATACTTAAAATAAAAACACACAGAAGGAAAATTACAAAAGCTGCCGGGATAAATTTTTCAAGAGGCAATTTTTTTTCAATGTTTATGAATCGGGTGGATATTTTTGTCTTAAAAATGGATTTCATAATAAAATTTGGTTCGACTGACAATAACTGTCAATCATGTCATCGAAAAATTTAAAAAAATGATAAAATTAAGTATAAATGATACATATGTTTGGCACCAAAAATGACAATGTAACAACAAATACTACTTTATGAGAATTAATAAAAGATACAATTTAAATTTTAACTTTCAAATATCATATTTAGTGTTCAGTTATTTATTAATTAAAAAGCAGGAGCCAAAATGAAAACAATTAAATTTCTATCAGTTCTATTAACATTTATTTTTATGCTAAGCTCTACAGTTCATTCTCAGACACGAAAAAAAAAGCCGACTTATCCGCAATGGTCTATCAATCCTATTGGAGGGGTTTCACTTCCGATTGGAACGTTTGGCGATGAATTCAAAACAGGACCATCTTTCGGCTTAGATGTTAGTTATAAAGTAAATAAAGAAGTAGGATTTTATGTTGAAGGAGCCTATAACATTTTTGCCTCGAAGCTAGGAGGTGCAGCTGCTGATGGTAAATACTTGGAATACACAATCGGTCCAAGATATTACTTTACCGCTAAGAACTTGAAATCTGCGATTTTCTTGGAAGCCGGGTTGGGAGGATATTCATTTACCCAGGATGCTTATGCAGTTAATGATAGTACTACTACGGGTGAATTAACTGATTCAAAATTTGGATTCAATGCCGGTTTAGGAGCGATTTTAAATCTTGGAAGAGATGTAGACTTTATTGTAAAAGTGAAGTATCATACAATTCTTACCCCAGACGGATCTAAAAGTTATATATCTCCGATGTTAGGTATAGATATAAGACTTTAACTTATAAGTTTTATGAAAGAGTAGAAAATATTCTTCCGTTCTTTATAAAATTAACACTTGTAAATAATATTTTAAAATAATTATGAATAAAAAAAAACAAAAGGAGGCAAAAAAAATGTTTGACGAAGAAAAAAACACAAAAAGCTTTGTTGGAGGATTAATCACAGGAGGTTTATTGGGCGGTTTGGCCGGTCTTCTGTTTGCACCCAAAAGCGGAAGAGAGTTGAGACAGGATATTTCGGATAAAAGCAGTGGGCTGCTTGACGACACAAATCTGCTGCTCGAAAATGCAAAAGATAAAGCTTCAAGCATCATTTCCGACGCAAAGAAAAAAGCCGAAGAATTGATGGATGAAGGAAAAAAGAAGATTGATTCTTTGGGTAACGGAGCGGAAAGTCTTGTGTCGCAGGGTAAAGAGAAAGTTGAAGAAGGAGTTTCAAAAGTTAAAGATGCTGTTAAATCAGGGACTGATGCATTTACCGAAGAAAGAAATAAATACACTGATGATAAAAACAAGTATTCAACAGAAGATAAAAGCAAGCAAGCATCAGATGATAAAAATAAGTACAATAAAACAAGATATTAAAAAATTATGGACCAAAATAATTTAAATCTCATCATCGGTATATCGGAAATAATTTTATTTGTAGCTCTCACAGTTCTCGCTATTTTTTTGATTGTGTTTATGAAAAAATTTCTCTCTTCAATTGCAACCATAGAAAAGGAAGTTGTAGAGATTTCCGATAAGTTAACACCTGTTATAACAGATTTGAAATTTATTACTGATGATGTAAAGAGTATTGTAGATAGATCCAGAATCCAATTTGAAAAAATAGAAAATCTTTCTGAGGACATAGTTGATAAAGGAACTGGGTTATTAAATACAATAAATAAAATTCAGAAAACGGGTAATGGGCTTTTATTAAATACTACAAATCTAGTAACTGCAATCACCAAAGGTTTTAAAACCTTTGGTAATAAATTAAAAAACGGATCTCAGCTTCAATTAAAAAGCTTAGATTAATTTATCATTAAACTTAAATTTTTATTAAGGAGAATTAAAAATGTTGTGGACAATTTTTGTAATACTGCTTGTTCTATGGCTTTTAGGAATGGTTTCTTCCTACACAATGGGTGGTTTCATACATGTTCTGCTGGTAATTGCAGTTATTGTAGTAATTATTCAGTTAGTACAGGGTAGAAAATCCATTTAGCCAAGTCTAAAATAAATTATTTAGATAATGCAGCAAGGAAAAAATAAAAAGAAAATTAGACCTTCAAAAAGTCAAAGAAATCAACCCGGTTTGGAGTTTAAGTTGGAACCCAAACCGGAGTTTGATAGAAACAAATTGAAGTACAGGTTATTTAATAAAATCGCCTACATTACGGGAGGTGATATTGGAATAGGAAGAGCGGTCGCTTTAGCTTTTGCTCAAGAAGGTTGTGATATAGAAATAGTTTGTTATAATGAATACAAAGATGCCAAAAAGATAAAGATGGAAATTGAAAACGAAGGAAGAAAATGTTTGATAATTTCGGGAGATATAACTGATAAAATGTTTTGTAAAAAATCAATTAATAAAGTCCGGAAATATTTTGGAGGACTGGATATAGTAGTAAATAATGCTGCAGTACAATTTCCACAGAAATCAATCCAGCAAATTAGTAAAAAGCAATTGTTCCAGACTTTCGAGACTAATATATTTTCATATTTTTATATTATAAAAGCTTCATTGAAATTTTTAAAGGAAGGGTCCGTCATAATTAATACGACATCTGTAACAGCCTACAGGGGAAGCCCGGAGCTTATTGATTATTCGGTAACTAAGGGAGCGATTGTTTCATTTACAAGATCACTTACCTCTTCATTAATTGATAAGAAAATAAGAGTGAACGCCATCGCACCCGGACCAGTCTGGACTCCGCTTATTCCTGCAAGCTTTGAATCACAAAAAGTTTCTACATTCGGCTCGGATTCTCCAATCGAAAGGGCTGCTCAGCCGGAAGAAATAGCTCCAAGCTATGTTTTTCTTGCTTCAAATGATTCATCTTTTATCACCGGTCAAATATTACATCCAAACGGGGGGAGAGATTGTAAATGGGTAATTTCAGAATAATCTAATACATATTTTAATACATTATTACGAGACAAGTATTTCGTCGGAAACGTACAAATTGTGTATGGCTAAATCAAAAAAAAATACTTTACTTGAACAAAGGTTTGAGGATCTTGCGTTAGATCTAACCAAGTTTGCCGGTACTACCACTGCATTTGTTTTAGCAGTTTCTATTGTTATTATTTGGATTATTTGCGGACCGGTTTTTAATTATTCACATGAATGGCAATTATCAATACATATAGGAACTTCCATCATCACTTTTTTAATGGTATTTCTGATACAGAGAGCACAGAATAAAGATACAATGGCAATTCAGTTAAAGTTAGATGAGATAATAGCAGCATTACATGGTGCAAGCAACAAGTTAGTAAATGCTGAAAATCTTAGTGAAAAAGATTTAAAATCATTAAAAGGTGAATATGAAAAAAATTCAAAGATGCAGGAAAAAGATCTTGATGGTAATCAAACTCACTCAATAGAAGAGCGGGGAACGAGTAAAAAAATAAAACTACAAACTAAAAAAAAGTAATCATGAAAAATTTATTTGCTCTTTTAATCTTACTACAATTTTCATTGATTTTTTCAGGCTGTGAATTTATCGGTGATATTTTTAAGGCGGGAATTTGGGTTGGAATAATAGTTATTATTGCAATAATAGCCGTGATTGCTTTTGTTGTTAAACTATTTTCTAAATAAGATAAAAATGAAAAACTTTTTATAAAATTGTTTGAAATGACTTTTAATTTCTAAATGGAAATAGTCAGTATCTTACATTGAAACAACAATCTATTGGCGGATACTTTAAAGCGTAGTCTGTTTACTTTTTTAAAATGAAATTCCAACTCAATCCGGTTGGAATTTTTACTTTCAAAAAATTATAATTCAATTCTTAATGAAAGCTAACTGGAAAGGAGCTATCAATTTTGGTTTGGTTAATATTCCTGTAAAGCTATACAGCGCTACACAGCAAAGTAATGTTGACTTTGATATGGTTGACAGAAAGAGTATGGAAAGAATACATTTTCAAAGAGTAAATGAAGAAACCGGCCGGGAAGTCAAATGGAAAGATATCGGAAAAGCATATAAACTCAATAATAAATATATATTGCTAGATGATGAGGATTTTGATAATGCAGCACCTGAAAAAAGTAAAATCATTGAAGTTAATCATTTCGTTGAAGAATCAGAGATTGATACTATTTATTATGAAAATTCATATTATGTGGAGCCGGAAAAGTCAGGATCGAAAGCATATGCTTTGCTAAGAGAGGCATTATCTAAAACAAAGAAGGTGGGAGTTGCACAATTTGTAATGCGAACCGCAGAAGTGCTCGCCGTAATAAAACCTTTGTCCAAAATTTTAGTTTTAAGCAAAATCCGGTTTGCCCAAGAAATTCGAAATATAGATGAATTTAATTTACCAGCCGCAAATGTTGTAAAACCTTCAGAACTTAAAGTGGCAATCTCCCTTATTAATCAGTACAGTGGAAAATTTAATATTGAGAAATTCAAAGACGAATATTCTTCATCCTTATTAAAATTAATTAAAGCCAAATCCAAAGGTAAAAAACCTGTTGCTAAGAATGTTGAAATTTCTCACACCAAAACTCAGGATTTAATGGATCAGCTGAAGGCAAGCTTAAAAAAAGCATCATAAACTATTAGTCAATGGATCAATAGTATAGATGAACTATGAATTTCTTTCAGGTCATTATATTTAAAATCTTACTTTAACTTTAAACTTTTAATTTTTTATTCATTTGAGCTTTTGCATTGTATCAAAAAGAAGAGAAATTTTTCAAAGACTGTGGAGTTTGTTTTTTTCTTCAAAAAGTAAATCTCATAAATTAATCTTCATAATTCAGTGTCATGATGGTTCGCATTTGCACAGGATTTCCTTCTTGATGGAAGGAGTGTTGAAAAGTTGGGCAGGACTATATCGGATAACGGATTACCGTTATTGTTAGCTTTGAACTTATAGAAAGTTTATAACCCGTTAAGGAAATTTAATTTACAATATTAATTAATTTAAAAAATAATGATGAGCAAAAACAAACAAACTACTTCGGGTAAATCTAAGGTCAATGATTTGAAACAAAATTCTACTTCGGGAGACGGTCAATTTTTAACAACGAATCAGGGACTTAGAATTAATGATAACCAAAATTCATTGAAAGCAGGTGAAAGAGGAGCAACACTGCTTGAGGACTTTATCCTCAGAGAAAAGATTACTCATTTTGATCACGAAAGAATTCCGGAAAGAATTGTTCATGCAAGAGGAGCGGGAGCGCATGGTTATTTTCAGGTTTACAATTCTATGAAGCAACATACGAGGGCAAACTTTTTACAAAACCCGGATGAGAAGACTCCGGTGTTTGTAAGATTTTCTACCGTTGCAGGGTCAAGAGGCTCAAGTGACCTGGCAAGAGATGTAAGAGGTTTTTCAGTTAAGTTTTATACAAATGAGGGAGTATATGATTTAGTAGGAAATAATATGCCGGTATTTTTTATACAGGATGCCATAAAATTTCCTGATTTAATTCATGCTGTAAAGCCTGAACCTGATAATGAAATCCCACAGGCAGCTTCAGCTCACGATACTTTTTGGGATTTTATTTCCCTGATGCCGGAATCAATGCATATGATAATGTGGGTAATGTCAGACAGGGCAATACCAAGAAGTTTCAGAATGATGGAAGGATTTGGTGTACATACATTCAGATTTATTAATGAAAAAAATAATTCACTCTTTGTAAAATTTCACTGGAAACCACTGCTTGGAGTTCATTCTGTCTTATGGGATGAAGCACAGATTATTTCCGGAAAAGATCCGGATTTTCACAGAAGAGATCTTTGGGAAAATATTAACAGTGGTAATTATCCAGAATGGGAATTAGGTGTACAAATAGTCGATGAAAAAGATGAGTTTAAATTTGATTTCGATTTGCTTGATCCAACAAAAATAATTCCCGAAGAGATTGTTCCTGTTAAACGAATAGGTAAGATGGTATTAAACCGAAATCCCGATAACTTTTTCGCTGAAACCGAACAGGTTGCTTTTCACCCCGGACATATTGTCCCGGGAATTGATTTCACAAATGATCCTCTTTTACAGGGAAGATTATTTTCGTACACAGATACTCAGCTCTCACGGCTTGGAAGCCCTAATTTTCATGAGATTCCTATCAACCGATCAGTATCCCCAATTCATAATAATCAAAGAGACGGACACATGCGTCAAACAATAAATACTGATAAAAGCAGTTACGATCCCAATACAACCGGAGGGGGCTGCCCTTTCCAGGCAAAAGCGGTTGATGGAGGATTTACTTCTTACACAGAAAGAATTGATGCTAAAAAAATCCGCGCCAGAAGTAAAAGTTTTTTTGACCACTTCAGCCAGGCAAAATTATTTTTCAACAGCCAGTCACAAACCGAAAAAAATCACATTATCAGCGCATTGACTTTTGAATTAGGTAAATTAAAATCAGATGTTATCAGAAATAGAATGCTTAGTTTATTACCTTTTGTTGATAATTATTTAGCAGAGGAAGTTGGAACCGGCTTAGGCATTCCTGTTCCCAAGCCCGAGCAACCGATAAATCATAGTATTCCGGCAGATGGTAATCCCAAAAATTTTCAGCCGGTATTTGTTGTGCAGTCAGTAGATAAATCAGAAGCCCTTAGTATGGAAAATACTATTAAAAAATCTGATACAAGGAGAATTGCTGTTCTTGCCACTGACGGAGTGAATGATAAGACTTTTAATTCAATAATGTCCGCACTTCAAAATGCCCGAACTGTTCCTACTATTGTAGCTACACATTTAGGAAATATTATCAGTAAGAACGGGAAGAATATTAAAGTTGACGAGAGTTTTTTAACAACATCATCCGTCTTATTTGATGCGGTTTATGTTACCGGAGGAAAAGAAAACGTTGACACTTTGTTAAGTGTACCTGGAGCCCTTGAATTTTTAAACCAGGCATACAAACATTTAAAACCAATAGGAATAAACGGAGAGGGCATAGAATTATTTCATAAATCCGATGCCTGTATAAAGTTACATAATAAATCCGATGACTCAAAATTAGAAGAAGAAGGAATTTTAGTTAACAAAAATTCAGAGGAATTTATAAGAGCAATCGCAAAGCACCGATTCTGGAACAGGCAGATATGCTGATTTGGAAAAGTATAAATTTAATTTTATGTTTGATTGTATTATTATAGGAGGAGGGCCGGCAGGATTGACCTGTGCAATTTATCTTGCAAGATTTCAAAGAGATGTGCTTCTCATAGAAAATGGGAAATACAGAAACTATGCTTCACAAGGAGTACATGGCTTTTTAGGTTATGATGGTGTAAAGCCGATGACGCTGATTAACTCTGCCAGGAAAGAAGCATCAAAGTATGGAGTTAATTTTTATAATTCGACCGTCACAAAACTGAAAAATAAAAATAAATACTTCGAGGTAAATTGTAATAACTCGGCATATAAAAGCAAAATTATAGTTTTGGCATACGGGGTAAGAGATGTTTTACCGGAAATTGAAGGTCTGCAAAAATATTACGGCATATCTGTTCACCATTGTCCTGTGTGCGATGGTTATGAGATTAAGAATAAAAAGGTTGGACTGATTGGTAATCCGGAAAGTTCTATACATCTGGCATTGGAATTAAAACAATGGACAGACAATATTACTATTTTATGTAACGGCAAACGAATGAGCAATTACCTTAAGACCAAGTTAAAAAAATGTAAAATCGATTATCTTGAAATGTCAATCAACATGATAGACGGAGATAATAATTCTTTAAAGTACGTAGTACTATCAGACGGTGAAAAAATAAATTTTGATGCTTTGTTTTTTTGCTCAGATGTTTTGTTGTCGTCTAACTTGCATAAAGATATTAACTGCGGGATGGATATCAGAAAGAAGATAAAAGTAAATAAATGCAGGGAAACAAATATTAAAGGAGCTTTTGCTATCGGTGATATAACTTCGGGACCGCAGCTGGTTGTTACTTCATGTGCCGATGGCGCGATTGCTGCCATCGAAATAAATAAGCAATTAATGGAAAAAAATTGAATTCAACTTTTGACAATATTCCGTTTTATATAAAATTTTCTATTTTTTTTATAGGCATTTGTGCATTTGGATTTTTCATTTATATCGGACAGGATATAATAATTCCTTTGTTCTTTGCCCTGTTGTTTGCAATTCTTCTTGACCCTCTGGTAACTTTATTTCAGAGAATCAAAATTCCCAGAAGCCTTGCAATTACTCTGGCACTCATTGCCGGAATATTAGTTCTTACAGGTTTAATTTATTTCATTTCAGTTCAGCTCAGTTCATTTAATGAATCACTTCCAATGTTTAAGGAAAAATTTAAACTGCTTTTAGATCAAGGTAAGACATGGGCGTCATCTCAATTTAATATCAGCATGGACTCAATAGATTCGCAGATTGATAAGCTGGGTAAATCAATCTTTGATGAAACCGGCGTACTGATCGGTTATACAGTAATGACTTTAACAGAATTAATAATAGTATGGCTGTTGATACCGGTCTATGTTTACCTTTTTTTGTATTATCAGATTTTATTTCTTGCATTCATCGAGCAAGTGAGTGAAAAGAAAAACCAGGGTACGATAAAAGAAGTAATGACCGAAGGAAATAAAATGATACAATCATATCTGATAGGATTGGTGCTTGAGGTAATAATTATGTCAATATTAAATTCCGTTGGGTTATTGATTCTCGGTATTGAATACGCAATCCTACTGGGTATAATCGGTGCCTTATTAAACATTATTCCGTATATCGGCGGTGTAGTGTCAACTGCCTTGCCTATGCTTATTGCACTTGTAACAAAAGATTCACTTGTCTCGCCGTTATTAGTTTTGGGTGTATATCTATTAATTCAATTCATCGATAACAATATTTTAATTCCGCTTGTAGTAGCATCGCGTGTAAAGATTAATGCTTTGGTTTCAATTATTGTAGTTTTGATTTTCGGTGCAATGTTTGGAATATCCGGAATGTTTCTTGCAATACCATTGACTGCAATTGTAAAAATAATATTTGACAGAATAGAAACATTAAAGCCATACGGATTAATACTCGGTGTTCAAATTCCTACTAACACAAAATTTGTTAACAGCTTTATTAAAAACAGGCCGGTCAAAATTAAAGAAGAAGGTAAAAGCCTTAAATAATTATGAACATTAACTGCGAAAAAACTTTATCCCTCTGGAATGATACGTTTCAAGTTCCGGAATTTGATTCATTAAAAACTAAATTCGAAGCAGACGTATGTATTGTAGGTGCGGGAATTACTGGAATAACGACAGCTTACCTTCTTGCACGCGAAGGTAAAAAAGTAATTGTACTTGATGACGGGAAAATCGGCGGAGGTGAAACAGGAAGTACTACGGCACATATAACTTCGGTAATAGATGACAGGTTTACGGAAATTGAAAAACTGCACGGTAAAGAAAATACAAAACTTGCTGCGCAAAGCCAGAGAGAAGCAATCAATACAATTGAAAAGATTATCAAAGATGAAAATATTTTATGTGATTTCAAACGTGTAAACGGTTATTGGTTTTTTAAATCCGATGATAAAACATTTGAAGAAGAATACGAAGCAGCAATAAGAGCAGGCATGGATGTGGAAATAATTGATTCACCAATTAATGCTTTCAAAAATTGGAAGTGTCTCAAATTTTCTAAGCAAGCTCAGTTTCATGTTCTAAAATATATTTCAGCATTAGCGGAAGCAATAGTTAGATTAAAAGGAAAAATATTTACCGGCACTTTTGTAATTGAAATTAAAGATGAAGAATCTGCTGTTTTAATAAAAACGAATTCCGGATTTACAGTTAATGCTAAGGATGCTGTAATAGCAACAAATAGTCCTATAAGCGATTATTTGTCAATGCACACAAAACAGGTTGCATACAGAACTTATGTAGTTGCATTTGAAATTGAAAAAAATTCCATACCCACGGCATTATATTGGGATACCGAAGATCCTTACCATTATATCCGCATTCAGCCTGCAGGTGATAAAGATGAAAAAGATATTTTAATTATTGGCGGTGAAGATCATAAAACAGGCCAGGAAAAAAATCCTCAGCAAAGGTTTGTAAATTTAGAGAAGTGGTCGCATGAACATTTTGAAAATCTTGGCGAAACAAAGTATAAATGGTCGGGCCAGGTGCTTGAACCGATTGACGGACTTAGTTTTATCGGTAAAGATCCTGAAAATTCCAATCATGTTTATATTGCTACCGGTGATTCGGGAATGGGTATGACTCACGGTACTTTCTCCGGTTTGATACTTTGCGATCTGATAATGGAAAGAGAAAATAAATGGGCAGAACTTTATGATCCGAAAAGAATAAATCTAAAGTCAGCGCCTGAATTTATTAAAGAAGGTGCCACTCTGGTTTCGCAATATATTGATCTGGTAACCGGAGGAGATGTGAAAGATATAGGTGAAATAAAAAAAGGAGAGGGTGCAGTAATGAGAGACGGGCTGGATAAGATTTCAATTTACAAAGATGAAAGCGGAAATGTTTTTAAGTTTTCTGCTTTATGCACTCATTTAAAATGTGTTCTAAGCTGGAATGAAGTTGAGAAAAGCTGGGACTGTCCATGCCACGGGTCGAGATTTGACTGTAAAGGAAAAGTACTTAACGGTCCTGCAATCTCAGATATGAAGGAAGTAAAAGAGAATTAATGTTAAATGAAAGATCATATCATAGAGCCTTTAAATCAATTCGAAAATATAGTTCATATATTTATTTTATATGCATTTTGTTATTCCTTCCTGATAATGCACATTCGCAATTTCTAATGATAGAAGAGATCAACGTCATATATAAAAATACCGAATCATTTGAAGATGATGTTTTAATTTCTGCTTTAGGTTTGAATGAATCGGATATTTATAAACCGAAAATTTTAGGGAATAACGTTTTTAAATTACAAAAATTTTATTTTGATAATGGATTTTTTGATGCAAAAATTGATACGATTGTAAAGTATGATCTTGTAGAGGAAGAAGTTTTTATTGATATTATAGTTTATGAAAATAAACACTACAAAATTGATTCCCTCATTTACATCGGACTGAACAATGTAACAGGTAAACCAAAGACCCTGCTCAGCAAAGTCAAAGTTATTAAGCCAAAAGGTTACTATGATAAAACTCTAGTATCACAGCAAACCAATGACATGATTGAAATATTACAGAACAACGGTTTTATGAATGCCAGGTTAAAACCTGATTCAGGAACAGTTGTCAGAAGGCGTAATCATTTTAACGAAGCTTCCCTTTCTGTTACAATAAATTTTCTCGGAGCCGATTCAATTTTCTATTTCGGAAAGACTGACATAAAAATTGTTGATAATAAATACGGAGTAGATGAAGGTCTTTTAAAAAAAGAAATAACCTACAAGGATGGGGAAATCTATAGTAAAGAAAAAAAACTTGAAACAGAAAGAAATATCACGAAGATTCCGATTGTTCAAAGCACACGGATAAGTCCTGATGAAATCGTTAATGAAAAAGTCGATTTCAGAGCTGAAGTAATTTTAAATAAAAAAACTGAAATTAGTCCCTATGGGGAAGCCACAGTTATAGATAATATTTTTTATATGGGAGGCGGAGTTCAGTATATAAATAAATATTTTTTAGGCGGAGGAAAAATTTTAAATATAAATTTTGACGGATTAATCAATTCTTTCGATGTAAACCGTATTGAATTTTCTACTGCTCTTACTCAGCCACATGTGTTTAACAACAAATCTTATCTAACTGATAAAGTTACTATTGGTTTATACAATGTTGAGAATTCACAAAATTATTATTTAGGAAATCTGACTTCTTATTTGCAGTCATTTACAGAATATACTTTTTACAATAATGCTTCTGTCGATCTTACCGAAGAACTGGTCAGAATCAAATACGATACAACCCAGGGCAACCCATTAACTGTTTTTAATACAATACTAAGTACAACTTTTGTTCATGATAATACCAATGATGTGTTTTCACCATCCAAAGGATTTTTTCATTCGATAACAGTCGGAAGTGCAGGCTTAATACCTAAGCTTGTAATAAATCTATTCAAGCCGAATGTATTTTATTCGCAATACGTCAAATTGTTTACAAGTAATAATTTTTATTTCAATATTTCAAGGCGTCCGAAAAATACTGTTTTAGCCACGAAGTTTCAGGTCGGTGATATAATTGAATACGGGAGTGGTGAAAGGCTTATACCGCTTCAGCCGTTTTATAAGTTTTACAGCGGCGGGAGCAGCAGTGTAAGAGGTTGGGGTGCAAAAGATAATAGCGTTGCTGCCAATAGTCTCGACGGAGGAGATTTTTTATTGGAAGGAAGCATCGAGTTAAGGCAAAAATTGTTTCCAAGGGCTGAAAATTTTAAAAAGAATATTAGCGCAGCATTTTTTCTTGATTATGGAAATGTATGGCCGACTGATGATGATTTCAGATTGGATCAGATTGCATTGGCAATTGGATTCGGTGTAAGATACAATTTGTTTATAGGTCCGGTGAGAGTTGATTTTGGATTTAAGCTTTATGATCCGATGACGGGCGCGAATGCGTGGTTATTTAATGATTTCAGCAGTATATTTTCAGACAGGTTTGTTGTTCATTTTGGTATTGGCGAGGCTTTCTAATATTTTATCTTGTAAATAATTTTTATCCCGGTATTTGTTGTTGTTTCTGAGCTTCCGAAAATAATATTATCCTCTTCCTCCCGGGAAAATTCAAGCATCAAAGTTTCCGGCAAATTTAAATTTAAAAAATTATTGAGAGGATAATCTATAACAAATTCAAAATTTCGAATCTCTTTTAATAATTTTCCGCCAACTTTAATTGTTGCTTCGCCCAACTCCGAAGTAAGCTCTACATCAGTATCCGTTACATTTCCCTCGGAATATTTAAACTGAGCATCAATTAAAAACGGAAGCACATCTCTAACTGTTTGTGAAACAATAGATGAAATGTATAATGAACCCAGACTTGTTCCTAAGCTCGATGCAACGGCAGTTCTTTCTGAAGTGGAAAGTTCACTCTTATATTTTCCAAATAGCAAAAACGTAATTGCATCTGCCTGTGCATCAGTGCCTGAAACTTGAGTTCCGTCTTCAATTAACTTAAGCTCGATCTGCGGTGCATCGAGCTCGCCTTTGAGTGTAAGCATTATTTCAACCGGAACGCTTGCGACTGTACCGAATTGTTCTGTAGTCTTTACTCCTTCATGAACTGCCTGGATGTCAAGATTCGGATTTGTTATCGGTCCGTCAAAAGTTATTCTGCTGTTACCCAGTTTGAAATTTTTATAAAAACGATAATATGAATTTTTTAAAATTTCCACATCCCCTGTTGCATGAAACTCATTGCCTTCAGTCTTCATGTTAAGGTCGGCAGTGACTTCACCGAAGAGCCGGTCTTTGGTAATATTATCGAAGTCAATCGAGACATATATATTTTTTTCAGTCTTTACATTTATGTCAATGTCTAAAAAATCAGCAGTTGAACTTTCATCTCCGATAAATTTATACTTATATCTTTCAAAAGGATTTACATTCTTATAGTCATCAACTTTCAAAATTATCAGAGAATCTTTTGAATTAATGTTAAGGGTATCTGAATCAGAAACATAAACAAAATTATCCGCTGAACCATCATAGCCGCTGCCTCCTAACGGGATGGAAGAAATAGTCGCATCTTTTATTAAAAATTGACCTGTTATACTTAACTTATCCAGATTACCTTTCATTTTTAATTCCGGTTTTCCGCTTCCACCTCTAAAGTAACCGTATACTCCAAGCTCATTCTCAGTTACATCTTTATCAAGGAAAACCATATCACCGGAAGTATTTAAATCAATATCATTTATTTTCATTCCGCTGAAATCTATGTTCCCGTAAATGTCAAAATGCCTGGCTTCATCATCCACGCTCGACATAGTAAGGTTATTAATGACAAGTTTTGAATTTTCAGTCGATGTGTTGAGCTTAAATTTGTAATCCATTCCTGTCATGGCAAGATAAAAATTACCATTATTAATAGCGACAGACCCTTTAAGTTCCGGAGCTGCAGCAGTTCCTGTGGATGTGATTTCTCCGTTCATTATACCGCTTATCTCCGGCAGCGACGGAATTAATTTCAGAAAATATTTTAATTGAAAGTCTTTTGAAGTTAGTTTCAAATCTACATTTTTATTAGAAAAATCCGGACTTGCTATAGTGTCTTTTTCACTTAATGGATTAGCATACGGAATATCGCCTGTAATTTTCAGACTTCCCTTTCCTTCGGCATTGTTAAGACTTATATCTGTAGCCGCCACTTCACTTTTATAATCTATTTGAGCAGAGATATCACCGATATCCAGGTCTTCATCCGGATCTGTATATTTTAATTTGCTTGTATTAATTGTAGCCTTTACTTCAGGATTTTCCAAATCCCCTTTATAAATTATCAATAGCTGGCTTATACTTCCTTTGATGGGATATGGTTGAGGCTTAATAACTTTTGTTGTATCCATCGAATTCATCATTTTATAAATATCCGCTATTTGAATTTCGTTTCCTTCAATTTTTAAATCGCTGCTTCCGTTCATTACAAAATCTCCGTTAATGTTTATAACAGCATCCGAACTTTTAACTGCAAACTGCTCAAAATTTATTTTCTGTCCCGGAAGATAATTTATAATCCAATCTTTTTCATTTGATACTTCGATATTATTATACTTTGCTTTTACGCTATCCAGATTTGTTTTAATTTGATTCCCGTTCAAATCTACTTTTCCGTTAACGTAAGCGAATAAGATTGAATCTTGTTTCCCATTGATGTTAATATTAGCTAATGAATTTGAAAGATCAACGTTAACATTTACAGAGTCAAATATAGAATTTTGAAAAGAAACTTTATCTCCGGTGGTTTTTAATTTCATTTCAACTGAGGAAAGAGAATTATCGGATACCAGTGAGTAATTATTTGACAATGAAATATCCGAATCAAAATTTTTCAAAACAATCATGGTATCCTGATATACAAAATCCTCTATATTCACTATTGCGTTCAATGAAAACATGCTTTGGTCATTTGCAATATTTCCTTTTATGTTTCCATTATATATTATTCCCAAAGGATTCAGGAGTTGATTAGATTTTGCTGTATCCTTCGTAAATAATTCATAGTCTATTAAAAAATTATCACCATCGTTTACCGGAAATGTATAAGCCGATGCATAATCTGTATTGAATCCTGTAGAATCCGGAGTTAATTTATTTTTAAATTTTTCAGAAATCATTCCGATATTGTAATTTATTACTTTACTCAATACACCGATATTAAAATTACCACGTGCACTGAAATCAAAAATATCTGATGAAACAATTACCGAACTATTATTTCCGGAATTTCTGACTTCAACGTTTAAAGGAGTTTGCGGAATCTGATGCTGTGCATAAAATGAATTATTAAAATCAAAGTTAAAATTTCCATTAATGTTGTTTATACTGCTTCCTCTTCCGTTTATGTCAAAAGAAAAATTTAAATTACTATTGTCTTCATTATTCTTTGTAAACTTCGATATATTTAAATTACTCACTTTTCCTTTTAAAGCATAAACAGGATTATTCATATTTGCAATATTAGCTCTGCCCTTTACTATTACATTTCCCATGGAAGAAATGTGCTTAATATTGAGATTAATATTATTCCTGACAAAATTTACTGTTCCTCCCGAACTTCTTATATCATATCCGCTAAATGAAGACCGGCTAATGCTGTATTTTACCGAAGTAGCCATTTTACTTGGTTCAAAACCTTTCCCGGAAAAATCTGAATAAAGATTTAAGTTACTTGAAAAACTTTTATCATTAAGAATTTTTCCAAGATCTAAACTGCTTGTGTTGATCTTTCCGCTGTAACTTTCATCATCTGTATTAAGATTGACATAACCACCGGCGGAACCTGCGCCGCTATTTATATCAAATCGGGAATAAAATTTTTCAAATGTTCCTGTAAACTCTATGTTTGCTTTTATCCTTCCAAGATTAGTTAGATCAGGAATGGAAGGATCTTTATAAATTGTTTTAATATCTTTCGTTTCCAAATCCATGTTATCTGCAATAACATCAAGATATAATTTTTCGGGATCATCGAGATGCTGAACGTTTCCTTTTATATTGATATATGAATCAGGAAGTCTTAAAGTTAAATCGGATAAATTAAAATCTCCGTATTTTCCTTTTGCATTTAAAGAAAGACCTGCCGTGCTGTCAAGCATATCAACATCGGGCAGGAAAAATCTCACATCCTTGAAATTTATTTTCTCGATATTTATATCAGCTTCAAAATCTTTATTCTTAAAATTTTCGAAGGTAGTGCTGTCGAATGGATTGAAACTGTTTATAAATAATTTGTTGAGATTGATGTGAGATCGGTCCGTCAGTATTTCGAATCCATTAAGTTCAGTTATAGTGTCTTTGATATTAATACCTGCATAAAAATTAAATTTTTTAATGCTAAATCCTGAGTTTGTATTAAATGTGAGATAATGAAGTTTCAAATTTTTATTGTCTTTAAAATAATCCCCTTTAAGTTCAAGATTTAAATTTGAGACAAGCAGATTATTAAAATCAAATTCATTTATGGAATCATTCTGAAATTTATTTAAAGGAATTGAATCATTATACTTTCCAAAGGTTCTGAATGAACCGTTAACTACTTTGAATGTATTGACGATTATGTCCCAGTCGAACGGTGAAGATGAAGTATCCACCTCTTCAGAAGAACTAAATAGTTTTGCGAAATTCCATATCAAACTGTCATTTGTATCTTTTAATTTTATGAGATTAATTTTCGGGGAATAAAGAATAACGTGGTCTAAATTTATTTCATGGTCAAGCAGATTCCATATACTATACTTTAAATCAATTCCGTCAAAATTTAATAACGTATCTTTTTGAATTGTTATCGTTCCGCTGTCGAGGACAAGTCCTTTTAAAATGTTTCCTCTTAGTGATCGTACATTTATCTGACTATTATTTTGTTCCCATCCCTCATTAAGCTCTTTCAGAGTGTAATCCAGCGCCATCCTGTTGAATGTATCCGTCTGTATGAAAAAGTATAAGGCTATAAGGAGAACTACAATTACACTTAAAAACCAAAATAATATTTTAAAAACTTTTTTAAATATTTTTTTCATCAATTATTATCAATCTAGAAACTTCTTAAAGATAAAAACTTTTTTATTTCACTTTTAATCTTTTCGGTTTTTTCAAGATTAATTTTCTTTGATTCTCCACTGGTGTCAAAATTGCCAGGTGTATCTTCAATACGTTTTTCATTTTCTACGCCCTCCCTAACCTGCTTTTCATTAGCATTTGATGAGTGGTTTTTCTTGAAAACATTTTCTTTGCCTTGTTTATTCTGTTCGGTTACCGGATATGATTTGTCTGATGGGAGTTTATTGTCAGCTCTTAAATCATAATCTATTTGCTCTATTGTTTTTAAGTCTTTAATCTTTTTTTTTGGCATGATTAGATTCTCCTTAAGTTGAGGTAATTTAATACATATATAAACGTCAATCGATAT
Source organism: Bacteroidota bacterium (assembly GCA_030855105.1). Classification (GTDB taxonomy): domain Bacteria; phylum Bacteroidota; class Ignavibacteria; order Tepidaquicellales; family Tepidaquicellaceae; genus JAGPCH01. The sequence continues at coordinate 17,930 of JALYRX010000004.1, read as the reverse complement.
GCCATGGATTTTTAATTTAAAACAACAATGTAAGGCTTTCACAATATGTTTCTTTTAAGTATTTATGACAAATTTGTGACAAGTCTGACAAAAATTTGTACACTAAAATTAAGACAAACTGCCAATCCAACAAAATTTTTATCAACATTCTCTAATTTTAAAGCATAAACAAGAAAAATATTTCTCTATTAATAAAAAACTATAGAGATTTCCGCAATACTGCATATCCTATAAATTTACAATTGACAAACAATATTATTTCCTATAATTTGCAAACGATTCGCAAATAAAAAGTTATGGTTAAATCACTTCGACATTCCTTAGCACTTAAGTTAGATTCAATTGGATTTGCTGCTTCAACATTATGTGCAATTCATTGTGCAGCAATGCCTTTCATAATTATTTTTCTTTCTTTATACGGATTTCAATTTATTGCCCATCCTATTGTCGAATATTTATTTATAGGTTCAAGTGTCATTATTGGTATTTTTACATTCAGTCATGGATATATTAATCATCATAAAAGAATTTATCCGTTTTTATTATTCACTCTGGGTTTGTTAATTATAATTCTTGGTCATGGTTTTTTTCATAATCATTCGGATCTGGAAACAGTCAACAGCATTGACCAAAATCACATTGATTCCTTTTATTTTTTTATAGCGCCTGTCGGAGCAATCTTGATTGGTTTATCGCATTTCATCAACAGAAAACTTTCCAAGACAAATAAAAAATGTACCTGTTAAGTTTATTTTATGAATTTTCTAATCCAATTAAGCATGAATAAAATTCTGATGTTGGTTTATATTTCAATTAGCTTTTCTCTTGGCAATTATTCATATTCCCAATCCGAAAGTAATGTTAACATTAAAGGTAAAATTCTTGACGAGAACAGCAAACCGGTTCCATATGCGAATCTTACTTTACAGGAATTATCTGTTTCTACTATCAGCAACCAAAACGGGGCTTATGCTTTTGCAGCTATCCCTGAAGGCAACTATCATTTGACAATTAACCGGGCGGGTTTCTTAAATAAAACGGTTAAAGTAACTTTATCTTCAACACAACAGACTCTTGATATTGTTATGGATAAAAGTCTTATAGAAACATCTACTATTGATGTAACCAGTTCATTTAATCCTACAAGTATAACAAATTCTACATTTTCAATTACATCAATAGGGCCTAGAACCTTGAGCCGAACCCGAGGTGAAAATATTGCTACAACAATCCAAAATATTCCGGGTATAAATAATTTATCTACCGGAAGTTCAATCGGCAAACCAATTATAAGAGGCTTATCTTATCAAAGTGTTTTGGTTTTACATGACGGAATTAAACATGAATCACAATTGTGGGGTGATGAGCACGGTCCTGAAATCCCGGTTTTTAATATAGACCGAATTGAAATACTAAGAGGTCCGTCAAGTCTGATTTATGGCTCAGATGGAATAGGTGGTGTTGTAAATATAATTACTAAGCCGCTACAATTTTCCGATAACAAAAAATTCATTTCTTACGGCGGTTTAACTCTAAATGGATTTTCATCGAATGAAGAGGGAGTGGGAAATCTGAATGTTGGCATTGGTACAGAAAAATTCGGAGCCAATGGTTATATCGGTTACAGGGAAGGAAAAAATATTACAACACCAAGCGGTGAATATACTGTTAATACTCCCGAAGGACAAAATGTAATTCAGGGAGGTAAGCTTTTTAACAGCGGTGATAAAGAATTTCAAGCCGGAATCAATCTTGGATTTAAAGGTATATTCGGAATTATAAATGCTACATACGAAAATTTTAACAGGCAGCTTCAGCTTCACGAAGATCCGGCTGAAGATCCTACCGCTACTCCAAATCAAAAAATTATTACGAATAATTTTGATATAAAGGGTAATCTTTATTTAAATCATAATTTTGAATTAGAACCCATTTTTTCTTATGAACATCAGAGTAGAATTGAATACGAAAGTTCCGAAGATAAGAATGAAAACATACAAGCATTAAATCTTGATTTAAATTTATATCAGGGAGATTTGAGACTTAACCATAATTTATCAAAAGATATAAAAGGAACTTTGGGAACTTCACTTATAATTGGTAATAATAAATCTTTAGCTGAAGAAAAATTAATACCCAACTATAATTCTACTGGTATAGGACTTTACATACAGGAAAATTACTTCAAAAAGTATTTTACTTTATCCGGTGGAATTAGATTCGACAATAAAAATTTGAACATAAAAGAAACTATGTTTGATGAAGAAAATATAGTTCAAGCTCAAAGTCTGAATTTCAATTCATTTACAGGATCTTTTGGTGGAGTTTTTAAACCAACACAATCTGTTGATATATTTGCAAATGTTGGAACAGGTTGGAGACCGCCGTCAGAATTTGAATTATTTGTTGATGGAGTCCATGAAGGAACAGGAAGGTTTGAAAGAGGTTTAGTTACAAATAATCCGGATTTTAATCCTACACCGGAAAACTCAATTAATTTTGATTTGGGCACAAGAATTAGAAATCAATATTTTACCGGAGAAGTATCCATTTATAATAATTTTGTAAACAATTTTGTGTTCCCTTCTGCTACAAATGAAATTGATTCGGCAAGTGGTTTTCAGATTTATGATATACTTCAGGATAACAGTAGTTTTTTTGGATATGAATATAATTTTCAAATCCAGCCTGTCAATTGGTTTTTATTAACAGTTAAAGGAGACTACGTTAAAACAAATAATAATGCGGAAGGAAATCCGCTTCCATTTACTCCTCCAGCTAAAAACATTGTTGAAGTTAAATTTGAGAAAGGAAGTATAGGGACCTTCTATAATCCTTATATTACATTCGGAACAAAATTTGTTTCCGAAGCTTCTCAGGTTGGAAGACTTGAATCTTCTACTCCGGCATATACTTTGCTTAATGCCGGACTTGGATTTGATTTTGCTTTATCGAAAGCAATTACTTCTGTTGATTTTTCTGTAACCAATCTTGCAAATACAAAATATGTTGACCATCTCAGCCGGTATAGATACTATGCTTTAAACTCAGGAATAAGTTTTAATCTTAAAATTGGTGTCCCTTTTCAATTTTAAGAAATAAAATTTTCCTACCCTCATTGGCTTCAGTGAATTACTTTCTGAAGCCTTTTTTATTTAAACACTTTGTATATTTTAAATAAAAAATTTGGAGTCGTACTATTTAAATAAAAAATATATTGATATTACTAATCTAATTCAAAACGAATTTGAAAGAAATGTGAGTAAATACGGCGATAAAATCAAATGCAAGAAGGGCTGTTCAAAATGCTGTTCACAGATTTTTAAAATAACTTTTGTTGATTCCATTATTATTCAAAAGTATCTGAATTCAATTTCGACTGAAGAGAAAAATAATTTAAAAGCAAAAGCGAAAAAATATTTAACCGAAATTAATTCGGAACATTCAAAACATAACGAATATTTTTCCAAACCTGAAATTCCCTGTCCTGCGCTTAGCGAAAATGGTGAATGTATGATCTACGAAGCACGGCCTGTTATCTGCAGGAGATTCGGACCGCCGGTTTATGATTATAAAAATCCCGGTAAGATATTTGCGTGCGATTTAAATTTTAAAGAAGGTGAAGAAATTATCGATGATGAATTAATTTCAAATCAAACTTCTATTGGTAAGGAATGGGATAAATTAAAAACAGAGTTCAATACACTTTCAGACCTAAGTGAAAATTCTTCAACTACAATTGCTGAAGCAATCTTTAATTCTTAAATGAATTTATTTTTTATAAGAAATTTTTTTCGGGACAGTAAACTGTCTGATACCTTCAATCGATCCGATATATCCAAAGCCGCTTTGCTTGATACCAACCCATGGAGTTCCTGATACACCACCGATTCCCTGATTGACACCAATCATACCTGATTCAATCTTGCAGGCAATCTGTTTTCCTTTTTCCAGATTCTTTGTCCATACTGTTGCTCCGAGCCCGAAGGTCGTATCATTAGCTCTCTCGATAGCTTCATCTGCATTTTTTACTTTTTGAATACATATAACAGGTCCGAAGGTTTCTGTTACCATAATATCATGCTTCTCAGTAAGATTAGTTATTACAGTTGGCTGCATAAAAAATCCGTCCTTATCAATTTTCTCTCCACCTGCTAAAACTTTCGCTCCTTTTTTCTTTGCCTCTTCAATTTGATTCAAGACATGATTTCTTTGAGCATCACTCACCATAGGTCCCATATCAACATCGTCAAATCCGTCTCCCACCCGGTATTTCTTAACTTCTTCTAATACAAGTTTCTCAAACTCTTTGGATATTTTGTCCTCTACATAAATCCTTTCTACTGATACGCATACCTGCCCTGAATTTCTTAATGAGCCATGCACAGCATAAGGAACTGCTTTCTTCAAATCGGCATCCTTCAAAATTATCATAGAATCCTTACCGCCTAATTCTAAAACTAATCTGTTCAATTTCTTTGAACATGCTTCCATGATTTTTTTACCTACAGTTTGTGAACCTACAAATGCAACCATGTCAATGTCGGAATTGATTACCATATCACCGACTTCTTCAGCTCCCTGCAATAAATTAATTACACCCTTCGGCAAGTATCGATTATAAATTTCATAGAGAGCTTTACCTGCTAATGGAGTGTTTTCTGACGGCTTGAACACTACTGTATTTCCCATTAATATAGCCGGTGATAAAAGTGATTCAGGCATTCCAACGGGAAAATTCCATGGTGTAATAACTGCTACAGCTCCTAACGGAAAGCGATGGACTTCAGTTGTAAGATTCCCTTCTTTAAAAATTTCCGTTTCTGCTGCCTTCTCAGCCAGCTTAATATTTTCTTCAATAGCAAAAGCTGTTCCTTCACATTCTCCGACTGCAGATTTATATATCTTCCCCATTTCTTTTGTAATGAGCTGCCCTATTGATTTTTTTTCTTTATGTAAATCTCTTGCAATATTTTTGAAGAGAAGAATTCTTTTTTTAAGGGGAACCTTACTCCAAATCTTGAAAGCCTTTCTTGCTAATTTAATTCCTGAAGCAATCTCTCCCGGAGATGAACATTTTATCTTTTCAATAACTTCACCTGTAGACGGATTAATGTCTAAAATAAATTTCCTCATTTTAAAAATATAAATTAATTTTATAAAAACTTTTTAAAGAACGCAAGAATTCCCTGCTTCCATGCAATCCTGTGTGTGACGCCTGTACCTTGCTGTACAGTGTGTTTGTTTTCTAAATACCATTTATATGATCTTATCAATGCCTGTGAATTGGAATATTTCGGATCCCATCCGAGCTGCACCTGAGCTTTTTCAATTGATACAAATGAATCCGTATCAGCCGTTCCGTAGATCCATTTATATAATGGAGAAACATTTATAAATTCGAAAAAACTTAAAGCAGTTTTTACCAAACCTGCAGGAGTCGTCATTACTTTCGACCCGGTGCCGGCGTATTCACACATAGCTCCGACATCTTCATTTACTGTTTTAAATTCTTTTGCGCCAACATTAAATGTATCATTGATCTTTTCTAACGGTAATGTCGAAGCGAGAAGGATTGCATCAACTAAATCTTCAACTTCAAATAATTGATAACGATTTTTTCCGTTTCCGATAATCGGTATCTTCACACCGGACTCAACCCAGTCATACAATATCTGAAAAACTCCCAGACGCGCTGTTCCGATGAAGCTCTTTGGCCTCAAAATACAAATTGGTAAACCTTTCTTTCTATATTCTTCGCAAATTTCTTCTGCTTTAACTTTGCTTTCTCCGTAAGCTCCAACTCCATGTCTTGGATGAGTTTCATATAAAGGATGAACATCCGGAACTCCGTATACCGCAGTGGATGAAATATGAATTACACGGTTAACATTATTTTTTAAAGAACTTTCTAAAACATTTTTTGCGCCGTCAATATTTGTTTCATATATATCCGCCTTTTTCCAGAGGGGCAAAGCTGCTGCACAATGAATAACCACATCAGCCCCTTTCATCATTTCATCCATTTGCTTTTTATCCCTGACATCACCGTAAATACATTTTATCTCCTTATCGTATTCGTTTTTTTCAAATGGTGCAATATCAAAAAAGACACAATCCTTAAAATTTGTAATCCGGTTTATCTTTTGAGAAATATGGTATCCAAGAAATCCGGCACCGCCGGTAATAACTATTTTCATATTTTTATTATCCGTATTCCGTTAATTGATTTTTTAATAAGCTCCATAAACTTTTATATGGCTTTCTCTTATAGAAGAAAATTCGTCTGAAATAAAATTATAAATAATTTCAGCAACTTCTTCCGGTTTAACCCATTTCTTAATTTCTTCGGGACTCCCCCACTCTCTGTTTGCCGGAGTGTCTAATATACTTGGAATAATTGTATTACATCTTATGTTTAAATCTTTCATCTCTTCACTTACAGTATCCATTAAATTTATTACTCCCGCTTTCGTAAAGGAATACGCGAATCTTCCGGGAGTCGGCTCTAATCCTGCAATTGCGCCGATTGAAATAATCCTTCCGTAAGATTTCATTTGCATAAATTTCAATACTTCTCGTGTAAAATAAAACGTTGACTTAAAATTTAAATCTATCATTTTATCTAATGTTTCGGTTGCTAAATCAACTACATTTGAGGAAGTTGCAATACCGCCAACAGTATTAATAAGGTAATCAATTTTTTCTTTTTCATGGGATGCAACGTTGTTAACAAACTCGATCACAGAATTTTCATCGACGGCATTACATACAAATCCGTATATTTTTCTAAGTTCAAAATATTCGGATTCTTTATCCTGTGATGAATCAAAAATTTTATTAAATTCTTCAAGCGTCCTTACCGGAACATAAACATTTATTCCTTCGTCAGATAATTTCTTAACAATTGTTTTGCCTAATGCCCCCGTGCCCCCGGTCACTATTGCTGCTCTGTTTGACATTTTTAATTGGCTATTCAAAAAATTATGCGACACAAATTTTACCCAGGAAAACATTTTTATTTGAACCGGTTACTGATGTCATATTTGCTCTGTTGCCGCTGACAAGCTCATTCGCCAGAACGGCAAATAAGACTGCTTCTTTGTTGTCAGGATTAATTCCACTTCGTTTAATAACACTGACTCTAACATTTTTGAAATATTCTTTTATAAATTTCATCAAAGCAAGATTTTTTGCGCCTCCGCCGCTGACGATGAGCTCATCCACTTTATAATTACAATTTTTCAAGACAAACCGGATCGTAAATGCTGTATATTTTGTAAATGTTGCGATGATATCGTTCGAATTTAAATTGTTAAATTTTTTTAAAATTTCTTCAACAAACTTTTCTCCGTAATATTCCCTGCCTGTTGATTTAGGCGGAGCTCTCTTATAAAATTTATCTTTTGAGCAAATATATTTAAACAAATCTTCATTTACTTTTCCACTGGCAGCAATTTTCCCTTTATCATCAAATTTTCTATTTAGAAATTTTTTCATTATATAATCTATTATCATGTTCCCTGGTCCTGAATCAAACGCAATCACATCTTCTTGTTTACATGATTTTTTTAAATATGTAACGTTTGATATTCCGCCTATATTTACATAAGCCCTGTTCAAGGTTTTGTGACGGAACAATATATAATCAAGATACGGAACCAATGGAGCACCTTCACCGCCAGCAGATAAATCTGCTTTTCGGAAATCTCCGATTACGGTAATTCCTGTTTGATTTGCAATTACCGAAGGTTCTCCCACCTGCAAAGTTGATTTTGAATTGAATCCGAAAAGTTTTTCATTCATTGGGGAATGGTAAATAGTCTGTCCGTGTGAGCCTATCAAATCTATATCGCCTGCTTTAAGATTATTTTTTTTTACTATTTTTTTTATCGAAGATGCAAATAAACTGCCGAGTATAAAATTTAATTTACAAATCTCTTCAACATTACTTTTTTTTTTCGAAGAACATTTAAGAATGAATTTCTTTAACTTTGTGCTTATTGGGTAAGATTCAAAATCAATTACACTGACTCTTGTATTAACACCGCACCCGCTGATCCTGACAAGTGCCACATCTACTGCATCAACAGAAGTTCCTGACAATATTCCGGCAACAATCTTCTGATTCTTAGCAAACAGCGAAATAAATTTATTCATTTGTGCAACAAATATAATTTAATTACGAATTATAATCTATGAAATTACCCGTATGAATTGGTATGCTGATTTCTGTTATGATTTAATGACAGAAATTTATTTTTTTATTAATTAAAATATTACCATTTATTTTGAAGTTAATTTTTAGGATTTTGGCACAAAACTTAAATAACACATGATGGAAGAATTTTCAATTAATACGAAACAGCAGGATAACATTACGATTCTTAATCTTAATGGATTTCTTGATGCTCATACTTCTGTTGAATTGGAAAAAAGTTTCGAAGATATACTTTCCCAAAGCAATTATAATATTATAGTCAACTTTGATAAACTTACATATATAAGCAGTGCAGGTTTAGGAGTTTTCATGGCTTTTATCGAAACTGCTAGAAATAATTCCGGCGACATTAAGCTTTGTGCAATGAGCGACAAAATTTACAATATATTTGATATGTTAGGATTTCCGATTTTATTCGAGATATACAAAGAAGAAAAATCTGCAATCGAAAAATTCAGTTAATTGAGCAGAGAATGAGAACCCCCAACAAAATATTATTTTCAAGTTCTACTAAGAATTTGGCTTTGTTAAGAAATTTTATCGAAGCTGAAGCTGTAGCATTTGGATTTGACCTGAGTTCTATCAACCAGATAATTTTATCAGTTGATGAAGCCTGTACAAATATCATAAAGCATGCTCACCATTACGATGATAAAGAACAAATAGAAGTTGAGACTCATTCGGAAAACAGACAATTCAAAATCATCATGAAGTACAAGGGACAGGGCTTCGATCCTAATAATATACAAAGTCCGAATATGAAAGATTATTTTGAGAAATTTAAAATCGGAGGGCTAGGAGTTCCGATAATGAAAAAGTTTATGAACAAAATTGAATTCGATCATAACAACACGGATTATAATTATTTAACTTTGATAAAATTTCTTCAGAACTAGAATAATTTCCCTTAAATAAATGGACAATCATGGGCCCGCCCAAAAGCAACTCGAATTAAATTCACTTATCGAGTTCTCACAGTTAATAAGCAGCAAATTAGATCTGAAATATATTCTCAACAACATCCTTCTCAGTATAATGGGAAAGATGCTGATTTCAAAAGGAATTATACTTCTTAAAATGGAGGATCCTGAAAACGATAATATTTACTGCATTGAAGCAGCAAAAGGCATTGATTCGAAATTGATAAATACATTAGTAGTTATTGATTTTCCCAAGCTCCCTGTTTTTAATTTCGAAGATATTGAAAACAAAACGGAGTTTATAAGGAATTCGGGATTAAATTATTTTTTAAAGATTTATTTTCAGAATAAATTTTTGGGACTGCTGTGTTTTGGCAAGAAGCTTAACAATTCCGAATTGGCAAAGAATGAAATTGTGTTTATTGAAACAATGCTAAACATCTCCGCTTCAGCAATTGAAAATACTATAAAGTTTAACCAGCTTAGCAAGCTCAATACTAATTTAAATAATAAGATCAGACAGCTCAATTCTCTTTTTGAATTGGGAAAAGAATTCAACTCCAACTTTACGAATAGAGAAAATATAATTAAGCTTCTCAGTTATACGCTGCTAGGCAATTTCGGCATAAAAGATTTTCTTATTTTATCACGCGACAAATCAGGAGAGTTTAGCCCGCTGAAAGAAAATAAAAATTTAAATCTTACTGAATTTAATTTAAAAGAGTTGTTCCCCAAAGGAAAAATCCCAAAAGAATTTCAGTCAACTTTAGTAATCAAAAATAATTCATCAATTCCTTTTATAAAGTATTTATCGGTTCTTGGATTTGAGCTGGTCATTCCCTCCATCATCAAAAATGAAATGGATAATTTAATTTGTCTCGGGAGGAAATTAAACAACACTTCTTACACCGATGCCGACATTGAATTTCTTGAATCTATTGTAAATCTCTCTCTGATATCGGTTCAAAATTCGGAATTGTTTAAGGAATATCTTGACAAACAAAAAATTGAAAATGAGTTAAAGATCGCAAGAGAAATACAGCTTGCACTTCTTCCTACTGAAATTCCGGAATTCTGTAATTACGATTTAGCAGGAATGAATCTTCCGGCGATGCAGGTAGGCGGTGATTATTATGATATTATAAAACTTACTGACACAAAACTCGCAATCGTTATTGCCGATGTTTCAGGGAAAGGAACTCCCGCCTCTCTTCTTATGGCAAATATTCAATCAGCAGTTCACTCTTACCTCAAGCTTTATGAAGAAAATTCTTTTGACCTTGCAAAAGTTACTGAAAAAATTAATGAACTGATTTATGAAAATACATCTGCAGAAAAATTTATTACTTTTTTCTGGGGAATTCTGGATTCTGAAAATAATTCATTCCAATTTATAAATGCCGGACATAATCCTCCCTTACTTTTAAAAAAAGATAAAATAATTCAGCTTACCGAAGGCGGGTTTATGATCGGTATACTTGACTTTGGAGTCACCTATGAAGTCGGTATTGTAAACCTGGAGAAAGATGATATTATCGTTTTCTACACTGACGGAGTAACCGAAGCAATGAATAAAAAAGGAGATGAATTTGGTGAGGAAAAATTAATTAATGTTTTGCAGGAAAATAAAAATCAATCACCGGAGGACATTCTGGAAAATATAAAAAATTCAATAGTTGTTTTTACAAAAGATACTTCACAGTATGACGATATTACTTTGATTGTTTTGAAGAAGGTTTAATTTAAATTTTAGATTTATGATTTTAGATTTATGATTTTAGATTTATGATTTTTAAGATTTTAGATTTGATAATTATTAAATTGTAAAGCTCAATTTAAAAGTTTTTAAATCTAAAATCCAAAATCCCAAATCCACCACTACTCCATCCACAATTGTTCTTTATCTCTCAACACTATCTGATAGTCGTCTTTATATGTTTCCAATACTCCTTTAATATAAATGTAATATTCTTTTTTATTCTCAATATCAAGCTCAGTAAGCAAACCTAAATTTTCAGGATATACAACTATATCAAACTTCTCGTCTTTTGTATGCGGGATTCTCAGGAGATTAGGAGTTTTATCAGAAAGTACTTGTCCAATGCCTCCGAACACAGTAATTTCCTTTCCAACATAATCAGCTAATCTTTTAAAATCCCTGTCGCTTGCCATGTTAAAATAATTTTCATCACTAAAATATTTCTCATCATAATTTTCCAGTTGCTCCGCTCTTTTATTCCACCATATTAATCTCTCATCATAATCAGGATAATGTTTCTTTGCCGGATCCCAAACACCAAGCTTATTGTTCATTGCGTAATTCTGAGCCTGGACAAATTCATTATGAAATCTTTTGCTGTTGCCATATTTGTTAAAGTACGGGCTGTAGCCGTTGCGCACACATTCGACGTTATAATTTATTTCCGAACCATCCTTCATTATTGTGATTGCATATACAAGATATCTTCCGAATATATCGAGAGTTCTTTCGTCATCCTCTTTTTCCAGCCGCACGTAATCTACATTCTTAAAAAATTCCTCCGCCCATTTCCATCCTTCAAAACCCAACGGTGAATCTGCTTTCACAGGAAATTTATTATCTCCTCTTTCCGATTTATAAAATACATCCCAGTTCAAAGCTATCTCATTTGTTTTTTGTTCGGCATCGGCAGTTTTGAAAGTTTCTTCACTATCTATTCCAAGCAGCCGTGTAGACTTATCCAGATTTTCAAATCTAAAGGTGTCGGCATCAATAACTTTACTTATCTTAAAATTCCCGATTATTAAGGAGCTGTCAACCTGATTCGCACAGGCAATATTTGCTGTTAAAAATAAAACAGATAAAAAATATTTTTTAATTTTCTGAATTGTCATTTTATTTTTTTAAATAAAAAAGCTCTTATGCCAAGTCAACATAAGAGCTTATAATAAATTGTTTAAAATTTCTTAGTATCTTGTTCCTTCACTTACGAACGGAATAATAGCCATGTGTCTTGCTCTTTTGATTGCAGTTGTAAGTCTTCTCTGCATCTTTGCCGTTGAGCCGGTTATTCTTGCAGGAAGCAGTTTTCCCTGTTCATTAAGAAATCTTGTCATTAACTTCGCATCGAAAAAATCTATATAATCTTTGACTCCTCTTTCTTTAAAAGGATCTCTTTTCTTAGGTTGATTTTTTTTGGCAGTGATTTGCTGTGTTAACTTATAATTAGAGTCTTTAAATTTGTTTATTTGCTTTTTCATTAATTGTTAATACTTGTTTTAAATTTTGTTAACGCAAATTTATTCAAATTAAATAATAATTACAATTCTATAAATTGAGAAATTAACACATAAAGACAACTTAAAGAGCAACAAGAGTTTTTTTTTTCACAGAGTCGGTTTCAATTAATAAAAAATTTATAACTTAGACACAAAGGGTTCTAATTTCACACATTTTTCTTTGAGGTCCTTTTGCTTTTGTGATAAAAGAATTTTGATACAAACTTTGAACACCGCGAATAACTCATTAAAATTGTATAAGCATTTAAATGTCCATAGAAAAAAAAAATCAATCCGGTTAAATTTGAAAAATGAATAAAAATACATCTGAAATTTCATTACAACTAAGTAAAAATAAATTCGTCAGAGTTTTATTTATTATTCTCGGCTTTACATGTGTAGCACTTGGTGTAATCGGAATATTTCTTCCGGTAATGCCTACAACTATTTTTTTAATTCTTGCTTCATATTTCTTTGCAAGGAGTTCCGAAAAATTCAGCCAATGGCTTTTAAATAATAAGGTCTTCGGAAGTTATTTGAGAAATTATAAAAATGGAAAAGGAATGACACTCAAATCAAAAATATTTTCGATTTCTTTTTTATGGGTTGGAATTTTGATATCTGTCATTTTTCTCGTTCAGAATATATATGTAAACTTATTACTGTTTGCTATAGCCATCGGAGTTACAATTCATATATTATACATAAAAACTTTCCAGCCTGAGAATAATTAACTCAACACTAATATCTTAAATTCGATATTCCAAAATTCCAAATCTAATTTATGAATGTCTAAAAACTTTTGAATAAATTATATTAATCTTAAAATCAACGAAGTTATTTTGTAAATGAATATTCCAACCAAGAATAATTTTTCTTCCGAACTTTGCAGCTTTGCTGAAAATTTATTCTTTAACATACGAAACATCATCAAACTTGACTACAAAATTTTATTTCTATTTTTAATAATCAATAATCTTTCTTTCGCTCTGCAGACCACTGACTCGATATTAAATTTTACTTTATCATACCGCGGTCTTACAAGAGATGATATTACTATTCCGGTTAATTTTGACAAAGACAAATCTCCGAGAAACGATTCAAAACTTTTATTGCCGATAGTAAAAGATATGATGATTGACCCAATGCGTTCATTTCGGTTTATGGATAGTTTAATAAATATGGAAAAATCAGAATTAATTTCACTTTTACATAGACTTTATACTCTTAATAATTATGAACCTAAGAGCCTGGATTGGGTTTCAAACTTTATACCGAAATTTATTTCTTCTAATGAGAAAAATACTTTGTATCAATCGCTTATTCTTTTTTCTAAAGAATTATCTGATAGAGAGGAATATTTAATTAAGCCGTTAACAAAAACAGAATTAAATTTTTTATCAAAAAATTTAATGTCCCTGATATCAGAAACAGATGTCGATAACGGGAGCAATTCCGATATTTTTAAATTTAATAGAGCACGAGATTCATCAACATGGATTTCCAGAATGACTCTTGATCTTTTATCCAAAATTAGCAAACTAAATATCTATTCGAATGTAAGTTCATTTGATTTTTGTTCGGCACTATATGATAAACTAAAAGAAGACAAATTTTCATTAGAGAAAGAAAATTCTAAAACCTTTAGCAATAACTATATTCAGGGAAAATTTCCTTATTACTATGACAAAGGTGGGATTAGGATTGCAATCGGAGGCAAAGAAAAAAATATTTACACAGGTCATTTTGATTTTATAATTGATCTCGGCGGAGATGATGTTTATAATATTGACAGGGAAACCGACGATCTGTTTCACAATAATTTCAGCTGTATTATAGACCTTTCCGGAAATGATTACTACACAACTAACAGTAATTACTCTCTTGCAGGTTCTGTGTTCTCATCGGGTTTTATTTTTGATAAAGAAGGTGACGATACTTACAAAGGACAAAATGTTTCGCTCGGTTCGGCTATTTGCGGGCTTGGAGTATTGTATGATGAAAACGGCAATGACACTTATCATGCAAATCAATTTTCTATCGGCGCAGCTTCGTTTGGCATTGGTCTTCTTGTTGACAGAAACGGCAACGATGTATATATCGCCAATTCATATTCTCAGGGATTCGGGATGACAGAAGGGGTTGGTGCTATTGTCGATGATAAGGGAAATGATAATTATTTGATAGATGCACGCTCACTTGATATTGGAAGATACGAAGACCATTACGTTTCGATGTCACAGGGATACGGACTGGGCTTGCGTCCTTATTATGCAGGAGGTGTGGGTTTAATTATCGAAGGGGAAGGAAATGATTTTTATGCAACTGATATTTTCGGACAAGGCGGAGCTTATTGGTATGCACTCGGATGCATCGTTGACAAGTCGGGACATGATAAATATAATTCCTATCAATATGCACAAGGCGCAGGAATACATCTTGCTGTCGGACTTTTAAAAGATTATGACGGGTGGGATTTTTATTCTTCCGACGGAGTGTCCCAGGGATGCGGACATGATTTCGGTTTCGGGCTATTACAAGATGTCAGAGGGAATGATAATTACTCTGTATACTCGCTTTCACAAGGTGCCGGCAATGCAAACGGTATCGGGATGCTCATTGACGAAAGCGGGCGCGACGGATATTTAAGTAAAGAACCCGGTAATACAAGGGGTTACGGAAATTCGAGACGTGAATTCGGAAGTCTCGGAATTTTTCTTGATCAATCGGGAGTAGATTTTTATTCTATGGAAGGACCTGACAGCGTTGTATCAAATTCATCTATGTGGGGAGTGATGAATGATTATTACCTTCAGGATTTAGCTGCGCAATTCAGCGGCAATACTTTTAAAATTTCATTGGACTCAGTTAAAAATTATTCACGGGAAGATTTCTTTATAATGGCTAAAACCATTGAGCCGAGATTTTCACAATGGCAGGAATACGGATTTAGAAAGCTCGTTGAGGACAGCATGAATACTCCGAAATATATCATGAAATATCTAGATACCGATGATCACAGAGCCGGATTGGTTTTGCGAAATCTTGCTTTCAGAATCAGTTATACCATGGGAAATTTTTTTAAAGAGCGATTAAGATTATATAATTTATCAATGAAAACAAAACCAATCTTTAATCAGAATGAAGTCGCTTACATTTGTTACCTGTTCGGAGAAACAAGAAATTCTGCCGGTAAGGAAGAACTGCTTAAGCTGACTTATGATGATAATGTGCGCATCAGGTCAGCAGCTTTAAATGCTCTCGGAAAAATAAAAATTGATACCACTGATGCTGAATTCATTTTAAAGTCTTCACAAAGATTAATAGAACTTGCAAAAGAAAAATCACAACACAAATTGCTTTCTAAGGAGATTGCTTATGCTTTTAATAATTACAAACTGGGTAGCAATATTCCCTCTCTGATAGAACTAATGAGCTATAATTATTTTGGAGTCAGATTCTTAGCTTCGGATGGTTTGAAAGTATACGGAGACGAATATTATAATTTTATAACCCATGATTTAATAAATAACATTAGTCAGGACATAATTTGGTTTCAGGCATTTTTGAATTCAATTGCAAATTTATCAGAAAATAATTTTAAAAATGTTTTTGAAATTCTGATGGGCTTGGGTATTACAATCGATGATGTAATATATCTGAATTATATTGATGCATTAAAAAAGAAGAAAAAGATTTCAACTAATGACAATTTTAAAAATTGGACTGACACTCTGATCAACGATTTGCTGTCAAAAAATATAATGAAAGTTAAATAATAATTTTTGTAAAGTAAAAGTTTAAAATTGAACAAAACAAATAAATATATTCTGCTCGTTGCATTTTCTATGTCGGGTTTTTTAAATTCATGTATCAACATCGAGCAAACAACAAAAATTAATGAAGACGGCTCGGGGTGTATTAAACTTGAATACTATACAACCACATCTAACTTATCTATGAGCGATGAAATAGGTGGATTCAGTTTCAACGAAGATAAGGCAAAAAAGAATTTTTCATCTTTGAATTCGGAAGTAATGAAGATTGATATCGATAGTATAAAAAGCGATTCTACCATTCATATTAAGTTGGATATTATTTTCAAAGATATTAATAAGCTATCCGAAGCTGCTGGTTTTGAAAAGATAAAAGCAAGCTGGATTAAAATTAATGATGAGATGGAGTTTAAATATATTATTTCGAAAGACACAACTGCTGCAAAGAGCATTGGAGCTGAACAATACAAACTTGAATATAAATTTGATTTCCCAAATGAAGTCATATCAACAAATGGAGCAGCCGGCGGAAATTCCGTTAAGTGGGATAAATCTGTCGCTGATTTAAAAGAAGACATAGTAATGAATGCAAAAGTAAAAACCAAATCTAAGACTTGCGGGATCATTGGAATTGAACTTCCGATTATTTTCTTGTTGGGATTAATCTTAACGAAATTTAAAAAATTTATTTAATAAATAAAAAATATAATAACAAATGAAAAACAAAATTGGCATTCTCGGCTCCGGGGTTGTCGCAAAGACTCTGGCAAGCGGATTCTTAAAACACGGTTATGAAGTAACTCTCGGAACTAGGGATCTGACAAAGCTAAATGATTTTGTTAACAAAACAAATGTATGCTCATTTGAAGATACAGCAAAACGGGCGGATATAATTGTGCTTGCATGTAAAGGAACAGCAGCAGAAAGCGTCATCAAGCTTGCCGGAGTAGAAAATTTAAAAAATAAAACCATAATAGATACAACCAATCCTATTTCGGATGATCCTCCGGAAAATGGTGTATTAAAATATTTTACTGATTGTAATAATTCACTCATGGAAAGACTTCAGCATCATTGCCCTGAAGCCAATTTTGTGAAATGCTTTAATTCTGTCGGCAGTGCTGTTATGGTCGATCCGGTTTTTGCTGATGGTTAAACCGACTATGTACATTTGTGGAAACAATGCAGACGCAAAAAAAGAAGTTGAAGACATTCTAGAAAAATTCGGATGGGAATCTGAAGACATGGGAGGAGTTCAAGCGGCGAGAGCAATTGAACCTCTATGTATCTTGTGGTGTATTCCGGGGTTTTTAAAAAATCAATGGACACATGCGTTTAAGCTTTTGAAAAAATAAGTCTTGATGAAATTAAGATTTTACAACTGAAAGGTAAACAATTATCATTCATAATTTATTTATTGGTTCTAAATTCCCCTTTGTAAACGATGATTTGTTGAACACGGATAACACCTACCTGACGGCAAGGCAGGCTGGTTTTACTGATATTCGCTGATCATTACATAAAATTGCAAAATCAAATTTATAATTTATAATTATCATTATGATCAGAATAAACTTTTTTTACTAGAAATTAGAAATTAGTTATTGTCCTCTAAATCCGAGTTATCTGTGTTCAATTTTTCTCGGTAAATTAACAAAGGGCTCACTTTCATTTAGAGTTAGTACCAATTAAATTGGTAGAAAATAGAACTTCAAAAATGAAAGGAACCCTTAAATGAAAATTACACAAAATGAA
>JALYRX010000035.1 GCA_030855105.1 Bacteroidota bacterium | reverse complement strand
ATTATTCTGCGAATAAAATTGAAGGGATTGTTTTTGAATAGAAGTAATATCTGTCCAAATCGAAGTGGTATCAAAGATAAATTAAATTTTTAAAATCATTTTGGACAGCATTGAATAAAATTTTAAAAATATATAAAAACATCCCTTGCATTTTACATTTTTAATATATAAATAAAACTTAATTACAATTTAAACAATTGTTTGGAGTCAGATGAAATAAATTATTTGAAGACAAAATTAAAAGTTCTCCAACCCTCTTTAGATTCTCCTGTATTCCTTTCTTGAATAGCTTTAATGAATTGATAAAAAATGACCCTCACAAAATTAATATTTATTAATTAAAACTGGCAACTATCATGAAAACACGCAAAGTTATTTTCACAGTCTTAATTCTTTTATTGGCATCAGAATTATATTACGATTTCGATCACGAATTTGAAAATAAAGATTGCTTGAATTTAGACTTCGGAAATGTTACATTAAGATTAGAAGTCTGATAGCAATTTGAAAAAACTTCCGAAGTCTTATTAAATTTCACACTATTGACCATTGTTAAATATCAAATTTCAAACAAAACAATTTACAATTTATAATTTAACTGAAGTTACGCAAGATGTAATGATCTTAAATATTTTTTGGAGATTCCAATAATCAAATAGGAAATAAACTTTCTTTTACGAACCTCCCCCTGCCCCCTCCCTGTCTGCGCCAGGCAGGCTTGCAAAGGAGGGGGTTTGGGGCAATGCCATTAAGTTAAGGGGATTTTCTTTTGAATCCCTCACCCATAGTCCCTCTCCCAGTGGGAGAGGGATTTAGAGAGAGGGGCTACAACATAAAAGTCATTCATCATTCCTTAACTTAATGGCATTGGGGTTTGGGGATGGTTAATGAATCGAAAATATAGATTTGCGTAACTTAAGTAATTTGATAAACAATTATTTTAAAAACCTTAAAAACATAAAAAAATGAAAAAATTAGTTTATTTACCTCTTTACTTATTTATGTTTACATCCTTTTTATTATCTCAAAGCAGTATTCCTGACACAACCCCGCATCGTAAATGTAACTTCTGGCTTGGCTTCGCTCACCCTGCACAACGATCCTACGTGGAAGTATTATAACATTAAGGCAGCTGTTTACAGCTCATCAAAAGCGGCACTCAATATGTATACTATTGCTTTGGCTTACGAATTACGTGATACACAGTTTAAGGTAAACGTAGTTGACCCTGGTTATACCGCAACCGATTTTAATCATCACAGTGGAACCGGCACAGTAGAGGATGCTTCAGCACGTCTGGTTAAAAGCGCCATGATTGGTGCCGACGGCCCGACAGGAAAATTTTTTAGTGATGACAACAATCCGGAAACGGGTGAAAGTCCTTGGTAGGAAAATGGGTATTAATTAGTTAAATTTATAAGATGAAAAGGAAGAAAATAGTCCTCGTAAATTGATTTTTTATCTGACATACATCGGGTGCTTAGTTTCCAAAGTCACCATTGAATTATTGCATCTGTCCGATACCGAAAAGGCAACCATCATCTCCATTTTTAAAATAATTGAGGAAAAATTAAAATTACCAATTGACGATTTTACCGAGGATGTAATTATTTCACAAATTGAATTATTGTTGAATTACAGTAATCGTTTTTACACCCGGCAATGCATTACACGGAAAGCAAACAGCAACTTGTTGCAGAAATTGGAAGAAATTTTAGGACGATTTATTTCAACAACAAAAAATATCGACGCAAGGGATTTCGACAGTTCAGTATCTTTCGGAACACTTAAACAATCCTCACCAAGTTATTTGAGTGATATTTTCGTTCTTTGACAGGACAAAATGCACAGCAGCACATACATAATAAACTCTTTGAAACAGCGAAGGATAAATTATTGACAGGGGTTTGGTAAAAGGCTCACTTTACGCTTACCGCACCAATTTAACAAAATAATATAAAAGTATGAAAAACATTAAAAGCAATAAAAAGGAGTTGTCAGCGGAACAACGTGAAGAATTACTCAGCGCATTGAAAGCCCGTTTTGAGAAAAACATGAATCGCCATAAAGGTCTTGAATGGACTAAAGTACAAGCAAAGCTGGAAGCCTGCCTGTCCGGCAAGCAAGCTGATCCTGAAAAACTGTGGTCACTCAATGAAATGGAAAGAACCGGAGGTGAACCGGATGTTGTTGGTCATGATAAAAAGACGGGCGAATACATTTTTTATGATTGTTCGGCGGAAAGTCCCAAAAGCCGCAGAAGTCTTTGTTACGACCGTGAAGCGCTGGAGTCAAGAAAAGAGTATAAGCCTGTAGATAGTGCTGTTGATATGGCGGCGGCTATGGGCATTGAGCTTTTAACGGAAGAACAATACCGGGAGATGCAGCAACTTGGAAACTTCGATACGAAAACGTCGAGCTGGGTGAAAACACCTTCTGACATTAGAGAACTCGGTGGCGCTCTCTTTTGTGATCGCCGCTATGACAATGTCTTCGTGTATCACAACGGTGCTGAATCTTACTATGCCGCAAGGGGTTTCCGCGGCTCGCTAATTTTTTAAATTTTGCACAGAATAGCGAAGTGGGTCTCCTTGTTACACCCTTCCGACCGGGGACAGCGGGAACTATCTGTTTTAAATGTAGGATGCTGAGGAAATATTTTCGTAGAGTCTTCCGCTTCAAATATATTTATTCTTGGGTCTATATGAAATATAGTGGAATAGTCAGAGAAATGATTCAATACTGTCCAAAATAATTTTGTAAGTAAAATTTTTGATTTTAATTTAAATCAAAATCGCAACAAAAATCTAAATTTAAAAAACAGACCCGCCTGTGAAAAATTGCCGAAAAGAAATTATGAGCAATGGCTAAAGCAAAAATTTCCTGTCTGACGAACCCGGCAGTGCTCTTCTGCCGGCTGAGGAGTTGAAATTTTTGCAGCCATTGTGAAATAATTTCCGGCAATTTTTCACCAGAGGGAGAGTTTTCTTTGCCAAGCTTTCTTTTGCTCTTTCAAAAGAAAGCGGATTTCAATCAAAAACTTATATCTAAAATTTAAAAACGTTTTGACAGAGTTGCTTATGATTGGATAAACCAGAGGGTACCCCCGCAAGGAACAAGAGAAAATGACAGATAGGAAAAGATAGCGATTGTAAATATTAATAAGGGTGTATATTGAAATTAAATTCCACAGTAAGTCATATAGAACCTTATTCTTTAAAGTTTTTCTTGCGGAATGACTCTGAGAAGACGACCAATATCGCTGCGGGACGCATTGTTAGTGTTCCATAAGTTTGCTTGTTTGAGTCTTAAAGCGTTGGTAAAACTCAAGGCGAAGAAATTTATATTTTAAAATTTGTAATTATCAGGATGGCGGATAAAGCTCACCTAATTTATCCCAAATATCTTTTGCCGATTGTCTCACCAAAAGACCGTAGCCATTGACGTCACTAGGATGCAAAGAAATTTTTTCCTTCTCAGCATATTTTGCATTCAGGTTCGCGTCCGCGTGACCGTTGTTGTGCATGATACAATTGAGGATATTATATGCAAACTTTATTTCATTCAGTTCTTGAGTGTTAAGTCACGAAAGATTTTTTTCAATAAATGTAATCTTCTCAGAGAAAGGCATTCGCTTTGCCTGATCGTCAGCCAGGTAAGAAACAAGATTCTGTCCTTTCTCCAGAATCACTTTTAATGTAACCCTGAGGTCATCTTTCCGGATGCTTTGCCAATATTACTGCAATGCACTTTCCCAGAAAATCTTCAAAGTGCGAGAGTCCGAGAATAAGAACGGAAGTTGTGATCAGGTTTGAATAGTTTTCATATTTATAATTAAACATTTCTTCCATCGATATTCCGAGGCTTTCATGTTTATTATCTTTAATCATCTCATAAAGCTGCTTATCGGAAATATCAATAAGACCGATCAGGAGATCAATCTTCATATGAAAATATTCGAGATTGTTCATTTTGTTAATTACGGTTAGGGAATTTTTAATTTGAGGTGAAATTATAAATTTTTGTCTGGCTATGCAATGAATTAATAATGAGAAGAAGAGGTATGTTAAAAATTTTACTTCAGCATAAGGACTTTCTGTTTCACATGCAATTGAACGTTATCCGACTTTAATATTTGTTTTTTTAAATCGAAATTATTTTTTAAAAATAAATAAATAGTATTCAATGCCGGAAGGACCATCTATAGTATTGTTAAAAGAAGCAGTTCAGCAGTTTACAGGTAAGAAAATAATTGCAGTAAGCGGTAAAAGCAAAATTGATCAAAGCCATCTGCTGAATAAAAAAGTATTATCTTTTCAAAGCTGGGGCAAGCATTTCCTGATTTGCTTCAAAGATTTCACAGTACGGGTTCATTTTCTAATGTTCGGAACTTACAGTATAAATGAAAAAAAGGAAAAACCCGAACGTTTAAATCTTACATTCAAAAACGGTGAAATAAATTTATACGCATGTGCCATAAAAATTTTAGATGGTGATGTGAATGAACACTATCAATGGAGCACAGATGTAATGAATGATGCATGGGATCCCAAAAAAGCAAAAACAAAATTAAAAGAAGTACCTTCCAAGCTTATTTGTGATGCATTACTTGAACAGGATATTTTTGCAGGAGTAGGTAACATAATTAAGAATGAAGTTTTGTATCGTGTGCGGGTGCATCCCGAATCAATCGTAAAAAAAATTCCATCGCCGAAGATAAATAAGATCATTGAAGAAGCCCGTAATTATAGTTTTCAATTTTTAGATTGGAAAAGAAAATACGAACTAAAGAAACACTGGCTTGCCCACACTAAAAAATTGTGTTTAAGATGCGATCTTCCCATCATTAAAAAGTATACGGGAGTTAAAGACCGCAGAAGTTTTTTTTGTGTAAAGTGCCAGCGATTATATAAATGAAAAAACACTTCCTGGTAAAAAGATTTTAGCATTCCATTATCCTTGCGCCGTCAGGACTTTTGTCCTGACGGGTGAGTATGCGGATAGTTGTCAGGACAGAAGTCCTGACAACACATTTAAAGATTATCAAATATTTGATTCACTAAATGCTCGGGCAATCCGTTCAAACCGATTTCAAAGAAAAGTTTTATGCTTCTTCTTCTACTGTCAATTCTTTAAAAATAAATTCCGCTTGAAAGATCAGAACCGGTAAAACTAATTGTATAATTTCCTGCAGTCTTGATTTCTTTTACAATCTCAGGATAATTTTTGTAAATTGTTTAAAGTAATATTGCCGTGGTTACTGATTCTTGGCGATAGATATCAAATTCTTTTCAATTTCCGGAGAAAGCGCGGGGAGAATGCTTGAATCATGAAGCCAGTTCTTTGTGTCTTTTATAGTTACTTCGATGTCGGTCAATTTTAGACCGGCGCTGACTGCCTTTTCGCTGCTTACATTCATAAGACTGCTTCGAGCCGAAGCGTTCTGCCTGTAAAGAGGAAGTTCAGTTTGCGTCAATCCGGCTGATTTAATTATCTCAGCTGAGACCCAAACTATATTCTCCGCACCAAGAACTTTCATGAACTCTTTCCAGGTGAGTCTTGGTCCTGACAGATTGAAGCTTCCGCCAATATCGTTTTCAATTAATGTTCTTGTAAATTGAGCAACATCCCGCGCATCTATTACCTGCAAAAAGTCAGATCCGTCACCGGGTGCAAGCATTTCATTACCAAGAGTTGCACGTCGTACCCAGTATGAAAATCTGTCAAACGGATCATGCGGTCCTGCGACAATCTGCGGGCGGATGAGAGTGCATTTGTCAGCATAAATTTCCCGGATAATATTTTCGCATGTGACTTTGAGGGCACCATAAGTTTCACTATTTATTTCTGTCACGTCTTCGTTTGCCGGAGGAATTCGTGAGTGTGTTTCGTAAACCGGACCGTGGACCGGGTCACCATAAACACTTACAGCACTGACAAATATATAACGTCCAACACATCCGTGCAGCTTTTCAGCACTTGGCCGAACCTGTTGAGGTGTAAATCCGCTTACATCCACGCACACGTCCCATGTATGGTCTGTCAGGATTTTCAAACCCTGCATTCCTTCGTCCCGGTCGCCATTCAGACGCTCAACAAATTCAGGAAATTCCACAGGCGATTTTCCTCTATTAAAGATACTCACGGTGTGCCCTGCCGCCAGCAATGCTTCTACAATGTGTCTGCCTACGAACAGTGTTCCTCCGAGTACAAGAATTTTCATAGTTTGGTTGCGTTGATATTGGTTATTGCCGTCTGTGCTAACGTTCTTACACCAATAAAAAAATAAGGGAATATTTTTTAATGCTGTGTTTTAATTTATTGTTCAAGTTGCTTTTTTCTTAAGTGCCCTTCTGTGTCGTAAGAAAAAATTTACGATCAATTTTTATCCACAGCTCAGGCTAAAACCTGCGGCAACAAAGTAATATTATTTTTAATTATATTTAGCCCGGACTTGTCGGAGATATTTAATTAAGAATTTTACAAAAAAATCCCCGTCTGAAAATACTCTTCAAACTGTTGTAAATATCGGGCGGGCAAATCCCAAATCAAAAATCACGGTCTTATTACACCCACAAAATTAAAGACATTGTTATCAGCTATAGCCGCATCGTCTATATCAACCGTTCCGTCTGCATTCAAATCCGTTGTTACAAAACCCGATACAAAATTAAATGCATCATTATCTATCAGACCCAAGTCGGATAAATCTATTGTCCCGTCCTGATTTACATCTCCGCTGAACATACAATATTTTCCTCCTTTAAGCTGAAGATTATTTCCATAAGCTTGTGATGCTGATGATGTAAAGTCATAATAAACAGAGCCATCTGCGACGATTGATTCACCTCCTGCTTTACTCCAAGTTTCGATTGAGTAAAAATGTTTAGCTATAAGATAATATGTTCCGGAAGGGGCATTGGAAAAAGTAAACAAACCTGAAAAAGTAATTGAATCGATTACGCTCTTTGCTGAATCTCTTACTCTGTACGGAGTTGCAGCATCTCTTAAATAGAATGTTACCGAATCATTTCTACTTAACTGGTTTGATAATATATTATACATTCCTTCGAACAATGTTGTTAGTTTAATTTTTATAACCGGAGCAGGTCCTTCATCGCAAATCAAGACACCGTCGTTTGCTGCTCCGCTCACCCCGGTAAATATTTAAGTAGTGAATTATGATTTAAAGAAATTATTGGTGTAGCAGATAATGTAAAATTAAAATGAGTGAATGATAAACCATTATTAGTTGAGCGGAATACTCCTCCGTTGCACGATTTAAAAAAATTTCCCGATAAGCTGTACATTATTCCTCTTTGTGACGGAGGTGAATTACTGATAATCGTCCAGTTTAATCCTTTGTCTGTAGATTTGTCAAAGTTGTAAGGAGATGTTGTCGTTATCATATAAAGATCTCCATTTGGAGTTTGAACAAGATTGTATCCGTTTTTTCCGGGATTTAAGTTTGTGCTGAAGGTCAATCCATTATTAGTGGACCTGTAAAACCCGACGTTTGAAGCTCCTGTAACTCCAACATAAACAATGTGTGAGCTGTCTATATCACCCAATATGGGTAGACAATTCAAGCCGCTCAATCCGGTCTCGGTAAAGGTTGCTCCATTGTCAGTACTTCTGAGAAATCCTGATGAAGTATTAATAAATATATAATTGCCGCCTCCGCATTCTACACCCTGAACATTTTTGTTATTAAAAAATGAAGATGGGATCAGAGTAAAATTTGATCCGTAGTTTGTAGATTTTAATAAACCTGTGGAATAGTTTGCAACATACATATTTTCATCTGAGTCAAAAGCAAAGTCCCACATAGTTTGTCCAGAGCCGATAAAAACCGTATCCCAGGAGCTGCCTGCATTAGTTGTTTTCCAAATTCGGGAGTTAGTGTTTGTTAATCCGCCTGCGAAAACATTTCCTTGATTATCTTTTGCTAAAGACCAGACATTTCTTCCGCTAAGTGTTCGAGTCCATGCTTGGGAAAAAGAAATGTGTGAGACTAAAAATAAAATAGCGATGATTGTAATGAGAGTTTTCATGTAAATTAAAAATTAATTATAAATGTTTTTATGTGTTATTCCAGATTTGAATTCTTGAAATAGACTATTTGACAATTCTTTAAAATTGTTCCATGTATACAAATAAATATTCTTTGCTACAACATTATATTACCTTTCAAATTCCTTTATCATTTTATTTAATTGAATATGCTGTTATAAACTTAATAAATTTTTCATTCAAACATCGGCGGGTGATTAGTCAGAGAGATAAACTTTCTGACCTACAATAAGTTTTCCAATTTTTGTAACAGTTCCATAAACCCCCGCATTATTTTCATTCAGCTTAACTATGGACTTCATCACGTTTGCATCTGACCGGGCAGTATCCGGATCAAAGTTCACCATGACGCAGCGCAGGTCCCGCAATGTCAGGCTTACGGCTGGCCCATCCGATTCTTCACCAAAGAAAAATGTCCTGCCAACCCAGTTATCCTCCTCAAAGGGGTTACCGCTATTTGTTTCAATCAACAAGTTTGGACGAAATCGGCGTATGTCGAGAGAACGTTCCGATTCTCTTTCGATCTTAAAAATTGTCTCATGGCTTATCAGGGAAACACAGGCCTCATCGAATATGCCTTGCCTGAGCTGCATCAACTGAACTTCAGAACCCAATCGACGCGAAATCTCCTCAGATAATTCCCTGCTGCGTAGTTCGAGAATATTTCCTTCGGGTGTACGAACATGGCTGGGAATCAGACTATGATCATTCTCCTGTTGATGAAAAGGCTTGAACAGGATCATTTCAGGTAGTCTGCTCGCACTTAACCACGGAAAACTTCCTTGTTCTATCATGCGACGAAATGCAAAGCGCCTATCTCCTTCGAGTCCATGAAATCCCAATTGAGAATTTGTTAATTCCATACCAGCCATTGATTTGACCGGATAGCGAAAGATCGCCTTGATCCGTCCGATTTCAAGCTTCAATGTTAACTCCAAGTTTAGATTAATTTATTTATGAGGTAATTTTACCTTCTGATGTCTCCGCAGTCCTTATGTTTAAATATCAAGTCTCACAAAAGTTTATTAAATTTAATTAACACAACCTAATTAAAACTAAAGGAGGCTTTAATGAAACAAGTTACAAAATTAAATTTTAAAGGTCAGCGAATATACATAGGAATAGATGTCCATTTAAAGAGTTGGTCGGCAAGTATGTATGGGTGATTAGATGTGGAAACAAAAAGTCCCCACCATCGTCAAAGCTGCTCGGAAGGAATTTATGAAAGATACTGAAATATTTACATTACCGTCATTCGATATTTAAATTAATTTTAGTTGATGGGGTGAAAGGATTGGAATAGTTTTGTGAAATTCAAATCTGTCATGGGAAGTTGAAAGGCTAATCAAAGTTCTTCAATGAAAAGAATTTTTATTTTATTTTTGAAAAGAAAGTATTATTTTGTTCTCCAAACTCTATAGTTAACAAGTTAACATTTAAGTTAACAGTTTCTGGAAAAGGCATTGGCATAAAATAAAGAAGATGAATATTAGGGAAATTATAAAATTAATTCATAACAAAGGAGATAAGTCTTTAAAAGTCAAATATCTCATTGGCATTTGCCTCTCAACAGCATTACCCTGTTTTAGTGATTCGAGATATAAAACCGGGACTATTTATTCCGCTGTTAGATATGATGATTATGAAGATATTTTAAAATCAAAGTTGTTTGTAGGATTTTAAAAAAATGAAAACATTTAAGAAAATTTCTAATGTAAAATTTGAAATTCTTCTTACAGTATTATTGATATTAATGATTCTGCCTTTTATTATTCTGCATTTTTTTAATCATCCTACTGCAGAAGAATTATTTTATGTGGATCTGCAAAAACGTTATGGTTCATTGAATTCGCAGCTTTATTTATATAATGAATTTGGCGGAAGGTACCTTACCAATTTTTTAATAGTTTTCCATCCCTTGATATTCAAATCTTTTGTAGGCTATAAGATTTATTCATTATTTTTGATGCTTGCAATGTTATATGTAATATACCTGTTCATTTCTGAATTCACCGCGAGTAGTTTAACATTCAGAGAAAAATTTTTATTTTCATTATCAGTATTTTTCTTATATTTATTTACAATGCCTTCCTTATCACAGGGATTTTATTTGCTGGAATCAGCAATTTGCTATCATATTGGATTAATCCTGATTCTTGTGTTTGCCATATTATATAATCGCCTAAGCAAAACAGAAAATTCATACTCAAGGATTTTTTATATTTTTTTTTGCTGTTTGACAATTATAGCAATTTTAGGTATCAATGAACTTGCGGCAGCGATAATAATAATGTTGCTATTTTTTTTATTAGTCGAAGGATTTTTCCAAAAAAAAATAAAATGGTTATTAATATTATTCTTAACAATTGCATTGGTATCAGTTTACATAGTATTCACAGCACCCGGTACGACTAAAAGATTCGGATTACATTCTGCAAATCAAAACATTTTTAATACTTTTTATAATTATAATATTTTAACCTCTATTGCAGAAAATTCTTTTTGGTGGATAATAAATTCTCCACTTTTGCCATTTACAATTTTATTAATCCCGATTTTTTTTAAAATAATCCAAAACAGAAAAATAAAACCGGATATTTTTTCTATTTATTCAGTAGTAGTGTGTTTTAGTTTTGTTTTTGCATGCACATTTCTTATAGTGTGGAGCACAGGAGAATACCCCTTAGAAAGAATATTAAATTTTGTTTATTTTCTTTTTCTTTTCGGATGGTTTTGTAGTGTAATTGTTTTTATATCTTTCATTAAGAAGAGATACAAAATCAATATTAAAAATTTACCTTTATATGTATATGTAATAACATTCATAATAATTGCTTTTTTCTTAGTTAGAAAACATAATGCCGTACAAACCGCATATTCAGATTTATTAAATGGAAGTGCTATCAATTATGATGCAAAATTGAATGAAAGGTATAAATATATTTTACAAAATGAGTCTAAAATATGTGAAGTTGATAGCCTTGAAAACACACCAAAAACACTTTTAGTATATGATATTTCTTCCGATCCGATTAGCCAAAATAATTTTTGGTATGCCCGATACTTTCATAAAAAAAAGATATATTTAAAAAAACCTGATGAACAAAATCCTTAATGCAAAATTCTCTAAAGTAAAATTTAAATTTTATCAAAGGGTTTATTTATCAAAGGGCTTACAGTTGTAGATACCTGTTCGAACAGTTCCACAAGAACAACATTTCATAATTCATCATAATCTATCTGTGTATTAAAGTTTATTTGCGGATACGTAATAATGACAAACCCTTGACTTAGTTGCATACACAAGAAATTCAGAAAATCATTAATAAGATAATTTAGAATGGTAAAGCTTTATGGCTTATGAAATAGCGGAAAGGCAGGAAAACTTGAGTTAAAAGATCTATTAAAATTGATGTCACATGAACTAAACTATATATTTAAGAATCCTGTATAGTGAAAATGGTATATTCAAATGCGATATTTTATGACTTGGGAGGGAAATCGAAGTATAGATTTTTTCAATATGCTGTACTGATTTCCGCTGAATCCCGGCCTCAAAATTCTTCGTAATTTTAAAATTTAGATAATGCGTGAGACTCAACGGA
Source organism: Bacteroidota bacterium (assembly GCA_030855105.1). GTDB lineage: Bacteria > Bacteroidota > Ignavibacteria > Tepidaquicellales > Tepidaquicellaceae > JAGPCH01. Next base: position 39,540 of record JALYRX010000035.1, on the reverse strand, counting down.
ACAAAGAATTGTTCAATCACAAGCGCACTCCGCACACTCACAGGGCTTGCTTGTGCACGTTTTTGTAAATTGACGTAACTTATTTCTATCGCACCATTAACCTTTTATTGGCATAAGCAGCCTAAAAAATAAATATTATGAATGAAAAAACTTTTTTTGAAAATCTATTATTTGGTGAATCGGGGATTGAATTTCTACCGGAAATTATACTTCGGGCTGCCATGGTATTCTTTATTCTTTTATTTGCATTACGAGTTCTCGGAAAAAGAGGGGTAAGGCAATTATCTGTTTTTGAAATGGCCATCATCATTTCATTAGGTACGGCCGCAGGCGATCCAATGATTTATAAAGAAATTGGAGTATTTATGGCAGCCACCGTTTTTATATCCATCGTAATTTGCTATCGTTTAATTGTTGCATTGGTAGGCAAAAGTAAAACTATAGAAATTTTAATTGAAGGAAAACCAATTTGTTTAGTTAGGGATGGAGTGTTTTCCATTGAAGAATTTTCAAAAGAAACGATGGCGCAAGATGAATTTTTTGCAGAACTGAGAGAGCAACATGTGGAACATTTGGGGCAATTGAGATTAGCATTAGAAGAAACCTCGGGTGAAATGAGTTTGTATTTTTTTGAAGATAAAAAAGTAAGCTATGGCCTGCCAATAATTCCGGAAATTTTTAACCAAAAAAGCAAAATTATTTTAACAAAAGGATATTATAGTTGTACTTTTTGTGGTTTGACTGAATTATTAGAACCTAAGGAGCAATTTGTTTGTGAAAGATGCAAGCACGATGAATGGGTTGCATCCATTAATTCAAAAAGAATATCCTGAAAATTCTACAAAATAAAATCAAATGTAGATTGTTATGCTTTTGGAATGCAATTATTTCTTTATGCTGAGTTAATATCCGATGAGTTCCGGCGTCAAAATTCTTCGTAACTTTAAAATTTAGATAATGCGTGAGACTCAGCGTGAAAGAAAAATTTCATCACTGATTCTATGCAGAAGAAAGTTGCTTCTCGAAACAAAATCAATTATCACCTAAGTAAAGAAACAGTGTACATCAACCGATGCGATGCTTTCGTAAGTTACGCAATCGTGTACGTTCCTTAACGCTTCGTCGCTCGATAGCCCTTGAAAAGGCTGGGGTGCTCATCCTTTCAGAGTGAGCTTCTATGTATTTTGTAATCTCGCTTTTGTAGACATTGCCCATCTCTCGCAAGACCCACCCCACTGCCGTTTGAATGTAGTAGCGGTGGTCATCGAGGCAGTTTGACACCAAAGGCAAAACTTTTTCTGGGGGCAGGAAGACTGCATTTTTACCACTGTAATGTATAAGGCTGACAAGAGATATGCGCTGCAGCCATTCACTTTTAGAAAGATTCCATGAAATAATTTGAAGATAGACTTCTGCAGGATTGCTTTCTAGAATCCGCGAGTAGATTGCACTCAACCCATCACTATGACACCAGTTATCAATGCGGTTGCTCCAATGACGAACTACTGACCATAAACTAGCACTGACTTGCTTTCTTACGATAGGCGCATAGAACTCGAGTGCGGCAAATAGCACGTCGGCATATGGTGATGTTTGCCATAGAGTGTTCCATACTTTTAAAACTTGTTCTTCCGGTAACTCATAGAAAGAGAAGCCTTGTCGGACTCTCCGTCTAAGGTCAGGGAAGGTGATGCCAAGGTGCTTGAGTTGAGAACCACGGTCTTGCTGTACTGCGTTACCAAAAGTTGGATTGCCTATTGCAGTCAGTGCCTGAACAACTTCAAGTTGGTATTCTTGAAACTTTGTGCTACTTATTTCCATGCTCGTCATGATTGATTTGTGTAATTGCTTATAAGCGGAATCATGTGAAGTCTCGTTTATATAAATGATTATCAACTAAGTATAATCCATTCTCATTTATTGACATCATATTCCTTGGTACATAATCGACCCACAACTTTAAAGAGTGGCTCTGCAAATATTTTTGTTTAGAATTATTTTTTTAAAAAAATAAATTTAAATGAATAAATATTTATTTTCATCCCATCTTTTGATTCCGCTGAAGGAGATATTATCTGTGACTGTCTTCGTTTCATTTTATTAGTCGTGTCAGGACGAAAGAACCGACACCACAGGTAAAGTCTAAATGTTCGCAAGATTTTTCACTCATGATTATCAATCGATTAGGGTTCATAGCGTCTCAAAATCAAAGTCAATAAAAGGCAAACCCTGTTCGATGTTTATGTTTACGATCACGCATAAATTTCGCGATCCACATATGACCCCCATTCCTGGCATCAAAACCGGAACTTTGCATAAAACCTTCCAGTGACCAGTGTTCGACATCCTTGATTTCAAAATCGCGGTGGATGACCGCATATAATTCAAGTTCGCGCAGCTTTAAGAAATGCTGAATCTCTTTTAGCCAATTCACATCAAATGTATGGGCCCGATTATACCCAAGGAGAAAATAAGTCATGAACTCAAGCGTAAACGTGTTCACAGTCGGGTATCCAAATTTCTGTGCGTCCATGGAGATGTAAAACAGCACGATCGAGATATCGTTGACGAACCAGCTATATCCGCAATCATAAAAATCAAATAATGTCAACACACCATCTGCATCTATAAAGAAATTATTAGATGCGCATCCTGATGGATCAATCCATAAGAGCTTTTATCTTTAGGCAGGCTGTAAATATATTTTAGCAGAGATTGATACTTTTGATGGGCAATGACTTCAGACTCTGGTAGGTGCAGTTCAATAAACTTGAAGCTTGCATCATCCCACTCCGGACGCCTATATGAAGGTATGGGTTCATAGTCTAATGCGAATGAATGCATTTTCCCAAGTAATTCTCCATAAGTCTCATACCGAGCAGTCGCCCACCCTGCATTCCACGGAGGTTGACCCTCAGCCCGCACAAAAGCAGTGACCAGAAATTGCCCGTTCTGCCCATCGTCTATAACCTCGACCAGCTTCCCGCTTTCGGAGGGAATCGCCCGCGCAACGCAGACCCCGCCGCACGCGAGATAGTTGATCCAATCTACTTCGCCATGAACTAATGCTTCACTCCTGCGAAAGCTGTGACCGATGCGGAGTATGAAGCCATCACCTCCCCGTTCGAATTCATAGATGAAACTCTCGAACGCATCGAGCGGTTTGATGTGGTCGTTGTGGATGCCATAGCGCAGCATAGCTTCCTGTAAAATGTCGTCATTGAAGCGGAGAATAGTTTGCTGATCCATCTGCTTATCCTACACTTAGTTTAATAGATAAGAATTATTCAAATAATGATGTTAGTAAGATCAAAATAATTGTTACTATTAACATTAATCCGGATACGGGAGTAAATGTTTTTTCTCTGGGAAACGGATTGAAGGACTTTGCAACCAATGCAATAAATGCAGTTCCGTAATTGAACTCGTAGATTATTTTCGCAAGTCGCTAAGTCTCCACATTAGATTAATTTGTCTTTGAGATTGTTCCTGTGGGTGACAAGTGGTGACGAAATTAATTTTTCAATCCAGATTTTGTTAAGCTCATTTCCCGATTGTCTTTGAAACAACGGATAATTGTCATTTTATTAAAATCATTTTTCTTACTTGAACAAAGTTTCCTGCCTCAATTCTATAGTAATAAATTCCGCTTGACATATTTGTGCCGTCAAATTCCACTGAATAGTTTCCCGGAACATGTTTTTCATTGACCAATGTTGCTATTTCATTTCCCAAAACATCATATACTTTCAAAGATACATTTACTTCCATTGAACTCTGGTATGAGATAATTGTCTTGGGATTAAACGGATTAGGATAATTTTGAAATAGCAAATTTGATGTAGGTACATTGCTAGAAATTTGTTCTAAGCCTGTTAAAGTCACGAGAGTCAAATCTGTTTTTGTAACTTTAATCATATTGCCGACAGAATATGCAAATAAATTTCCCGAATTCGAAAATGCAAATGATCGTATTACTGTTCTGCTTGAACTGCTGCCTCCCCCTATATTTTCATCAATAAATTCATGTTCAACAATACCTGTATTAACATTCCAGAATCTTATCAGACCACGGGTCCCCGCTTGAAAGTTGTATGATACTGTAGCTGCAACATATGTACCGTTCGGGGAAAACAGAACAGTATTATTGAAGGCACCCTGATCCGGTCCGGCAACTCCTCCCGGCAAAGAATGAACCAATGTTCCGTCAGAAACTCGCCAGACCTTTACCAATGTATTACTGCCATATCCTGAGGTTGCTACAAATTCACCCGATTGAGAAAATGCTACACTTACAGGAGAACCGCCGTTTGAGTAAGTTCCGTGAAATAATGTTCTCAAAAGCATACCATCGCTTACATTCCATATTTTCAAATTTCCATCGTAACCAACTGAGGCAAGGAGCTGTCCGTCAGGTGAAAATCTGACCTTGTTAGTTTCCAGATAATGCCCCGGTAATGTCCGGACAAGTGTAAATCCGGATGAATTATATATTCTGATTTCTCCTACATTATTATAACTTCTTCCGGTTGCAAAAATAGATCCGTCTGGTGAATAATCAATCGTCTCAATGATTCCATCGAGTGAATCTCCTTGTCCTGCAATCAGGCTTGCCCCGGGAAAATTCCATATAAATTGTCCCGACCGGTCCTGATAACAGCCTCCGTTAGGAGCGCAGTAAACACTACCGTGAGCAGATAAAACCTGCGTAGCATCTGGTGAAAATGATACATCATTTGTATAGCCAAGAAGTAAGCCCATCGGCTGATTTGTGATGGTCTGAAGAAGCGTGCTGTCAGCAACTCTCCAGAATCGTATTTGCCCGCAAGCGAAAGGAGAACATCCTGATCCGCCGGCCGACACGAGGTATTGACCATCGGGAGAAAACTCAAATACTGAGGCCGTCGCGTTATACTGCCATAAGATCCCCGGTATGAATTGCCGATTCAGAGTATCATTTGTTTTATCCTGATCAGTTGCAAGCTGCGAATAAACTTTTATATTATAAGGTCCGGTGGTAAAACTCCAGTTATCAAATATTACCTGTACCGAATCATTGAATGCAAGGCTGTTCACAATTTTTGTTGAAATATAATTACCGGGATCTATTGTCATAGTAACGGGAAATGTCTGAGTTGCAGTACCCGGATTTTTGAATGTAGCTTTTGGATTTTGTGATCCTGGAGGATTAACGCGCTGCATATCTACTGATATTGCTTCGACATCGTTTGCCAGCAGATTGGCGATTCTTACATTATCAATATAAAGATTATTACCATAATCACTTTCTGCTTTAAGCCTTACTTTGTTTGTTCCAACCGGTAAGTTATACCTTTTCGTTGCCCATTCAGAAGATGTCGGTATAAAACCACCATCTCTTCTCGGCGCAGTAACAAGAGATCCGGTATCTCCTCCGTTTAATGTAATCAATGTTGAATAATTCTGACCTCCGTCGGAAGAGACCTCTATATGAAATTTATCATGCGCAATATAATTATTGATAAATCTTGAGGCGTAAGCATGATCAAATTTAATATAGCCCCCTGCAGTAATGGGTGTTAATGACGGCGTAACAAGTGATTGAGTAATTCCAACAGGATAAGCAGCAGCAAATACAAAAACTGCACAGGCGTTACTTAATCCGTAAGCTCCGGTAGAAGTGTATCTAAGCCACAGCGTTGCACCATTCGATCCTGTTCGTTCATAAGTCCAGCCTGGAGGTGGAAATGGATTTGTTTCAAATGTTTCCACTAACTGAGAATATGATGTATTGCAAAATAACAAACTTATAAATATCAGTTTTCTAAAAAAGAAATTTGAATGCTTCATACTATTTATTTTATATTTTTAAATCAATTACATTTTAAAATTTGTTTTTATTGTCTTATCTTTTATGGTCTCATCAAGGTTACAAAATTAAATGCATTATTATCACAGATCGCCGCATCACTTGCATCAACTACATTATCACCAGTGAGATCAGTTGAAACGTATCCGCTTACAAAATTAAAAGCGTCATTATCAATACTTGCAAGATCCGAAGCTTCCACAGATCCGTCCTGATTTACATCACCGCTATAGTTTCCAAATTTAACCGGCGAGGAATCAATTTGAACTTGGTTATTTCCGAATGCTTTATTAGGCGACGATGTGAAATCATAAGTCAACGCACCTGATACGAATGAATTTCCTGAACTGCTCCAGGTTTCAATTGAATTTCGATGTTTTAAAATAATATAGTAATTTCCATTTAGAGCATTTGAAAAATAAAATGTTCCAACACCGGAAGAGTTTAATTTAGCTTTAGATGAATGAACTATCGAGTATGGGGAACTTGTATTTCGCAGATAAACTCTAGCAGTATCACTTATCATATTATTGGATAAGGAATTATAAAAACCTTGTATCAATGCAGTTAGTGTTAAACTGCTCGAAGTTGGAATTATAATAATAACCGGATGATTTACTGCCGTTATAGTTCGAAGAATTGTTCCATTGTCTCCGACTGCATGACCAATATTATCGTTTGAGAAAACTATTGATTTAATATTTGAACTCGTATAAGTCACCTGCTCCACCCAGCTTGAACCTCCGTCTGTAGTTTTTACAATTGCTCCTCCTCCTCCGGAAATTATACTCCTCCTACCGCTAGCATATCCGGTAGTGGAATTTGTAAAGTAAATTTTTTCAAAATGATAACTTCCAACAGAATCAATAGTCCAGTTATTCCCAGCGTTTGTCGTTTTTATTATTTTTCCGTTCCTTCCCGCGCCATAGCCAAGAGAATCATCAATAAAATAAATTCCATAAATTCCGCCAACAGCTGTATCAATGGTAGTTATAGTATCAATTTTCCAGTTAACTCCGGCATTTGTAGTTTTATACATTCTGCCGTTGGAATTAGAAGCAAATCCAGTGGTAGGATTTAGAAACTGCATATCTGTAAATGTTCCAAAGAAATATCCTGAGTCAGGATACAATCTTGACCAGTTATTTCCTGCATTGACCGTCCGGTAGAAAAAATTATTTTTGCCGGCTGCATAACCTGTGTCATTATTTGCAAAATAAATCGTCTGTATATTTTGAGTTGAGGCAAGCTGCTTGTATACAAAAGTATTTCCTCCGTCTGTAGTCTTTCCGATCATACCGAGTGATCTTCCTATATATCCTGTATCTGTGTTAAGAAAGAATAACGATACAAAGTCGATCGAGTTATTTATATATTGCTTGGTCTGCCAGTCAACACCGTTATTAGTAGTCTTTAAAACAGTGAATTTATTTCCCACCGCATAACCAGTTGCATCATTTGTAAATTGAACTTCACGCAGGTCTGATCTCGCACCTGAAGATAAAGTGTCATATGTCAAACCGGCGTTTAAAGTTTTTAAAATATGTCCTTTTTCTCCCATGATATATCCTTTCATCGAATCAGCAAAACATACAGTATTAAAATCATATCCGCTGCCGGAAGGAGTGCCGAACTGAGTCCATGAGTCTCCTTTATTAGTTGTTTTTAAAATGTAACCATCAGATCCTACGGCAACTGCTGTTGTGCTATCCAAAAATTGAATTGAGTTAACAGATGTATATGCATGATAATTTACCACTGTCCAGTTTAATCCTGCATTAGTTGTTTTACTTATTTCCCCAAAAGCACCTGCGGCAAAAATTGTATTTGAGTCTTTTACGCAGATTGTAAATCCAATGAGATAAGAAGCATTCTGTCTTATCCAGCTCGTTCCGCCATCTGTGGTTTTAAATACCGGAATTGCTCCTGCAACAAATTCGAAATTTCTTCCGATAATATAACCGGTTGTTTCATTTACGAATTTAACATCTTTTAAATTTAACGAATCTGACAGAGGCTGCAGTACCCAGTTTTCTCCGCCATTGGTTGTCTTTATTATTGTACCTGTATCTCCGACAGCATATCCGGTTAATAGATCAACAAAGTTAACTCCGGTAAGATGTTTGCTGACTCCTGAAGTTTGAAATGTCCAGGACTGACCGCCGTTAACTGACTTAATAATTTTCCCATTATTACAAACAATATAGCCTGTTTCGGAATTGACAAAATCTATATCATTAAAATTTGCAGTTCCAAGAGATGGTGAATGAGAGTTCCAGTTCAAACCGCCATTCGTAGTCTTAAGCAAAATAGAGTTATCGGTTACCGCAAATCCTAATTCAGAGTAAACAAATTCAGATGCCTTAATTCTATTTCCCTGCGGTTTAGGATTTTGCCATTCCCAGGATAGAAGTGATTGTGAATAAACAGATGATACCAGAAACGAAAAGGCTACAAGAAAATATTTTTTCACTTTTTAAATTTTTGTGGTTTTATATTAATGTGATAGTTAAAAATTTTTTTTGATTAGCCCGTGTGGTAAGTACATAAATTTTTTTAATAAAAACGATTACGAGTTAGTATAACATAAGAAGGATGGAATACATTAGCAAAAGAAAAAATTGATATAACCTGCTAATCCAAAAGTATATGAACCCGTAAAAAATGTGTTGTAAATTTCACTATTTAACGGAACAATAGTAATGAACATAGTTTAAGTTATTTTATAAACTTCTAATAAAGTACGAAAAAATTGTCAGAGTAGTTGTTTTATAAGTTTAAGTATAAAAGATATAAATAAATTTGCTAAAGACATTGCTTATTTCTTAACACAATTTAACCCACGTCGGAGTCTGTGCTTATCGACCTCCGTCGGAGTCTCGGTGCTTTTCCGGACTCCGACGATTAACAACCATACGCTGGAGTTCCGAAAAGCATGGAGACTCCAGCAGTGGGGACAAAAATTAATTTATTGTGTCAAAGGACAGAAGACGAATAGTAATGTTCTAAATTCGTTTAAATCAGGTACTGTCATAACTCCATCTATACTACCGCACATCTCCATTTAATAACACCTTTAAAATCTTTATATTTAAGAAACTTATAAAATGGCAGATATTCAACATATTGCAAAAACTTTAGTCGAACTTTCACGCTGGCGCGCCGATAATCAACCCGATAAGCTTGCATTTATGTTTCTCGAAGAAGGTGAGCGTGAAGCCGGAGCTTCTACTTACAGCAAACTTGATATTCGCGCAAAAGCAATTGCATCAAAGCTTCAGTCAAATAATCTTTCAGGTGAGAGAGCTCTGTTGATATACGAATCCGGACCGGATTATTTAGATTCTTTTTTTGCGTGTTTGTATTCGGGTTTGATATCCGTTCCTTTACATCCTCCGGGAAAAAATAAATCTCTTTCGAGAATTTCTGCAATTGCAAAAGACAGCGGTGCAAAAGTTATTCTGACAACGGAAGAAATTAAAAGCGAACTTGAAAAAGATTTTGCCGGGGATGAAATTTTGAAAGATCTACAGTGGATAACAACAGAAAATATTCCGAACGAACTTGCAGCTAATTGGAAACAACCTGACATAAGTTCTGATACACTTGCATATCTTCAGTATACTTCCGGTTCGACCGGAACTCCAAAAGGCGTGATGGTCAATCACAAAAATCTTATTCACAATATAAACATTATTGACAAGTCCCATCCTCATACGGATAAAAGTGTAATGGTAACATGGCTACCTATTCACCATGATATGGGATTGATATACGGAATGCTGCTCCCCTTCTGCTGCGGATATCCGTGTTATTATATGACTCCGCAGGCATTCGTTCAGAAACCATTCAGGTGGTTGAATGCAATTTCAAAATACAAAGGCACTCACAACGCAGCACCGAATTTTGCATTCGAACTTTGTGTAAACAAAATTACAGATGCACAAAAGAAAACTTTGAACTTAAGTTCATGGACTGTGGCGATGAATGCAGCGGAACCTGTGCGTGCAGAGACAATTGAAAGATTTGTTGATTATTTCAAAGACTGCGGATTTAAATTTAAATATTTTGCACCGGGTTACGGTCTTGCTGAGGGTACTTTGATTCTTTCCACTACATTCAAAGAAGACGAACCTTCAATGAAAAGATTTGATGATACTGAAATTGAAAAAAATAATTTTGCAAAAGATGCAGATGAAAGTGATTTTAGATCTAAAGTTCATGTCGGTCATAGTCATTCAATCGAAGATACCAAAATAGCAATCGTAAATCCTGTAACATTAATTGAGTGCAAAGAAGGTGAAGTCGGTGAAGTTTGGTCTTCCGGAATTTCAATTGCACAAGGCTACTGGCAAAGAGAAGATGCAACTGAGGAAACTTTTCATGCTTTTATCAAAGATACGAATGAAGGTCCGTTCATGAGAACAGGTGATCTTGGATTTATTAAAGATAATGAATTGTATATTACGGGCCGACATAAAGATTTAATTATTATTCGCGGACAGAATCATTATCCGCAGGATATTGAATATACAATTGAATCGAGCCATCCCGCATTGCGGCTCGGCTGCGTCGGTGCATTCTCAATTGATGTTGACGGCGAGGAACATCTTGGCATCGTTCAGGAAGTTCAGAAAAACTTTTTAAAAGATTTTGATCCGGAAGAAGTTGTAAGAACAATTCGTAAATCTGTTTCAGAAGAGCATGACCTGCAGGTATATTCAATTACATTAATTAATCCGGGCACAGTTCCAAAAACTTCCAGCGGGAAAATTCAGCGGCGCGCATGCTTACATGGAGTTCTTGATAAGGGACTGGAGGTAATTGCAGAATGGAAACAGGGAGAGATTTTTGATTTTAGATCTGAGATTTTGGATATCAAAAAGAATAATGAGAAAATTAATGATGTTGAAAAAGATAAAGTCAGCAGGAAAAAATTTATTCCAAATAAAAATAATCTGAAAGAATGGATAGTCATCCGGCTTGCTGAAATGATGCAGATCAAAAAGGATTCTATTGATATCAATGATCCGTTTGCTGTCTATGGGATGGATTCATTGAAAGCGGTTCAGCTGTCCGGTGATCTAGAAACGCTGCTTGATAAAGAACTACCAGCAACTTTAGTTTATGATTATCCGACTATTGAGTTGCTTGCGAAGTTTTTGAACTATGATTATAATGATATGAATGATAACTATGAAATGATTGAGAACGATGAATTGAAAAAAAAATCTGATAAAGTTGATAATGAACCGATTGCGATCGTCGGTATTGGCTTGAGATTTCCGGGAGCTAATAATGTTCGGGAGTTTTGGAATAATTTAATCAACGGAAAAGATTCCATAAAACAAATACCGGAAGACAGGTGGAATAAAAATTTAATGATTGATTCAACAATTACCTTTGGAGGATTTGTTGATAATGTTGATAAATTCGATCCGATGTTTTTTGGAATTTCACCGAGAGAAGCAATTCAGATAGACCCGCAGCAGAGATTTACTCTTGAAGTTACATGGGAAGCACTTGAAGATGCGGGAATAAATCCTGAAACTATCGCAGGAAAAAATGTCGGAGTGTTCATGGGAATTTGTACTTATGATTATGCAAGGTTCTCAGCGGGTAAAAAAGATTTATTTGATGTTTATACCGGAATCGGGACTTCATTGAGTATCGCTGCAAATAGAATTTCTTATGTATATGATTTCAGAGGACCAAGCATTGCAATTGATACGGCGTGTTCGTCATCTTTAGTTGCTTTACATACAGCATGTCAAAGCTTAAGAAACGGCGAGTCAAGTTTAGCTTTAGCGGGAGGTGTTAATTTACTGCTTGCACCGGATTGGAATGTAGTATTTACGGAAGCGGATATGCTTGCACCGGACGGAAAGTGTAAAACATTTGATTCTGATGCTGATGGATATGTAAGAAGTGAAGGCTGCGGAATTGTTGTATTAAAAAAATTATCAGATGCAATAAAAGACCGCGACAGAATTTACTCAGTGATTAAAGGTTCAGCAATAAATCAGGACGGGAAAAGCAACGGCCTCACAGCGCCAAACGGACCTTCGCAGGAAGAAGTTATAAAGAGCGCATTGGAAAATGCGAATGTAAATCCAAACGAAATTAATTATCTCGAAACACACGGTACCGGAACGCCGCTTGGCGATCCGATAGAAGTAAATTCATTGGCAAGAGTTTTAACGAAGGATAGATCTGAAGAAAATTTACTTTATATAGGTTCTGTAAAAACAAACGTCGGTCATCTTGAAGCTGCCGCTGGAATTGCCGGAGTGATCAAAACGAGTTTGGCATTATACAATAAAGAAATTCCACAGCATTTAAATTATAAAAAATTAAATCCTGAAATATTAATTGATAATACTCCTGTTAAAGTTGCCGACAAAAATATTAAATGGGATAGTAAAAAAAGATTTGCGGGTATAAGCTCTTTTGGATTTGGTGGAACAAATGCTCATGTAATTTTGCAGCAAGCTCCCGAAGAGATTAAGCATATATCTTTCAAACCAAAACCGTTTAATTTATTAACTTTGAGCGGTAAGAATGAAAATGCTTTATCGGAAATTGTGAAAAGGTATGAGGAATTTTTAAAAGAAAATCCCAACGTAAAGCTGGAAGATATTTGCTATACAGCAAACACAGGCCGGGCTTCACTTAATCACAGGCTAGCAATTGTTTGCTCTTCAATTGACAATTTAAAAACTCAATTACAAAATTTTAATGACGGGAAAAAATCTGCAGGTGTTATTTCGGGAACGGTGAAAATAAATCATTCCCCGAAAGTTGCATTCCTGTTCCCGGGACAGGGTGCTCAGTATATCGGGATGGGCAAAGAACTTTATGACAGTAATCCTTTATTCAGAAATATTATTAATAATTGCGATGAGATACTTAGAAAATATTTGGACAAACCGCTACTCGAAGTTTTGTTTTATGAAAAAGATGAAAAATTAAATCCGATCAATGAAACAACTTATACACAGCCGGCTTTATTTGCCATCGAATATGCATTAGCAAAACTATGGATGTCCTGGGGAATTAGTCCTTCAGTGATGATGGGACACAGTGCAGGAGAATATGTTGCTGCTTGTCTTGCCGGTGTCTTTAGTTTGGAAGACGGACTGAAGCTGGTAACCGAAAGAGGGAGACTGATGCAGACATTGACAGGTGATGGTGAGATGTACACAATTTTTGCCGATGAAAAAACTGTTAAGAATTTTGTAATGAATTTTGAAGATTCCGTTTCGATTGCATCAATTAACGGACCTCTTAAGACTGTAATTTCCGGTGATAAAAATTCTTTGGCAAAGATCATTCCTGAGTTTGATTCCCAACAAATCGAATACAAAAAAATAAATGTATCAATAGCATCTCATTCACCTTTGATGAATTCAATGATTGGAGAGTTCAGGAAAGTATGTGATACCGTAAAATATTCCTCACCTGAAATTCCTGTTGTATCAAACATCACAGGGGAAATTGTAACAGATAAAATTTCAAATGCCGAATACTGGTGTGATCATATAATGTCGAGCGTTAGATTTTCCGACGGCATAAAAGAATGTGTAAATTCCGGCGTTGAGTTTTTTATAGATCTCGGACCAAAGCCTACATCAATAAGTATGGGACAGGAGACCGTTGCTGATCCTAATATTCACTGGCTTCCCAGCATAAAATATAATTTCACCATCCGGGAAACTATGCTTCAGAGTCTTGGAACATTATTTGTAAACGGAGTAGAAGTTGACCGGGAAAATTTTGAAAGTGATTTCCCGCACAGAAAAATTTCTTTGCCTACCTATCCTTTCCAGAAACAAAGATACTGGATTGAAGATGTGAAAGGAAATTCGAAATCAATATTAAACTTTGAGAATGATTTTAATTCAATCAGTAATCAGCTTCTCGGATATAAATTAATTTCAGCATCGAAGAATGAATTTATTTTCAATTCTCAAGTCAGCGGAAGCAATCCGGAATACCTGAAAGATCATCGTGTGTTCGATAAAATTATTTTGCCGGGAGCAGCATACATAGAAATTGCAATATCGGCTTTTTTGGAAACAACGGATCTAAGTAAAGTTTCCTTAACCGAATTAACTTTGCAGCAGTCATTGATTTTAGAAGACAATGAATTGAAAAATATTCAAACAATTCTGACTCGTGAAAGTGAAAATGTATTCAGGTTTGAGATATATAGTTTGGATGAATCAAATGATGATTATAACTGGACGTTGCATGCTTCGGGTAGCTTGAACCATGATGCGAATGATGAAATGAACACTATGAATTTTCTGGAATTGAAAAATGGTTTCAAAGAAAAACTTTCAGCTGAGAATTTTTATAATGGCGTTAAAGAGATTGGCATAGATTATAAAAAAGATTTTCAGGCAATAGAAGAATTATATCTGAGTGATGATTCGGCATTAGCAAGAATTGTGTTAGGCAATAATTTAAACGACGACAGCTACAAGATTCACCCGGTTTTACTCGATGCTTCGTTTCAAACTGCTTTGGGTTTATTGATAAAAAATAATTCAGATAAAGCATTCATTCCTGTTGGAATAGAAAAATTTGATTTTATTAAAAAACCTTCAAGAGAAGTTTGGAGCTTTGTTGAATTGGATTCTTCAAATGCGAAAAAATCCAAAATTCATAAAGTAAATATAAAAATATTTTCAGACACCGGTGAATTGATTTCTTCTGTAAAGAATCTTCGTCTTAAAGAAGTAAGTAAAGAAGAATTTATTTCCGGCCAGAATGAATTGAAAGATTGGTTTTATGAAGTAAAATGGGAAGAGCAAATTAATGAAAATAAATCCTGCAGCTTAAGAGTGAATGTTCCTGCAGAACTAAGATCAATCTCCGAAGATCATTTTGAAAAATTAATTAGAGATAATAAATTAATAGAGTATAAAAAAATTATTGATGAAACAGAAGATTTATGCAGGACATATGTTGAAAAAGCATTTACGGATCTAGGTTATGATTCTAAAGTTGATTGTACTGTTGATATCGAAGGGCTTGCAGATAAATTTAATATTGACCCAAAGCGTTTGAAAATTTTTGAAAGATTGTACAAAACTTTTATTAATCCGCAAAGCAGTAACAGCGTAAGCGATAATCCGGAAACAAAAAATATTCTGCCCCTGCATGATACTGTAGTTGTTTCACCTTCGGAGTATATCAGACAAACACTTATCAATTTTCCGGAAACTTCAGCTGAACTAACTTTACTGTCGAGATGCGGAGATAAATTATCTCAGGTTTTAAAAGGAGATCTTGATCCTTTGGAAGTATTATTTCCCAACGGAGATTTTTCAGATGCTGCAAAGCTGTATCAGAATTCGCCTGGATTTGGTACTATGAATGAATCAATAAAAAATATAATTGAACATATTGTAAAGAATTTTTCTGATGATAAAAAAATCAGAATTCTGGAAATAGGCGCAGGTACCGGAAGCACAACTTCCTATGTTTTGCCGTTACTACGAAAAGATAAATCTGAATATACATTTACTGATATTTCCCGCGCTTTTTTTATAAAAGCAAAAATTAAATTTAAAGATTATAACTTTGTTGAGTATAAAGTTTTGGATATTGAAAAAGAAGTAAATGATCAAAACTTTTCAGACCACTATTATGATATTATAATTGCTTCTAATGTAGTTCATGCAACGAAAGATCTAAGCGTGACAATGAAGAATATTCATAAGCTATTATCTCAGGACGGTATTGTAGTTTTAAATGAAGTTACAGAAAGTCAAAGCTGGATTGATTTAACATTCGGATTGACGGACGGCTGGTGGAAATTTGAAGATAAGCAACTAAGAGAAGATTATCCTTTGCTTAATAATGAACAATGGAAAGAATTTTTAAATCAGCAGGGATTTAATCCGGTTGAGATTTCTACGCCAACTTATAATAATGAATCATTAACAGGTCAATCCATTATATTAGCAACTGCGAATCATATTGATTCTTCTAAAAACGCTAAAATCCTTGACCCGGCTAATCTAATAATATTTACTGATAAAAAAATATTCAAAGATTCAGCAGCAAATCTAGATTTAAAGAATCAAAATTATACACTGGTACTGGACGGAGAACACTTTGAAAAAATTAATGACAATGAATACACTGTAAATTTTTCTGATAAAGGAGATTACGAAAAGTTATTTGCTGAAGTCTCCAAAAATGTAAAGGATGAAATAAAAATAATATATTTTAGTTCGTCGGATAATAATTCTTTGAAACATAGTTCTGCAGAAAGATTATCTGAAGGTGGCTGCATACATATTCTATATATTATTCAATCGGTTTCAAAAACGCGTTTTGCAAAACCGCCTTCGCTTTATATGGTTACAACAAATGCTCAATCAGTTAATAATGAAGACGAGGTAAAAGGATTTTTTCAATCACCGCTTTTGGGAATGGCGAAAGTTATTTCGATTGAACATCCGGAACTGGACTGCAAACGAATTGATCTTGATTCGAAAAATAATTGGAAAAATTTGCTTGATGAAATTAATTCTGACGGCGAAGAGGATCAGGTGGCATTCAGAAACGGCAAACGATATGTTGCAAGGTTAAAGCGTAAAAATATTCAGCCGGTCCGGGAAATTATTGTGGATGATAGAAGCACTTACCTTATTACAGGCGGTCTCGGAGGACTAGGAATACTGACTGCAAAATTTCTCGCTGATAAAGGCGCTAAACATATTGCACTCATAGGGAGAAGTGATAGCATTGACGGAGCAAAAGAAGATTTGAAGGAAATGGAGTTAATGGGAGTACATGTAAAAATTTATAAAGCAGATGTTACTTCAAAGGATGACATAGAAAAAGTTTTGAAAGAAATTAAGAAATCTAAAAACCCTTTGAAAGGAATTGTACATTCGGTTGGAGTTTTGGATGACGGTGTATTGATTAATCAGACAAAAGAAAAATTTGATAAAGTAATGGCACCGAAAATTCTGGGTGCATTGTACTTGCATGAGCTGACAAAAAAAATGGACCTGGATTTCTTTGTAATGTATTCTTCCGTTGCATCAATGCTTGGATCTGCGGGTCAGGCAAACCATTCTGCCGCAAATGCTTTCCTTGATTCACTTGCACATCACAGGAAAAATAAAAACTTACATACTCTTAGCATAAACTGGGGAGTCTGGTCGGAGATCGGCTCTGCTGCTGCTAAGGGTGCAGATAAACAGGAGAAGATTGCAGGGATTAGCAGTATAAATCCGGAGCAAGGAATACGTGCTTTGGAAAAAGCAATGAAGCTTGATTCCGCGCAAATCGGGATTGTTCCGATTGACTGGTCAAAATATTCGGAAATTTATAAACATCCTTTCATAAGTAAGTTAATTTCAAAGCAAAATGAAAAGCTTAGCGAAGAAAAGAAAAACGCTAAAGATGATTTTATAACACAGTTAAAAAATTCATCTGAAGAAAATCATACTTCACTTTTAACAAAATATTTTCAGGACTTAATTTCACAAATAATGGGACTTGACGTTGAAGATTTGGATATAGAATTACCTTTGAATATGATGGGACTTGATTCATTAATGGCTATCGAGCTAAAGAATAAAGTAAATATCGAGCTTGGAGTTGATTTGAATTTGGTAAGATATATGGAAGAGACAAATATTATTCAGCTTGCTGAAGAATTAAAAGAGCAGCTTCCGAAAATTTTAACACAACAGCATAAAGAGTTAAAACCTCAAAACGGAAAATCTGAAATTACAGAAGAGGAAAAAGCTGCTGAGTTATTGTCAAACCTGGAAAATCTTTCAGAAGAAGAACTTGATAAACTATTGAACGAAACAAAATAACCGGAGATTAAAACTGAGCACTGAAACAAAAACACCGAAACTTACTGCGCAGGAGAAAATTGCTTTACTCAAAAAGCAATTATCCGAAAAGGCAAATAGAGAAAATATTTCTTTTCCTCTTTCCTATGGCCAAAAGGCTTTATACTTTTTATTTTTAAATTCACCTGAAAGCCCTGCTTACAATGTTGCTTTCACAGTCCGCATTTTGTCCAGACTCAATACGGAAGCATTGAAAAGATCTTTCCAGAAATTAGTTAATGCATCACCATCTTTGAGAACGAATTATAAAATCATTGACGGGAAGCCCGTTCAGGAAGTGTATGGATTTAAAGAAGTTTTTTTGGAAGTTATCGATTCTCCGGAACTGGATGAAAACAGTTTAAAGAAAAAAGTAAAGGATACAAATGATATTCCGTTCGATCTGGAAAACGGTCATCTCTTTAAAATTTATTTATTCAAAGTCAGTGATGAAAATTTTGTGATGCTGATGAGTATGCACCATATTGTAAGCGACGGCTGGTCTATAGGACTTATGTTTCAGGAATTGAAAAATCTTTATGAAGCAGAAAGCGAAGGAAGATCGTATGCCATTGCTCCATTAGAAAAAAAATATTACGATTACATTGAAGATCAAAATACTTTTATCCGCAGTAATAAAGGAGATGAGCAATGGAATTTTTGGAAGAATGAATTAAGCGGTGAGTTACCTCTTCTAAGTTTGCCGATTAATAAAACGCGTCCGGAAGTGCAATCTTTTAACGGTGCGGCAGAATACTTTAATTTAGATAAAGATTTAGTTGAGCAGTTGAAAAAAATGTCGCAGAATGAAGGTACCACTTTGTTTGTTACTTTACTGACAGCTTACCAGATATTTTTGAATAGATACACATCTCAGGAGGATATTATTGTCGGAGTGCCAACGGCAGGTAGAACTCAAACAGATTTCGAAAGAGTAATCGGATATTTCATAAATCCGGTCGCGATACGGGGAGACTTTTCAGAAAATCCTCCTTTCAAAATTTTATTAAATCAAATTAAGAAAAAGGTTTTAGGTGCAATCTCAAATCAGGATTTTCCTTTTGCATTAATTGTAGAGCGGCTGCTTCAAAGACGCGACCCGTCCCGCTCCCCGGTATTCCAGACTTTTTTCGGCTTGCAGAAAGTTCAGCAGAATGATGAAATCCAGGAAATGATAGTCCCTGGAAATAAAGACGTAAGAATTAACTGGGGAAAGCTTATACTTGAATCATTCGAGATAACACAGCAGGAAGGTCAGTTTGATTTGACCGTTGAATTTGTAGAAGGAAAAAAATTATTCTCCGGAGTGTTTAAATACAATACAGATTTATTCGAGGCAGACACAATAAAAAAGATGATCGAACATTTCAAAAATCTTCTGCAAAATATTGTATCGAATACAGAAAAGAAAATTTCGGAGCTTCAGATGTTATCCGATGAAGAGAAAAATCTCATCTTGAATAAATGGAATGATACTGATTTTGTTTTTAATAATTTTAATTGTGTTCATAAATTAATTGAAGAGCAAACTTTCAAAACTCCTGATTCGGTTGCTGTAGTTTTTGAAGGTGAAACAATTTCCTACGATGAATTAAATAAACGTTCGAATCAATTAGCAAATTATCTAAATAGGCTTGGTGTATACCCCGAAACTCTTGTCGGACTTTGTGTTGAGCGCTCAATAGAAATGGTGGTGGGAATACTCGGAATACTCAAAGCAGGAGGCGCTTATATTCCGATTGACATTTCATACCCGCAAAGCCGAATTGAATTTATGATTTCAAATTCAAACGCAAAAATTTTAATTACACAAAAAAGTATTGCTGTAAGTTTACCGGAAAATATTTCTAAGGTAGTTTTAATTGATGAAGACTGGAAACAAATTTCTAATGAAAGCTCTGCTAATTTTGACAGCAAAGTTACATTGGATAATTTAGCTTACGTGATTTATACTTCAGGCTCTACAGGATTGCCGAAAGGTGCAATGATAACTCACCGTTCACTGTCTAATCATATGCTCTGGATGAAAGAAGATTTTGGATTTGATTCGTCGGATAGTGTTCTTCAAAAAACTCCGTTTAGTTTTGATGCATCTGTCTGGGAATTTTATCTTCCACTTTTGACAGGAGGACGACTTATAATTGCAAAGCCCGACGGACACATGGATATGGCTTACCTTATTGAGACAATTCAAAAAAATAATATATCTGTACTTCAGCTTGTTCCTGCAGTGCTTCGAATGCTTTTTGATGAACAAGGAATTGAAAATTGTGAAAGTCTTAAGACTGTTTTTTGCGGAGGTGAAGCTCTGACTTTTGATTTAACCAAAAAATTATTTGAGAAACTAAATGTAAATTTATATAATTTATACGGTCCGACTGAAGCTACAATTGATGCAGCATATTTTAAATGTGAGCCCGCTTTTGAGAATAAAGTAATTCCTATTGGGAAGCCAATTTATAATACTCAAATATATATTTTAGACAAGTTCCTGAATCCCGTCCCTGTTGGTGTTTCAGGTGAATTAATTATTGGCGGTGTGGATGTTGCGAGAGGTTATCTGAATAATCCACAACTTACAAAGGAAAAATTTCTCGATGATATTTTTAAAAATACAAGCAGTGGTAAACTATATAAGACGGGTGATCTTGCAAAATACGGAGAAGATGGAAATATAGAATTTTTCGGAAGAGCCGATCATCAGGTTAAGTTAAGAGGCTTTAGAATTGAGCTTGGTGAAATCGAATCAAAGCTTTCACAACATGCGGAAATCAAGGATGCAGCAGTAATTGTCCGGGAAGATAAACCGGGCAGTCAAAGATTAGCTGCTTATGTAGTTCAAAAAAATTCTCAGTTAATAACGGTTAACGAGTTAAAAGATTTTTTGAGAAATAGTTTACCGGAATATATGATACCAACGGCTTTTATTATCTTAGACAAAATGCCGCTGTTACCGAATGGGAAGATTGACAGGAATGCATTGCCGGCTCCTGAAAATTCAAAATCAGCTGAAGAAACATTTATAGCTCCGAGACTTCCCGTTGAACAAATTCTGGCAGACATATGGAAAGATATTTTAGGAGTTGATAAAGTCGGAGTGCACGACAATTTTTTTGAGTTAGGCGGTGACTCAATCATGAGCATACAAATTATTTCAAGAGCAAATCAATCCGGAATCAAATTAACTCCGAAGCAAATTTTTCAATTCCAGACTATTGCCGGGCTGTCAGGCGTGATTGATTATTCGGCACCTTCGGTTTTCGAACAAGGTATTGTTACCGGCGAAGTTCCTTTGACACCAATCCAGCATTGGTTTTTTGAACAGGATTTACCCGAGCCGGATTTTTATAATCATTCTGTGCTGTTAAAAATCCCGAAGAATCTGAATGAAAATTTTTTAGAAGAATCTGTCGCGGAAATTATAAAACATCATGATGCATTGAGATTAAGATTTAAAAAAGATAATGATGTTCGTGAACAAATCAATACGGGTTTTAACAGCGATACAGTTTTCAGTGTTGAAGATTTATCAAATATTTCGGGTGAAGCATTAGATGATAAAATGGAAAAAATCATTTCCGAATTACAGAAAAGCTTAAATTTAACGGATGGTCCTTTAATAAAAGTGTTATTTTTTAAAACTGATTCAAACAATGAAGACCGGCTGCTTATTGTGATTCATCACCTGTGCATAGACGGAATTTCATGGAGAATTATTTTGGAAGATTTATATAATTCATACAGGCAATTATCAAGCAATGATAAAATTAAACTTCCCCACAAAACAAGTTCATTTAAAGACTGGAGTAATAAGTTAACCGATTTTGTAAAAGTTAGCTCATTGGGAAAAGAAATTGAACATTGGCTAAAAATTTCAGATTTAAAATTAAATAAAATTCCGGCAGATTTTTTCTCTAAACAAATTAAAAATACAGTTGAATCGACTGACAAAGTATCAATAGAATTAGATGAAGCATCTACTCAGTCAATTTTGAAAGATGTTCCAAAAACATACAACACGCAGATTAATGATATACTTTTGTCTGCACTGATAATGGCTTATAACAGCTGGAGCAACGAAAGCAAACTGTTAATCAGCCTGGAAGGTCACGGCAGAGAGGATCTGTTTGATTCGATTGATGTTTCGAGAACTGTGGGTTGGTTTACTTCAATGTTTCCGGTGGTTTTGGAAATATATAACACAGACGATATTGGAGAAACAATTAAATTAGTAAAAGAAAGCTTAAGGCAAATCCCAAACAGTGGAATCGGATTTGGCATATTAAAATATTTGAATACAGATCAAACTGTGAAAGAAAAATTAAATTTATTACCCAATCCCGAAATTATTTTTAATTACCTCGGACAGTTCAATGAAAGTATAATTCCAAATTCGGATTGGAAACTCGGAAAGAAATCAATTATATTGAGCCAAAATAAAAACGGATTGCGGAATCATTTGATAGAAATAAACAGCATCATAACTGACAATAAGTTAAGAATGGAATTTAGTTTCAGCACAAATATTTACAAGAGAGAAACAATAGAAACATTCTCAAAGAATTATGAAGATGCATTGAGAAATATTGTTGAGCATTGTAAAGATACTGACACAGGAGGATATACACCTTCGGATTTTGATGCAGCAGGATTGAACCAGCAGGAGCTGGATAATTTACTAGCAAACTTAAATTAAAAAATGGATCAGGATACAAAAAAAAGTATTGAGGATATTTATGAATTAACTCCAATGCAGCAAGGCATGCTGTTTCATACACTCTATACCGAAGAATCTGATGCTTACTTCGAACAGTTCTGCTATAATCTTGTTGGGAACCTGGATGAAGAGCTGTTTCAAAAGTCATGGGAAGAAATAGTTAAGAGGCATGGGGTTTTAAGAACTTCATTTCAGTGGAAGGGAATTTCAAAACCGGTCCAGCTCGTAAGCAGGATTGTTAAACTCCCCTGGAGAAATCTCGACTGGAGGAATTTAACAACTGAGCAGCAGCAGTCTGAATTTAAAGAGTTTGTAAAAAAAGACAGAGCAATTGGTTTTGATATGGAGAAGCCGCCTTTAATGAGATGTACATTAATCAGGCTTGGTGATGATTCATACCAGTTCGTCTGGAGCTTTCATCATATAATAATGGACGGATGGAGCTATCCCGTTTTACAAAAAGAAGTTTTTATTTTTTATGAAGCTTTAATAAAAGGTGTGGCAGCAGATCTTCCGAAGCCATTGTCTTACAAGCAATTTATTCTATGGTTAAATCAACAGGATAAAAAAGTAGCGGAAGACTTTTGGAGAAAGGAACTGAAGGACTTTGATTCTCCGACGCCGATGATAACTAATGGTGAAATCAAAACAGGAAAAATTGAAGAGGTTAATGATCTTGAAATAAAGTTATCACCCGTGTTGACGGCCCGGATTCAATCTTTTGCGAAGCAAAACCAGTTAACATTAAACACTATTATACAGGGAGTATGGGCAATAATACTCAGTGTTTACCGTGGAGAGAAGGATGTGCTATTCGGTGGAACTGTTTCCGGAAGAACTCCTTTGCTAAAAGGTATCGAGACTATGGTTGGTTTGTTTATTAACACTCTGCCTGTCAAAGTTAATGTTGATAAAGAGAAAGAAATTATTCAATGGTTTAAAAATTTGCAGCAAAGTCATATCGAACGTAATGAATTTGCATACAGCTCATTGGTTGATATTCAGGAATGGAGCAATATCCCGAGAGGCACACAATTATTCGAAAACATTTTAGTGTTTGAGAATTATCCACTTGATAAATCTCTTGAAAACGGAGTCGCGGGAATAAAGATAAATAACCTTCGAGCATTTGAAAGAACAAATTTTCCTCTGACAATTTTAATTGCACCGGGGGAATCCTTGACTATTCATATTGCTTATGAAACTTCAAAGTTTGAAAGTTCATTTATAAAACAGATTCTTTCCAACTTCAATACCCTGCTTGAAGACATTACAAAAAATCCCGCACGAAAAATTTCAGACCTTTCACTTTTAACTGAAGATGAAAAGAAAAAAATATTAATTGATTGGAATAATACAAAGCATGATTTTCCAAAAGACAAAACAGCTTCACAGCTATTCGAAGAGCAGGTTGAAAAAACGCCCGGTGCAATAGCAGTCGAGCTTGACAATAAAGCACTGACTTACCGGGAGTTAAATGAAAAATCAAATCAGGTTGCAAATTATCTTAAGAGATTTGGTGTAGAACACGGCGTAATGGTGGGAATCTGCATCGATCGTTCATTTGAAATGATAACCGGACTTCTCGGGATTTTGAAAGCCGGTGGTGCATATGTGCCGCTTGATTCTTCTTATCCTCTTGAGAGACTGGAATTTATGATTGAAGATACAAATGCACCTGTGTTATTATCAAAAGAAAATCTTGCCGATAGGCTACCGAAGACAAAAGCTAAAGTTGTTTTAATGGATAAAGATTCGGATGAAATTTCAAAGGAGGATAGAAATAATGTTGAACAGAAAGCCATTGCTTCAGACTTAGCTTACATTATTTATACGTCCGGCTCGACCGGAAAGCCAAAAGGTGTTTTGATGAAGCATGAAGCATTGATAAATTTATTATACTGGCAGCTTGAGGGACAGAAATTTGAAAAGGAATTCAGGGTTTTGCAATTCACTACATTAAGCTTCGATGTTTCATTCCAGGAAATATTTTCTACGTGGTATTCAGGAGGAACGTTAGTTATGATGAAAAATGAAGACAGGCAGGATCTTTCGAAAGTTTTACAAATTATAAAAGATAAAAAAATTCAGAGACTTTTTCTTCCGTTCATTGCATTACAGGAAATTGCAGAGGTGTTTTACGTAACAAAGGAAAAAACATTATCATTGAAAGAAGTCAACACAGCAGGCGAACAATTGCAGAATACTCCTGCAATAATAAATTTATTCAACAGCTTAAAGAATTTTACTTTTACAAATCAATACGGTCCTGCAGAGGCACACGTTGTTACGAGCTATACATTAAGTGATGATACAAAGAACTGGATGAAACTTCCTCCTATCGGCAAACCAATCTTTAATACCCAGATGTATGTTCTGGATTCTTCTCTAAAACCGGTACCTGTAGGTGTTAACGGGGATTTGTATATCGGAGGTATTGGTCTTGTAAAAGGATATCATAACAGGGAAGAGCTTACGCGAGAAAAATTTATTGACAACCCGTTTTATCGAAAGGACAAAAACCTGAGTGAGAAACTTTATAAGACAGGAGACATTGCAAGATTTCTTCCCGATGGGAATTTGGAATATCTGGGAAGAACAGATAACCAGATTAAGCTCAGAGGAATTAGAATTGAGTTAGGCGAAATCGAAACGGTACTTGCTGAATATTCGGAAATAAGGAATGTTGCTGTTGTTGTAAAAGAATTTAATCCCGGTGATAAACGCTTAGTAGCATATTACGTTTCGGCAAATGATACAATTCTTAAAGCAGCAGACTTAAAAAAATATTTAAAGACCAAGCTGCCTGAATATATGGTCCCCTCAGATTTTGTTGCAATGAAAGAAATGCCGTTAACACCGACAGGTAAAATAAACCATAGTGCATTGCCGTCTCCCGAATCAATAAGAATTAATGAAAGTAATAATTACGTCGAACCGAAAGAAACACTAGAACTTCAGCTTGTTAAAATTTGGGAGAAAGTTTTAGGAGTAAAGCCAATTGGTATAAAAGACAATTTTTTTGAATTAGGCGGGCATTCGCTTTTAGCACTGCGAGTTTTTGGCTACACTGAAAAACTCACGGGTAGAAAACTTGGACTGTCAACATTATTCAATTCACCGACTATAGAACAGCTTGCTGCAATATTAAAAGATGAGGGCTGGACTCCTCCATGGAAATCTCTTGTTGCAGTAAAGCCGGGCGGATCGAAGCTTCCGTTTTTTTGTGTACCGCCGGGAGCAGGCACAGCCCTGCATTTTCAGGGAATGGTAAAATATATTCCTAACGACCAGCCATTTTATGTATTAGAATCAGTCGGTCTGGACGGAAAGGAAAAACCGCATGACAATATCGAAGAAATGGCTTCACATTATATAAAAGAAATTCAGTCGCTTCAGCCTGACGGACCTTATATGCTCGGAGGCAGATGTTTTGGCGGAAGAGTAGTTTTTGAAATGGCGCAGCAGCTGACAAAGCTCGGACAAAAGGTGGCGCTTCTTGCAATATTCGATACCTGGCCTCCGTTTATTGCACCAACTCAACCTTGGATTCAGCAAAAAAGAGATCTCTCACATTTTATAACCCGTTCATTTCATCACTTAAAAACAGGAGAGCTTTCAAAGGTTATGTACAGATATTCGTCAAATAAATTTTTGAAATTAAAATGGAAAGTTCAGAATAAATTAGAATGGATCTTCAGCGATGAAAGGAAAAGATTATTCAAAAAAATTATGCTTCTACACTTTCATGCACAGGATAAATACATTGCAAAAAAATACCCTGGAAAAATAACTTTGATTGAATGCGGGACATTTAAGGATGAATATAGGGAGGGCTGGAAAAACCTTGCCGGCGGCGGCTTTGAGAGCTATGCTGTTGAGGGCACAAATCATAAGACAATTGTAAAAGAACCACAGCTTAGGTTCTTTGCGGAGAAGCTGAACTTCGTTCTGGAAAAAACTCACAATGAGTTGAATACAAAAACCGGTACAAATGGATCTTTAGACAACTCAAATAGAAAACAGAAGTTAGAGAAAGTTAGCTATTAAAAAAATCTGTACGGGTTATGAAATGAAAATTCCTGCAAATGAAATTCACATCTTTCAATCAACTCTGGAAAAGACTTCTGCAGAAATAAAGAATTCAGAAACAATCCTTTCAAACGATGAACTGACGAAAGCATACCGATATAAGTTTGAAGCAGATAAAAATAATTATGTCGTTTGCAGAGCTTTGTTAAGAAGTGTTCTAAGCGAATATTTATCTATCCCGGCTGCACATATAACTTTTTTCTACTCTGAAAAGGGTAAGCCCTATATAAATAACAGCTCCATAAAATTTAACTTAGCTCATTCAAACAATTATACTGTCTTTGCATTTGTTTTTGAAGAAGAAGTAGGAATTGATATTGAATATCAGAGGGAATTGCGCGATGCATTGACGATCGCAAAAAGATATTTTTCCAAAAGTGAAGTTGAAG
Organism: Bacteroidota bacterium; assembly: GCA_030855105.1. GTDB lineage: Bacteria > Bacteroidota > Ignavibacteria > Tepidaquicellales > Tepidaquicellaceae > JAGPCH01. The sequence goes on along the minus strand of JALYRX010000035.1, from coordinate 12,624 downwards.
AATTTGAAAATATAAACAGCGAAAAAATTAAGAATGCTTTTTTTTATTGCTGGACCAGAAAGGAAGCATTCTTAAAAGCAGTAGGAGAAGGACTTTCATATCCGCTTGCGGATTTTTCCGTAACACTAAAACCTGGAAACCCAAAAATTATGTGGATAAAAAAAAAACCTGATGAGATTAAAAAATGGTCTTTGCATGATATAAAAGTAAGAGAAAATTATATTTCCTCACTTGCAATAAAATCAAATGATATGAAAATTATTTATAAACAAATAGTACCGTCCAAAACATTTTCATAAAAATAAAAAATTATTAACTATGATTAATAAAATGTTTAAATACATTTTGTAATTAGCAATTTTTCAACCCCACCCTGCCCTCCCCCGTTGGGGGAGGGTTCGGGAGGGGTCATAATTTTTTGAGTACTATTTATTTGAATTTTCGAAAGTTAATTAGAATATTTAAAATAAGAAAAACGTTTTGAACACTATTTATAAACAAATAGCTTCATAGCCCTTAACAGATTGCAATTAAAAACTCAAAACATTAATTTTACAAACCTGATAACTTTTATTTCATACTATCGTAACAAAAGCAAACATTTTATTAATTTAAAGAGAGTGCTATGAGATTCAAAAATTTATCAAAAATTCAAATTGGTATTTTCACGTTATTACTTTGCATGAGCGGAGTTTTTGGATATTTGTTTTATGATTCATATAGAGCAAACATCCGGAATCGCGAAATGATAGCAGATACCAAAATTGAGAACAAAGATCTTTCCGAAGATTTACAAATTGTGAAAGATAAATACGATCTTCTCTATAAAGAAGTAGCCGTATTAAAAACCAAGGTCGCCAAAGTAACTTATAAAAAGAAACCGTACAAAAAGAAAAGGCTTTATTCGGCGGGAAAGAGCAGCAAGTATAAAAAACATTACAAAAAGAGCAGAGTCAGCTATAAGAAGCTTTATTTTCAGCTTAAGAAGAAATGCGGACTTCTTAATAAATCAAAATCCAGAAAATATTCGAGAAGATAGTTGGTATTTAAAACATTCGCAAAGTTTAGATTCATTTTTCAATATTCCCCGTTACCCTCCTTATGAAAGAGTAAGTTACGGGGATTTTTTTTAGACTGTAAAGATAATTTGTACATTGCTAATATACGTTACAAATTTTTACATAAATATTTTACTTCTATACATATTAGTTTTAAATTTTAATCACACCGATTAATGATCAGAAAAAAAATAATCAATTCGATTTTTCTTTTAATAATTTTATTTTCAAGTAATATTTATTCACAGCCAAAATTTGAAAAACCGGGTATTACGGTTTTAAGACAAGAGTTAGCCTTATTAATTGATAGTTTGATCACACCACCGGCAAACTGTGAAGAAGCTTTAGAGCTTGTAATTTTCGACTCCTTGAAAAATGATTTTATATATAGTTCTTCATTAGAGAGCCGTGATAACAGAATTCAAAATCTTGTTGATGAACTCTCAAGCAGTTTGAAAAAATTAAAATCTTCGAATTTGCAAATGTCTCAGGTGCCTACGGGAAACGGACCTCCCCGTGGCGGCAAACCACCGCCAGGTGTGGATCCTCCCGGAGGAATGACAATACCTGATGACTTCCAGGATATGAATGAAGATATGGAAGACGTAAACATCGCTGTTGATAAAATTATAGTACTGCGGGAAAAAATTAAAAATGAACTGACCTTAATGCAAAATAAAGTAAATGAAAAGCTTCACAAGACTCTTGAAACAGATTATGATTTACGTATCGTTATAATAAATGATTTTATGAATTCAACTTTGAGCCTTTATAATCGTAATGAACCGGTATTTAAAGAAAGCATGAAAAAGATTGATGAGGTAATTAAGAAATACGATTATGCTTCGAAATCAAAAATGGTATTGCTCAAAGAAGAATTTCTTGAATTTCAGCTTGAAGAGGCTGTCAGTTTAAAATTGCTGATGAACATCACAAAAGAATTTGCTTCTATAGGAGCAAAATTTTATAACGAAAGACAAAAAAATCTTAATTAAACTTCGAAACACTCTTACCGTGAAACGATGATGTCGTATTCAGGATTTAGATTATTAGCCATCGACCGGTCACCACTTGAAATTCAATTTTGTTGAATTATGAAATATAATTGTTAGGCAGACTTATTATATATTGCATCCATTTCCAAAATCTTCTCTTCCAACCAATCTTTATAGGGCAACTCATTTTTTAATTCGTTCTCAATTAAATATTTAGTTGAGAAGCTTTCTGAAGTCCTGTACTTGATCATCAGTTTGATAATATTAATAAAATTTTTGCATTTTTTCTTCTCAGTAATTGAAAGAGTAGTATCATTTGATAGAAAATGCCGGTAAGTATCGATAAGCGAAAGGGCATTCTCATACAATCCCAGTTCATAATATGTCATAAGCATGAGGTCTTTAAGATCTACCTTCAGCATAAAATGGTTAAGCTTTACCTTATGAAAACTCTTCATTGCTTCGGCATACCTTCCCCTGCTGAAGTAATATTCCGCACAACTAAAGTGGTACATATTTTCTCTTCTGTCAGGATGAATTTTCATTCTGTATTTTTTTATAAATTCAAATGACCATTTGTATTTTTTTAGTTTGAGACTCAAAAGGAGAATGGGTCTGTAAAGCTCAACCGGAATGTAATCCGAAACACTTGATTTGTAATATCCGTTATCCAGTAGAAAATTATAAATATCAAAACGTTCTTTATCAAACTTGTCAGATATTGTTTTATTTGATGACTTTAACATACAATATCTCAATAAGCGGCCATTATGAAATCTTATCTCGTCGATGCTGAAATATTTCAAATTTCTCAGGTATAATTTCTTATAATTATAATAGTATTTTTCATTATCAAATTTTGAAAAAGTAAGGAACAAAGCGAGATATAGTTCAAATATTTTCGAATGCTCATCATTGCCGGAATCGGAGACTACTAATTTTAACAGCTTTTCAAATTCTACTATGTTAAAGAGTTTGAACACAAAATTCTTTTCCCTTTCTATCCTGAAAGTTTTATCCATTGTCAGAAGATTATCATATGCTCTGATCATTTCTTTCACAAAGAAATATGTTATATATTTTCCGCGTTCAGCCTGCATTGCTACATGCCATTCAATTGAAGAGCCTTTGGATTTATTTTTATTAATAATGTTATAATTGATCAGATCGGTAGACAATTTGAACATGTTGATAAAATAATCCGAATTAAAATTTTTTACACCTTTAAGTACAGCATTATGCTTTGAAAGACTGATCTCTAAGCTCCTGTTTAGTTTCCTTTTAAATAATTCATCTCTTAAATAATCTTTCGATTCAATTTCTTTTTTTTGAAAATTTATATACATCAGATAGTTCTCTGCAGCTTCGAAAAGGTCGGAAAATAAATTTAAGACAGTTGACTTATTAAAAGCAAGATCGGGACTGATTTTTTTGAGGAGCTTTTCTTCATTAAAAAACTTAGAATTGAATGCCGGATAGAAAGCCATTATTGCTTCATAAAACCTTGCTAACTTTTCACTGCGGTTAAAGAATGGAGAATTTAAGTAATCTCTGAAACGTTTTATATCTTCCCCTGTAAAGGTCTTTAATATGTCAACTACTTTATTATTTATCAATTTTTATATGACAATTTTGCGGCGATTCTGAAGAAGATTTTTAATTGGCTTAAATTATTCATTTAAGCGCCTTATTGCAATATTTAAAAAAGTATCTCACAAACATTATTGCTTTCGAGCGATTACTTCAAATTAATTTCTTTGGCTTATTCACTGCCAATAATTATTTTGTATAAAGATTTCCAACCAATCAAAATTAAAGGAAGACTTTATGAAATCCCCAATAATAATCTTAACAACCTTTCTTCTTTCGATCTTTTCATTTTCCAGCTCTTCAAGCCTGAGTGCAAAAGAAATTATCAATAAGAAAGAAGTTCAAAATTATTCATCCCAACTAACTTTAGTCTCGAGTCATTTAACTTATGTCAGAGTTTATAAAGACGGTAAATGGTTCATCTGCGTATATGACGGAACCGAGCTGGTAGATGTTTATCCGGAATAAATTTTGCTTATGATTTTGTAAAATAGTTTTCTTTCATACAGGATTCTGCAAAGTTTTTAATACTGATTGCTAAATTATACACAGGTCAGAGTGTATGTGCAAAAACGTCAGGATAAAAATCCGGATGATATAACACTGTACAAATCCATTGAGAAACAGCCGTTCGCTTTAAAGTTCATTATTCATACTTTTTAAATTGAAGAAATAATTTCATCAATAATAATATAAATGTTCTCCCCTATACGGAAAAGGCATTGGCACCTATTACAATAATACAATTATTTTTCTATTTTGTATCAGTAAATTTTTAAACAATAAAATTTTAAAATATGAAAGAAAAACATTTATCTGTCTGCCCGGATTCAGACGTTCTTGAGAATTTTGAAAATCAAACTTCTCCTTTAAGCAAAAAAATAGTTAAAGGTCTTAACGAAAATACTTTGTTAAAAAATCTCAATTTCAATTTAAAAATTAAAGGAATTTCTGAAAAGATAAAACCTTCGAAAAAGAAAAAAGATATAAAGCCTAAAGCAAAAAAAGCAAAAATGAAACCCAAGTCCATAGTTGATAACGATGATAGAACTCAAGTTCAGGTTACAACTGATCTTCCCTTCCGTTATATATGTCATCTGGAAATAAAATTTGAAAACGGCATGTCCGAATCAGGGACAGGTTTTTTTATTTCGGAACAATGTATTATAACAGCGGGACATTGTGTCTTTAATGAAAAGGAAAGCAGCTGGGCTGAAGAAATAATCGTAACACCTGCACGCGATGGAAATGATGCACCCTTTGGAACCGCAGTAAGTCATAAATTCAGGAGTGTTGACGATTGGATTAATAAAGGTGATATAAGTTTTGATATTGGTGCAGTTATATTAGATGATTCTACATTGTTTAACAACGGAATAAAAGGATTTTTTGGATATAAGAAACACGAAGATTCTGTGATAGGAAATATTTGCGGTTATCCCGTTGATAAGGGTACTATCTCTCAATTTTTAGGAACAGGAAGCGTAGTAAAAGCCGGTGACATTTTGGAATATTCAATCGATGCTACAGAGGGGCAAAGCGGAAGTCCGATTTTTATTTCGGTGAAAGATGAACCCTTTGTTATTGGAGTTCATAACGGAGAATTTATAAAAGATAGCACCAACAGAGGATTTATGGTCAGGGATTTTATATTTCAAAGATTTGATGAATGGAAAAAATTATCCGGAGATCCTGTTTGAAAAAATGTATTCAGACAATCGTGCAGCTATAGTAAAATTAGATTGAGTGAATAAACAAAGTTTGAACAAAAAGATATGAAAAAAATTTGCAAATATGAAAAATAACCGGATTAAAAATAAGTTTATAAAAAAACATACTATGCTTTTTTAGTTTAAATAAAATTGTAAAAGTTTAATTGCATTCACTTTGATATCTTTAAAAAAATCAAAATATTTTCTAACTTTAAAAAAAAATTAAAATGGGAAATCCAAAAACGTATCATTTCAAATTGACTTCAGCAAACCGTCCTGCTGATGTAGTAATTCCGGAACTTTGGTATCCGGGAATAAAACCATTCATTAAAGGAAGTTCAAGCCAAAGAATTTTTGATCCGATTTTTGGAATTAAGGCAGTAGTCATTCATGCAACCGCCGGTGGGAGTTCAGAGGGTGCTGTATCAGTAATAAAATCAGGAAAAGCAAGCTTTCATTGGCTTGTGCCTGATGAAGATGAAGTTGCTCATGAAAGAAACAATATGGGCATGTATTCCGGAGTCAAGAGCAGCATTTCATGTTCGTCCTCAGGTTTCAAATCCCAGCATTAACGGTGGAAAGACACGGGTAAATCACTGGTCTTTAGGAATTGAAATTGTAAACCGGCAAACACAAGACAATCTTGATCATTTTTCGGAATGGCAGGTAGAAGTTACTTCACAAATAGTTCGTTATTGCTGGGCAAAGTATCCAAACTTAACAGATGTAGTTTCTCACGCAAAGCTGGATCCTGCAAGGCGGTCTGATCCCGGAAGTAATTTTCCATGGGATGTATTTAAAGATTTAGTATTAAAAACTCCTGTTGAAAAATCAATTTTAAAAACAATGAATGGAGTAAAGGATGCTTCAAAAATAAAATCATCTAAAGAAGAGATTTGTATTTAATTATTATTTATACATTTATAAAAGCTACTAAAATGTGAGATCCTCTGATTTTTTTGCTAATTTGTGAATTTAGTTGCTAACATTAATTTTTAATATTGCAGCTGTCAGCTTAAATATTCAATATATTATATAAAGAGAATTTTCTAAAAAAACCAGACCTTGGATGTTAACACAAATTTAAATAACGGACTTCCATTAGATCCGGAAAGAAGCTGCGACATTGTAATGAAAGGTGGTATTACAAGCGGTATAGTATATCCAAAAGCAATTTATGAAATTGCAAAAAAATACAAATTCGTAAATATAGGCGGAACTTCTGCGGGTGCAATAGCGGCATCTTTAACAGCTGCCGCGGAGTATGACAGAAGAGAAAACAAAAGTATAAACGGATTTCAAATCCTGAATAATCTGCCGAATGAGCTTGGAGTGAAAACCAAAGGCAAAACCAAATTATTTTCACTATTCCAACCTAACAAATCAACAAAGAAAATTTTTAATTCACTTTTCCATTTATTTGAACAAAAAAGCTATCCGGGGAAAATATTCTTTGCAATAAAATCTCTTATTTTAAATTTTATTTTTATAAGCGTCATATCTGCTTTGCCCGGAGCTATTATAATTTATTATCTGTGGAATAACCAGGTAAGCGCATTACAGTTGTTCGCCATATTTTTTGTAATATTTTTCAGTTTAGTGTTTGTTGTTTTATGTACAATCATAAGATTTTTTTTTGTTTTTAAAAAAATAATCTGCGAGAATAACTACGGTTTAACCACAGGGTTTTTACAGAAAGAGGAGAATACAGGAGAAAGCTCTGAGGTTCCTTTAACCGAATGGCTTGCTGATCTGATTGATAAAGTAGCAGGTAAAAATAATCCGGACGAACCTCTCACATTTGGCGATGTTGCAAAAAAAGAAGGTGGGATTAATCTTCAAATGCTAACAACAAATCTGACATGGGGCAGACCACACAGCATTCCTTTTCAAAACCCTGATACTGAAAATGCTTTTTATTATGACCCTGTTGAACTTGGAAGATACTTCCCTAAAAGAATTGTGGCATGGATGGGGAAAAAAAGCACCGGAAAAAAACAGGGAAAATTTAAATTACCTGAGCCGGCTAATTTGCCGATTATAGTTGCGACAAGAATGAGCTTAAGCTTTCCGGTTTTGTTTAGTGCTGTACCTTTGTATGCAGTTGATTATTCATTAATTAAAAATAAAAATGATGATGATCAAGAACTCGAGAAATGCTTTTTTTCTGACGGAGGAATTTGCAGTAATTTCCCGATTCATTTGTTTGATTCCCCATTACCTTCTAAACCAACTTTCGCATTTAACTTAAATCATTTCCACACAGATCATCCTGAAGTTGATGATGAGTCAAAGAACATTTATATAGTTAAACAAAACAGGGATGGTGGAAATGAAAAGTGGAACAAGTTTAATAACTCTTTTATGGATTTTTTGAAATCGATATTAGGAACAATGCAAAACTGGATAGACAATACGCAGTCAACAATTCCCGGATATAAAGACAGAATCGTTCATATAAATTTGACACCGAAACAGGGAGGGTTAAATTTAAATATGGAAGACACTGTAATTAACAGGTTAAGTGAACGGGGAAAGTATGCAGGTATAGAATTAAGAAATAGATTTACCGGGGAGAGTAAGAACAAGATGAACTGGAATAATCATCGCTGGATCCGGTTCAGAACCACTATGTGTTTACTTCAGGAATATCTTATCAGTATCGAAAGTTCATTAAATATTCAATCAACAAAATATGAGAAAGGTTATATTGATTTACTAAACCGGTTAGCTGACGAAGAACCGGCATCTTACAAACTTAAGTCTTCGCAAAGAGATTTTGCTATTGGTCAAATTAGTGAAATTAGAAAAATAGCTCAGACTCTTATACACTGTAAAGATTCATTTTTCAAAGAAAGTTATGCCCCAAGACCTAAACCTGACCTTAGAATCAGACCAAGAATATAAATAATGACTTTTTGTAGGATCTGTTTTCCAAAGAGTGAAAAGAAATTCATTTAATACAATTTTAGATTCTTAAACTCTACACAAAATAACTGACATGCAGCTTGCAATTCTAAACAGGCTCTGAGTAGTTACAGGCACTGTATTTAATTCATCGGCATAGCTATATCCTTTTGAATAAAGAACTGTAGTATCATAAGCCATCGTAAATGTTCCGCCGGGTAAATATCACTTATTCATAAACGCATTAATAATAGAATCAACCTGCGGATTGTCTGATTGAACCGCAAATGAAATGCTGTTAAATAAAAAAACACATAACAGTAAACCGTATTTAATTTTTCTCATATTTTAGTTAGTTTAAAATTATTAAAAAATTATTGATAAATTACTATCTTTGGTTCTGATTTAAAATTTTTGTTTGGTAATATCTTAAAATACCATTGGTAAGTCAAAGCACAACTTTATCTCTTTCTTGATTAATAATATTAACCGGACGCAGAACTTTTAGTGAATACTTTACCTTCCCGAAAAGATTTATAAAACGGACGTGCTCAGCGTAAACACGATTATTTTTTCTAATGAACAATTTGGATAAATAAATCCGTATCACTATTTTAGTCGTATTCATAAAAATATCAATATTCAAAATAATTATAAACATTAAGGAGAAATTACGAAATGGTTAAAGTGGCATTGTTAGTAACACTCGAAGCTAAACCCGGCAAGGAAAAAGATGTTGAAGATTTTCTTAAAGGCGGGTTGGAAATAGTCATGGATGAACCCGGTACTACAGCGTGGTTTGCAATCAAAATGGGGCCGGCAACTTATGGTATTTTCGATGCATTCCCGGATGAATCTGGTCGAGATGCACATCTTAACGGAAAAGTGGCTGCAGCATTAATGGAAAAAGCCGATGACCTTTTTTCCGTTGCTCCGAATATTCAAAAGGTAGATGTTCTCGCAGCAAAATTATAAAGCAAATTCATTTTAGTTATGTTTTAAGTAAAATGTTATTGAGTAAAAATTATTTGTTTCAAACCGGGTAGCTTGACAAGGAGTTGCAGCAATTTCAGAAGGAAGTAGTTTCAGCTTCTCAGGAAATTGTTGTAGCAATACAAGGAGTTGTTTTGACTACCCGGACGCATATTAACTTTCGACATTGAAATTAAGTTAATAGTACTTATAAATTTTGCGGCCGGTCATCTGTAACAATTAAAAATACGGTTCGTAGATTTATTAAAAATTATATCCTCAAAAATTTCCCGTAAAGAATAGTCTACTCAACCCTATTAATTATCTCAAAAAAGTCTCAGATAGTTTTTTAAATTCTATCAATTTACAAATAAAATTTTTATGAAAACCAAATTACATGTGATTTATCAAATGTTCTTTATTTGTATTACTCTATTTTTTTCATCAATAATTATTGCATCAGACAATAACCCTTTCGGTATGTTTCGCTGCGACCCAAATCACTCGGGCATTTATCCCTCTGAAGAGATTGTTATAAAGCCGGATATTAAATGGAAATTTAAAACTGAAGGAATAATTACTTCATCCGCAGCAATCAACAATGATAAGATCTATTTCGGCAGCGGCGATAATAATTTATACTGTTTAAATTTGCGAACCGGATCAGAAATATGGTCATACAAAACCGGCGGAGAAGTATTTTCATCACCTTTACTTTTTAAAGGTAATGTTTACTTTGGAAGTTATGATGGAAATTTCTATGCACTTGATGAAGATGATGGAAAAGTCAACTGGATATTTACTACTGCAGGTGAAAAAAGATTTTCCGCACCGGGAATACACGGGGCAGAACCAAAGGATTCTGTTTTTCAGGATAGTTTTGATTTGCTTTTATCATCGCCGACTATTGAAGACAATAAAATTTATTTTACAACAGGTTCAGTATACTGCTATGCACTCGATGCATCAACAGGAAAAGAAATCTGGAAATTCAAAACAAGTAATGTTGCTCATACTTCACCGGCAGTTTCTTACGGTAACGTTTACTTCGGGAGCTGGGACACATACCTGTATGCTGTTAATGCAATGACGGGCAAAGAAGTGTGGAAATTTAAAACCGGAGATGATACGGATATTTATAATCAGACCGGTCTTACAAGCTCACCGGTAATTTCAGATGGAATATTGTATACGGGTTGCAGAGATTCTTATATTTATGCAATTGATGCATACATCGGTAAAGAAATTTGGAAACGCTATAACGGCAGCGGATGGGTGACGGTTACTCCCGTATTTATGAAGACCGTATTATGTATGCTTCGGGCGATACAAAATTTTTTGCTGCTCTGAACAGACTGACGGGAGATTCTATTTATCAGCATACAACTAAAACTGGAACTCAATCATCACCTTCGGTCGCAGGCGGTATGTGTTACTACGGAGATATGGTGGGATTTTTGTTTGCGCGTGATATAATGACGGGTGAAGTTGCTTGGTCGGTTCAAGTGGATGGATCAAAAGAAGATGTTTACGAAATATTAAATACCGATTATACTCTTAACGGGGAACGTCTTTACAAACTTTCGAAAGGCGGTCCTGAGAAAAAAGAATTTATGGATATTAGATTTTCTGTAGGATGTATAATCTCTTCACCGGTAATAAAAGATAAAGTAATATACTTTGGCTCAACTGATAAAAATTTTTATGCTCTTCAATAAAATTTATTTAACTACTGCCAAAATACTATTCATTCAGATTGGTGGTTCCCGGAAATCTAACTCATTCATAAATCCGAAATTAGGATCAGTTCCACTATAAACTCATCCCATTTCCCCTTAAAATATCTTAATGCTTCTTTCTTTTCTTTCTTATTCATTCCCGAATAAACAATAGAATTTAAAGCGAGTTTTTTGATCGTCTTAAGATCAAGTTCCCATGCCATGAACGCACTCCAGAAATCATAAGTCAAACCATTGTAATTAAATATCTGCGGGTCATCTGTATTCAGTGTGATTGGGATATTTCTTTTTATATATCCCGATGCAGGATGCATTCTAAGATCCGGAGTATATCCTAGTATCTGATTGCTTAAAGGACAAACTTCGAGTGCAATCTGTTTTTTTTTGACTGCAAGCTCGAGTAATGGAAAGCGAAAAAGATTTATACCGTGGCCGATTCGTCTCGTGTTGAGCATTACTGCATCTACAAGATTATTATTTGAAGGCAGAGTTGATTCTCCGTCATGAAAATAATAAGGAAGATCATATCCTTCTTTTTTTGCAATGGCCTTCATCACTCTTTCCTTAGATGAACCTCTGAAATCCGAGAAGATTATTTTTGCATTAAATTGCGAATGTATCTTTTTAACTTCCTCAATGATTTCTTTGTAGATCAAAAGACATTCTTCGGGAGAATATCTTTTTCCGGTAAGATCATAAACTCCGCCAAGACCTGTCCTGAGTTCAATATACTGCTGACCATCTGCCAATACCGAATCGAAGAGCGCACGCGTAAACATCCTGAATGCAGGTTCATATTCTATCAAACCTACTCTGTTAAATATATTTTCAAAATCAGTCCATATTTTTTTATTTCCTTTATCACTTTCATCAAAGCTCAGCATCTGTATAAGTGTGTCATCCGTAATAGAATTATTGTCACGAAGGATCTTTAAACTTTTCCACCCGGCAGGAACGGAATCAGGATGAAAGAACAGCATCGAACCATAAGTTTCTTTTCCGTCATCAGATGTATACATATAGCAGTCATTCATATACGAAAGATTCTTAACAACCCATTCTGCACTGCCTCCTGCAGTCGGATGTAAATGGAGAAGTGCACCTTTCGGCATTTTCCTGAAGATCTTATACAACAAACTTGTATCTATCATATTCTTTCCTTCATAAAAAAAATTGGATGGAGGAAAATCTTTTCCGGTTATTGCAATAAAACTTTTCTGTAATGAGGTTAAATATTTAGAGACTTTCATTTCATTCTTAGATAAAGGGATATCATACCCTGCTGTCAGCAAGCTATCTGCGTTATAAAGTATATCTCTTGAAGCGAAATAATTTTTTCGGTCATTTTTTAATTTTGAAAGTTTTACAGATACATCGTCATATTTTATTTCCTGGGAAAAGCAAACCCGGAATATTAACAGCGGGACAAAGAAAGTTAAAAGGAGTGTTTTCATTTCTCACAATTTATTTATGGAGAATATTTTAGTATGAAGATAAATATAAAATCGAATCTATTAAATTCAGATGCTATTAATTAGTTGATCCTTAAAAAGTCTTAAAATTTAAATTTACTTCAATAAAATTACTATTTAACAACGTTCTAAAAATGGTAAAAATAAATTTGAACTTCCTAATTAACTTTCGGAAGTTG
>JALYRX010000101.1 GCA_030855105.1 Bacteroidota bacterium | reverse complement strand
AGCTTGTATCTACTAAGAGAAAAAATTATGCAAACACTAAAAATAAAAACAACAAAATCTTATACTAAAGCAGCTTGAGTCTCTGTTTAATTTCAACTGAAAATGACTTTACACCATTTAAAAGATATAACGAAATTGGTGTTGATTATAAAAGTATTTTTATCTTTATTTTACCGCAACTTTACAATCCTCATAATGACAGAATAATGTTTTATTATGAGTTTTTTTTTAGTAAAAAATAAATAGCAGTTTGTTATTTGAAATTTTATTCAAATAATAGTTATTAAGTATACCAACCCTCAGAATTGACAAGTAGATGTTTATTGTGAGGGTTTTTTTTATGACTATAATATTAAACTACGAATAAGAAACTGTAGGTTATAACATTGTTTACAAAATTATTGCAACTCAAAAAAATTAATTATTTATAAAACTAAATAGAAGTTAAATAAATTTTTTACAAATACTACAACCCTCATAGTTGACAAGAAATTGTTTTTATTATGAGGGTTTTTTAATGTTCAAACACAAGTAACATTTGTTAAATTAAATTTTTCTTAAAAGGAGGGAAAAATGAATACGACCATCAAGCTAGCTCTTTCCCTGCTGTTTGTTTCCGGTTTTCTAATAAGTTCTTTATGGTTAGATAAACAAGGGACATCAGCAAATACCCCAACCGAAGTTATTGATGCAAAAGAAAAATCTCCAATTGGGTCAGTGATTAATCTTGTGATAACTAACAGTGAATCAATTACAATTATTTACTGTGTATCTTTATTACTTATTATAATCTCTATTTTTTATTTATTTCATTTTTGTAAGTATAGACTGAATCCCAATATGATAAAAAAAATACTAATTTTTATATTACCCATTGTATTTGTTTTTACTTTCGGATTTAAGCCAAGAGATGAACCTACAAGACAATCTAATAATAATGGAACGCCTTACAGAATATTATCTGATCCCAACCAGATATTAGTAACAAATTCTGTTCAGTTGAATGCAAATCAGATTAATACTTGGTTCCGGAATAATGGAAATTTTAATAGTGACCCGACAACAGATAATCCAGGTTTTGAATGGCCTCAAGGTCAAAGTAAATTTGCAAGATTTTCTTCAGGTATCTGGATCGGAGCCGTTGTTGCAGGTGATACTTTAATTTGTGTTGCCGAATTTGATTACGAGTATTTACCGGGCTATGTAGATAATGCGGGTAATCCTCAAGGTAAGGATGATCCGCTTTATACAATTTACAATATTACACCTTCGTCAACTCCGGAAGAGCTTCAAAACTGGGTAACAAATGCCGTACCCCAGGGAGCTTATCTCGATAGCTCTGGCAATCCGCTTTTATTAGGAGCACAAACAATGTTTTACTCTTATACTGACGGCTATGCTTCCGCCCATGGTAATCGTGCGGGGAGTACTGCTCCACTAAAGGCCGTGATTTTACAAACAAACTGGGCATACAGTGTTAACGGTCCTTTAAGCAGCATGTCTTTTTCCGAATTCAGAATAATAAATCGAAGCGCTGAACCCTGGACAAAATGCTTCATTGCAGTTTGGACAGATGATGATCTTGGAGGTCCGTTAGATGATGCAGTAAGTGTAGATACTACACTTGATCTTGGTATCACATATAACTACGATAATAATGACGAGCAATATGGCGCTGCTCCTCCTGCAGTAGGATTTGATTACTTCAGAGGTCCGATAGTTCCGCACCCCGATAGCACAGTATCTTATTACAGCCCTCCTACAAGTAATAATCTTGTAGTTAAAGAGGGATTCAGAGAACTAGGAGTAACTGCATTTAATATGTATACAAATGGACTTGCAGGTGCAAGTGATCCGGTTAATTATATTGAAACCTATTATAATCTACAGGGAATCAGAAGCAATGGTACTCAATGGATCAATCCTGTTACAAATCAAACAACTAACTTTGCCTTTTCGGGTGATCCTGTTACGGGTCAAGGATGGAATCTACATGATGGTGGTGACAGAAGATTTATGCAATGTTCGGGCCCATTAGTAGTCAATCCGGGAGATACTCAATCAATCGTTGTAGGACAGCTCATTGCAAGAGGTGGAAATAATTTAAAAAGCATTACCGAGCTTAAGAGAGCTGATGAACTGGCTCAGAGAATATTCGATAATAACTTCCAGGTTCCAAATTCAGCTCCGGTTCCTGAGGTGTCTGTATATGCTCCCGGCAATGGAAGAATATATTTATCATGGAATGACTCCAGTGAAAAAATAACAATTCCAAATAAGTTATCAGGCGGAACATACGTATTCCAGGGATATAATGTATATGCAATAAGATCGGGAACGAACGGAACAGTTGCAGCTGACAGACAGTTAATTGCAACTTATGATATAAAGGATGGTATAGCTGATATTTTAGATAGTGTTTATATCGATCAGTTTTCTAATTATATATACGGTATTGTTCAAAAGGGTTCAAACAACGGAATCGCAAGATATCAGATCATAGAAAAGGATTATATCACAAATCAGCTTTTGGTATCGGGATCGCCTTATACATTAGCAGTAACATCTTACTTCTATGATTCATTAGGAGGACCGTTCTCGGCTCCAAGATTAAATGAGTCGCCGATATCTTCAGCTGTCTTTACAGTTATTCCCCAGTCATTAGTCCCGGGAACTGAAGTAAATCTCTCGGTCGGTGATACGATTTTTACAGACCAATATGATCTTGGAGTAATGCCGATAGTTATTGATCCTCTAAGTTTGGTAAATGCAACTTATCGATCTGTTTTTGGAGGAACAAATGCTAACCCGACTTATACAGTAATTAAAACCGTTGGAACAACTTCTTCAACCATATTGTCAAATATTGCAGATTTTACAGGGACACAGGATACTGCAAAAATTATAGATGGTTTCCTTTTAGTGAGCCAAATAATTAAAGATTCGGGAGTTGTAAAAGATCCGGGTGATACCCGAACAATGGCAATCGGAAATAGCACATACTCAAATAGAAAAGCATGGACCTACAATCCCCCTGCAAATCAATGGGTAGAGGGTCCTGATACGACTGCAGTTAGAACTGCAAAATTATTTACAAACAATCAGTTTCAAAGTGTTAGCATTGGTTTTACTTTTCCGACACAAAATACATTCAGAAATGCAAAATCAAAAGTATTTGCAAATGGAAGTTACTTTACACCTGTTTCGGCGACAAGTCCTGTTCTAACGGGCGGACCTGCCAGGAAGATTAAAGTTGTGTTTGGTGATAGTTCAATGGCATACAGATATGCACCTGCTACAAATGTACTGCTGACAGATACTTCCTTAACCAATACATTTTATAAGGATATGGTAAGTGTACCTTTTAGTGTTTTTGCAATTGATGAATTAGATTCATCTGCAGGCGCTCAAAGACAACTAAATGTTGCATTTATCGATGCAGATAGTAGTGGAGCCTGGGATCCGGATACAAGTAAGTTAGCAAAATATGAAATCACTTATATTCTAGCTTCAAATTATTCAGCTGCTGCGGATATAAATTATACAAGCAAAAATCCGAATTCGCTCCATCCTATCACAGGATTTGGAACGATTGATATTATGTATGTATGGTTACCAAGGGTGAAGAAGAGCTCAAACGGAGTTCCACTAACATTTACCAACGGTGATGTACTTACAGTTTCACCATACAGACCTTCAAGACCGGATTTTGTTCCCGGCTACCCGGTTACCTATGGCTGGAGTATTGACGGAACACAATTCGGAAATAATGCATTAGCTTCGAGTGAATTAAATCTGATCAAAGTGTTCCCGAATCCTTACTATGGAGGCAGCAGTCTTGAGACTGATCCGTTTGACAGATTTATTTATTTCAGTCATTTGCCTAATGTATGCACGATTTATATTTATACATTGGATGGAGTATTGGTAAGACAAATAA
>JALYRX010000080.1 GCA_030855105.1 Bacteroidota bacterium | reverse complement strand
TCACTCATGAGGCAATAGAGCAGGATGGGGTATTAAGTCAGGAAGATCTAGCTCAATATTTATCATGTGATGTACGAACAATTCGCCGAGATATAGAGGAAATAAAGAAACGTGGAATAGAGGTAATAACTCGTGGTGTACTCCATAATATAGGTCGCGGTCAGACGCATAAGAAAAAGATAATAGGATTATATTTAGAGGGATATTTTTTTTCAGATATAAAACTAAGAACCCGTCATAGTGTAGGATCAATAAAGCGATATATTCAGGAGTTTACAAAAGTATTTATGAGTATAGTTCGTGGAATAAAGGAAGATAATGAGATAAGTATGGTAACAGGAATATCGAAAAATCTTGTAAAGCAGTATAAAGAGTTACTAGAGGAAAGCAAAGGCAATAAAGTCCGTCAGGAGAAGTTGAGAGTTATAAAGGCAATACGTCAAAGAGGTATAAAAAAAACGAAAATCGCTATTACTGGAACCATAGCGGCTCTTACGATAGGAGGTTACAGATGAGCCTTCATCCAATAAGAGATAGATTTGAAAGTATAAACAAGAGAAACTTTCGCCAGGCATTGCACCATCTACTGGAAAACGAATATAAGATATTGGGTTCTCGAAAGATATTAGAATTATTATCTGATGATATAGAAGAACTTCAAAAAGAATTTAATTACAGTAAAGATAAGATAGGATATGGAGAGATATTATTCCGGACAACAAAGGATGACGGACAAAGACAGAGTTACGGGAAGAAGACAGAAGATTATGCAACAACAACAGTAATACTGCCGCTAATAATAAAGGAAGATGTAGAGCGTAGGATATATTATAAGAAAGGTGACCGCAATAGTAATTATAAACATAGAGAAGCAAGAGATATAGAGACAATGGTAAGATTACTCAAGAGTGCAAAGACTCAAGGAGGATTATTAAGCGGAGCCGAGCTGAGCATGCTAATGAACCGAAGCTTAGGAACGATTGGTAAATACTTGAAGGCATATCAGGAAAAGACAGCAGAGATACTACCGTTAAAAGGATATGTATTGGATCAAGGAAGTTTACCGACACATAAAGGAATAATAGTAAGTTTATATGAGCAAGGAATATCACCTGCAGATATAGTATTGAAAACATCTCATAGTCAGAGTGCAGTTGACAGATATTTAAAGCAATATGAACAAATAAAAAAGTTGCTTAACAGAAAACTAAATGAAACAGCAATAATGGGAATAACAGGCAGGAGTTTGAAAGTTGTAAGAGAATATATTAAATTGTATAAAAACTTTAATCCACAAAAAAGTAAAAAATAGCCATAGGACAAATGTCCTAATAGTAAGTAAATTCATTTTTTATACAACATCACAAAATCATCCATTACATAACCTTCTCCAATATCAATATCTATAATCTTTTCAATTGTAAATCCTTTTTTAAAATAAAAATTAATTGCTTTTACATTTTGTCTGTTGACTGTAAGCCGGATGGTTTTCAAATTTTTATTTTCAAAAGCATGATCAAATAAAGCTCTCCCGATCCCTTTTCCATGAATTTCAGTGTTAACATATAACTTATGAAGGAAAAAATCTGATTCACTTGTTTTGCTGTAAGAAATAAAACCAACCATTTCATTATCAAGGTAAGCGCCGGTAAAAATATTTCCTTCATTAAAAATTTGCTCCTTCAAACTTTTTAGCGAATACATTTTCTCGAGCATATAATCAACCTGTTTCTGTCCGATAATAGAAGGATAATGTCCATTCCAAATTTTTGAAGCGAGGTCGGACAACTCTTTTATATCTTCTTCCGATTTTAAACTCTTAAATGTTAATTCCATTATAAAAATTGTTTAATGCAGGCAACTCTTTTAAAATCAATCAACTAATTAACCAATCAATCAACTAATTAACCAATCAACTAATCAACTAATTAACTAATTAACCAATCAACCAACTAATTAACTAATCAACCAACTAATTAACTAATCAACCAACTAATTAACCAATCAACCAAATCAACCAATAAATTATTTATCCAGAATAGACTTCTCAGGTTTTATTAAATCGGGAAATTGTTTTTGTGTTCGTTTGAGACGGGGAATAGATTCACTCTGAACATACGGCTGAGCCGGATTATTTGTTAAATAGTCCTGATGATATCTTTCAGCGGGCCAAAATTCGGTAAACTCTATAACTTCAGTTGCAATCCGATCTTTATATTTACCTGAATTATTCAAATCCATAATAAATTTTTCAGTTAACATTTTTTCTTCGGGGGTTCTATAAAAAACTATTGACCGGTATTGAGGTCCTGTATCGGGTCCTTGTGCGTTTACTTGAGTAGGATCTTGAGAAGCGAAAAAAACTTTTAGTAAGGTATTGTAATCTACAAATGTGGAATCATAATATATCTCAACTGCTTCGGCATGTTTTGTATTTCCAGAGCTTACCTCTTCATAAGTAGGACTTTTTGTATCACCTCCTGCATAACCTGATATCACTGCATCCACACCTTTAATGCTTTCAAACACTGCTTCAACACACCAAAAACATCCTGCAGCAAAAGTAGCTTTTATAAGTATACCTGAACTTTTTGCTGTATCACTTTTTGTAAGTTTTGAAGAATCTGTTACTTTTGCTTTATCAGGAGATTGTTTCTCATTTTTAACACAGGAAAAAAGCAAACCGGTTAGTAAGAAAATTAAAAGATATAAATTTATTTTTTTCAAAGTGAAGTTTGATGTATTGAAATTATTAACGTAAAATTTTTTTAATTTTGAAAAAATAAATCAAAGCTTTAAATTTTCATATGCAATGTTAAAAAGTAAATCTATATTATTTGTCAGGATTATATATTTCAAAAAATTTGTTTGCAACATGAATTGATTTAATATCTGATGTTATAAAATGTGAAACCGGGATTATTCATTTAGGAAATTATCGAGAGCATCAGCTCCCTTCTCATTGTGATACAATTTTACCAAAACATTCGTATCTAAAAATACATTCACCTGTTTTGTCTTTCTAAAGAAATCTCTTTTGAAATACTACCTTTAATTGATTTAGTTAAATCCCTTGACTTCAATAAAACCTTCTGAAGTTTTTTTAAGTTAGTTTTTGTATTAATTATCATTTTAACCTCTGGGTTATTTGGCAAAGGAATTTTATTTAACTCCATATGTCCGTTTTTTATTTTTGCTTCCGATGTATATTGGCTCATGTTTTTTATTTATCCAAATTAAACACAAAAATTTAAAAATACAATATTTCTTTAATTCTTCTTAACATATTTTTAATTACTTTTTTTATTTTAAGATTATCATTTTTTTTGAATCCATGAAATTTTTTGATTCTAAAACATAAAAGTAAACACCGCTGCTTAAATCCCTGTTAGTAAATTCATACTCGTACCTGCCGGGCATCAGATATTGATTTAATATAGTTTTAACATTTTGTCCTGAAGAATTGACAATAAATAATTTTGTGTTGGAATAAACAGGTTGATTGAATCTTATGATAGTCGTTGGGTTAAACGGGTTTGGAAAATTCTGATCAAGGTAAAAAGTTTTAGGTAAAACAGAAACTTCAAGGTTTCTGATGCCTGTGAAACTGTTTCCGTTTATTACACATCGAATTAAGCTGTATGATTCAAGAGAACCGGTGAAGGTCTGCTTTTGATATGTACTTATGCCAAAATCTTTTGCGTAATTCGTATATTCAAATTCGTTAAAATTATAGACAAATGATTTTTCTGTTACCTGCATATTAAATAGAATACTTTGTGTCGAATCATTGTAACAAGTCCGCATATATGGACATGTTCCAACTGCACCGGTGTGTGCAGAAAGACTGTCAATAATAATTTCATTAATATAATTATTACATGTGTTCGATCCGCTATACTTTAAAAGGTTACCTGTCAACGTATCATATCTTATCCACCCACCCTGAACCTTTGGTAAAAAAGTAATGAAATAATATTTTTTATTATTGAAGACAGAATCTTTTGTTATAACCGAATGATATTCAACGGGTGTACCTCCGAAGCGGTAGAGATATGTCCATTCATTTCCAACCTGAAGCGGGAAAAATCGTGCATAATATTTATTATCTGCAAAAGAATTTTGAAAAATTAAAACCACTGTTATAGTAAGTATAAAAATTAATTTTCTCATAAGTTGTTATTTTAAATTAAATTTAACTTAAGTATTAATTCGGAATCAAAAAATTTATTAATTCTTCTTAGTATATTTTAAATTTATTAAATTCAAACCGTCGACATAAAATCCTTCGACATTCTTTTGAAGAAGATATATTTTTTGATTGTAATATAAATTCAGCCACACAGCATCTTCAATAACCAACTTTTGCATCTCGTCATAGATTTTTTTTCTTTCGTCAAAGTTTGTAATCCGCAATGCGTCTTCATACATTTTATCAACGACAGGATTGTTGTAGCCTACTCTGTTAGGTCCTTTCGGAGTAATATTTTTGCTGTAAAAAAGCGCCATGAAATTTTCCGGATCATAATAATCAGCACCCCAGCTTGCTCTCCAGAATGGAAAAACTCCTTCCTCCTGTTTTGAAACTAAAGTTGCCTGTATCAGCTGTTCAAGCTGCAGGTTTATACCAAATTCTTTCAATTGCTCCTGAACTGCAATGGCAATTGTTTTCTGAATTTCTTCGTTGCCTGTCACTAAAGTTAAATTCAAACCCTTACCTCCGGGATAACCCGCTTCTGATAAAAGCAGTTTGGTTTTTTCTTTATCAAAAGTATAACCTTTTATGTCCGGATTAAAGCCAGGCATTCCAAAAGGAATTGGACCATTGACAGCCGCTTTACCTCTGTTCTTCAAAACATATTTCATAATTTTTTCTTTATCTACTGCATAATTAAATGCCTGACGTAGCTTCTTGTTGTTTACGAATGGACTTTCTTTGCCGGCAGGTAAATCAGATGACTGCATCATTCCAAAGAAAACCGTTTGAAGCCAGGGAAGTTTATTAAGAGTATAAGATTTGTTTTGCGCGTCAAGAAGATTTCCATTTTGATCGGTTATTTGATCATAAGTTTCACTTGACGGATCATGATAATCATATTTTCCGTTTTGAAAATCCAAAAATTCCGTTTCGGAAGATTGAGTAAATGTAATTTTAACTCCGTTCAGATAGGGAAGTGAATTTCCGGTTTTATCTTTTTCACGGTAAACAATATTTTTTTCGAAAACCAATTCTTTGTCGATGTCCCATTTTACAAATTTGAATAAACCGGTACCGACAGGATGTTGTCCGAATTTTTCCGAATAAAATTCTACTGCTTCCTTTGGATAAACATATCCATAAGACATTGTCAGAATACTTAGAAACGGAGAAAAGGGTTTTGTTAATTCTATGACTAATGTCGAATCATTCTCGGCTATTATTCCTGCAATTGCTTTTGCTTCAACAGAAGATTTTCCTGTCATAAAATCAATATACTCCTGGGCTCCTTTTATCCTGTCCCTATAAACCCATTGCCCGCGTGATTTTGTTTTAGGATTGCAAACTCTTTCAAGGCAGTATTGAAAATCAGTTGCAGTTACTTTTCTTCCTTTTCCATTTGTTTGCTTAAAACATTCATCGTCCTGAAAGTAAACATTATTAAGTAAATTGAAAGTATATTTAACAGCATCATCGGATATTGTCCAGCTTTTTGCAATGCATGGTATTAAATTATTTTCTTTATCAAATTGAACAAGGCCTTCCATCATCATTGACAATACCCAAATTGACTGTACCGAATTTGACATTACGGGTTCGAGTGTCTCGATATTCTGATTTAAGTTAATATTGAATATATTGCTTTTTGATTCTTTTTTGTTTGAACAGGAGCAACTCATTAAAAAAATTATGAGATAGGATAAGAAAAGAATTTTTTTCATTAACTGAATATTAGTATTTTAAACTATGATTAAATGATTAAATGTGTCCAAAATGTTGTTTTAGAAATATTTATTGAAAAATTAAAAAATGATTTTACATAATAATGACACAAAGAATCCCGTTAAAAAACCCCTCCCAAACCCAATGCCGTTAAGTTAAGGAGCTTTTTCTAACCCTCTCCCCTAACCCCTCTCCCACTGGGAGAGGGGTTAGGGGAGAGGGTATGATTGATAAACTGTTTGACATTCCTTAACTTAATGGCATTGTCCCAAACCCTACCCTTACCAAGGGAAGGGCAGGGTAGGGTTATTTGAATAATTAGAAAAAATTCAATGATTAAGATATATTTTTACAAGTTTTTATAGCTACTAAAAATCGTTTGGACAACAATGTTAAATGATTAAATAATTCATTGTTTTTAATTCGTACTAATTGTGAAATAAGCAGGCAATCTTTTAATCTTAATATTGAAACAATCAGCTTAAGTTAATAAAAATAATTTTATAATCTATAAGCGAAATTAAAGAAATTTACCTTTAAAAAATAGAAATCAATTTATCTTATGAGATATTAATTATGGATGAAGCAACAAAAATAAATATTATCAAGGCACACTGTTTTGGTGAAAGGTCGGCAACAGATTATATTGTAAAATATAAAAACCTGTTTGAGCTATTAAAAGAACGTCTTTCTGAAAAAGCTGAAAAAGATTATATTACTTTTTATGATGAAAAATCAAAAGTAATAACAATGACATATGAGAAGTTTATAAAAAAAGTTTTTAAGCTTTCGGATTATCTTTTAAAAAACGGAATAGATAAAGGTGACAGAGTTGCTACCTTTTCTCATAATCATATTGATACGGTAGTGTTGTACTTTGCCTGTTGGGCTGTTGGAGCTGTTGTTGTTCCTGTCAATGTAAGCGAAGATGCGAATCGTGTAAAATATATTTTAGAAAATTCCTCTGCAAAATTTATTTTCACCAGGGAAAATTACTTACAAAAATTAAATGATATCGAACTTTCAGAAAATATTTCTATTTCTAATTTCGACAAACTAAACTTTAAGAGTTTTTCGGAGGAATTAAAACCGGATTATTCTGTCGATAAAGAAGATGAATGCCTGATTGTTTACACTTCGGGTACGACAGGCAATCCTAAAGGTGTGGTGCTGACCCAATACAATCTGATGGCTGATGCATTGGCAATTTCAGACTGGCATAATCTTCATAATGATGATGTGATGATGTGCGTTCTTCCGATTCATCACGTAAACGGAACTGTAGTTACAATTATGACGACAATGTTTTACGGAGGCAAATTAGTTCTCAATCAAAAATTTCAGACGGAAAATTTCCTGAAAAGACTGCAGTATGAGAAGGTGAAAGTTGTAAGTGTAGTGCCTACGTTGCTGCAATTTCTTTTGCATTCGGGCGAACAAATAAAAAATTATGATTTGAAAAACTTCTCCCACATTATTTGTGGAGCAGGTCCGCTTACATGTGAAATCGCAAAAAATTTTGAAGAAAGATTTAATATGAGAATAGCCCACGGTTATGGTTTATCAGAGTCTACCTGCTACTCCTGTTTTATACCGATTGATTTAAAAAATGAAGAGCATCACAAATGGCAGAATGATTACGGCTTTCCTTCGATTGGCATTCCTATCGACTGCAATGACATGGAGATTCATAATGATAAAGGGAAATGTCTTGCTGAAAATGAAAAGGGAGAAATTGTGATCAGAGGGCATAATGTAATGAAATATTATTTTGATAATGATGAAATAAATCTGAAAACTTTTGAGTTCGAATGGTTTAGAAGCGGAGACGAAGGATTTTTTAAATTTGATCATAACAGGAAAAAATATTTTTTTATAACCGGCCGAATTAAAGAACTTATAATCAGAGGAGCTGTTAACATTTCTCCATTGGAAATAGACGAAGTTCTTTCGATGTGCGATATTGTAAAATCCGGAATTGCAGTTGGTTTTGAGAATGACTGGTACGGAGAAGAAGTCGGAGCATTGGTTATGATTAAGGATGAATATAAAAATCAGGATAAAGAAAAACTATCGGAAGAAGTTATAAATCACTGCAGAAAACATTTGACTTTTTTTAAATCACCTAAGATAATTTTGTTCTCAGATTCTTTACCGGTCACATCCACAGGGAAATATCAGAGAAATAAAGTGAAAGGTTTATTTAAGGAATGGCAAGGTGTGCAATTCAAGAATGATAAGTAATTTGAATTAACTTTAACAATACCTTCTATCCGTTAGATACACTTGCAAATTCGTACAACTTATACAGCTCCTGGTATAAATTTTTGAATATATTTGTTCTATTCAATTTAGATAAATTTGCAGCGTTCCTAAGTTCATTTACTGATAAAGAAGAACAAGTACATGTCACTAAACTTCCCACAGGACATTCAGTTTGCTTTCCAAATGAGAATATAAGTTTTTAAAATATATATTGGATAATTTCAAAACATTTTTTTTCCGGTGAAATCCAGCACTTTATAAGATTTCAGGAGATTTTGATTTGAACAATCTGAATAAGTTACATTAAACTTTTCTTAAATTGTAATATTTAAAAAATGAGAATTATAAAAGAAGCATCAAAAGAAGCGATACAATTTCATTCTGAATGCAGAACTGTGGATGTTCATTGCCATCCGTCTATAAAAGTTAAATTATTTAATTTTAATATCTATGATAGAATACATAAAGTGATTGGGCAGGCCAAGCCGGATGATAACGAAGAAATTTTTCAAATGCAGTATGACCTGTGGCAAATGTCAAACGGAGGAATTGATTCAATATGGTCTTCTATTTATGTTGTAGAAAGGGAGTTCGCCGAAAACTCTTCAATGAAATACGGAGTATTTCTTTCAAAGGTTCTCGGATTAGGTCTTGACGAATCAATTGAAAGGGACACAAATGAAGGTCCGTTTAATCAGGCAATTGATATTATGGACAGAATGGAAGCACAAATGAAAAAGGCACAGAAAGCAGGCTGGGAGGCAACGTATGCATTCAGCTATAATGAATTTGAGCAGGCATTGAGTGAGGGAAAAAAATGTTTTGTTCATACTCTTGAGGGCGCTCATATGTTAGGAAGACACTATGATAAACTACAAACTTATTTAGACCGGCTGAAGTCATTCGCTCAAAGAGGTGTGTGTTCGATGACATTGGCACATTTTATACCAAACAATATTTGTTTCCCGGCTTCGGGAATATCTCCAAAAACAAGAGCCGGTCTTGCATTTCTTTTTGACTATGATCCATATGAGAAACGCGGTTTGACTTCTGTTGGACATGAAGTTGTTAATTCAATGTTGGATTTAGGTATTATAGTTGATCTTAATCATGTGACTCCCAGAGGCAGAGAGGATGTCTATAAATTGAATGAAGATCGCGAATCAAGAGGATTAAAAAAGAGACCGCTGGTTTTTACACACACGGGAATAAGAGACAATTGCACAAAGGAATTGCTTACTCCGACCAAGGAAGAAATTATCAGAATTCAAAAGTGCAATGGTATCATTGGAGTTATCTTCATGAATTACTGGCTTGTGGGTACGGAAGGAATACCGGACGATGGTATCGAAAATATAGTTAAAACAATAAATGATATTGCAGCAATTTGCGGAAGCAGCTATGATAATATAGCTATTGGCACAGACATGGACGGATTCACACAGCCGGTAGATGATCTGTACTCACCCGTTCAAATGCCTCGTTTAACTCAGGCAATGATTGACTCAAAAATCAAACCCGAAGACATTAAAAAAGTACTTGGGGAAAATGCAATCAGAGTAATGAAAGACGGGTGGGGTAAATAAAAAATTAAAATTTTGTACTTCACATTTTATTGAAAGATAAAATTTGAAATATATAGTACTTCCGGGTTTAACCTCCAAAATATTATACTCATATATTATCATTGAATAAAAATACGAAAATTCTCTTCATATGGAATGTCGAACCTCAATTAAAAAAACATTTTAAAAAAACTTTTGCGAATGATAAAAATATTACACTTATCTTCCCAAAACAACTTTCAGAAAAAAATCTTTTAAGACATTCGATAGATGCAGACGTCATAATCGGATGGGGACCTTCGAAAAAACTTTTACAATCTGCAGAAAAGCTCAGGCTGTTTATAAACCCGGGAACAGGTGTAAAACATCTCATAAATAATTTCAGGGAAATAAATAAAATAAAAAAAATAACTCTTGTCAACGGTCACGGACATGCATATGCTGTCGCACAGCATACGGTTGCGATGCTGCTTGCTTTGATGAATAGAATTATACCGCATCATAATTGGATGAAGGAAGGGATTTGGAGAACGAGCGACGATAGGGATATTTTCAGCGCTTCGACTCAACTCCGGAATAAAAAAATCGGATTGCTTGGATATGGTGCGATCAATAAATTTGTTCATCAATTTTTATCCGGTTTTGAAAATGAATTTCATATCTTGAAGAAAAATTGGGAACTGGAAATCGGAAAACGTTATTCGGAAACCTTTGATCGAAATTCTAAAAAAAGTATTATTAAATATTCTATAAATGATTTAAATAAATTTCTTAAAGCAATAGATATTTTAATTATAGCCGTTCCTCATACAAGTAAGACAGAAGCAATGATAGGAAAGAAAGAATTGAAATTACTCGGAAAAAATTCTTTGCTTGTGAATGTTGCAAGAGGAACGATAGTCGACGAAGAAAGTTTGTATGAAGCATTGAAAAAAAATATTATCGGAGGAGCCTCGACCGATGTATGGTATAACTACACTCCGAAGAAAAACAAGAAAGCTCAGGAGTTTCCGTTCCGTTTTCCATTTCATAAATTAAATAATATTGTGATGTCGCCTCACAGGGCAGCATCACCGTTTGATGATATCGGCAGGTGGGATGAAGTAATTGAAAATATAAGGAGAGCTGCCGGCGGGAGAGAAGATTATTTAAACATTGTAGATTTGAAAGAAGAATATTAATTTGAAAAAATTTTTATGGCTGCTTTAATAGAAAGTTTTGCAACTGGTATAAGCATACTGAGCATGATAGTTATTTCTTACGGCTCGATTCTTGCAATTCTTAATTTCGTCAGAAATGAACTCGGCAGGATATACGGAAGAATTTCCTTTAGAAGATTATCTTTGACATAAGTATCTCTATCCAAAATAAACTTATGTAAATATTCTATACGTCAAAATTCATAATTAGAATTTCCCTATCCACTTTAAAATTTAACTTGAAACTATTTTTTTATTGAACCACACGGACTCATAGAAAAATTGGAATTGAATTTTTTAACAAATTAAACTGAGTGTCCTATGTAACTATGTGGTTAATGAATGTTTTGAAACAAACTCACGGGAGCATACAAAAAATTTTAATCTTCAAAAAGGCTCTTTAGTTCAGACTCTTTTCTGTTTGCATCAAATTATTTTTTAGTATACTGTCACGTTCACCGATCTGCTGTCTCCACATTGCATAATACAAACCCTTCTGCTCAAGCAATTCATCGTGCTTGCCTTCTTCAATTATTTCACCTCTTTCGAGAACATAAATTATATCCGCATGCATGATAGTTGACAAGCGATGTGCAATCATTAATGTAATATAGTTTCCCTTTGCGGAAATTTCCCTGATGGTTTTATTTATACCTTCTTCTGTAATAGAATCCAAAGCTGAAGTTGCTTCATCGAAGATCATGAGATTAGGTTTTCTAAGAAGCGCTCTTGCAATTGACAGACGCTGTTTCTCGCCGCCGGAAACTTTCACTCCTCCTTCACCGATTACAGTATCAAGACCTTTGTCAGCTCTTTCAAGCAGTGTCTGACATGCGGCCTTTTTTAATACTTCATAACACTCTTCATCGGTCGCATCCGGATTAACAAATAAAAGATTTTCTCGGATCGTTCCGGAAAATAGCTGTGTGTCCTGTGAAACGAATCCGATCTCTTCTCTAAGACTGTCGAGATCAACTTTATCAAACGGATAGCTATTATATAAAATATTTCCTTCCATTGGCCGGTAAAGTCCGAGCAATAGTTTTACAAGAGTAGTCTTACCTGATCCGGAAGGACCAACGAATGCAATTGTATTTCCAATTCTCGTTTTAAATGAAATGCCTGTCAATGCATTTGTAGATGAAGACTGGTGTCTGAAGCTTATATCCTCAAATTCGAGAGTTTCAATTTGCCCGATAGTAATCGGGTCCACCGGTTTGAGATCGATTGGAATATTCATTATATCCTGGAATTTTTCAAGGGAAGCTTCAGCTTCACGGTAAATATTTATTATATTTCCAAGTTCCTGAAGAGGTCCGAAAATATAAAACGAATATATAAATAATGTAAAGAATTGTCCGGTCGTAATTGCCTGCGTGAAAATCAAGTACATCATTAAAAGTAAAATTGACGTTCTTAATAAATTAACAATTGTTCCCTGTATAAAACTCAGACCTCTAATGTATTTTACTTTTTGTAATTCAAGATTTAGAATTTTTTCTGTAGTTCCGTTTAATCTTTCGATTTCCTGCTGTGCAAGCCCGAGACTTTTTACGAGTTCGATGTTTCTTAATGATTCCGTTGTCGAACCGGCAAGAGCAGTAGTTTCACCAACAATAGTTTTTTGAATTGTTTTAATTTTTTTCCCGAGAGTAGAGCTAAGAAATCCTATAATGGGAATGGCACATAAATAAACCGGTGCGATAATCCAGTGAACTGACAAAGCATATATTCCGACAAATACTATTCCGACAATCGAAGTAAAAAGTATATTCACTCCTGCTGAAATTAATTTTTCAGTATCCGCTCTGACCTTTTGCAGAATGCCGAGGGTTTGACCGCTCCGCTGATCTTCAAAAACCGAATAAGGAAGTTTGAGAGAATGACTTATACCATCTGAATAAATTTGTGCACCGAGCCGTTGCGTAATAACATTTATATAATAGTCCTGAAAATTTTTTGCAATACGTGAAACGAGTGCAGCTCCCACGGCTAGCATCAGAAGAAAGCCAACTCCTTTAAAAAATTCTGAAGTAGTATACTCTTTGAACTTTGTAGCATAATCGTCTATAACGTGACGGAATATTGCCGGGTCAAGCAATGAGAAGACCTGATTAATAGTGGCGAGAAATAAAGCCAGAACGACATACTTTTTATAATTTTTTAAATAACTTAATAATAATTTCATGGAGCAAATTACTTTTTCGAATTATGTAATTCAATTTAATATTTATTGGACTTTAAAGTTTGTAAAGTTTGTAAAGTTTTTAAGGCTTGAAAGTTTTTTAAGGTTTGTAAGGTAATCTTCAATGATGTTTAGAATATTCATTAAAATTAAAGTTTTTTTAAAAATGATTGATTTTGTAAGGATTTTGTTAGGATAAAAATTATATTATATGAGGAAGATTTAACTTATCCCATGGATAAAACGTGAAATGAAAGAACATAACCTCTAATGTGTCCTTTGCCTGTCCTTCCGGATAAAACCCGATGGATAACGAGAGTGCAAGGCAGGGGACTAAAGGGGTATAAAAGTTTTATAAAGTAAACAACAGACCCAACCCTCATGACTCTCTTTTGCATTTAGATGCAATGGAGAGGAAGTTTCATGTACGAACGATCCTGTCTATTAAAAAGTGACGGAATCTGTAACAAGTATTACCAGAAGGCGAGATTATATAATCTCGCCTTTATTATTTTATAAGCAAATTTTTTGGTTCTATATGACTTACTGTGGAATTTAATTTCAATATACACCCTTATTAATATTTACAATCGCTATCTTTTCCTATCTGTCATTTTCTCGTGTTCCTTAGCGGGGGGTAACCCTCTGGGTCATCCAATCATAAGCAACTCTGTCAAAACGTTTTTAAATTTTAGATATAAGTTTTTGATTTAAATCCGCTTTCTTTTGAAAGAGCAAAAGAAAGCTTGGCAAAGAAAACTCTCCCG
>JALYRX010000034.1 GCA_030855105.1 Bacteroidota bacterium | reverse complement strand
TTTTGGCAAATCGAAGAAAAGTTTCACAATGGGATAAGAGAATGGGAGGAGATACATTAGCAAATGATAGATGGCAATATCTAAAAAATATAAACGATGAATACGGGAAAGGATTTTACATTTATCACGTTATTAATGGTTATGAATCAAATAATGGTTTTAGTGATAATGATATGGACCTCGAATGTGCGGATGGATTATGGAATTGGGTTTATGCAGGATTTCAAAGAAAAAAAATCAATACTCTTGCATTGACAGATGTGTATAAAAAAGATAGTGTTTCATATAATAATGATATTCCCGATCTCCTTCCTAATTATGTAAGCGGGCGAGATGAAATGAGCGCAGGAATAATTTTTACACCAGGAAGTCCTGATAATTTTTCAACCAATCCAATTACAAGAGGAACACATACGTTATACACAAATGATAAGGATTACTGGTATTCGCTTGCTAATATTGGCGACAGATGGGACGGATGGAATGTCGGATACAACGAAGTTTTTTCACCTTACTCAAGTCCGAGCACCCGGGCAATGAATAATGACAGCACCGGAATATTTGTTTGGTATCAATCTTTAGAGTCAGGTACAAATAAAGCAACAATAAAAATTTACAGAGCAGGGTCCGGTAACTTCTCACGGGATTCAATACTTCATCTTACGCCTCCATCAAGGCCAATGGGAATTAAGATTTTAGATTATCAATCAAGTAATCCCAATTTTTGTTATCCGAAAATTGTCTGGAATCATAACAATGAGCCGGATATGATCAGAACCGGAAATGTAAAGCAATATAAAATTTATAGAGCAACTCAAACGAGCTTGGCAAATGTTCCGACTAATTATACATTATTTACAACTAAAGATGTTCACAAGGACTCAATACCCTATGTTATTGATTTAGCCGTTAATAAGTATGATTGTGAATCAGTCTTACTTCCGCCTTATGGAACACAGTATCCGGTTAGATATTACGTTAAAGCAGTAGATAAATTCAGTGATGAATCTGTTCCATCGGAATTTGCTAAGACTATTGGGGCAACGGGCGCAATCGGTCCGGATAATATATCTACAAATCCTAATCTCCCAAAAGAATATTCATTGAAACAAAATTTTCCGAATCCATTTAATCCCGTTACGAACATTCAATATGAATTACCTTTCGATAATTTTGTTACTATAAAAATTTACGACATACTCGGAAAAGAAATTATTACTCTCATAAATGAAATAAAAACAGCCGGAAGATATATTGTTTCGTTTAACGGTTCGGCTCTTTCGAGCGGGATATATTATTATAAGATTGAAGCTGGAAGTTTTGAACAGGTAAAGCAGATGGTGCTGATAAAGTAAAAATTAAATCCAAGGTGGCATATTTATTTCCACTTGAAACTCAAAGCCCAATTTGATATTTTTGTATAAATAACAGAAAGGCGTCATCATGAAAAAGGATTTTCATCCGAAGTATTATAAGTGTAACGTAATTTGCAATTGCGGTGAGAACAAAGGAATATTGTTCACCACACGCTCGACAGTTCCGGAGATCAAAGTGGAAATATGCTCACAGTGTCACCCGTTTTTCACAGGAACTCAGAAGATAGTTGATACAGCTGGTCGTGTTGAAAAATTCAACAGGAGATACGGAAAACCAAAAACTACAGAACCCGTTTCTTAAAGCAAGATTACAAATTTATATAAAATATAATTAAGCCAATATTAAAGTATTGGCTTTTTTTTATTTACACAAAACCGTTTAAACGGTTTTGTCCAAACGGCTTAAGCCGTTTATCTAATTTTATTAAAAATGAAAATTCTAGTTTACGAAAATTCGAATTACAAAAAACTTTATCCTTTGAATTTGCTTCGTGCATGTTACGAAATAAAATGCGGAGCTAATACGATTCTGCAAAGGACAGAAAGCATAATCAAAAATAAATTCGAGATCTCTCTGCATTGCAGAAATATTTTATCAGCTTATTTAAAAGAGCAGTATGACAGCAGAGTCAACTCCCTTTCAAAAGACGATCACCTACTTCTTAACGGAAGAATTATTTTTACAGAGTCTTCCCTAAAATTTCTGTTATCAAAGAAAGAGGAAAATTCTTATTACGTTTATAGGAATGAAATAATTGCTGCATATATTTCAAAAGACAAATCTTCATTTTTGAAAGATAAAGTTGAAAACCCCGATGGTGAAAATGTTTTCGAAGATGAATTCTTTATAAATCAAAATTTAAAGAAGATTGATTTAAATAATGATTTTGAAATTTGTGTAATAAATTATTCATGGGACATAATTGATTATCTCTTAAAAGGCGGTTTGAAAAAAGACTTTCAATATTTTTTTCAAAACAAAGTTAATAAAAAACTCAGGACAATCATAAAAAAAGATAATTTCATTGATCATAAAAAAATTTTTGTTTCAAAGAATGTAAAATTGTTTCCCGAAATTATTCTCGACGCTTCAGAAGGAATTATTGCCATTGATGAAAATACTACAATCGAGCCTTTTACTTATATCAAAGGTCCTGTTTATATCGGAAAAAATTCTCTGATAAAATCAGGAACGAAAATTTACGGACCGTGTGTCATTGGAGAAAATTCTAAAGTTGCAGGAGAGATTGCAGAGTCAATATTTCATTCTTATGTGAATAAGCAGCATGACGGGTTTGCCGGTCATTCTTACTTTTGCCCGTTTGTAAATCTCGGTGCCGATACGGTAACAAGTGATTTGAAAAATAATTATTCGAAGATAAGAATGAAGATTGATAACAAAAATGTGAATTCCGGAATGCAGTTTCTCGGAAGCATTATCGGTGATCATTCCAAGACATCAATAAACACAATGTTAAATACAGGAAGTAATATAGGAATATTCTCAATTATTTTCGGAGAAGGATTTCATGATAAAGAGATACAATCTTTTTCATGGAATGAAGCAGGAAAAGATTCTGAAAAATATGATATTGAAAAAGCCATTGAAACTGCAAAGATCGTTATGGAGAGAAGAGGTATAAAGATGAGTGAGAGTTATGAAAAACTTGTGAGAAATTATTATAAAATTTAAAACTCCTCTTCGAAGGTCTAAAATGTAGCAATAAAAAGATTCCATCTTTTTGAAAGATGGAATCTTTAAACTTCTTTCAAAAATAAAAATGTAAATTCCATTGAAACTCATCGTTTCGCTGTTCAGGATCTTCAATCGGAAATCTCACCATCATTTCTGTCTCAAATCCAAAAAACGGAAACGCTGCAAATCCACCGCTGATCCGCTGTATATGGTCACCGGTTATATCTCTGTTCACATCAAAGTATTCATATTGGCCGCGTATTTCCAATCCTTTAATAACAACTACATTCAATTCTGTATATGCATACAATCGCCGGGTAAGCGGACGGTCTGACTTCATTTCTTCAAAATCAATTTCACCGAGAAGCGAAACACGTTTCATAACTCCTATCCGCGTGTATCCACCGTAAGCCTGCCTTACTGCAGTGATTGTAGTTGTGAATGCAGTATCACTTGTGTTATGCGGGTTATTAAAAAATGCTCCTCCGAAGTTTACGTTAAAGTTATTATCATTAAAATTAAAATTAAAATCTGTATTGGCTACGACCATTTTATGAGGGTCAAGAGTTAAAAATTCTGTATTCATGGGATTATAAAGTCCGACATTCATAGAAAACCATTCGGGAGATATTCCAAGTTCGAAACCTGTGTTTACATCGTACGGTGCATTCAACAAAAACTTTCGCTGATATGCACGATGCTCAACGATCTTTAATCCATAATTAGGTTTGTACCTGCCGACTTTAAAATATGTATTCGCGGGTAGATTTGAAATCATACCATAAACTTCATACTTCGTATCGATTCCGGGGATGTCTATTCCCGAAGTTACAAATATATTCAGGATTTTATTTACCTGCGCATTAACATACAAATCACCCTGCATGCTTAAGAATGAATTGAAGTTCGATGAACCTTCAACCTGGTCATCTACCTGTGCCACTCTAACGTCGCCACCTACAGAAATTTCTTTCGTTATCTTTGGAGAAAATTGTGTTTTACCGACGAGCTTTTTAAACATATCCATATTCAGAATTTTCTTTGCAAACTCAATCCCATAGCTATTCCGCATTGTACCGCCGGTAGGATCTACATGACAATCCATACATTTATCACCGCCGTAAGCCGCAAATCTCGGATAAGCAATGGATTCACTGACCAATAAAAAAAAGATGAAAAAAGTAATACAGAAATAAACCGAATTGATTTTCCCTTTCATAATTATTGTGATTAAGTTATAAATAATTTAGTTTGTCAAATATGTTCCCGCTAAATAAATTTTTTAAAAACTTTTATTTGGTAATTTTTATTTTCCCTTTATTAATGGAACCTCTGAATACAGAAAAATTCCATTCTCCGGACAAAGAATTTTTTTTCATTTCCAAATTCCAGAACACATTGCTGTCAGCTATTCTGGGATTAGTATTTATGAATACTGTCTTTTGAGTTTCATTTATATTTCCTTCGAAACTTCCCTCCATTGTGCTCAACCCCGGAAAATCAGGTTCATAAATATTTTTTAATTCATATGTCCCTGAAATATTATTGTCAGTTTTATTTAACACATTGATTATTCCTTTTACAATAGTTTTTTCGGTGCTGTCTGTCATGGTGAAGTTGTATTTCCCCTTCCCAAAAACAAAAGGTGATGCTTCATTGCTTGATGAACAGCCGGATGAAAAAATTAAAACTAAAAACAGGAAATTAAAGAAAACAGTTTTTATCATAATTATTTATAAAGTTTTTTATTTTATCATCATCATTCTTTTCACTTCGCTGAATCCTCCGGCATCAAGCTTGTAAAAATAAATACCGCTTGATAAATTGTACATTGATGAATTGAAATTAAAATCATAAAATCCGGTGTTGTAAAATTTATTTTGAATTAAGTCAGCAACTAATTTGCCGGTTATGTCATATATTTTTAAATTTACATTTGCATCCACCGGCAATGCAAATACGATTCTTGTCGTTGGATTAAATGGATTTGGAAAGTTCTGTGCTAAGTCAAATGCTGACGGTGCTTCGGATGAATTTAATGCTGCGTCGAGACAGTTAGCCTCTGCATATCTTAAACGAATTGTATCGCCCGGCAGCTGACCGAAACCAAACGAAAGATTTATTCCGCCTCCCTGTTGAATCCGCAAATGACAATAACTCATTATTGTTCCAATCCTTGCCCGCTGATTTACAAAGCATCCGCCCTCGGCTGTAAAACATGAATCGATTGCTTTGATAGTTCCGTCAATCGGCCATACACAGGCATGAGTATGTCTCGAACCAAAGCTGTGTCCCATCTCATGCGCAACTACATTAACCGTCCAGGAATATGTGGGATAGATGTTATATCCCGGCTCAATGTTGCTAAACGAAAATCTTCCGGATAAATCATTCTCATTATACTGTCCACATAACACTCTTATATAAGCAATGCCGCCGAGATTTTCGTTACGAGTAGAAATAAGATGCGCCACATTGCCCTGGAAATTATCCTGATTCAATTGACCAAACCTCTGCAGAATTTGATAAGAGTCATGAATATTTATATAAGGATCAGGTTCATCCCAGATTCCGATCTGAGAAATTACTACAGGAAGACCTTCATTCTGATATATGGTCATTATTGAATTGAAAAAACCTGAAATAAAGTTTGCAACGTTTTGTTGATTGCTGGCGGCATCCAGATACATTTGATAGTCTGCCTCGAAATAAATTTTGACTGGAAGCCGCGCGGGGTTGTCTTGCTGATCATCGTTAATTTTCTTTTGAACAGCATTCATAGAACGAATTAAATTTTTTTCATAATCATCAACTCTGCATTTAAATTTATTTATTACTTCAATATCCATATCATTGTAAAAAATATACCTATCCGAATAATTATCATCCTGATCTTTGACTGAACCTAAAACATAATTTCCGGTTTCGTCCGAAATTACTCCCATCACAAAATCCCTGAAGATGCTTACCGATGCAATTGAATTTTCTTTTCCTTTTATAATTCCTTTATAGTGTAATCCATTAATATAGCGTTCTGTATTCTTCCCGCTTTTGCTGACAATTGAAAAATCCTCTGCGGTTGGAAAGGATTGTGTCAGCTCCAGAACTAAATTTTCTTTATCCGAAAAAGGAATACTGAACAAAATATTTTCCTGCTTCTTCAAAAGAATTTGATTTAAAATTTCTTTCTTCAAATTGAGCAGTGCTGCAGCAGAAGTAAAATCAGAAGCATCATCAGTACCTGAGACGTTACTGTTAAAGTTAAAAAGTTCAAAGGACTTAAAATCAGAATAAGCTTTTTTTTCTGAAATTTCCTCCGATACTTTTTTTATTTTCCCCGGATTTATTTTCTTTTTTTTATAATTATCTTCACCGGATGTTTTATTAATATTTAAAGATAATCCTATGAACATTGTAACCGCAGTCAAAAATATTAAGAAGCGAAAAATTGTTTTCATATATTATTTCTTATATTCGGATGAATTATTAAAATCAGTTTTTTTAAAAGGACCGTATGTGTAATTGCCGGTAATAATTTTTTGATATGTAAGGTTTCTTGAAACACCAATTCCAGTCATATAAAGAACAAGAAAATCCTGTGAAAACTCGATATTGTATGAAATGGTAGTTTGAGTATACAAGAGTTCATTGTTCACAATAGAATAATTCCTTGAGATAGAGGTTGCATTCGGACATGTAAGAAGAGCGATTCCTGTTGAACTAAAATTAACAGTCTCATCATCACAAATATCCTGCAGCGCACCTGTCTGTTCAATCAGCTGCCAGTCTCCTATTATTTCACCCGTCACAACAGGATCATTCTGCAGAATTTTTTCACAATTACCTCCGGTTAAAGAAAGTGAAATTAATAAAATTAGTGATCGTATAACCCCTGAATAATTTTGTAAAAAAGTTTTCATTCCTAAAAAATTAATTTGCTTCAAATTAAAAATACTAAACTGTAATTGCAAGAATTATTTGTTGTCAAGTTTAGGATTGAAAACCTTGCAAAAACTATTTCAATTTATTAATTTCCGCTGTTCCATTGTAAAGAGTCTCAAAACTAATGCCTGATGTTTACAATAAAAGCTCAAAGATTCTTTTTTAAAAATATTTTTTCTTTGTGTATTTGTGACTCGTATGTTAATGTTTTGAGGCGTATTCAAGCGCGGTAAGGGTCGGGGAAGATTAAAATTTAAAAAATTTTTAATGGGAATACGGATTGGGTGTACTTACAAGCTCCAGAGGTATTGAAACTTTAAAAATATTTGTCTGTCGGTTTCATAATAATTTGAAAATCCCTGTGAGTCGGTTATTTCATTGACATCCTGTGAAGCGCCGATAAAAAGAATTGTGTAAGGGTTCCATTTGTAGCTTAAAAGCGGGTCAACATTAACGATTCTGCTGAAGAGATCATATTGAATAAGTACACGAAGGAAAAATTTTTTATTGAACTGGTAAGAAATTTTATCGCTCAGAACATATCCCGCGTAAAGCTTTTGACCGCCGGCTTTGGTTGAAAGCTCGGAGTAACTATAGTTAATATCGTTCCTTAATCTGTCAAAAGGCTTGAAGGTTGCCCAAAGATCCAATGTATGACCAAATCCTACATAAGAAGGTGTTTCAAATCTGACGATATATTTCCCCACTTCATAATAAAATCCGCCTGTTAAGAATCTGCTTAGATTATTTGCTTCTAATGTAAAATGCCAGCGGTTTATATTTTTATGATAGATTCCGTCATACTGTTCATTATTCAAAGGTAAGTATCCGACTGCAGAATATAAACCGTTTGCCCAGTCAGTGACAAGATTTAAATCAACAAATTCTTCTGTAAGCGCCCCGTTCATATCATATCTTACCTGAAAATTTGCTTCCGGGTCTATTCTTCTGAAGATTTTATTTTCGGGATAGAAGTTATATTCCTGCAGCATATACAACAGCTGAAAATCATTTCTTTGTATAAAACCATTATCCCTTCTTACAGTGGACGGCTGCAAAAAATATTCCGTATAAAAACTCCACCCGCGTGCGTTCCGGGCAAATGAAGCAAATATATTTGTTCCTTTAAAACTTTCCCCGTCATACAAAGCAGTATATTTATTGTTGTCAAATTTATATCCTCGCAGGTCGTTAGAATTAAAACTCGTATCATTAATTTCCTTTGTGTTATTTTGTAAAATTTGAAAAGTAAGGTAATAGTTAGAAGCGAAATTTATTTTCCCGTCAATACCGAAGTTCCTGTTATATCCGGTAAAATCAAATGCTTTCGAGCTGTCAGAGCTTTCTTCCCTGTCTGAAATAATTGCACCGAAATAATCTTCTCCTCCCAGATCATATTTCAATCTCAATATATTGGAAATAGAATTTTTATTGCTCGCGAAAAAAAAACTTCTTTCTTTCAAAGGAACAATGAACGGTGTGTCTTCATCATAAGCTGAAATGAATCCAATATTAAGTTTGTCAGCTTTGCCGGTAAGCTTTGCAGCGAATATAGGATTATTAATGGCGCGTGTATAAGCAACATTAATTGGAGTGGCAAAATTATCTATCCCTTCAAGAAAGAAGGGTCTTTTCTCGGGATAGAATAATGCAAATGGAGAATTGATGCTGATCTGCGGAGCATCAGCTTCCACCTGGCTGAAGTCAGGATTGTATGTTCCGTCAAGAGTAAGAGTCGAGCTGATTCCATACTTAGCACTTAATCCAATCTCTCCGTCAAGCCCGTTATTTTTAAAATCAGAATCCGGGTTGTCAATGTCTTCAAGTGAATTACTTTGTGTACCGAGCACGTAAGGAAGCACCTGGATATCGGTGCCGCGTTTGATATTTTTTATTCCTTTAAGAAAACCGGACTGACCGAGAAAACTCGGATCATCTCTTGAAACCGATGCCCAATAAATTCTCTGCCTCTCACCCCGGGGCCTGTTTCTTAAAAGATGTATTCTCCATACCTGATTTTCTTTATCAGGAAACCTCAGGCTCTTAAAAGGAATTTTAATTTCTGCTGTCCATTTGTCCTTGTATATCTTTGCTTCGGATTCATAAATCATATCAAAGTTTTCATCTTCTATATCCGGTGTCCATAATAAATCTCCCTGTATTCCTTTAGGATTTACATACGCTTCGAATGCCTGTTTCAAATCTCCGTATGTATTTATAAACGGACCGACCCAATCATCCGAATACATTCTGTCTCTGTCGGATACTGAAGCACGGATTCCGGACATATCATCCTCATAGCATATGTATGCGAAATAAATATTATCATCGTCATAAAAAATTCTGACTTCGGTATCAACTTCAGGTTTTATATTATCACCGGGACCAATCTCGGTAAAATTCTTTGCAACTGCAGCATCTTTCCATACAGCTTCGTCCGGAGCCCCGTCAATATTGATCTTGCCGGGATTTAATTTTGGTATGTTTAATTCGGGTTTAATATTTGGCTTGAATGAAGCTTGAGTTGTATCGGATTCTTCCTGTGATAAAAGTCTTACGAAAGGTATGAATAATAAAATAAATACTTTAATTAGTATTCTTTTATGCATATTTAAAATTCGGAATTTCTTATTTTGACGTAAAAGTTTTTTCATTGTTACGGTATAATGAGGTTTTTAAAAATAAATTTAAATCTACAAATTATACAATTAATAACAATTAATAACGAGATCACTTTTATGGCAAGAACCAAGGCAATAGAAAAATCCCAGCTTATAAGATTAATAAAAGATATTGTATTAATATGTCCCGGTATTATTTCAGCAGCATTTGGATTGAAAGGATTTCTGATTCCGAAATAACTTCATTGATGGTGGAGTAACGGGTATGTCTTTGCTTATTGCTCAATTAACAAACCTTCCTTTATCGTTATTAATTTTAGTGATTAACCTACCGTTTATTTTTATATCAATTCATCTGAAAAGCTAACCGGTGGATGTAAACTTGATAAAAGGAAAAGGTCAGGTATTTGAGCCTGACCTTTAGTAATTAAAATTAAATTTAAAAACATGAAGATGGAATGTTCTTAAAATTTATAACTGTTGAACAAGTGACATTTTTAATTCTTTTTACGCAATCTCCGTAAGTTGAAGTTATTGTATAAAACGGTGTTTATTAGTCAAACTCTTTCTCCCGTTTTTAAGAAAGAGTTTATTTTATACAATGTGAATGAAACCTTCCAAAAAATCTACTTACAATCGGCAGGTATATTTTTAAAATTCACCTGTTTTGCACAGGTTTGTCCTCCAACTCTGGCAGTACAGCCATTTTTTGTCCATGAAACTGAATAAACGGTATTTGGATCTAAAAAACAAATTCTAAACCAACCACTTCCATTGACCGGAGCTGTAACTACATTTCCTGCAGCATCGGTTGCAGCAGCAGTTGAATTTGGCGATGCATTTATTCCATATATGCAGCAAAATCCTGATGCGTTCTCTGAATAAGAACTCGCACTAGAATTTTCCGGTGTAAGGTAAAATCCTATCACTATTACTAAAACTAAAGCTGATAGAAAACTAATTGTTGTTTTCATTTTATTTTTCTCCGTGATTTTTTTAACGGTGTGTTTTAGTCAAACTCCTTCCACCGTTTTTAAAAAGAGTTTATCTTCTAATTGTGAATGTCTGGGAGTTAATACTTTGAAATAAAAAAGGTAACTTGAGAGGTGTTTAAAATGAAAAGATTAAGAAAGGAATTGGTTGAAAATAATTAGAGAGAATTTATTTTTTGAAGAATTTTTTGTGTATCAAAAAATGAGCTTTTGTTAGTTAATGATTCAAAATGTTTCTTTGCTGATTTTGTGTTGCCCGATTTCAAATATGCAAGACCCATATACCACCGGGCAAGGTCTTTTAATAAATCTTTATCGTCGAGAATAATTTTTTTGAATAATTTTTTTGAGCCGTCAAAATTTTCAAGTGCAAGTTCAGAAATTCCGTAATAAAAATTGATAACCAGATCACCCGGATTTTTTTTTAACAGCCGCTTAAAAAGGAGTGATGCATTTTTGTAATCACCTTTGGAATACATTGACATGGCTTTTAATAAATTTTCGTCTTTGCCCGGATCAGCCCTGGCGGTTAATATATTTTCAAACGGAATAAAAAACTCATTAAAAATATCTGTTAATAATTCTTTTAGATTTGAATTTTTTTTTGGTTTTGGCTTTTTTCTATTTTCATCATGGAAAATCTTTGCAAGATTGCTTCGTAATTTTTCCCGGCTTAAAACAGTAATGGCTGTTTGTGCAGATTTATAACTTGAAAAATTTTCCGAGTATTCCTGATCTGAAACTATTTTTTTTTCAAAATCTAAAATTTGAGCTTCGCTCATTTTCCCATTTAAATAATCGTCAAAAAGGTTAAGGGTTTTTTCGGTTATCATTTTAGTGAATAATAGAAAATCATTAATATCAGTCTTTATAAATTTTCTTTTAAAATCATACTGTGCTTCTTATTGCTTTTTATCACTTCTATAAGGTGCTTCATACATTTATATTTTTTATTCTTCGCCGATTGTTCACTGCCCAAATTCATTTTGTCTTTGATGTCATTCATTCTCATCCGGTCGTAATAATAGTAAATTAAAATTTGCCTGCAGTTTTTATCAAGCTTATTGATCATTGCCAGCAGAATTTCCTCATTAGCAATGCTGTCTTTATTATTTTCCATGTTAATAAAGTCCTCGAAATCATTAATGTTATAAACAATTCTCTTAATTTTACCCAAACGCTTTAGCCAGAGATTTCTGCTTATAGAATATAAATAAGTTTTCAAGGAACAAGACAATTTAAAATTTTCTTTTTTCACCTGCTCATAAAATGTAATTATCGTTTCCTGAAAAATATCCTGTGCTTCGGTTTCATTCCCGTTGTTCGCTGTAACAAGCTTTTTGATTACAGGGTAATACGAATTATAAACGAATTTCAAAACATCATTGCAGTCATTTGAATTATTTTGCGAATCATTTTTCCTAATGGTGTCTACAATAAGTTCGTCGGAATAATAACTTAAAGCCATCAGATATTATGTTTTTAATTCAATTACTCATGGCAAGATAGTAAATTATAAAAATATTATTAATGTTTAAGTTAATTCACAACTATTCCTTAATTCCTTTAGACACATAAAAGTAACCTTAATTTTATTATTTAAGCAGGTTACCTTTTTTCTCTAACTTGTATTAAGTTATTAAATACTATAAAATGATCTCTATTTCGAAAAGGTTTACACTGTTAACAGTTTTTTTTACTGTTGTTCTTTCTTTTAGCTGTAAAGATGATACCATTACCAATATTTATCTGGATATTACTAAACAAAACAGGATTGATGAAACAATAAACAGCAATCACGAGAATAAATTATTGA
Organism: Bacteroidota bacterium; assembly: GCA_030855105.1. Lineage (GTDB taxonomy): Bacteria > Bacteroidota > Ignavibacteria > Tepidaquicellales > Tepidaquicellaceae > JAGPCH01. The sequence goes on along the minus strand of JALYRX010000034.1, from coordinate 40,436 downwards.
ATGTCACAGTGTATGATTTAAAATCCAATGAAGCGGCAAATGATGTAATTGTTACATTGAAATTTTCCGAAGGAATACTTATTACAAAGATTACAAACAGCTCCGGAAATGTAAAATTTGTTTTTGATAAGTCCATAACCGGGATCTGTGAGATATACGCCGAATCAAATAATAATGTTTGCAAAGGTAAAACTTATCTTGAAGTATTTTGAAACTTTTGACTATAATTTATCTATTTATATCAAAGAGTAAATTATTCCCCTTAATGAAGATTATACAATAAAAAATTATGAAATTTTTACTCAAAAAAACCAATCCATTAAAAAAAATTAATTAAAAAAACCAAAATGAAAAAAAGAACAATCTTATCATTGGCTATTGCATCAATAGTATTTGCAGTAATAGCATTCCAGCTTAATAAGGAAGCAATTGCACAACCCCCTGATACACCAGTAACTGTATCAATTCTAACCACTGATAGCATGGATCACGGTTCATATACCGTAGAATTAGTTAACCTAACAACACATGAAATCAGATTTCTCCAACCTATGAAAAAACCTGGTGTTTATCCTGCAATGCATGGAGGAGGATGTCCTTCGCCTCTGAATACTGATAACTTTTTAGTTCATGTTTGTTCAACCCAGCGATGGGGAGTTATTTCATGGACGTTTCAAATGGACGAAACTCCGGTTAATATCACTTTAACTGCCGGTTCATTGTGTCCGGCTTACGGCTTTAAATTTGAATAGAATTTAAGTGACTGATTAACAACGGATAAGGCTTTCCTTAGCAGTTGGGAATAAAAGATTAAATAATTTACTTATACATTTTGACTTTAGCACTTCTTTCAGAAGTGCTATTTTTTATTTAAGATAATAATATATTTTTAATGAAAACTAATATTGACTCTGCATCTCATAGTGAAGTAACAAATGCAGAAAAGAAATATCTTAAAGCTATTGAATTAACGGGAAGCAATAAATTGCCCGAAGCAGAAAAAATATTTCAAAAAGTTCAAAAAGTTTTCAAACAATATAATTGTTACGAAAAATATTCTGAATGTCTCAATAAACTCGGGTATGTCAATATTAATATGGGAAAATTTTCTGAAGCAGATCTTTATTTAAGAACGGGTCTGAAAATATCAAAAAAGTATAACCAATTTAAAAATACCGCCACTATAACAGGCAACATCGGATTGATCAAATACTACAGAGGTTTTTATAAGGAAGCGATGGAATTGTTTAAAGAAGAATTAAAAATTAATAAGAGGATTGAGAATAAATATGGTGAGATGATAGTAATTGGCAAAATAGCAAATGTTTATTTTGATACAAATGAATATGAAAAAGCAATTCATTTTTTTAAAGTTCAGGAAGAGCTGTGCTTAAAATTAAAAAATAAACAATCCTTATCATATGTTTACGGCGGTTTGGCGCAGTGTTACTTGTTGATGTACAATTTTGAAAATGCTTTTTATTATTTGAACAACCAGGTTTCGCTTTGCGAGGAAATCAATGAAAGATTGGGGTTATCAATAGCCTTCTGCAATATAGGTTTTGCGTATTTCAGGAAACAGGATTATGACCTTTCACTTTCTTACTTCTACCGTGCATTAGATAACCATAAAAAATTAAATAATAACAGGGGTTTGATATATATTTACAGCTTGCTGGGAAATGTTTATAATAATAAAAAAGATTATAATAATTCTCTGAAATATTTTAAAAAACAATTAAGCTTAAGCATTAAACTTAAAATGCACAGGCAGGAAGCAAGCGCGTTGGGAGACATCGGGATTATATACAAGATGAGGAAGCAGTATGATTATGCACATGGCGTTTTCAAAAAGCAAACAAATATTTGTAGAAAATATAAACTTCCTTTACCGCTGTTTTTTGCAATTGATAACCTGGGTGAAATATACCGCCTGACAAATAAAAATAATTTGTCTTTTAAATATTTCAAAGAGCAGTTAACTCTGAGTAAAAAAGTTTTCGGCGTTCGTCATCCGAATACATCAACTGCTTATAGAAATTCAGGCAATACATTTTCGTCAGCACATAATTATAAAAAAGCTCTTTCTTTTTATCAAAGGGCGCTCATAGCGAATTCAAAAAATTTCAGGTCTTATTCAATTATGAACAATCCTTCAGTCGAAGATATTTTTTCAGAGGAGCAGCTGTACGAAACTTTGAGGGCTAAAGCTCTGGCACTAAAAAAATTGTATGAACAGGAGGAAAACAACTCTTTAAATCATCTTAAACTTTCACTATCAACATATGAATTTGCCTTAAACCTAACCGGCAAAATCCGGACAAGTTTTCGGGAAGAGAATTCAAAATATTTTATGATCGGCAATTTACTGAGTGTTTATGAAGAGGCTATTGAGACTGCAGTAGAAATTTATAATGAAACAGGAAATAAAGAATTTCTTGAAAAAGCATTTTATTTATCCGAAAGAAATAAAGCGGCAACTCTTCTTGAAAATATGAAGGATTCGGAAGCTAAGATAGCTGCAAATTTGCCGGAAAAACTTATTGAAAAAGAAAAATTGCTTAAAGCTGATATCGCTTTTAAAGAAAGTGAAAAACATAAAGAACTCCTGAAAGGAAGAAAATCCGGTAAGAAGGTTATAGAAAAATTTGATAAAATAATTTTTGAGCTGAAACGGGAATACAACGCTTTCATAGAAAAGCTCGAAAAAAATTACCCCGAATATTATAATCTGAAAAGTGAAATTACTGATGTTTCAATAAAAGATGTCAGGGAGAAATTGCTTAACGGTAAGAAAATAATTATAGAATATTTTGCAGGCGAGAAAAATATTTATACATTCAAAATTACTTATACGGATATTTCAGCTACTAAAATTTTAAAAAAGAAAAGCTTTGAAAAAAGTATAAAGGATTTTCGCGAGTCGTTAACTACTCTTTCACTTCTAAATTTCTCATTCAATTTCAAAATATTTTGCATCAACGCTCATAATTTATATTTATTTTTGCTGGGTAATGTTTTGAATGAGAGTGAAAGCATAACTAATCTTATAATTATTCCGGACAATGTGATTGGATATATTCCATTTGAAGCACTTATAACAAAGCCGGCTTTGGAAACCTCCGGCTACAAAAATCTTTCTTATCTTATTAATAACTTTACAGTAAGTTACGGCTATTCAACCGTTTATCTTTTGAAGAATGCCGGTGAACAAAAGAATTTAAATCAAAAAAAAATTATCGGATTCGCCCCGGACTTTAACACTGTTCAGAATAATCACGCTGCTCTATCGAATGCAGAGGAAAATTTCCGTTCTAAGCTGGCACCGTTAAATTATAATGAGACGGAGTTGAAGGAGATAGAAAAATATTTTCCCGGTGATTATTTCATAAAAGAAAGTGCAACGAAGCAAACGTTTCTGAAAGTTGCCGGCAAATATTCAATAATACATCTGGCAACACACTGCATAATTGATGAAATGCATCCGATGTTTTCGAAAATTTGTTTTTCACAATCCGATAACTCACCGGAAGAATCTTATCTTTACAATTATGAACTATACAATTTCAAACTAAACACACGTCTTGCAGTACTGAGCGCATGTCATACGGGAGCGGGTAAAATGATCAAAGGTGAAGGAATTCTCAGCGTTGCACGCGGTTTTGCATACTCAAACTGCAGCAGCATAGTTATGAGTCTATGGCAGGTAAATGACCTGTCAACCTCAAAGCTTATGGTGGATTTTTATAAAGAGCTGTTTCACGGAAATAACATTGATGATTCGTTAAGAGCAGCAAAGCTAAGCTATCTGGAAAATGCAAATGATTACAATGCTTCTCCGTTTTTCTGGGCACCTTTTATTATGATTGGAAATACAGAAGCAGTTAAATTTTTTTTGGATGACGAAAAAAAATAAACTATTACATTTTTTCATTAGCAGGAAATAAATTATAACAAACCCCCTCCCAATCCAAAGAGTTGTTCATTGACTATAAATTCTAAATGTTAACTAACAATTATTCCGGAATCAACATTGTTTTTGTCCTGAAGACAATTCGTTTAATATAAGTTTATAAAAAAATGTCACGAATAAAAATAAATATAAATTACATTTTATTTTCAATTCAGACATTTATATTGCACATAAACAAAAATTAATACTAAACAAATATGTCCAGAGTATTAATATCAAACATGATACAGCAGCTGAAAAATGTTCTTGAAGGCGAACTGTGGATTGATGAGAACTTCAAAAATAAAATTGACAAGCTATCAGCTAAGGAAGCTCTGACCGCACCTATGCCTCAGATTTTCAGTGTCGCCGAACTTGTCTTTCATATATTAGCCTGGCGAAAACAATTAATAAAAAAACTTTGTGATCAAAAGAAAGATCCATCAATCGGATACCCTGATTATTGGGTAAGTAATGATGAGTTAAGAAAAATCGGCTGGAACAAATTAAAGAAGAATTTTTATGAAAGTCAGTATGAACTGATCATTATATTAGAAAATAAAGATGACACTTTTTTAAAAGTGAAATATTCGGGTGGATCCACATATGAATATCTTATAGAAGGACTTATTCACCACGATATATATCATCTCGGTCAAATAGGAATAACAATAAAATTATTAAACAAAGGAAAATGACAGTTAATATAATGACAGCTGATAATTTTAGATTTGAAATAGAAACAACTTTACAAAAGCATATCATATTTTAAATATTAATTAAACATTGAAATCAGTATTTTGCAATAAATGCAAACCGAAAAGTTTTTATCGGAAACAAAGCCATTTCTTCAGTTACAAATAAAACTAAAATTATATTGTGCAACATTTGACGTTTGAAATTTAAAAATAATATGATCAAAGAAAATAAAATAACAATATTCGGATCAACAGGTATGCTCGGAAGCTCAATTACCAGGCAGCTTCAAAAAAAAGGTTACGAAAATATTTTGATACCGTCACGAAAAGACGGATTTGATCTTCTTAAGAAAAATGATCTCGAAAGTTTTTTCAAAGAAGAAGCTCCTGAAAATGTGTTCATGGTCGCGGGGCTTGTCGGCGGAATTCTTGCTAACAATACACGCCAGGCGGATTTTCTTTATCAAAATGCTTTGATGATATTAAATGTAATCGAAGCGCTAAAAAACTTTTCACCAAAAACAAAACTTTTATATACGGGCTCGACCTGTATTTATCCGAAAGAAAATCCGCAGCCGATAAATGAAAATCGTTTTATGCACGGACCTCTGGAAGAAACAAATAAAGGTTATGCCGTTGCTAAAGGTATGGGAATAATCGCATGTCAATTATACAGACAGCAGTATGGAATTAATGCAATTGCAGCGATGCCGACAAATCTTTACGGACCTAATGATAATTATAATTTACAAGACAGTCATTTTATTGCTGCAATGATTCAGAAATTTGTGAATGCACAGCGTGACGGGAGCGAGCTTGTTTTTTGGGGAAGCGGGAAACCAAGACGCGAAGCCCTTTATGTTGATGACTGCGCTGATGCGTGTATCTATCTTATGGAAAATTATGACAAACCGGAGATTGTAAATATCGGAACCGGCTTTGATCATTCAATTAAAGAGTATATTGAAATCGCAGAAAAAGTTTTTGAGTTTGATAAACCAATTAAGTGGGACACTACCAAACCTGATGGGATGTATGAAAAAAGAACCGATATAACTTTTCTAAAAAGCCTAATGCCGGATTATAATCCGAGAGCTTTTGAAGATGGATTGAAGGAAGTATTGAAAATTGATTTTGGAGTTGAGGTTTAAATCAATTACAAATTTCAAATTTGAAGTTAAATGAAGTTATTATTAACACAGAAAAACCAACTATTTGATTTAATTGAATTAGAGGGATTGTCTCCAATTCAGTTTAATATAATTGAAACTGAAAATCGGTTAGGATTGTCAACAAGATTTGAATACGCAAATTCAGGTTTTTTTTTATTTGAATCTGAAATTTCTGACTTTTTATCTCACGTAATTTATTCACCTGGGGATTTCACATTTCAATCTGGCACAAATACAAAAGATTGGAATGAAAATATCAAACATTTTAGAGGTTGGTTAAATTATTTAAAAAGAGAAATTAATGCTCCTGATAAATGGGGGAAACTCCAAAGTGAAATAGAAAACTTGAATTTAATTGGTGCTGAAGATGAAGATAAATTTTCAGCATCTGAATATGAACAGCTTAAAGTTAAGATGGAAACCTTAAAGAAAAAGATTTCAGAGTTATCTTTAAATCCAAAACAATCTGAAATTATAAATTCAAAACTTGATTATTTAACAATGATAGCACTAACTCTAAATAAGTTTGATTGGAAAAGTTTGTTTATTGGTACTATTATTAGTATCATTATTCAATCGAGCATATCTCCGGAAAATTCTAAAGCCTTATGGCTTTTGATAAAAGGAATTTTCAATAACTATTTTTTACCTTAAAAAAATATCTCATTCTAAATTTAAGTTATTAATTGATTTAACAATTTCAAAATATTAAGTTGATTTAAAATAAAAATCATAATGATACATCAAACATTAACAGCAATAATTCACAAAGAAGATAAAATTTATGTTGCTGAATGTCCTGAAGTTGGGACAGTAAGTCAGGGATATTCAATTGAAGAAGCAATAAAGAATCTTAAAGAGGCAACTGAACTTTATCTGGAAGAATTTCCTATGAACAGTTTTTCAAAACCAATTCTAACCACTTTCGAAGCGGAGTATGCCTAAGCTTCCCATAGTTTCCGGAAAGAAAACAATTAAAGCATTAGAAAAACTTGGATTTAGAAGTATAAGGCAAAAAGGCAGTCATGTTATTTTAAAGAAAACTACTGAATCAGGAGATATCGGATGTACAGTTCCCTTGCATAAAGAATTAGCAGTTGGAACTTTACAAGGTATTTTAAAGCAAGCAAAAATATCTAATGAAGAATTCAATGGTTGTTTGTAAAAATAATTTTTATTTAATATTTTAATGTCAGAAAAAAAAACAATATCAAAATCAGATACAACAGAAAAAATAGTTTCGCTTTCAAAGCGAAGAGGGTTCGTATTTCAATCTTCTGAAATATATGGAGGGCTTAACGGCTGCTATGACTACGGTCCGCTTGGCGTAGAGCTTCTTAGAAATATTAAAGAAGCCTGGTGGAAAGAAATGACATATCGAGAGAACATTGAAGGACTCGATGCTTCGATACTTATGCATCCAAAAGTCTGGGAAGCTTCCGGACACATAGAACATTTTTCCGACCCGATGGCTGATTGCAAAAATTGTAAATCGCGGTACAGGATTGATGTGCTCTTTGAAATGTTGTCACAAAAAAGCAAGGAAGCGATTTACAAAACAGCAGTTGAATCCGCTGAAGTTGGGATACCGGTAAACAGCATGGAAGATGCTGAGAAAGCTTTCTTTGCAAATCCAAATATTTTTTTAAACGAGATTGTATGTCCGAGCTGTGGAAATAAAAATACATTCACCGATGCAAGAAGCTTTAACTTATTATTTAAAACATACATCGGACCGCTCGAAGAATCTTCAAACATAGTTTATTTAAGACCGGAGACTGCGCAGGGCAGTTATGTTAATTTCAATAACATAAAAGAATCATCAAGACAAAAATTACCTTTCGGTATAGCTCAAATAGGAAAAGCATTTCGAAATGAAATTAACACAAAGAATTTTTTATTTCGAACGAGAGAGTTCGAACAAATGGAAATGCAGTTTTTTATAAATCCGAATGAAGATGAAAAGTGGTATGATTACTGGCGTGAGCAGAGATATAATTGGTTCATAAAATATGGAATGAAAAAGGAGAAATTGAAAATGCATGAGCATGAAAAGCTTGCCCACTATGCAAAAGCAGCAGTTGATATTGAATTTGAATTCCCATTTGGCTGGGGTGAAGTAGAAGGTATTCACAACAGAACCGATTTTGACCTGAGGAAACATACGGAGTATTCCGGAAAGAAATTAGAATACTTCGATGACGTGACAAAGGAAAAATTTATTCCTTATGTCATAGAAACCGCCATTGGTGCCTCAAGAAGTTTTTTTGCTTTTCTTTGTAATGCATATAATGAAGAGGCAGTTGTAAAAGAAAATTCCGACGGGACATGCTCTTCGGAAACCAGAACCGTTCTGCGACTTCATCCTTCACTTGCACCGCTCAAGGCCGCAGTCTTTCCTCTTGTAAACCGGGACGGCATGCAGGACATTGCAAATAATATCAGCAACGATCTAAGAAAACATTTTAAAGTTTTCTACGATGATTCGGGAGCAGTCGGCAGAAGATACAGGAGACAGGATGAATGCGGAACACCGTTTTGTATTACTGTAGATTCGGAAACACTGACTGACAGTACTGTTACGGTGAGGGACAGGGACACGATGGTGCAGGAAAGAATTAGTAAAGATAATATTGTTAGTTATATAAATTCAAAGTTGATTTAGTTAACGATCCGAAAATAAACACAGAGAAACAGAGACACAGAGAAAATAATTAGATGATAAAAGAAAAGAAAAAACCTACAGGTCCGAAATCATTACAAAAATATTGTAATGAAATTATTATTGCTCTGAAAGATTTAGGGGGATCCGGAACTCCCCGAGAAGTTAAAGACCTAATTGTTAAAAAACTAAAAATATCAGATCAAGAATTAGAAGAAAAACACAAAAAATCAGGTGTACCTAAAGTTGAAAACGATATTGCATGGGCAAGGAATTATTTAGTTAAATCCGGTTATTTAGATTCTTCAAAAAGAGGAATTTGGAGTTTAACAGAGAAAGGTTTAACTGCAAATTTAAATAGTGATGATATATACACCATTTTTAAATCTGTTCACTCAAGCTATGTTGGAAAACCCCTTGAAAAAGAGGAATTAACAGAGGAAAAAAAAACCTTAGAATTAAATCAAATAGAAGAGGAAGAAGAAAACTATAAATCAAAATTGTTAAATACAATTAGAAGTCTTTCGCCAGGAGGATTTGAAAGGTTATGTCAAAGAATATTAAGAGAATCTGGTTTTAAGGAAGTAATTGTTACTGGCAAGACTGGGGATGGAGGAATTGATGGACATGGAATTCTTGAAGTAAATCCATTTGTAAGTTTTAAAGTAATATTTCAATGTAAAAGATATGAAGGATCAGTTAACCCTTCACAAGTAAGAGATTTTAGAGGAGCAATGATGGGAAGAGCAGATAAAGGAATAATAATAACAACGGGAAGATATACTTTTGAATCTAAAAAAGAGGCAGCAAGAGATGGAGTCCCTCCGATAGAGCTTGTAGATGGTGAAAATCTTGTGGAAATGCTTGAGAAGTTAGAATTAGGATTAAAACCTAAAACAGTATATGAAATTGATGAAGAATTTTTTAAAAACTATTTGTAGTGTAAAATCTTAGGATTAATAAACATAAAATTTGAATACATTATTTGGACACAACATTACTTATCGGATTAATAGCAGCTTCACTTACTACATTTGCATTTCTTCCGCAATCAATAAGAGCAATTAAAACCCGGCATACAAAAGATCTTTCGCTGTCTACATTGATTATGCTTGAAATCGGAGTTGTGATCTGGATTGTATACGGCTCTTTGATTTCAGACATTCCGCTTTTGTTTGCAAATACTATTTCGTTTATTTTCGTTACTGTGACTTTGGTTATGAAAATAAAATACGGATAGATGGTAGAGTTTTAATTATTAATTCATTAACATTTTAATTTACAATTATGAACATTGGAATAAATTCAGTTTAAGGTTAAGCAAATTTTTTGAAAAATGTTTTAAAATTTATTTCAGCAAAATCATCTTCTTTGTATCTGAAAAGTTTTCTGTGCTAAGCCTATAATAATAAATCCCGCTCGAAAAATTTGTTGCAGCCCAGTTGACTGAATGATTTCCGGCATTTTGTTTTTCATTTACTAATGTTGCTACTTCATTCCCAAGAATATCAAAAACTTTTATTTGTACGTGCGCATAATTATGCGCCCCTGCCGGTATCACATAACTTATAGTTGTAACCGGATTAAACGGATTGGGATAATTTTGCTCCAATCTATAATCTTCAACTAAATTATTATTCTCATTTATACCAACCGAGTTTCCGATTTTCAAAACATACAAACCTGTCTTCATGTCCGAAGCAATTATTTTTCCCGAAGGAAAACGGTAAACTCCCCAGCATCCTAAGTAACTATTGCCGTTGTTAAGCGGATAGGTATCGTACCAGGCAATCTCAACCGGCTGAGCCGGGTTCGAAATATTAAGAACTCTTACTCCTGCAGTGTAATGCGCAATGACAGCAGTGTCGCCGTATATTTCTACATTATGAACTATTGATGTCGTTATATTTGTCGGCTGCCATGTAGTAACCTGCGTTACATTCGAAAGATCTTGAATGTTCCAGACTTTCAGGAGTCTTGGAATTCCTCCGACTTCATCGGTTGCATACAAATATTTCCTGTCTTTTGTAAGAGCACAGTTGTGCGGAGCGGGATTCGGAAGATTTAGCCATTGAGTAATTGTCTTCAGGCTGTCTTTATTTCTCGCATCAATTACTGTGATGTTGCCGTCATTAATATTCATAGCAAAAATTGTATCTCTCAGAACCCTGCAGTCATGTACATATCTTGTATTCCATTTTCCTTTTAGAACAGGATTTGAAGGATCATTTGAAAGATCTAAAACTATAGTGCCGTGTCCGAAAGATGCATTACTCCCATTCAGATAAAGATAAGGACCTTCCTGGGAAATGGAATGTGTTGAGCTATGTCCCGCAGCCAAATATTTTCTAACATAAACTACTGAATCAGGAAGATACTGCAGATCATAGATATCAACTCCGCTTCCAGACTCTTCCGATACAACATAAGCATAGTGTGAATATACTTTCATCTCTTTCCATAAAACTCCCTGGTCCGGATTTACAGTATCAATTTGGACGGGAAAGAAATCGATTTCATGTATATTTACGGAATCAGTCACATCATAAAATGCCGTTCCCAGCACGCATCCGAGAATTGCATACTCTCTTCCGTCCGGTGCAACGTAACCCCATATAGCAGCATAATCCCATGGTGCTCCAAACTGAACAGGAATAGGATGCAAATTTAGATTTTTAAGAAGATACATATTATTATTTGGGAGTTGTGAATATGCGGAAGATGTGATAAGTAATAATACAAGCAGGTAGAATATTTTTTTCATTTTTCAGGATGTTTTTAAATTTTGAATTATTTGCTTTTTCGTTAAATAAAATTAAATGTTTCAGTAAATTATTTTATTAAAATTTTCTTCCTGTCATAGACAAATTTTTGTTTTCTATTCTTCACATAAAGATTTAATATTTGCCAATGGGATAACAAAGACTTAATTCAGCATTTCAATTTAAAATAATTTAAAAAATATTGCTTTAAATTAAAAGTTCATAAAGATTATAAAGTTCATAAAGTTCATAAAGATCATAAAGTTTGTAAAGTTTGTAAAGTTTGTAAAGTTACCAATCGTAAATCTAAAATTTTGAAATCTAAAATCTAAATTATTGATCGAAACACTTTCATTATTAATAAGAACATGGATAGGGGTATTGAATAGTACATTAACCCAAAAGCCTTTGAAATAAATTAAATGATTTGATAAAACCAGCTATCTTTAACCAAATCGCTAATAAACGAATATCAAAATGGGAAACCATGAGATGTTTTTAATGTAATAAAAATATGAAATTTAAAAATGACAACACTTTCGCAAAAGAACTCGACGATCTTGATCAATTAAAACATTATCGCGAAAAATTTTACATTCCGAAAAATAAAAACGGTGAAGATGTAATTTATCTTGCAGGTAATTCTCTCGGACTTCAACCGAAATCAGTTCGGGATTATGTTGAACAGGAAATACTTGACTGGGAGAGAATTGCATTGGCAGGTCATACAGAAGCAAAAAACCCATGGCTTCCTTATCATGAATTTCTTACTGAACAAACAGCAAGACTGGTCGGAGCAAAGACGGATGAAGTTGTGAATATGAATTCACTAACTACGAATCTTCATTTGCTGTTCGTTTCTTTTTACCGTCCGACTAAACAGCGTCATAAAATTTTGATTGAAGCAAATGCTTTTCCGTCGGACCATTATGCAGTTCAGTCACAAATAAAATTTCATGGCTATGATGTGGAGAATTCTTTAATTGAGATGAAACCGCGTGAAGGAGAAGATACAATCAGGACGGATGATATTGAAGCAATGATTGAGAAAGATGGAGATTCGATTGCATTGGTTTGGTTTGCGGGTGTTAATTATTATTCCGGTCAGGCATTTGATTTTGAAAGACTTGTAAAAGCCGGACATAAGAAAAATATTATAGTAGGATTTGATCTTGCTCATGCAGTTGGAAATCTTGAACTCAAACTTCACGACTGGAATGTTGACTTTGCGGTCTGGTGTAATTACAAATACATGAACGGCGGTCCGGGCGCAATCGGAGGAGCTTATGTGCATGATAATTTGTTGCCTGCCCGTACAGGCGGGAATGATGATTCAATTCCGAAATTTCTCGGCTGGTGGGGACATGATAAGCAAACAAGATTTTTGATGGATCACAAATACATCCCAATACCAACCGTTGAAAGCTGGCAGCTCAGTAATCCACCGATACTTCAGCTTGCATCGTTAAAAGCATCTCTCGATATTTTTGATGAGGTTGGAATGAAAGCATTGAGAGAAAAGAGTGAGAAGCTGACGGACTATCTTGAATTTTTGATCATTGAAAGCAAGAATAATAAAATAAAGATCATAACACCATCGGATAAAAATGAAAGAGGATGCCAGTTGTCATTAAGAATAAAAAGTAACGGGAAAGACTTGTATAAAAAATTAATGGAAAGCGGTGTTGTGTGTGACTGGAGAGAGCCGGATGTGATAAGGGTCGCGCCGGTGCCGCTGTATAATACATTTGAAGACGTTTACAATTTTTCAAAAATATTATTTTCGGAAAATGTATAAACAGACCGCGAAATATTACGATAAAGTTTATTCATGGAAGGATTACAAATCTGAGAGCGGGAAGATTCACTCTTTAATAAAAAAATACAAGAATTCACCCGGCAGGGAAATGCTTGATGTCGCCTGCGGAACCGGTAATCACATTGAGTATCTGAAAAAATATTATACTATAACAGGAATTGATTTGGATAAGGATATGCTGAAAGTGGCTAAGAAAAAATTTCCGGATATGAAATTTCATAACAGTGACATGAGAAAGTTTGATTTGAATAAGCAATTTGATGTGATAGTTTGTCTGTTCGCTGCAATCGCTCACATTACAAGCAAGAGTCAGCTGAAACGAACCATCAAGAATTTTGCCGGGCATTTAAAAGCCGGAGGTGTTTTAATATTCGAAGCGTTCATTACACCGGGGACATTCGAGCCGAATTTAGTTCATGCAGTCTATGTAAATGAACCTGATCTTAAAATTTACAGAGTGAATGTAACACGCCGGAAGCAGAACATCGCTTACATAGATTTCCATATTTTAGTTGCAGATAAGAAAGGAGTAAAGTACATAACGGAGAATCATCAGCTTGCGATGTATGAGCATAAGGATTTTTTGGATATTATGAAAAGCGAAGGTTTAAAATCCGGTTATTTGAAGGAAGGACTGATGGCAAACAGAGGACTTTATGTTGGGGTAAAGAAGTGAGAAAAATTATTATGCAAATTGAATTGTTTGTTGCACAATTAAAATGGTGCAAGCAGGATAACATTAAAGGTGGACATACTGCTCTAATGCATTAATAGTATATCAGACTGGTTACAGTTTCAAATGAATTACTTAGAACCGTTAAACTCATCTTCATAATAATTAAGTTCTTTATCCTCTCTTAAATTTCTCTGTAATTCAAAAAATCTTTTCCGGAATTCAAGCATGGGGTCATTTCTCTCATCTGGAGATTGACTATCAAGAATTTTCTGAGCTTAGTATTGAGAAACTACTAACAAAACATAATTAGCTACATTTTCTTTAAAGATTGCTTCGTTTTCTTTTTTCTCTCTTCCTTTACGAATTATTGGATTATTAGCATTTATCCATATAATGCCTTTTGTGATCATATCTCTATCACTCACTGGATCGTCATATTCACTATAATAAGGAGGTTCAACTTCAGGAATTGAATTATCATCGGACATAAGTACTTGAAGCCCACTTTTCTTTGTACGTTCAGTTCTTTCAGCTATTCCTCTTTTTCCAACTTCAACAGCATGTTCATTACCGTTTGGGTCTGGAATAAATTCTGGAACACTGGTAGAAGTGTGAGTTACATTTGTACCATTTCCTGAATTAGCTCCGGCATTCTTTACCCAAAAACCTTTTATTAAATTTTCCTTTGCATCATCAGTTGTCGGTTTTCTATATATTTTGATTGGCTCATCCTCTTGATCACTACTCCCGCCATTAATTCTATCTTCAGTTTTAAATTTTCTTACAAGTTCTTTTAGCTCATTCTTGAAATTCATTTCACACTTTTTCAAAAACTTATTAAGTTCTTTTATTTTTTCATTTGAAACTTCAATGTTTCTATTTTTCTCTCTTTCTTTATGTAATATTTCTATTTCATTAATAGCCTTTCTAACGCATTCTCTCAAAAAATCTTCTATCTCAATGGTTAAATCATTTCCTTCTTCTAATCCTTTCCTGTTCTCTTTTACTGCATTTGAATCTTGTAACTGTCTAATAATCAATTCACCGTTCAAATATTTTGAAAATGGTCTTCCATCAAGTTTAGTTATATCATAATCCGAAACAGAAGAGATTCCATCAGAAATATCAATGAAATTTTCATCGTTCAATTTTTTTTCAAAATATCTGACTACAAAAAGATTTTCTTCTTCGTTTAGATTTCTTAATTTAGGTGGCAACTCAAAAACCCAATCTTTAGAGGCGTCATTGGGATTTGGTCCTTTATATTCAAGTTTTTCATTTTCTATAGTATCATTCTTTTTATAAATATTAAAAAAAACTTCTTGTGATTTTAACACGTTCCTTATTCTAGTAGTCTTTTCAAGCTTAGTGAAAAAATCTATCAACTCTGTTTTATTATTAATTCCTTCAACAAGTTCGATTTTTGTTCCGTCGCAATCTTCAACAGGTTTATTTATATATCCGTCATTATTATAGCCTTTAATAATTATTTTCTTCTGTTCATCCCATTTGAACCAAAATTTGCATTGAAATTTATTTTTGGTAGATGTAATCCAACAATGTTTGAAATTCATAATTGCATAAGCCTTTCCTCCAGTTCCGAACCTTCCTGTCACTTGTTCTCCTTGCTCTCTTCCACTATAACTGTCGTAATATTGAAAAAACTTGTTTTCGAGATCTTCTAAGCTCATTCCTTCGGCCTCATCTTCAATTGTAACTTTTGTTAATTTTCTTCCGGTCTTTGAAAGTATACTGACTACAATTTTTTGACTATTGAATTTTCTTAATCTTCGATAAGAATCATCACTATTTGATATGTATTCGGCAATTCCTCTAATATGTTGATATCCTCCTCTCCATTCTAAAAGTTTGCTTTCTAATAATTTTCCATAATTTACATGAACTGTTGATACTTCATTTGATTTATTTCTGTCCTTTTTTTTCATTTTGGTTAATTGTTAATTAATGATTGCCTTGTCGATTTAAATTTACTATTTAAATACTCTTTTACTTCTAGTAGTTTTGAATCTTTTTGAGAAAAAGAATCAACTATAGAGTCAACATTTTTTAATCTGTTTTGAATAAAACTTTTTTTACTATGCCAATTTATTCCATAGAAGTATAAAAAATCTGTTTCCACAATTTGCTCAAGCTTATTTTCAATAAATTTTTTATATGCGGGTGTTTTTATCAATCGTTTGAATGGAGCCTCTTCAAGCGAACTCAGACTTCTATTTGCTGTATTAATACCTTTTTTTTCGTTTACTTTTTGATTTTCAACTAATGCTCTTAAGTCAAAATATCTAACCCTTGAAATATCAGTTAACTCATATCCCCCCATTTCGGAACCCTTCAAGAGTCCTTTTTTTCCTTTCATTTCTCCTATCCGTTTTATTACTACACTTGAATCTGGAAATTGGGGATAGCCTCTCATTGAATGTTTTTGTGGATTTAATAACCAACATTCCAAAACAATTTCTTCTGCTGAAAGCTTTAATTCTTTTTCTTGACTTTTACCAACTATCCAAATAATTAAACTTTCAGTTGATAATTTTTCAAGTTCTACTTTTTCATAAAGCGTAGTTATCTTTAGTTGCAGATCTCTATTCATTCATCCAATCTCCTCTCATAAAAAATCTATCTTTATGTTTTTCTCTACTTGCTTAAATTCTTTATCACTTGTTATAAGAATTCCCTTCTTGCTTTCTGTTAGTGCTGCAGCAAAACAATCGGCATAAGACATTTTATTAAATGCTTTAATCTTACTCGCACTTAGGGTCAATTCTATGTTTGCTTCAACTATCTTTATTGGTAGAGTTCTAATTACTCCCAGAATCGTTTCCCCAGTATTATTCCCACCGGTCCTCAAAAAGTGATAATAAATCTCTCCAAAATTCACAACACATAGAAATGCTTCCATTTCTTTTTCATTTATTTCCTCCAGATAATCTGCAACTTTTCCTGCATTTTGTTCACCATCGAGATAAGAAATCAAGGCACTGCTGTCAAAGACGTAACGTTTCATAAATCTCTTTCCTTTTTCTTATCATCGTAAAGCGATTTCAATGCTTTTCCTTTTGTTCCGCCAATACCGATTAAACTTTTATAATAACCTTTATCTAAAGGCTGCAAAATAACTTTATCTCCGCTTTCAATAAAACCGACTTTTGAACCTTTTTTTAAACCAAGCTTTCTTCGTATTCTGGAAGGTACAACAATTTGACCTTTGATTGTTAAAGAGGAAGTTTCCATAAATTATTTTTTTTTACAAATATAACGGTTCTATTTTTGTATGTCAATAATAAAAATGGTTTACATTTCTAAAAATGGTTTACATTTGATAAATAGTGTTGATAAATAAATTTGTCCTTTTCATTTTAAAATATTACAGTAATCTTGCATTATGCATAAAATCACAATAGTCGGCGCAGGGCTTGCCGGCTCACTGCTTTCGGTCTATCTTGCAAAAAGAGGCTTCGATGTAAATGTCTATGAACGAAGACCGGATATGCGAAAGGAAAACTTAGACGGCGGGAAGTCAATCAATCTCGCGCTTTCGACACGCGGTATTCACGCATTGAAGGAAGTGGGAATGTTTGATGAGATAAAGAAAATTGCTATTCCCATGTATGGAAGAATGATTCACCCGGTAACAGGAGAATTGAACTTTCAGCGGTATGGCAAAGATGACTCGGAATATATAAATGCCGTATCAAGAGCTGAATTGAATAAGTCATTAATGAATCTTGCAGAAAAGAATTCCAATGTCAAAATTTATTTCAATCAAAGATGCAGCGGTGTTGATTTCAAAAATGCCGAAGTAAGTTTTCACAATGATCTGACGAATCAATCTTCAAAAGTGAAATCCGATGCAGTAATTGCCACCGACGGCTCTACCTCTGCCGTGAGAATGGAGATGCTGAAGATTCCTAGATTTGATTTTTCACAGGAGTACGAAAATTACGGGTATAAAGAGTTGACAATTCCTGCCGGCAAGGACGGAGAATTTTTAATGGAGAAGAATGCTTTGCACATCTGGCCGAGAGGTTCGTTTATGTTAATTGCTCTGCCTAATCTTGAAGGAAGTTATACATGTACTTTATTTATGGCTTACGATAAATCTCTCGGAGGAGAGAATAGTTTTGAATATCTTGATTCAAAAGAAAAAGTTAAAACATTTTTTGAAAAACAATTTCCGGATGCATTGAGTCTGATGCCTGATCTTCTTGAAGATTATTTTCATAATCCTACAGGAAGTTTAATAACTATAAAATGTTCTCCGTGGGTGCAGGAACATAAAGTTGCGCTGCTCGGTGATGCTGCTCATGCAATTGTTCCGTTCTTCGGTCAGGGTATGAATGCAGCTTTTGAAGATTGTACTTATTTAAATGATTGTATAGAAAAGTTTGGGAGTGACTGGGAAAAAATTTTCAAAGAATATCAGACTCTCCGCAAAGTCAACTCGGATGCAATCGCAGACCTTGCCCAGGAAAATTTTATCGAGATGAGAGATTTGGTTGCAGACAAAAAATTTCAGCTTAAAAAGAAGATTGAATCAGAACTGTTTAAAAAGTTTCCGGAGAAGTTTATGCCAAAATATTCGATGGTGACCTTTCATAGAATTCCATATTCAGTTGCATTACTGCGGGGAAAAATTCAGGAAGAAATTTTACAGGAATTAAGTAAACAAAAAAGTGATGTTAGTGAAGTTGATTTTAAAAGAGCTGAAAAACTTGTAAATGAAAAGTTAGAAAAGTTAAACTTTGTTGATTAAAAATTTTTGACATTCCGCACAAATAAAATATCGATCGGTTTTCTTTCATTTTAGATACAGACAATTCTTTTTCTTTATTGGCGCTGCTAAGTAACATTGAAACCCTCCTTCCGTATAAATTTAAAAAAAATTTTAATATGAAGAGAACATTACTTATTTTAACTTTCCTTATTGCATTCAGCGATTTTACATTTTCTCATGAAAAAAATTTCAGGTTCATCAATGGCAATATTTATAATGGAGATGGGTTTGAAAAAAAAGACTTCTTTTCTGTGGATGGAAATTTTATGATGAGCTATAACGGAAAAATAGATTCAACCATTGATCTCTTAAATATGTATGTGGTCCCGCCTTTTGCAGATGCGCATAATCATATCATTGCAGACGGAAAGGATTACAAAGAGCAGATTGATAAATATTTAAGGCAGGGAATTTTTTATATTAAAAACCCAAACAATACATCAAAACTAACAGAGCCTCTTAAAACATTTGTAAATATTCCCGAGAGTGTAGATATAATATATTCAAACGGAGGATTAACAGCTACCGGCGGGCATCCGGTACAGATTTATAAGTTCATTGCAGATGAAGGACTGTTTTCCGGCTGGACAAATAAAGATATGGAGAACCAGGCATATTTTATTATTGATAATGAAAAAGATATTTAAAATAAATGGCCTTTAATAAAACTTGGCAAACCCGATTTCATAAAAATTTATCTTGAGCATTCCGAGGAATATGAAAAAAGAAAAGATGACAGTAAATATTTTGGACAGAAAGGATTGAATCCTGATTTACTGCCGGCAATTGTAAAGAAAGCGCATGATGATGGTTACAGAGTTTCAGCACATGTTGCGAGTTCGGATGATTTTCACAATGCTCTGACAGCAGGAGTCGATGAGATAAACCATCTTCCATTAGCACTAATATCTGAAACCGATGCTGAACTTGCTGCAAAAAACAAAACGGTGATAGTTACTACAACTTCAAGCCACAGACCGCTTGGAGAAATAAAAAATATAGACCAGATACACACGGCAAATCTTAAACTGCTAAAAACCAAAGGAGTGATTATAGCAATAGGTACCGACAACGGGGATAAGACATCGCTTGATGAAATTATGAATATAAAAAATTATAACATATTTGATAATGCTGAACTTCTTGAAATGTGGACAAAGATAACAACAGAAGCAATTTATCCCGGTAAAAATATTTCACAAATTAAAGACGGGTATGAGTCGAATTTTTTAGTGCTTGCCGGGAGTCCGATAGAAAACTTTGATAATGTAAAAAATATTTCAATGAGAGTTAAGAGTGGGCATATTATTAAAGTTAAAGAAATTATTACGAAGCCATCTATAAATGAAGCTATCGATCACAAATTAATGTTAAACGGAGTTGGTGCAGCAATTGACGAGTATAAAAAACTAAAATCAGAAGAGGCGGAAAATTATGATTTTTCGGAACAGCAGCTTAATGCTCTTGGATATGAATTAATAAAAAGAAAGTTGTATGCTGATGCAATTGAGATATTTAAACTCAACATCGGGCAATTCCCGAATTCTTCAAATGCATACGATAGCCTAAGTGAAGCATATTTGCTTACAGGAAATAAAGATTTGGCTTTGCAAAATTATGCGAAGTCTGTTGAACTAAATCCTAAAAATGAAAATGGAAAGAAAGTTCTTGATGAACTAAGGAAGTAAAAATTAATACTTACTTTAATAATGTCATTTTTTTTGTTTGGATAAAATCATTCGTAATTAGGGTATAGTAATAAACACCGCTTGAAAAATTTCCTGCAGTCCAACTGACAGAATATACTCCTGCGGAAAGTTTTTCATTTACCAATGTAGCAACTTTTTTTCCGATAACATCATAGATTTCGATCTCGACATTCTGCATCCTGCCACTTAGATCTTTCGGAATATCAAATTTTATTTTCGTTGCAGGATTAAAAGGATTAGGATAGTTTTGTGATAAAGAAAATTTTTCGGGGATACCAGACTGCAGCTGAGTTATACCTATAGTAGACGAACGATTGCCTATAAACATATCATCTATATTGCACCACAAAGCATTCTGAACCGGGAGGTAATATCTGAATGCAATATAAGTTCTCTGTCCGGCAAGCTGTGATAAACTAAATTTATGTTCAGTCCATATATTAAAATTAGTATCGAGATTACTTTTTAATGTAACTAAACGTGTATGTGCTGCTACAGGCGTTTGAGCGGAGCACAACCATATCTGCACTGAATCAACATAATAAAAAATTCCCTGTGTATTCCCAAGCAAAGCCCAAAAAATTAAGCTGTCTCCCTGAATAATCCGAAGGCTGTCTGTCCAAACCCAATCATCTCCTTCATAACTTCCACCCTTCCCGGAAAACCAAGAGATGTGCAAAGATTTTTTTCCGCTGTGAGCACGCGGCTTGTTTACAACTGTATCACCTCCTAAAATCTGGGTTGTGTCTCTGACCGCCCAGCCCTTTCCTCTCCCGAAGAAATTACTGTCTGCATCTAATTTTTTCCAGCCTTGAGGCAAGCTGTCGGGAGAAGTTAAATTCAGATTTTCAAAATCGGATTGAAATAAAATTCTCTGTGAAAAAGTTTTATTCGAAAGTGAAAATGAAATAATAATGGTGAGTAAAAAAAGATTAAGTTTCATCAATACTCTGCTCTATATTTTGAGGAATTTTTAATTAAACCCAGTAATCCAACTTGATAAAGTCCCGTCTTAAAACATCTTTTAACCACATAGGCACAGAGGTCACATAGATTAAAGATGGAGAGTGGCTCAAATTAAATTAAACTATTTAAACATTTTTATAAACTTTTTTACCGATTCCCAATTGTATTCATAACTATTTTATCAGTGTCATTTTTTTTGTATCTTCATAACTTCCGGCTTTCAGCTTGTAGAAATAAATTCCGCTTGACAAATTTGATTTACCGGAAACATCAAATGTAACGGAATACTGGCCGGCATTCTTATACCCGCTAACAAGCGTCTGCACTACCTTTCCTGAAGTATCATAAATTTTTAATGAAACATAAGATTCATTTTGTAAAGTATAGCTGATCTTCGTAACAGGATTAAACGGGTTAGGAAAATTCTGGCTTAAAATAAAATCTTTGCTTGATTGTTTACCCGGTTGAGGAATTTGAGGAATAATCAATGGTAATGTATTGAACGGCTGCAGCAAGACATTCAGCAATTCCTGGTCATTCGCAGCAAACAGCTGTTTGAGAACCGATGCATATATCTGTCTGAAATCATATTGAAAAATTAAATTTCCACTTGATAAATTTACAAGATCAGGATTATTTCCATAGACTCCGTTATTAACAAGATCACCGAAGATAAACATTGGCGCGGCGGTCCCGTGGTCAGTTCCTCCGCTGCCGTTTTCCTGAACACGTCTGCCGAATTCAGATACTGTCATTCCTATAACACGGTTGTTAATAGTGTTAAGTTGTAAGTCTTCTAAAAAAGCCGAGATAGCCGAATTAAGCTGGCTCAATAAATTCTGCTGCGATGTTAATTGATTGGAATGGGTGTCATAGCCGCCCATAGTAACAACATACAATCTTGTCTGCAATCCTCCGTCTATAAGCTTGGCAACTATTTTTAGCTGATCGGCAACACTATTATTTATTGGATAGGTCGCAAGGTTTTCTCCTGCATCGGCAGCTTGTTTTACACGTGCAGCATATTGTAAAGAATCCGCAGAGACTTTTCTTGTGAAATTTAATTCATCACCCGCGAGAGTTTTTAATCTTTCGTAACCGCTAAAAGAAGTACCCTGAACCAACTGATAAAATTGATTCGGATCCTGAAAAGTCAACGACATATTTCCGACCTGAGAAATTAAAGATAGATCCGAGTTTGTACCGATTTGAATAGACATCGGGTCGGGAGGATTTTGGTTTGGATAATTCGGATATTCTTCATGAAGATATCTTCCTAACCAGCCGGTTGTGAGATATTGATTTGAATCGGAAGCAGTGTGCCAGATATCCGTAGCACGGAAATGTGAAAGATTAGGATTTGGGTATCCGACATTCTGA
This sequence comes from Bacteroidota bacterium, assembly GCA_030855105.1. Classification (GTDB taxonomy): domain Bacteria; phylum Bacteroidota; class Ignavibacteria; order Tepidaquicellales; family Tepidaquicellaceae; genus JAGPCH01. Next base: position 17,845 of record JALYRX010000034.1, on the reverse strand, counting down.
ACAATAGCCATCTTTCCATCCTGCAATAAATTTCTGAAATCTGTTAAAGCAGGATGCAGTCCCATGGTAGAATCAGGAATAGTCAAAACAGATGATGAAGAAATTCCGAGATTAGGTCTTTTAATATAATATTGACCGTCCTGATAAGGAATAACCGTATTGAGTCCGTCATTACCTCCTAAGAGCTGAATGACAACAAGAACTTTATCAGTTTCGATAAAAGGATTTAAAAATCTTGAAGCTATTGAATTCATCCCGAGTGCTTTTAGCGGAATCGAATTAAATGTCAATGCTGCACCTGCACTTCCGATTGCAATGGTTTTTATAAAATCTCTTCTTTTCATTGCCTGTGTCTCCTTTTAAAACTTATTTATAAATTGATATTCAAAATGATGTGGTTGATAATGTAATTGACAAAGCTAATTTTATATAACATCTATCGCGCTTTTTAAAGTTGTCAATACTGAGTTTGCTTAAATTTTTAAGTTAACTGATATTCCGCAAGATAAATTAATGCTTTTAAAAATTTTTTCAGACGCGACGAAGCCTCCGGATCATTAATGTTCCAATCATAGACAGCAGAGCCGTCGAGCAGTGTAAGAAGCAACTGATCTTTTTGTTTTGGAGAAAATGTAATTCTAACAAGATGCTCACTTATGTCATTTACCAATTTTACTGCATCATTAGGAAAAGGAAAAGTCATTGCAAACGGAACAGGATCAACAGAATAGCCGGTTGGTGTCAGATCTTTTTTAATTCCTGTTACTATACTTTCACAAAAAGAATTTCTTGTCGGAAGTGAATTCGTATTGATCCAGTCACGGTATCCGATCCATCCTCTTACATTAGGAGGGTTTAATGCCTGCTGTCCGGCATCAGCAGCTTCGGTATTTATGTAATTTAAATCTCTGTTTGAAGTACTTGATAAATTTAAAGCAATATTCATTTGCTTTACCGCTCCCATCATTGTATCAATCGGCGATTTAATAATTGAGCCGATAATATTTTCCGAAAAGAAAAGCTGGCTTTTGAATAAAGTTTTTAAGACAGGCATCAATTCATAATTATTATTTCGAAGCAAATCGGCAAGCTCGTTAATAACAGGCATTGCATAAGACATATCTTCTTTCTGATTAATAAAATTTCTATAAAGCTTATTGCAAAAAAATACTGCAGTTTCGGGTTTGGTAAAAATTATATTTACAACATCGTCATCATCAAAATTTCCCGTCTGACCGAGATAAGTTTTTTGTCCGTTGTCATGTCTGGAAGGAATAAATTCAGATGTAAGTCCGTTTATGATCCAGCCGGTTAATGCCCTTGCGCCTTCCTGAACATCGGTCTCGGTATAATTTCCTATCCCGATAGTAAACAATTCGACAAGCTCTCTCGAATAATTTTCATTCGGTCTGTTGGCAGTATTTTTTATTCCGTCTAAATAAAAAAGCATTGCAGGATCCCGCGTGACCATCTTTGTAAGGTCTTTGAAATTTCCAAAAGTATTTGACCGGAAGAGTGTATTTTGAATATACATGAATTGAGGTACTTTCACAACGTTTGCTTCGGAAGTAAAATGATTGTGCCAGAACAATACCATTTTCTCTTTGAATGAAACTGGCTGCAAATACATTTGCTTGAGCCACCAAAGACGAAGCTCTTTCATTCTTGTATTGTTGAGAATATTATTATTTGTTGGCAATTCAGTTACCCATGTTCCCGGAGGTGCCGGTAAAGAAAGGTTTTGAAATAAAAGTTCAACTGCCTCGTCTGGCGTGAGACTTAGAACAGAATTCACATCCGATACTTTGGCACCGAACATTGTTCTGTTAAGTAGATGTGTTACAAGCTTTTTACTCCAGGGACGTGAATTGCTGGGAACGAAAGGATTTAGTAAACCGGTATCAGTTAACATAACTTTAAAAATTTAAAGTTAAAAAATGTTTTTTAAGCTAATGCAAGATTAGACAATTTTATTTCTGCATGGTTTAAATTAAATAATATTTTAATCTGGTTTATCCGGAAATATAAATCTATATAAAATATAAATTTTTTTTTAATAACTACATTCCCAGTGCCCGTTTAGCCCTCACTAAATAATCCTTCCTGTCCTGGAGTCCGTTTGTGCCGCCGTTTATTCTTTTTGTAATTGTCAAAACATCATCGTTATCGGCATATGAATTAAGATTTTTTGTCATCCAAAACCAGGCTGCAGCTCCTGCGCTATGAGCGGGTTCACTTCCCAATCTTTCCGGATTATCAATGAGATCTAAATCTCCTACATATTTTGCATAAGCTGTATGATTGGCTCTCCCTGTTATTTGAATTAAGCCATGCCCTTTGAATTTTCTGCCGTCACCTGTCTGTGTATTTCCAAGATCGCGTCTTCCTTCATAGGCTGCACCACTGGCAATTTCCTGTTTGTATCTCATAGAGCCGCTTTCATGTCCAAGCTGCGCAAGAAAATGTGCGATCCTTAGCGGAGTATTAATTTCATATTTTTCCATTACTGTTTTTATTGGTTCAATAAAGGTTTCAATATCGGAAGTTTTTGCTCCGATCATTATTTTTTTAAGCTGAGCGAATGTTAATCCACTCCCTGTCGGGGCTGCAGCATTTGCTTCCGGAATTTCCGGACCTGATGAAGCCATCTGTAAACCTTCGGCTATCGCAGCTTTCCATGTATTTTCTCCCACACAACCATCGGCTTCAAGATTGTGATCGCTTTGATATTTCTTTGTTGCAGTTTCAGTATTTTTTCCAAAATCTCCGTCCGGCTCTCCAAGGTTAAAACCATGTTCATTTAGAAATGCCTGCCATAATTTTACATTTTGCCCTTTCGACTTTTTTTTAATTTCAGGATACATTTGTCTCACTCCTTTTTTGCGGGGTTTAAAAATAAGTTGGTTTAAACGAGAATTATGTTACAACTTATTAATTTTGTATGTTAAAATCAACAATACATTAAAAATTTATTTTTAATCGGATAAAGCAGGAATCAAATTAAAAATAATTGAACACCCAATTTAAAAACTGGTCACCCTGATATCTTTGTGAAAAAAAAACTTCCAGCCCGTTTCTCATTAACATCCTGTAAATATCAGTGCTAGACTTGGTGACAATTTTATTGTAATCAGTATCGGGAAACATTGCTATGATAGTCCCAAGAGCATAATTCATAACAAGAGTATCCTTAATGCTTTTAGAAATGGTTTTCTTACTTACCGTTTTAATTGAATCAACCAAACTGATTTTAGTTTTGATTGTATCCCTGACTTCCGAAGTATCTTTTTTAAAAAGACTGTCTCCTCTATAAACTAATAAATCTTTTTTTAATTTATTATCTCTTAACCGGATTTCCAATTTGTAAACTCCTCCTTCAAACGGCGAGCTTAAATATCTTTTGGAATAATTAAGAATTGCAAACGGCTTAAGGACAATTATGTTTCTTATATTATTTTTTTCAATAAGATCTTCAATGTTTCTGTCCGAGAAAATTTTTGCATAAGTGCTGTAGACTACTGAATCGGTTTCCGCCGACCTTATATCAATCACAGAAGAATACCTGTCATAGTCGAGGTTTTCGTAATCAATACTATCTAATATATTCGGATTTATTGCTCCCCAATTTAAAGATACAGTCTGTGGATTGAGTCCGAAGTTTGTATTGTCTATACTGTAATTTTTCATTGCGATAAGCTTGTTGAAATTTATTAAATCCGGATTATCAACAAGCTTGATAATGTTTTTTGTAAACAGAGAAATTGATGAGTCATTAAAATTTGCATCTCTGTTTTCGAGATAAAACAATTTGTAATCACCGATTTCCTCATTTTTATAACTAAGTTTTTTCAGCTTGTCGGTATATCCATCGCTTTTTACAACAGCTATTTTAATGTTATTCTTTTCAAGATAATCTTTTAACTCAAGTATATTCAGCTCTTCTTCAGTCGGCTGTTTTTTATTCTTCTTGTTTTTCTTTTCAATGGATTTAATTGTCGGGAAATCACCAAGAATAAACTTCGAAGGATTGTTTGATAATGCCTGAATTGAAAAGACATCGAAATATCCCTGTACTTCTTCGAAATAAATTTTTCCGTTTTCCCTGACGTAATCCTTTTTCTCCAGGTCTTTCAAAAGATTTCCAACTTCAAATGTATCCTCCCGGAATGGCTGCGGATAATAAAAGCTCCATAAAACATTTATTGTTATGATAATTCCTAAAATGAGAACGGCAATAATTTTCCTGAATTCAAATGCCTGCTGAACTGCAAACGGAATAAAAAGCAACGCATTTATCACAATATATCTTGATATCATATTCGTCCCGCCTGTACCGAGAACTCCCTGCAGCATCAGCAGTAAAAGCTCGAGAATATTAAAAAGTAAAAAAATTCTTGCCGGAGTAATCCGTTTACTTCTCAATACATCGAATGAAGTTTTTATTGCAAAAAAAGTTGTCAGAGGAGCAATAAAAAAAGTAAATGTCGGATATTGAACAAGACGCTGCAGAAATCCCGCTGTATTAAACTCTTTAAAAATCTTCGTCGTTTCTTCCGCAAAGAAAAACATATTCTGATGATCAATGTAATTTTGTACAAGCCACCAGACTATAGTAGAAATGGAAATTAAAGAAATAAAAAAATTGATAATGGTTTTCCGTGTTACCTTCCTTTCGACAATGATATCCATAAGAACCAGCAGCACGAGAACTCCGCTAAAAAGCCATCCTTCATATCTAAATCCGTTGGATAAAGCAAATGAGACGGCGCTGAGAATTAAATTTATTTTTTTTCCGCCGTAAAATTTCCATTTAATAAAATAATATATTCCTGTTATTATAAAGAAGAAAAAAATTGATTCGGGAAGACCGGAAATGCTTAGCCAAACCTGAAAAGGGAACAGGCAAAAAATTAATGTAGAAAAGAAAGCAGTTTTTTTGTCAAATGAAAGCAGGATCACTTTATAAAAATAAATAACTGTAAAAGTAGAAAAAACAATATTTACAAATGATGCTGCTGCGAAAAGATCTTTTATAAATATCATTACAAATCCGTTGATCCAAAAATGCGGAGTCAGCCATACCCCTGAATCAATAACCGGCTTTTGAAGCCATTCGAAAGATTTTACTGTCCGGCAGTAATCGTCAGCTGAAAGCCACCTGTAACCCGAATTCCAAATTATAAACTGGAATAGGATTTTAATCCCAATTAAAAAAATAATTTGATTTGCTGTATTAGAAATAAAATTAACTCTTGCTTTTTCAAGAAGAATATAAATTTTTGGTTGTGTATTATTTTGGATTACTTCCAAGTAAGGAATTAGTTTTTAAAGTTTGTAAAGTTTGTAAAGTTCTTAAAAATTTTGAAGAGTCTTGAATTAATAAAATTTTTAAAGCTTGTAACATTTTGTATGTTTACAAAGTTTTTAATAAGTAATGTCTGTATGTCGAATACAAATTTCAAATTTGACAAACCCAACTTACATAACTCTCTTGCCCATCTCACTCGACTAACTCAACTAACTCAACTAACTCAACTAATTTTTATTAAGTTTAATTCTAAAAGTTGTTCCTTTCCCTATTGTAGATTCCATCAGTATAAGTTTGCCTTTGTGATAATCTTCTATAATTCTTTTTGACAAGCTCAATCCAAGCCCCCAGCCTCTTTGTTTTGTAGAATAACCCGGACGGAAAACATCTTTTTTATATTTTGTATCGATACCTTTGCCATTATCAGAAACATCAATTAAAACTTCACCATTTGAATTGGATATATTAAAAAGAATTTTTCCTTCAGGTTTTTCCATTGCATCGAGTGCGTTTTTCATCAGGTTTTCAATAACCCATTCAAAAAGATCTTTGTTAATGTTTGCATTAATTTCTTCCTGGGTGTTTATATCAACAATAACTTTCTTTTTCATCTTACCGTCTTTGCTGACTAACGTAGGGATTCTCTTTTCAAAATAACCGGATACTTTTTTAATTACGCTCGTGACGTTTTCAGTATCGAGTTTCGGCTTTGAACCGATTTTTGAAAATCTCCCGGCAATTTTATTCAGCTTATCTATATCATTATTAATTTCATTTGTAATTTCCTTGAGGTCTTCAGTTTGAGGTTCAATATTTTTCATCATCTCTACCCAGCCCATCAGCGAACTTAAAGGAGTACCCAGCTGATGTGCAGTCTCACGGGAAAGTCCAACCCATATATTGCTCTGTTCATTTTTCTTAATATATGAAAATCCTATATAACCCAGAAGTACAAATATTCCTGCGATCAGCACTTCAAAAACAGGGAACAATTTTAATTCAGTCACAAGACCGGACTGACCGTAATGAACATAATTAAGAATAATGGAATCTTTGTAAGAGACAACGATAGGAGGATTTATTTTGTCCATGTCCTTTGCTTTTTCAAGTAAGATCTCATTTTTTTTAACGGGCGGCAAAGTTGTATCATAATCAACATTCTTCGTTAGTATAATTTCTTTTTGCTCTCTGTCTGTTGCAATAATAGGAAAATCAATCTGCGGGATTATCTGGTCAAAAATAAAACCATACTCGCCTGAAGAATTTTCATCGTTTGCAAGATACTCCATTGATTTCGCATATAAGCCGGCAATGTCTCTTTCACGTTTTTGAATTTTCTGAGCTAGAAGCTGTGTATAAATTAAAACGACAAGAGCTATAAGCACTCCGCAGACAATGAGCGCTACTTTAATATTTAATGAGCCAAATTTATTCATTAAGCTAAGGATTTCGTTTTAATATATTGTATATAAATACTTTTTAAAATTTATTAATTATTGTCTAAAAAATTTCTCATACTATCAGGCTTAGTTGTTCTTTTATTTATTTCATTCATTGTTTCTTTGTCTTTAGGCAGTGTTTCGATCAAGTTAAGTGAAATTATGAATATTTTTTCTTCCGGAAGTGAGGTAAACAGAAAAATTTTATTAGACATAAGACTGCCGCGTGTTTTAAATTCTATGCTTGTCGGTTCTTCACTTTCCTGTTCGGGAATAGTATTACAGTCAATGTTAAGAAATAATCTCGCGGAGCCCGGACTGCTGGGGATTTCAGCCGGTGCAGGGTTTGGAGCAATTTTGCTTTTCATTTTACCCTTTTCAATTCCGTTTTTGTTTATTACCCCTGTTGCCTTTTTATTTGCTGTCACTACAACAGTTATAATATTTTATGTTGCAAAGGGAACCGGGAATAATTATTCGAATTTCATATCAACTAACAAAATAATCTTGACAGGAATTGCAATCAGCGCCCTGATTTCTTCGGTAAATGGATTTCTTCTTTTGATTTCCGGAAACTCTGTCATACAAATTTTATACTGGCTGAATGGCGGATTATCGGGAAGAGGATGGAATGAATTTTCAACAGGTATTTTTTTTGTATTATTCGGAATTGCGGGTTCGGTTATCATTTCCAAAGATCTGAACGTTTTAAATCTCGGAGAAGAGCTATCGATATCGCTTGGACTTAATATAAAAAAAGTTCAGAGAATCTCAATTGTAATTTCATCTTTGCTTGCAGCAAGTGCAGTCTCAATTGCAGGAATTATAAGTTTTGTAGGGTTGATAATTCCGAATTTATCGAAACTTCTTATAGGCAACGATTACCGGTATGCAATTCCCTGCACAGTAATTCTAGGTGCTTTATTTTTATTAGTCTCCGACACCATTGCAAGATTAATAATTGCACCGGCGGAAATTCCTGTCGGAGTCGTAACTTCTTTTATTGGAGCGCCGGTTTTTATTTGGCTTATACTTCGGAGAAAGAAAGTTGATTAGGTTAAGTAGTTTGATTAGTTGACGTGCAGTCCAAAACGTTTTTTGAAATAAGATATTTCCATTAATTTTTTTATTTAATTTAATTTTTAATAAAATATTTAATGTTTTAAACAACCCGCCTGTGATACATTGCCGTTAAAAATTATGAGCAATGGCGTCAGCAAAAATTTCTTTGTCACGTTGAACTTTTAATTTATTAGTGAACGTAGAAGTTGAAATTTTTGTAGCCATTGAGAAATAATTTAAGGCAATGTATCACCCCGAGTACTCGGGGGAGACTTTTCTTTGCTTCTTTCTTTTGGTCTTTCAAAAGAAAGAAGGGATTAAGCGGTATGTGGTTTTTATAAAAGAATTTTTTGTCTCAGGTTAATTTGAATCTAATCGTTTTGGACGGCTGTGATTAGGTGAGTGGTTGAGTTGTAAATTGGATTGAGTTATGACAATATGATTGTTAATTTATTAACAGGTTGTTAATGATTTTAATTAATGATTTGATGGAATATGAAATAACAAAATCCAGATTTGAAGATTTGGTAGTATGGAAAAAAGCACGAGATATAAGAATTTGTATTTCAAACCTAACAAAGCGATTTCCATTTGAAGAAAATATAAATATGTGATCAGATGATTCGCGCTTCAAGGTCAGTAACAAACAATATTTCCGAAGGATATGGAATATTTCATTATCAATAAACTATTCAATTTTGCAGGCAGGCTAGAGGTTCTTTGTACGAATTAATGGATCATTTAATAATTTCATTTGATGAAAAATATATTACACTTACGGAACTAAAGAAATTACAATCAGAAGTACTTAATGTAGTAAAAATTTTAAATGGATACATTGGCTATCTTAAAAACCAAAAGAAACAATCTTAAATATTCATCCACTCACGAAACTCAACCAACTCAACCAACTCAACCAACTCAACCAAACTCAACAAACTCAACCAAACTCAACAAACTCAACAAACTCAACAAACTCAACTAAACAATGAACTTACTCGATACAATATCCGCAATCTCAACACCAACAGGCGAGGGGGGTATTGCAGTGGTAAGAATTTCCGGTGATGATGCTTTTACAATAGTTGAAAAAATATTTTTCAAGGATAAGAATAAGAAAAGGGTATTTAACATTTCAATTGAAGATTCACATACAATTCACTTCGGGTACATTTTCGATAAAGGCGCTATCATAGATGAAGTATTAATTTCAATTTTCAAAAACCCGAATTCATATACCGGAGAAGATGTTATTGAAATTTCTTCTCACGGCGGTACATTCATTGCGCAAAAGATTTTAGCACTAACATTAGCAGCCGGAATAAGACATTCATATCCCGGGGAATTTACCAAGCGCGCATTTCTTAACGGAAAAATTGATCTTTCACAGGCAGAAGCAGTAGCAGATTTAATAAGGTCAAAGACCGACGATGCACATTCTTCTTCAATAAAACAGCTTGAAGGTTCATTGTCTGAATTCGTAAGGAAGACCCGTCAGGACATTATTAACATAACTTCATTAGTTGAACTGGAACTTGACTTCGCAGAAGAAGGTCTTGAGTTTGTAAAGAAAGCTGAGATTAAGTCAATGATTGAAAAGTTGAATTTAAAATTAGAGAATATTATTTCGTCTTACATTACAGGGAAAGTAATAAGAGAGGGTGTTAATCTTGTCATAGCCGGAAAGCCAAACAGTGGTAAGTCCTCTTTGTTCAATTATTTATTAAAAACAAATCGTTCTATTGTAAGTAATATTGCCGGTACGACGAGGGACTACATAGAAGAAAGTATAATCATTAACGGAATTCTTTTTAATCTTGTAGATACAGCCGGACTGCGGCATTCAGAAGAAGAGATTGAAAGTGAAGGAATTCGCAGAAGTCATAAAAAAATCGATGAAGCTGATCTGATAATATATCTTATTGATTCTTCTTCAGAAGAAACAGAGCTTCAATATAATTTAAAATATTTCAATAATAATTTTGATAGGAATAAATCACTTTTAGTTTATTCAAAAAGTGATTTGGCTGTTTTTAACAATGATAATAATGAGAAGAAGGATTTAATGATTTCACTTATAAAAGATGAATCTATTGAGAAACTAAAAACAATTATGGTAGAAAAAATTTCTTTGAGCAAGGTGAAGTTATTATCCGATGAAATAATGTTAACCAATCTTCGTCATAAAATTTGTCTCGAGAAGGTTGTTAGCTCATTGAATAATGCAGTTCATACAATAGAAGAAGGAATGAGCGGCGAGTTTATTTCGGTTGATTTGAGAAATGCGTTAAAATACCTTGGAGAAATAACAGGAGAAGTAACTAACGATGAAATATTAAATAACATATTCAGGAATTTCTGTATCGGAAAGTGAAGTCCTCCATTTAATCGGTAATGTGAAACTCTTCGAACAAAAAAAAACGGTTATCCTTTTTTAAGAACAACCGTTATCTAAATCTTAATTTGTCTATAGATTATTTTCTATCACCGGAATTACTGCTTCTTTTAGTACCACTATTACTGTCTTTTCCGGTCTTAATACTTTTTTTAGATCCATCGCTTTGTTTCTTACCATTATTCCCTTTTTGAGTTTTCATTGTACCTCCGTCATTTGAAGGAGTATTTACAGAAGGCTTAGTATTATTCTTAACTTCCTTTGTTCGTTTTTTGGAATTTGTATTACCCGACTTTGTATTATTGTTTCCTTCCTTTGGCTTGACGCTGTTATTTTTTGTTGATGGAATACTTTTTTGATCGGCATATTCTCTACCATCAGACTCTTTTACAGTAACTTTCTTTGGAGATATATTTTGTCCTGTCTCTTGTGAAACAACATTAACATCCGGACCATTGTATTTGATTTTTGGGCTAGAGGGATCAACATAAATGGCTGTCTTTATCTTTTGAGAACCTTTTAATATTTTGGAATTGTTGCCGCTGGCAGCAATTGTTGTATTGTCAATTTTTTTTGTAAAATCTTTTTTGTCAACAAACACCCAATTACGTGGAACATAAGTAAAAAGACGATTTGAATATATAATATTTGTCGGACCTCTCCAGTATACTCTCGGACAAGTTGGATACCATCCTACATAATTATTATATTGACGCCATGTCACCCAATTACATGCCCATGCTCCTCCCGGTATCCATGACCATCCATAAAGTCCGCTGTAATACCATCGACCATAATTATACGGACCCCATCCCCAATTATAATAAGAGGACCAGAGCCAGCCCTGTTCTGTAAATAACCAACTTCCGTTTGTATATGGATTCCAGAACTCATTTGCACAATATGGTCTCCAAATATAAATTACATCAGAAGTGTACTCATCAGACAATTCAAAATTTTCTCCTGTATCATAATTAAGATCCCTAATGAAATCAGATTTATTAATTTTTACCCAGTCACCTTCTTCGGAAAGACTGTCAAATTTTTGTTTATATACTTCGTTTGAATCAAGAAGATTCTCTTGTATATCAATACTGTCTACGACAGGTTTGTTGATGTCATCTTCAGCTGGAATTTCTTGAGCTCTTGCGGAAATGTTTAAGATCAGAGCAGCGGCAATTAAAATTAGAAAAGATAAAAGGAGATGAAGTTTTTCTTTAAATAACATAAGACTCATAAATTAAAATTAATAAATACTATCGGGATTGACAAATAATTGTTTTAAATGGTTTAATCAAGATATTTATGTTTTTAAAACATTTATAGTTTACATTTTAAAAGATTATTAAAATAACTTGGAAATCAATTAAAATCAATTTCAGAAATCAATTCAAGCTAACTTCCGAAATCTGCTCTTTGATTTCGGAAGTTTTTCGGGGACTATATTGCAAAAGATTTACTGATGGCGAATAGCCGGTAATAACATTATTAATTTTGTATGTAAGTTTATTCTAAAGGTTTAAGAAGAATAAGTTTTTATAAAGTCCGGAATTCAAAAAACCCCGGACTCATAATTTTTCTCAAAAATATTACTTATACTCAATAAAACCTCTATTTATTTTCCCAATCTTTCTTTGAAGGCTAAAAACACCGATCCCGTTTCTGCTTCCGCTGGGATTGCTATTGCCTTCTATTGTATGTATAAAACCACCCTCAACTTTTTCAACAATTCCCGTATGCCCGGCTCCTCCGCCGTGACTTATAATGAATATTTGTCCGGGCTTTACCAAAGTTGTTTTATTGACAGCGTCTGCCGAGAGAATTCTTTTACCTTTGGTTCTATTCCAGTGATCAATGCAGCCGCCTGTCTTGACTGCAGGATTATTTCGGGCTAAACTTATTGCGGCATTTTCAAAACACCAATGAACAAATGCCATACACCAAAAAAGTCCAGGCGGCAAGCCAACGCTTGCAAGATATTTATTTACTTCCGGACCGCTGTTGCTGCCTAATGGTTTTTCCATTACATTTTTTTGGGAAGCGGCTACTTTTACAACTTCTTTTAATAAAACATTATCAGTATTGGAAATTACAGTCACTGTCGATTGTCCGAATAAAGCCGCCCAGGTGATGGAACCGATTTTTCCGTCTATCTCAAGTGGGTTTCCATTGAGATCGGTTCGTGTTGACTGAAATAATTTAACAGCTTTAATTGTTTGGGCACCGTAACCTCCGTCTACATCTACCGGTCCGCATCCTTTTTTATTTAATTCTTCCTGAATTGCTTTTACAATTGATTTGTTAGTTTCACCCTGCTTGATGACATGATTAGGATAATCCATAATTTGATATTTTAAGTTTTAAAAAATGTTAGTAAAGTTTTATATTTAATTATTCGAATGATTTATTCTTTTATTAAACTTTAAATTCCAAACATCCAAAAAATAATCAATGCGAGACTTTCCTTTAGGCAGTACGTTATGGCACCAAATGAAGAAAGTTCACGGTCTGAGGCAATAGCTCCGGCTTTGATGTTATTGAAGGTACTTATTTCCAATGCTCTTGGCAGATGAAAGACATCTGATATTAAAATTATTTCCTTCCAGTTGTTTGCATTGTATAAGCTGTCTCTTACAAAGAGAATTTGTTCAATTGTAGAGCTTGATGAATTTTCCAGAATAAGATTTTCCGGGGCGACTCCGTATTGTATCAAAACATTTTTGGAGACTTCTCCTTCGGTCAATTCATTTGGGGAACCGCCTCCTGTAATTACGAGTTTTGGGACAATATTTTTCTGATATATTTCGTAACCTTTATTGATTCTTTCCTTTAAAACAGGAGAAGGTCTGTTGCCGCCCCAGACGGCAGCTCCGAGGATTACGCCGCTGTTCGCTTTTAAATTATTCTGTGAATATTTTTCACAATCATCCTTAAAATTAAGTATAAAAATGAAAACAATAAAAACACTGACAATTAAGATGACAAAAAAAATGAATAAACTTTTCATGAAGCTGAAATTTTTCGAGCGTGAAAAAATTATTCCTATAACTGAAGCAGCTAAGAATAGATTTGTAACTAAAAAGATACAGACTAAAATTATTTTGGATTCCTTTTGATAAACAAAATCAGACGCGACAAGCGACACAAATCCGGAAACAGAAACAAAAAATAAAAAGAATAACGATGCGCTTCCAGAACTTTTTGCAAAAGGGAAAGTTAGCAACAATAAAATTATAATGGCTGAAAAAAAAACTATTGAAATTATATTCCCTGTCTTAACTTCGAATCCTTCAAATAACAAGTTTTGATTTTTATACCTGAGGTAATAAAGATAAAAAAATGCTATGACTTCAATGATAAATATTATATATAAATAGAATCTGCTTCTTTTGATGAGCGGGGTAATTTATGTTTAAAAGACTAACAAACTTAACGGAAAAATTAATTGCATAAAAGTAAAATTGCTGTCTGAGAAGATAACAGATTGAGCCATCAGCATTTTAAAGTCTGTTAGGTATGGTGAATTTCTTATAGCTCATTAAAATTATTTTTTTTGTTTATACAAATAATACCTCAGATGGTGCATCTTTATTCATATCGCTGAGAAAATTTTCGAGAAAAAATTATCGTTTACTTAGTTCTTAAGCAAATTGCGACTATTATACTTGAAACAATTCCATAATTAAATTAACTTGAAAGCACAAAAATTCAGGAGCAAACTATATGTCAAAACTTTTAGAAGTAAAAAATCTAAGAACCTATTTTTATACTGATGATGGTGTGGCGAAGGCAGTGGATGATGTCAGTTATTCATTGGACAAAGGAGAAACGTTAGGAATCGTCGGTGAATCGGGCTGCGGTAAAAGCGTTTCGGCACTTTCTATTATGAGATTAATTCCCGAGCCTCCGGGAAAAATTGTTGGAGGAGAAATTTTTTTCAAGGGAAAAGATATATTAAAAGTCCCGGAAAAAGAGATGCAGGATATTAGAGGCAATGACATCGGAATGATCTTTCAGGAACCCATGACTTCGCTTAACCCTGTATTTACTTGCGGAGATCAAATCGAAGAAGCTGTTGTACTGCATCAGAAATTGTCTAAAGAACAGGCAAAAGCAAAGGCAATCGAAATGCTTAATCTCGTGGGAATTCCTGCTCCCGAACAAAGATACAACGAATACCCTCACCAGCTTTCGGGTGGAATGAGACAAAGGATTATGATCGCAATGGCGTTATCATGCAACCCTGAAATTCTAATAGCCGATGAACCCACAACTGCACTGGATGTCACCGTTCAGGCCCAAATACTTGAGTTGATTAAAAGACTTCAATCGGAACTCGGTATGGGTGTAATAATGATCACTCACGATCTTGGCGTGATAGCAGAAGTTTCTACCAGAGTTGCCGTTATGTACGCATCTAAAGTTGCTGAATATGGAAATGTTGACCAGATATTTTATAACCCAAAACATCCTTACACAATAGGTTTGTTGAATTCAATACCAAAGCTAAGCAAAAGCAAATCAAGGCTGGCAACCATCGAAGGAAATGTACCTCCTCCAACGAATTATCCAAAGGGATGTCACTTTTGTACAAGATGTACATTTGCAATTGAAAAGTGCTGGGTAGAGCAACCGCCGGAAGTGCATGTTGAGCCGGGACACATAGCTGCTTGCTGGAGAGTAAATGAGATTGATAAGTTCAAAGAATCACTATTGGCACCTGCAGTTTAGTATTAAAGTGTTAAGTTTTTTAATCCCGGATTTTTTAATAAGAAATTTAAAATCACAATTGGCATCAAGTTCAGAATGAATCATGCAATAATAGTAAGAAAAGATTTCTTCGAGAACCTTGCGTAAATACTTTGAGTCTTGGCGGTTTGAAGAATTTAGCTTTCTAATAAACAATTTGGTTTAACACAGTTTCCCTGAATTTCTGTTTTGAAATTTAGGGTTTGTTTTTTATTCCTATCATAATTGTAAAATTACAAAATTTATTTGTCAATTTTAATAAAAAATATAAAGCAGTTAGTTACCTGCAAAAACAAATCTCGTTTTCCAAAATCCGGGAAGAAGCAATCGGATATAGGATTGATAGAGAACGGAAATATTTTTATTGAAAAAGACAAAATTTCTTTTGCCGGAAATAACACCGAGCTGAAAAATTTTCTTTCCACAAATAAATCAACCAGATACGAGATAATTGATGCCTGCAATAAAATTATAATGCCGGGATTTATAGATTCACATACACATTTTGTTTTTTCCGGTTCGAGAGAGAATGAATATGAGATGCGGCTTGCCGGGAAATCTTATACGGATATAGCAAAAGGCGGCGGCGGCATTTTTTCAACTGTAAAAGCAGTGAGAAATACTTCGAAGGAGAAACTTAAGCAAATAGCCGAAGCGAGATTGAAAAAATTTGTCAGCTATGGTACTACAACAATTGAAGGGAAATCCGGATACGGGCTCGATCTTGGAAATGAAATTAAAACATTAGAGATAATGAATGAGCTGAATGAGAAAAATACTTATTCACTAGACATTGTGCCGACGTTTCTCGGTGCTCATTCTGTGGCTCCGGAAACAAATAAAAAAGATTATGTAAGTGAAATTTGTTTTAATATGATTCCGATTATTACCAAAGGCAAGCTGGCAAAATTTATTGACATATTTATTGAAGAAAATTATTTCGATGTAAAAGATGCCGAAAAAATCTTTTCAATGGGCAGGAAGTTCGGACTTATTCCAAAGCTTCATACAGATCAGTTCAATTCCATAGGAGGAATAGACGTTGCCGTAAAATATAAAGCAGCCTCAGCAGATCATCTCGAAATTCTGAATTCAAAAGACATTCTAAAGCTTGTTAAATTTAACAGGAGTAAAACTGAGAGGAAAATTATCGCAACAATTCTTCCAGGTGTTTCTTATTTTTTAAATATTCCTTATGCTCCCGCAAGAGAGTTAATAAAAAATAACATTCCCGTGGCATTGGCGTCAGACTTTAATCCGGGCAGCTGTATGACAGAGAATCTTCAAATTATAATGTCTCTGGCTTCTTTGAAGATGAAGATGAAAGCCGAAGAAATTTTAAACGCCGTTACGATCAATGCTGCGTTCGCCTTGAACCTTGAAGATAAACTTGGAAGTATAGAAAAAGGCAAACAGGCGGACCTGTTGATTTTTAATATGCCTTCATACAAATATTTAATATATAATTTCGGCGTCAATAATCTTGAAACCGTTTTTAAGAAAGGTAAAGTTGTTTATACAGTGAGCAGTTAACAGTTAACAGTTAACAGTTAGCAATAGTTATTATGCAAAAAATTTTAATTTTGTTAAATAAAGTAAAATAGTCATGATAAAAATCGTTTTATTTTTAACTTTTATTTGCGTTATCATTTTATCCTGCAAACCTTCTTCCACACGAGAAGAGTATATCGAACCCAATCAAAAGTCTGATACAAAAAAAGATACATCAGATGAATTTTATAAAGTCGAATTGGTTACGGAAAATTTGTTCGTCCCATGGAGTATTGTGTTTACCGATAACAGCAGGATGTTGGTTACCGAAAGAGATGGAAAGCTTAGAGTGATTCAGAACGCAAAGCTTCTAGACAAGCCCTTAAAAATCTTTGAAGAAGTTGCTTCCAATGGTGAAGAGGGATTGATGGGATTGGCATTGGACCCCGATTATAAAAATAACAGATACATTTACGTGAGTTATGCTTATGAAAAAGGAGACGTGCTGACAGTGAAAGTTGTAAGATTTAAAGATAATGGTGAAAGTTTGTCTGAAGAAAAATTAATAATAGATAACTTGCCTGCAGAGAGATATCATGCCGGGTGCAGATTGCGTTTTAGTCGGGACGGAAAACTTTATGTCACTACTGGTGATGCAGGTGAAAGGCAGCTTGCGCAGGATGTGAATACACTTTATGGAAAGATATTGAGAATAAATTCCGACGGGACAATTCCGAAAGATAATCCTTTTCCAAATAATCCTGTCTGGAGCTTTGGTCATCGAAATCCGCAGGGAATTGACTGGTATCCTGCAAGTAATGTTCTTTATTCTACAGAGCATGGTCCATCGGGTTTTGACGGACCGGGCGGTGGTGACGAAGTGAATGTAATCGTCAAAGGCGGTAATTACGGCTGGCCTATTGTTTCACACAAAGAGAGTAAAGATGGGATGATATCTCCGGTTCTTGAATTTACTCCGGCAATTGCACCCGCATCAGGAATGTTTTATGGATCGGATTCGATTCCTCAATTTAAAAATAATTTTTTCTTCGGGTGTCTGAGAGGAAACGGCATTATGAGAGTTATCGTTGATGACAAAGATCCGAATAAAGTAATCTCACATGAATTGCTTTTGGATGTTGACTTTGGAAGGATAAGGGATATTGCCGAAGGTCCCGATGGAGCAATTTATTTTTCTACCAGCAATAAAGATGGAAGAGGAACTGTGAAACAAGGAGATGACAAGATCTATAAAATTATAAAATCGAATTAATTAGTTGATCCTTAAAAAGTCTTAAAATTTAAATTTACTTCAATAAAATTACTATTTAACAACGTTCTAAAAATGGTAAAAATAAATTTGAACTTCCTTATTAACTTTCGGAAGTTGAAAGCTGCTGC
>JALYRX010000003.1:68890-133257 GCA_030855105.1 Bacteroidota bacterium | reverse complement strand
CAAAAGTGTGCAGCCTAAAAAAGTTATGAACATGTCAACAAAAAGAAAAGAAAAAAGAAGCAAAAAAGAAAAGAAAAATTACTGCTACTACGACTACTTTTTTGTCAACTATTTTCAGGACGACACATAGAGTGAGTAGAGTTTTGAAACAAAACTTAATTAATGATCCGGTATGAATAAAGTTTATACCGGATTTTTTTAAAACCGTAATATTAACAGACTAAACCATGAAGTATATAAAGCTAAAATTTTTTATAATAAATATTCTGATGATACCTGCAATGACATTTGGACAGTCATCAGGGAATAATTACCAGGCAATGTTTTCAAAAATATTAAAAGAAGCATTTGAAAAAAATGTTTTTTCGGGAAATGTTATAGTAGTTAAAGACGGAAATATTATTTTTAAGGAATCCATGGGAAAAGCGGATGAAGCAAACAACATTGACAATACTTCCGAAACTAAATTTCAGACCGGCTCAATCACAAAAACTTTTACCAAGGTGTTGATACATCAATTAGCGGAAGAGAATAGAATTGATATGTCCGATAAATTGGGAAAATATTTATCCGGCTTTTCGCCGGAAGCCGCTGATAACGTTACAATTCAACAGTTAACCGATCATACTTCCGGGTTCGGAGATTTTTTTGCAGAGTCATTGAATCCTCAGATGACTATGAATGTTGAGAATATCAGTGACGTATTGCCATTTATACAAAAAGAAAAACTCCAGTTTACACCCGGCAGCAAAACGCAATATTCAAATTCAGGATATGTGATACTGGCAAACCTTATTGAAAGAGTTGAAGGGAAAAAATTCGAAGAGATATTGAAAGAAAGAATTTTTGATAAGTTAGGAATGAACAGCACGGGATTTAAAACTGTAAATATTGAAATACAAGGAAAAGCAAAAGGATATCTTACAAATCAATTAGGACCAAAGAAGAATAATTCACAAATGAATATTATCGGTGCCGGAGCCGGAGGAATTTATTCGACAACTGATGATATGTATAAATTTGCATATTCACTATCCTCGGACAATATTCTTTTGTCAGATGAATACAAAGTAAAATTTTTTAATTCCCCGTTATTTCCCGTTCAATATTCAAGCTGGAATGAATTTAAACAGAAAGGAAGATTTGCTGTAGCAGGCGGTGCTCCGGGAATCAGCGCGGTAATGGGAATTAATATGGAAAAAGATTATGTGATAATTGTACTATCAAACTATGATGAAGGAACAGCCGAAGAAGTTTTCAAAAGATTATCCGCAGTTTTAAATGACCGTGAAATAACACCTTTCAATCCTCCGCACGCCAAAATGATTTATAATATTATCAAAGAAAAAGGTGCGGATAATTTTATTGCCAATTACAAAACCGAATTATCATCAGCCGGAATTAAACTTGAAGATGATATGATCTTGCTTTTTGCGGGACAGGAATTGTTAAGGGAAAATGATGCGGACAATGCAATTGCTTTGTATACTGTTTATACGAATGAGTTTCCAAATATAGTAGTTGCTTGGAATGACATGGGTGACGCATATTTATTAAAAGGTGAAAAAGATAAAGCGAGGAAATGTTATGAGCAGGCATTGAAGATCAGACCTGCAAATGTAAGAGCAAAGGAATCGATAGAAAAATTAAATAGATAGTGTGTTGAGTTTGTGGAGTGTGTGGAGTGGTAAGAGTTTGTAAACTTTACAAACTTTACAAACTTTACAAACTTTACAAACTTCGTGAAACCAATCCATAACAAATGCATTTCTTTAATCAACCTTAATTCATTTAAAAATTTTATTATGAAAACAATTAAAAATATATTTACGATAAAATCTTTAGTAATAATTTTATTTTACCAGCTGACTGCAAATTCACAGGTAATAGTAAAAACCCAGCCGGTGAGCTTAAATTCAACATCAAAGACAGAAGCTATTAAAAACATTGTCAAGCTTCTGAATGACAATTATGTTTTTCCCGATAAAGCTGCTGAGATGGGAAAATTCATATTGACAAAATTAAATACTAATGAGTATAAAAATATTAATGACAGCAGGGCTTTCGGAGATCAGCTTTCAAAAGATTTACAATCAATCAGCCATGATAAACATTTATGGGTAAGATATAATCCGGAAGACGCTTCTGAAATTAGAAAAAATTCAGCAGGAAGTAAGGATGAGGAAGTAAGCTCAGAAGAAATTGAAATGATGAAGTATGAGAATTATGGATTTAAAAAAGTTGAGCGCCTGAATGGAAACATCGGCTATGTAGATTTCAGAAATTTTTCTCCTTCTAAATATTCGAAAGAAACTATTGAATCAGTTATGGGATTTTTATCAAACTGTGATGCTATAATAATCGATCTAAGACAAAACGGCGGAGGTGATCCGACAGGTGTTCAGATGATAAGCAGTTATTTTTTTGATTCGAATCCTGTTCATCTAAATGATTTGTACTTCAGACCGGAAAACAGAACTGATGAGTTCTGGACTTTAAAAGAAATTAATGGAAACCGGATGCCTGATGTTGATCTTTATATTCTTACAAGCAATTATACATTTTCGGCAGCAGAAGAATTTACATACAATTTAAAAAATCTCAAGCGGGCGACTATCGTCGGCGAAACTACCGGAGGCGGTGCACACCCCGGTGATGTACTGGCAGTCAATGCAGACTTTGTGATATTTGTCCCGAATGGAAATGCGATTAATCCAATTACAAAATCAAACTGGGAAGGTACGGGAGTTATTCCAGACATTGCAGTCTCACAGGATAAAGCATTGCAAACTGCAAAGTTAAATGCGCTCGAAAAATTAGCGCAAAAAACTTCAGATGAAAAAATAAAATCTAAGCTTCAATGGGAAGCTGAATCCGTAAAGGCAGAATTAAATCCATGGCTGGCAGATGAAGCAACATTGAAAAACTTTGCCGGGAATTATGGAGAGCGGCAGATAACTTTTGAAGACGGAGATCTTTATTATCAGCGAACCGGAAGACCAAAAATGAAAATGATTCCTTTAACGGAAGATCAGTTTATGTTTAAAGAGGTAGATGTTTTCAGAGTTAAATTCGTAAAAGATTCGATGGGAAATGTTGTAGAGCTTCAGGGTATTTATGATATCGGTCAGGTAGATGTGTCGAAGAAAGTAAATTAGCCCGAACTTAGTTAATTATTTAAAGAAGGTATATCCCTTTTGTTTAGGCAGAAGGGATTTATTATTTGAACGCTACAAGAATAATAAAATAAGTTTGGTGAATTAAAATTTTTTATAGTAAATTTGTATTAAATAAAATTGAGCTTAACATAATCCTACTTGAAATAAAATGAAATTAATAATCTTTTTATTCCTTTTACAATCTGAAATTCTTTATAGTCAAATGCAACTCGATTGGGTAAAAACATATAGCGGTACTTATAGTGGTGGAGCCGATGGAGCAAGAGCAGTTACTCTCGATGATTCTGGAAATGTGTATGTAACTGGATATAGCCAAACTAATTCTGCGTCATTTAAGTGTGTCACAATAAAATATAATAAGGTTGGTGATACAATGTGGATTAGACATTATCAACCATCAAGTAATACACAAGGACATGATATCAAGGTTGACGATTCAGGATCTGTTTATGTTTCCGGCAGAGGAATAATTAAATATGACAGAAATGGTAACTTAATTTGGGAAAGTATAGACTCAACTATTTATTACAAGATAATTTTAGATTCCTTAGGAAATATATATGGCGGTGGATTGTATAGATCCCAACTAACTGCAGGTAAGTATGCCAAAAACGGAAACAGAGTTTGGAGAAAAGTATATTCTTTTGCAGGCTCAGGTGGAACCGACAGATTCGGAGACTTAGTTAAGGATAAATTTGGAAACGTTGCTATCACGGGAAGAAGCAAATCCAATACAACATTTTACGATTATGCAACAATAAAATATTCGAATGATGGAAACTTGATCTGGAGCAGAAGATATAACGGTCCGTCATCATATTCGGATGATGGAGCTTATGGAGTAACTTCAGATCTTTCCGGGAATATATATGTGACCGGCTATAGCATGGATATTACAAATAGTGATAATTGTCTCACTTTAAAATATGATAGCTCGGGAAATATTTTATGGATCAAAAGAATTCAAAGCAGTGAACATATTGCGAATATTGGATATGATATGGCGACAGACAGCTCTCAAAATCTTTTTATTGCAGGAAGATTAGACGGAGGCACTGCTACAATTAAATTAGATATAAACGGAAATATTATATGGTCAACATTATACCCGGAAGGAAGTATATTTACAACTAATTACCCCGTTATAATACTTGATTCTGCTTATAATGTTTATGTAACCGGAACAAGCACAGCTACGGGATATGCAGATTATGCCGCACTAAAATATGACAGCTCCGGGAATCAAATTTATTTGGTGACATATAATTATTTAACTATTGGATTTGATTATGTAAATGATTTAGCATTAGATAAAAAAGGAAATATATATTTAACAGGTGAGTTTGCTTATAATGGAATAAGCGGAAGTTATGGCACTGTGAAATTTTCGCCTATTAAAACCGGAATATTCGGGAATAACATTGTGCCGGATAAATTTAAGCTTGAGCAGAATTATCCGAATCCATTCAATCCTTCGACCGTCATTAGTTATTCTTTAAGAATTTATGGTTTTGTAAGTTTAAAAGTTTATGATGCTTTGGGAAAAGAGGTTACGACATTAGTAAATCAAAAACAATCTCCCGGCACATACGAAGTTGAATTCAACGCCCGCCTGCACGGGCAGGGTTCTGATTTGAGCAGCGGAGTTTATTACTATAAAATTGAATCAGAAAATTTTAGTGAAGTTAGGAAAATGATTTTATTGAAATAAATTTACGCCTACCCGCGCTGAGTCCCCGCGTCAAATAAAAAGAAAATTCAAGTTACAAGAATGCGGGAGACTCAGCTGGAACGGCATAAGTACAAAAGCCAATCCATTGATGAAATATTTTTCTCCTTATGGTACGCTTGCATTATTTCCGCCAACATTTGCAGCTCCGCAGAAAGACTGGCCGGTTCATACTTTCCAGATCGGCTTTCCATTATATGCTGATAACGAGAGTACGATTTCGGATTCAGTATCGAATTTTCTGAAACAGGGTGAAGCACCTTTAATCTTTACACTTGGAACTGCGGTAGTGGAAATGAAAAGTGATTTCTTTAAAATAGCTTATGAAGCTGTAAAGAAAACCAAAGTCCGCTCAATATTTCTTGTGGGGAATAATCCGGATCATATTTCATACGAGATGACTAAAGATGAACTGATTTGCATTTCCGGATATGAGTCATATCCTTTATTGTTTCGCAAGTGCAGAGCGATCGTACATCAGTGCGGGATCGGCACTGCTTCCCAGGCGTATATTCAGGAAAACCACAGATATTAATTCCGATTGCTCACGACCAGCCGGATAACGCGCATAGAGTGAAAAAGATTGGCTGCGGAGTGATTGTGTTTGTCCGTCAATTAAGTGTTGAAAAATTAGTCGAAGCGATTCAGCAAATTATCCGCGACAAAAAGTATCAGGAAAGTGCTGCGAATTACAGAAGAGAGCTTATAAAAAATGATTTTGAGGAAAATTTTATGAATGCTATCAATGAGATTTTTGAGAATGGAAAGAAGACGGATTAAAAAAATTTGAAGCTTTTAACATAACAATGGCGTCAGGACTTTCAAACTTTCCGTGAACCCTAGGAAGTTTAGACGTCGCGGTTTAATATCACTGAATTACATCTTACTAAATGTTTTTATTTTGTTGACGCAGCCTTCAGGTTTCGTTTGAAAGGTTTTATACTACGATTAAATCTAACTCCGAAATTCCGGTTCTATAAATCCGGTTTTAAAAGTGGCGTCAGGACTTCCTATCCTGACGCCAAGAAAAAGTGAACCCTTTTATTAATTTACCGCTGGCGGAAATGTAGAGTGTGGAGTGCATAGAGTAAACCCTATACACTCTGAAAACTTAATCACAGTTCCACCTTCACACCTGCCCTGATAGAAGGCGAGCCAAAAAATATTCCGTAAATAAATGGAAAAGTATATTCTCCTAAATGAACAACCGGAAAAGTGTATTGTGCTTCTCCATAAAGGTTGAACTTCTCCGATAACTGATAGTTTAGTCCGCCTCCCAGATGAAGATTCATATAGTTATAGGCTTCATTATTTTGAGAATATGTTATTGTCCTTCCGGTGTATGTCCCTGATTGATAGTTGTATTCAGGATAAGTCAATTTTGTATCTTCCTGTTTTTGAATGTTCATTCCTCCTCCTAAAATTGCATATGTATTGACCATTGATGGATTTTTAAAATTGCTGAGAAGGAAATTAAAATTTACAGCATAAGTATTCAAATCGCCTTCCTCATAATTGTAACTATACTTATCGGTAGCAACGTTATGAGCATACTGCAAATCAACTCTGATTGCATGACTGTGCGACATAACTTTCATTGCACTCAGTTGGACATTGATGCCGGGAAAATATGCAGAATTAGATTGTAATGTTACTAACGAGACTCCCGAACCAAAGGATAAATAATTTTTTTCTTTTTCGAGTAAATTGCTGACACTATCCGAAATTTTATTTCCTGTAACCATTCCATAATTCTTTTTAGTATTTCTTTGGCTATCGAATTTGTTAACAAATTGTCCGGGCTCATCAATTAAGTTAGTAATTGTATTTTGAATACTATCTTCCAATTGAGGATTAAAAATACTTCCGGGCTCAATCACCTTTTGTGCCAAAATTTCCTGAGTCAGCGCTAAAATTATAGTTACTATTAAAGTTATTTTTTTTATTGTGAACATTTTAAATTCTCCTTATTTTATTATTTAAAATAATTTTACACGAATTTCCCGATGTAGTTATTCCGCGTCTTGATATGCAAAAAAAATTTTTACCGGCAAAACTTAGAACTGCGCAATCAGATTGAAATTTAATTTGAATGAATTATTCCGGAGGATCGAAATGCTGCTGAACGTATTTATATTAAAAAGTACTTTTGACAGCTATCCAATGAAAATTTTTTGCCGGATTTTTGTGAGACATTAAATTTGCCTGATGGCAGATTGTAAAAGGAGAAAGTTTTTATGGAGGAACGCCGCAATACCGCTCTATTACACCCTCAAAGATCTTTGCATTATCTTTGAAACCGGGATACTGATGATATTGTGTTTCCTTAAGAGGAATGATCAGAACTTGTATTATAGAGCCTGTTCTGTCAATGATGAACATAAGCAGACAAAGCGCAGTTACGCTTCTGTTCAATTCGAATAAGATATTGTTGGAATAGTGAAAGTAAGAATCAGCGGATGTAACAAATTCATCGAATGCATTATGATTAACTCTGGCTTTGTCAACAAAAAATCCGATGCCGTGGTTTCGAACTTCTTTCATATAAATTTAAAAGACTACAAATTTTTCATCTTTCAATACCAACTTGCTGAAAAGAAATTTCAAAGTCAAGATTAATAATTGTAAGAGATTTTTTTGAGTGTAATGGAATACATTTATGTATTGATATATAGAAGGTTGCTTCACTTGTTAATCAAAAGCAAAATGCAGGAAACTATAGTATAAATTTTGACGGCTCGAATTTACCAAGCGGAATTTATTATTATAAACTTGCTGCCGGCAGCTATAATGATATTAGGAAAATGATTTTACTGAAATAAATTTACGCCTACCCGCGCTGAGTCCCCGCGTCAAATAAAAAGAAAATTCAAGTTACAATAATGCGGGAGACTCAGCGGGAACGGCATACTAACTCACCTAACTCAACTTACTCAACTTACTCAAATCACTTTTGTTTAGACAGATGGGATTAATATTTTGAACACTACAAAAATAAGAAAATAAGTTTGGTAAATTGAATTGTATATATTAAATTTGTATAAACGAATCATACAGCCATGAATAAATTAATATTACTTTTAATTTTAATTACTATCTGCAATGCTTCGAAGCAGACTGGCAGCAGCTGACTTCCTATCCGTCATCATCTTCTCAAAAATTACTTGTAGCAAAAGGTTTTATGTTTTCGTGCTCAATTAACGACGGGGCTTATCGTTCATCTGACAATGGAAACTCCTGGACGGAAATCAATAATAATCTTACAAATGCAGATTCAAGAAAAGCCTATGATATGCAATTCTTTTCCGGTAAACTTTATCTTGCGACTGTTGACGGAATATACATTTCAACCAATGTCGGGGATAACTGGGAAAGAAAAAGCACCGGACTAACGAACGGTCCCGGAGCAACAAGTATATTTGCATTCTCAATATCTGAAATTGATGGAATATTTTATACAGGAACATGGAACGGAATTTACTATTCGACTAATGCAGCGGAAAGCTGGGATTTATCAAATGTTTCCGGGCAGGGAGTTAGGATTGTTTCATTTATAAAATTTAACGAAGAACTTTACGCAGGAAGAGATGCCATCAATCCACCTGCTTTATATAAATCCGTTGATGCCGGATTAAATTGGGTAAGTGTAAATGTGTGGAATAATTTTCCGATCTCTGTATTTTGTTTTTATGCTGAAGAAGATTCTATTTTTATTGGAACAGGTCACGGAATGTGGATAAGCACAAACAACGGATTAAACTGGACGAGCCGGAGTACAGGGCTATCACTAGATCCGTATGTTTCTTCAATTGTAAAATCGGGAAATACAATGATAGCTTCATTAAGATTCGGCGGATCAGGAATTTTTCGTTCCTCCAATAATGGGTTATTGTGGGAAGATATATCGGACAACCTCCCTTTTATTAATGATATAACAAAATTGATAGTTCATGATAATAAAGTTTATGCAGCTACAAGCGAAAAAATCTGGTACAGAGATCTTGATGAAATCTTAACTTCAATCCCTTCTGAAATTAACTCACCACCGGGTCAATTATATTTATCACAAAATTATCCGAATCCTTTCAATCCGAATACAGTCATAACTTATCAGTTAGCAGTTACGGATTATGTATCTTTGAAAATATATAATAATCCTGGAAAAGAAGTTGCCTCATTAATCAATGAAACGCAGAGTGCAGGTAATTATAAAATAAATTTTGACGGTTCGAATCTGCCGGGAGGAATTTATTATTATAAATTGACTGCCGGCGATTTCATAAACACCAGGAAAATGATTTTGTTAAAATAAATTTTGATATTATTTTAATCTTTACCCTTGTGATTTTTATTCGACATTTTATAATTTTTATTTATTGCAGTCTTTAAATTTATTTACATCTCTGTAAACGACAAAAATAGAACGCGGATAACGCTGATCAAGCTAAAAAAAACATTTTATTAAATAATTAAATGTTAAGTTGTATAAGAATTTTAATACACAAAAATCTAAAAAATAGTCAGGGGACAAATGGCGCTATAGTAAGTAAAATTGTAAAATCTAAATTCCTTAAGCCCCGGAGTTCAAAATAAATTCCGCGGCTTTTTTATTTGATATTGAATCTTTTAAACAGTGGAATTATTTTGTTTTAATCAAAACATCTTTAAATTTTAAAAATCAGACAATGATAAAATATATTACTTTATTATTTATATTATTTTTTTTATCCAATGATATAAATTCTCAAGGCTTTAACAGTATTACAACTCCCGACGGAAACAACATAATTGCTGTAGGAAATTCAGGTAAGATTTATCGCTCGGCAAACGGTGGCGTTTTGTATGCGGAATATATAATAGGAGGCTTAAATTTATATTCGGTTACATCTTTTGGAAATGATGTATGGATTGCCGGACAAGGTGGAAACATATATAAGACTTTAAAAACTGATTCCCCCATTTATACATATAATGTTGGAAGTGCAGTAGGTTTAAATTCAATAACGTTTATCAATTCGAATACAGGATTTACCTGCGGAGACAACGGTTCAGTTTATAAATCAACGAACGGAGGAATAAACTGGTCAATAAGCAATTCAGGTGTATCTTCTGTAAAATTAAATTCGATTAGTTTTAAAGATGTTAATAACGGAACTATCGTAGGAGATAACGGGAAAGTCTACGTGACTAATAATGGAGGGGCAAGCTGGACTTCACAAATTTCGGGAACAACAAGAAATTTGTTAAAGGTAAAATATTTTACTGATAGTTTAATAGCCGTTGGAGAGTACGGAACAATTTTAACTAATACTAAAGGAAGCTGGACAGACATTGTAACAAGAACCACTTCTGACATACGCGGAGTATCCGGAACAAATACCAGCGATATTCATGTATGCGGAGGAGGAGGCTTCATAAGAAATAATAGAAATGGCAGCGGTAAGTATTTGAATTTCGAAATTAATCCGATGATGGCAAACTTAGTTGATATATTTTATTACGGCTATAACAAAGGCTTTGCTGTCAGTAGTTTGAACAATGTCATTATCTACACGACAAACGGCGGGCTTAACTGGAATATGCCTACCGGAGCGAAAGTGAGCTTTAGCTGGATTCAGAAAATTCCAAGCGGCGGCGGAATCGGTAATAACCTTTGCATGCATCCGCTAAACAGAAATTCTATGTTCGTTGTATACGGAAGCACGGTTTATGTGAGCAGGGACAGAGGAGATACGTGGACAAATATTGCAACCGTTTCAACAGGCGGATCTGCACATTCATTTTATGTCAGTCCTGTCGATACAAATATATGGTTATGTGCCAGCAGCGGCTCACCGACAGATAGAGTAGCAAGATCGACAAATTACGGTGCAACTTGGACAACAATTATTTCTTATGATTTCAGCACATATGGACAGCCGCTTGAAATGGATCAGAATGATCCAAGGATATTTTATTTTGCACCATCTAATTTTTCAGGAACAGGATTATTTAAATCGACTGATAACGGATCTTCATTTAATTTAATAGCACCTTACAATCAATCCGGCATTGGTTCACCATGTGATGTAATTGTAATGTGGGATAGTTCATCGGTCATTTACCTTGGTGATGACGGTGCAGATATTTGGAAATCGAATAATGGAGGAGTTAATTGGAATTTAGTAAAACCGGGCACTGCAGCAGAAATTCCTTCTATGTGCAATTCGGTGTTCGATAAAAGTATTTGTTATGCAACAACATTTGGAGGCAATCAGTTTTACAGAACAGTAAATCACGGAGATAGCTGGAGTATAGTTTCAAACAATGGCGGCAGCGGATGGGGCTCTGACCTATGTCATGAAGATCCGACTTTAGTTCTTAATGGAACCTATGGAACTCAGGCATATCTTACTACAAATGCCGGATCGAGCTTCTTTAGTGTCAATACCGGCTTAAGCGGAGCCGGAGCAGGAATGATGGTTCCTGAAAGAGGAATTCTAATTAACATGCAGACCGGTTCACTTTTTAAATTAAATATATCATATACCGATTCGACTGTTCAGGCAAGCACTGATGTGCAGGCTCTATCTCTTGTCAATACCGGTACTCAATATTTTGAAACTGCAACTATCAATCCAACAGGAATTGTAAAAAATAATAACGGTTTAGCAAGTGCGACTTTCATTGTTATAAGAAAAATAAATCCGGGTAGCTATGTAAGCATGAAAAATATTTTTAACTTAGCACCCGGATCTGAGATCACTGTCACATTTAATCCATGGACTTTTAATTCAGGGACGACTTATACAATTAAAGATTCAGTTTATGTTTTGGATGATGCGAATCCTACCAATGATGTATTAAACGGAACATTAACTCCTTATGTAGGAACGACGTCACAGATAGTTGAAGGATTTACGCAAGCAGTTTTTCCGCCTGCCGGTTGGAATATTATTTATACAGGGACAAATCATTGGTCGAGAAACACTGTCAGCAGTTACGGATTAGGAATTGGCTCGGCAAAGTTTAATTTTTTTAGTGCATCTAACGGAACGAATCAATCTCTTGAAAGCTATTTATTTAACACCCCTACAATTGCAGGTGACACACTGGCATTCGATAATGCTTATGCTCCTTACCTGGATAGTTCAGTTGATTCACTTTTAATTGAAACATCGACAAACGGAGGAGGAATATTTTCAACACTTGTGAGATTATGGGGAGCTCAGGGAGGCGGTCCTTTAAATACTGCACCGGCTCAAGCCAATGTTTATACACCGTCTGCAAGCCAATGGCAAACAAAAAGATATGCTCTTCCTACCGGAACAAACAAGATCAGGTTCAGAGCCAGAAGCGGTTTTGGTAATAACCTTTATTTAGACAGTGTTCGGATAGGGACAGCTGGTTTATATACACAATTCAATGTTAAAGTTACTCCCGAAGGATTGTATAACGGTGCGGCTAAAAATATTAAAGACACTGTCAGAATTTATTTAAGAAATAATACACCTCCATTTAGCAAAGTTGATTCTGCAATTACGTTAATTGATTCTATTACACTTGTGGCTCCCTGTGTATTTAAAAATACTACGAGCGGGACTTATTATTTACAGGTAATACACCGAAATTCAATTGAAACCTGGAGTAAATCAGGAGGAGAAACTTTTACAACTGGATTAAAAGGAAATTATGATTTTACTTCATCTCAGTCTCAAGCATTTGGAAATAACCTGGTTTTAAAAGAGGGAACATGGTGTATTTATAGCGGAGATACAGACAAAAACGGAGTTATAGACTTAACCGATTTAAGCTCTGGTGATAATGATGTATTTTATTTCGCAACAGGATATTTATTAACAGATTTAAATGGAGATGGTATAGTTGATAGTTCTGATTTAATAATTATTGATAACAATGCTTATAATTATGTTGCGAGAATTATTCCTTAATAAAAATTTATTAAATAAACAGAAATTTATTAATCGATATTCCTGAACGAATGTTGATTTTTTAATTTCGTTTCGTCG
The DNA here is from genome assembly GCA_030855105.1 of Bacteroidota bacterium. Taxonomy (GTDB): domain Bacteria; phylum Bacteroidota; class Ignavibacteria; order Tepidaquicellales; family Tepidaquicellaceae; genus JAGPCH01. The sequence continues at coordinate 120,340 of JALYRX010000003.1, read as the reverse complement.
AAATTTACAACCGGTATTTACACTGCGTTTATTTTAATTTAATTTATAAAAAAATGTTCAATAAGAAGTAATACTGAAATCTTCAGTGTTCCTTCTTGTTTATTTTAAATCTCTCATTGCAACAGTTTAACTAATTTTACCGTAAGACAATTATTAACAAATCATTAATTTTACAAATCCCCCAAACACTAACTTGTATTAAGAAATCTTTTTTGTTAACTTGGAAACCAATAAAACGAAAACAGTTTCTATTAATATAACGATGAGCGATAACAAACAAACCGATAAGGAAAAGATATTAAAACATTCCCGTAATAAATTCCATAAAGAAGGTTTTTATAAAATTTCAATGGACGAAATAGCAAGCGAGCTTAGAGTCAGCAAGAAGACAATTTATAAATATTTCCCTTCAAAAGAAAACCTTCTCGAAGAGATCTGCAATGGTACCAGCTGTGAAATAATAAAAAATATTGATGTGATTTTAGAAGGGAAAGAGGATGTTATCATAAAGTTCGTAAAGATTTTGAACATGCACAGTAATTTTACAATGAATATTAGTGAGAAGTGGCTCAAGGACCTTAGTATTCACGCGCCTGAGATTAAAAAGAACATTGATGAGATGAAAAAAAGCAATATAGATAAAGTATCAAAAAAGCTTATTGAACAGGGTAAGAAAGAAAAGCTTATAGAAAATTATCCGGCGCAAATAATTATTACGTCGTTTAATTCATCTCTTATGTCTGTTATGGCACCGGATTTTCTTATCAATAATAAATTTTCCATGCATAATGCATTCAAGATTACTTATGAGATGCTGCTCAACGGAATCCTGACTGAAGCAGGAAAAGAGAAATTCAAAAAAACAAAAGCTTTATTAGCAAAGGAAATCAAATTATAATATATATGATATTAAAATCATTTCGTAAATTTTTATTTATCTTTTTTTTATATACAATAATCTTTTTTTCAATTCACATTGATCCAAAAGCTCAGCAAAACGAAATTAACTCGGTTCAAGAAGCAATTGCAATCGCTCTAAAAAATAATTCGAGTGTTATTGAATCAAGATTGGAGAGGCTGAAAGCCGAACAAAGAGTTTCAGAAGTTTACAGTGAAAATTTACTTCCGGAAATTTCACTTAATTCAAGATATCAAAGGGCTATTAAGAAACAGGTGTTTGACATTTTCGGCGAAAGATTTGAAATAGGCTCTGATAATTCTTTTACAAACACCATTGATGTTTCCGAATCGCTTCCTATACTGGGCACACCTGTATTTGCTGCAATAAGAATTGCAGATTATTTTTTGAAAATTCAGGAGCAAAATATTGCAGCTGCGGAAAACAATGTGAAGCAGCGAGTAAAAAATTCTTACTATGGTGTTCTTCTCGCGAAATCAATTGTAGAAGTGAACCTGCTGACACAGAAAAATTCTGAAGAAAATTTTAATGCGGTAAATGCAAAATACAGAAACGGAGTTGCAACTGAGTTTGATTATCTTAGGGCAAGAGTGCGGGTTGACAATTCAGTTCCTATACTTTCAAAGTCTGAGAAAGACCTTGAGATCAGCAGGAAAGTTTTGTTAAATGAGATCGGGTTAAAGGACGTTCAGGACATTGGAGTGCTTGGGGAATTAACCTATGACAGTAATGAAGTCTGGAGCAACACCGATTATATGATAAATAAAATTGCTGAGAACTATATAGAAGTCCGTCAATTAGAAATTTTAAGAAATATTAACGAAGAATTGGTAAGGGTTGACAAAGCAAATTATTTACCAAAGCTTAATATTTTCGGTCAATATGTTTTGTTCTCTGCGGAAGATGACAGGCAGCCCTTGAATAACTATAGATTTAATAACACGCTGTTTGTCGGACTTGGTATTAGATGGGATTTAAATCTATTCAGAAATTCTTTTAAAGTAAATCAGTCGGAAATAGAGGTAAGGAAAAACACTGAGCAATTAGCCCAGCTCAAGCAAAGGATAAAGCTGACTTCGGAGAGCGCACTGATTGCAATTGAAGATGCCAAAGAAAGAATCAGAACGAGAAGAGGAACAGTAGCTCTTGCCGAAAGGAGTCTTGAACTTGCAAATTTAAGTTATGCTGCCGGAGTTATTAATCTGATTGATGTTCAGGCGGCTGAGCTGAGTCTTTCGGAATCACGGCTTGCGTATCTGCAGGCAATTTATGATTACCAAATTGCAAAAGCTGAAATAGAAAAATTACTCGAACAATAAATGACGATAAAAATAAAATCTTTTAAAATAAATAACATGAAAAATATTCTATATTTGTTAATCTTCATTCTTTCCGGAAGTTTGACTCTGCAGTCATGCGGAAATGACGGTGAGACAAAAACAGAACCGGAAAAAAAACTTCAAGCTGTTAAAATTAAAGAAGTTGTAGCGGAGCCCTTCAAGGAAAGTTATAAAGTAATTGGTATAGTCAAACCTTATGAAAGCGCCAAGATCTCTTCTGAAGAAGGCGGTCTGATTACATACCAGCCGTTTGATAAAGGAAACAGAATCGGAAAAGGGCAGGTCGCGGTAAGACTGAGAAAAGATCAGGACATAGCTGCTTATGAACAGGCAATGACACAATTTGAACTTGCGAAAAATAACTTCGATAGAATTGAAAGATTGTATGGGGATAAGGTAACAACAGAACAGGATTTTACAAACGCACAGTTTCAACTCGAAATTTCCGAAAGAGCGCTGGATGTTTTGGAAACAAGATTGGATAAATCTTATGTTGTCTCACCGATAAGCGGAGTTGTCGATCAAAAATATATGGTTAAAGGCGAAGTATGCGGACCGGGAGTACCGATTTTAAATGTTGTTGATGTATCGAAAGTAAAAATTTCTGCCGGTATACCTGAAAGTTATATAACCGAAGTAAAAAAAGGATCTTTAGTAAAAATTACGTTTGATGTTTACCCTGATGAAGAATTTTCCGGAACAGTAAATTATGTCTCTCCCACTCTAAGTTCTGTTAACAGGACATTTGAGATTGAAATGGTTTTGAATAATAAAGACGGAAGGTTAAAACCGGAAATGAGTGCGAATATAGAAATTGAAAAGGCAACAATAGATAACGCAATTGTTCTAAGCCAGGATCTGATTGTTGATTTCGGCAATGAGAAATATATTTTTATTTTAGAAAATGACATTGCCAGGAAAAGAGTAGTTAACATTGGAGGAAGGAATAATAATGAAGTATTAATTACTTCGGGATTAAACGGAGGTGAGAAGCTTATTATTGAGGGATTCCAGCCGCTTGCTGACGGAGATAAAGTTCAGGTTATAAATTAAATTTTTAAATTACAGAAATGAATATTTCAAAGATTGCAGTAAATAATAGTGTTACGGTTTATATCTTGATCGCTATAATAGTTTTGTTTGGAATTTTTTCTTATTCTTCAATTCCAAAAGAATCCGCTCCTTCAATTACTATTCCGAACATATTCGTATCAACTTTATATTTCGGCGTGTCACCAAAGGACATGGAAAATCTTGTTACGCAGGAGATTGAAAAAGAAGTCAAAGGAATTAAGGATGTTAAGAAAGTAACATCTATATCCCAGGAAAGTTTTTCGCTTGTCAATATTGAATTCAATCCTGATGTACTGATAGACGATGCACTGCAAAAAGTCAGAGATAAAGTTGCTATAGCCAAATCAAAAATGCCGGATGATATAGAGGAACCGGAAATCACCGAAATAAATCTTTCCGAACAGCCAATGCTTTACCTGAATCTTTCGGGTAATCTAGGACTTGCCGGACTGAAAGACTTTGCCGATAAGCTTAGTGATGAGATTGAAGTAATCCCTGGAGTTTTAAATGCAGATGTCAAAGGAGGACTCGAGCGTGAGGTCAAAATAAATGTTGATGCTAACAGGTTAAAATATTATAACGTCACTTTTAATGATTTAATAAGCAAGATAGGATTTGAAAACCAGAGTATTCCCGGAGGAAGTGTGGATATCGGAACTCAAAATTATCTTGTCCGTGTTCCGGGGCAGTATGAAGATCCTGAAAAGATTAGAGATATAATTGTCAAATCTGAATTTGAACAACCGATTTATATACGTGATGTAGCAGAGGTTGTTTATGGGTTCAAGGAGAGAACAACTCTGTCCAGAGAAAACGGTAAGGAAGCTGTAACCATCGTTATCAAAAAAAGAAGCGGTGAAAATATAATCCGGATTGCCGATGAGATAAAGGAGCTTGTTAAAAAGAGGGAAGCTTCATTCCCTGAAGGATTAAAAGTCAGCTTTACCGGTGATGAATCCAATGATATAAAAAATACGGTACATGAACTCGAGAACGGGATCATAACAGGATTTCTTCTTGTATGTATAATTCTTCTTGCTTCAATGGGTTTGAAAAATGCTTTTCTTGTTGCGACATCAATTCCTTTTTCATTTTTAATCTCCTTCATAATTTTGAGTGCGTTTGGAGTAACGCTGAATATAGTAGTTTTATTCGGTCTCATACTTGTGCTCGGAATAATTGTTGATGATGCGATAGTTGTGACTGAAAATATTTACCGGCTTCAGGAAACCGAAGGATATAGTCCGCACGATTCAGCAATAGAAGGACCTCGCGAAGTTCAGTTCCCAGTAACTATTGCGACATTTACGATCATATCTTCATTTGCACCATTGCTTTTCTTCCCGGGTATTGTCGGAGAGTTCATGAAATATCTGCCGATCACTTTAATTGTGTGTTTATTTTCATCACTGTTTGTTGCTTTTGTTTTTAATCCGGTATTGTCAGCACATTTTATTAATTTTAAAAAAGACAGGGCAAAGTTAGAAAGCAAAACCAAGTGGTATAATGTTATAACAAGATTTCATTTATGGTTTGACAAATTATTTGCAAACATTGTAAAGAAGTATGAAAGGGTTTTGAGATTTGCATTACGACACAGAAAAATGACAATCGGCGGTACATTTGCTTTTCTGATTCTTGTATTTATAGTATACGGAAAATTTAATAATGGAATTGAATTCTTTCCGCAGGTCGAGCCGCAGCAGGCATTCATTTATGTTAATATGCCTATCGGAACAAATCTTGATAAATCCAATGAAGTAACTACAAAGGTAGAAGAAAAACTTCCTCAGTTTAATGACTTAGAATATTATCTGACAAACATCGGGTCTGAGATTGGAACAGGTTTCGGCGGCGATGTATCGAATAAGAGTACAATCACTCTCAGCTTTTTTGATAAAAAATACCGGACACAAAATTCCTTTAAAACGATTGAAGAGATCCGGCATGCGGTAGAAAACATCACTACAGCCGAAGTCAGGATTCAAAAGCAAACAGGAGGACCTCCGACCGGACCGCCTGTTAATATAGAACTTTCAGGAGATGACTTTGAAAAGCTGGGAGAGCTGGCGGATGAGGTGAAAAGACTTATAAAAGATATCCCGGGAATGAAAGATCTTAAAGATGACTTCGATGAAGCAAGACCCGAAATAAAAGTTACTATTGATCGTGAAAAAGCTGCTTTGTATAACCTTAACACGACTACCATAGCTTCAACCGTTCGTACAGCGATCAACGGTACGGAGGCAAGCAAATTCAGAGTTGCCGATAAGGAATATGATATTACAGTCCGGCTTGATTCAAATCAACGCGAGAATATTTCTGCAATACAAAATTTATATCTTCCCGGAAAAGACGGCGCAAAAATTCCGTTGACCTCTGTTGCAAAAATTGAATTCTCCGGCGGACTCGGCGCCATCAACAGAAAAGATCTGAAGAGAGTTGTAACTGTGTCTGCAAATGCAGAAGGAAGATTAGGCAACGATGTACTGAATGACGTTAAGTTGAAATTAGAAAGTTTTAATCTTCCGGCGGGATACAATATTATTTATACAGGTGAACAGGAAGATCAGGAGGAATCCCAGACCTTTCTCGGGCAGGCGTTTATCGTTTCGCTGCTGCTTGTTTTCTTTTTCCTTGTAATTGAATTCAACTCGGTCACTTCACCGATAATAATAATGTTCACTGTTCTTCTTTCATTAATCGGTGTTTTAATTGGTCTGCTTGTTACACAGACTCCGTTTGGAATTATAATGACAGGTATTGGCGTCATCGCTCTTGGAGGTATTGTTGTTAGAAACGCAATCATACTTCTTGATTTTCAGAAAGAGCTTGAGAAACGCGGACTCAGCAAAGAAGAATCAGTCATTCAATCGGGTATGATCAGATTGCGTCCGGTATTTTTAACTGCTGCTGCTACAATACTTGGACTAGTTCCATTAACGACAGGTGTCGATTTTGATTGGAGAACATTCTCATGGGTAATAGGCGGTCAGAATACAGCGTTCTGGAGACCGATGGGTGTTGCGATTATCTTCGGACTTACCTTTGCAACTTTTCTTACTCTTGTAGTTGTCCCTGCAATATTTATTTCTGTAAATAAATTAAAAGAAAAGTTCAGAAAATCAAAGGAAAAAGAGAGTGAGATTGAGATACAGGTGACTAAGATTTAGTTTTATTTTCAACTGGTTGAAAAAGGAAAATTATATATTAAAAATGTATGACCTGGCATGTGAAAGCGTGTCAGGTTTTTTTTCTTTGTCACAGATGTCCAAAACGTTTTTAAAGTTTAAAATTAGATCTAAAATCGTTTCAGAAAATGAAATATCATTTCTTTAACATTGAAGCTACTTTCTCACAACTTTCTATTTAAAGATTAATTAATTAATGAAGAATAGTACTGAGAATGATAAACAAATCCCGAAGGGATGGTGTTATTATAGAAAAGAATTTTTTAAATCAATCCCAAAGGGATGACATTTATTATGAGTAACGAGCAATATCACCCCTTCGGCGTTAAAATGCTTCATGCGAATTTAACTATAATAATTTCATCCCTTCGGGATTTTAATTGGGAATTTTTTTTCAAAAAAATGCCAAATAAATTTATACCATATCTAAATATAAATTTTTTTTAAACGTTTTGGACGCTACTGAATATATTATTAAGAATGATTGCGCAATGCTGTTTAATCTGTTCATTAATTTTTTTATTTTGTGAAAAATTAAATTTCTAAAATGATTCAGAATAATAAGAACATCACTGAAGCCGCATCGGATTATATTTTCGAAATTATGAAAACAAAGCTCCCCGGAGTTTATGTTTATCATAATTACAAGCATACGGAAGATGTAATAGATGCGATCAGAAAAATCGGAAATAAAACAGGTATTTCTGATGAAGATCTGGAAATTGTTACTCTTGCCGGATGGTTTCATGATGCCGGTTTTACGGAACGAAGTGAAAATCATGAAGACGTAAGCAATGAAATAGCACGAAATTTTTTGAAGGAGAGAAATTATAAATATGAGAATATCGAAAAAGTAACCGGCTGCATAAATTCCACGCGCTATCCTCAAACCCCGAAAAATATTCTGGAAGAAATACTCTGTGATGCGGACTTGTTTCATCTCGGTACGAAAGACTACAGCGATAAATCACACCTCCTGAGAGTAGAATGGGAAAAGACCAATAACAAACAATACTCTGAACTTGATTGGTTAAAAATAAATATTGATTTTCTAACTACACACAAATACTTCACTAAGTATGCAAAAAGATCTTTGGATGACAATAAAGCAGAAACACTAATTAAGCTACAGAAAAAGTACAGAAAAAAAATTGAAGAAAAAGATAACGATGAAAAACAAAAACAAAAAATTGATCTCGAAAAACAAAAGATGGAAGCAAAGAAAGAAGCAAACTTAAAATCAGACAGAGGAATTGAAACTATGTTCCGAAATACTGTCCGGACGCATGTTGAGTTTAGCGGAATGGCTGACAATAAGGCAAACATTATGATCAGCATTAACACATTGATCATCGGAGCAATTGTCACAATACTTATTCGAAAGCTTGATGTAAACCCGCAGCTTACTATTCCCACATTTATGCTTTTGTTAGTTAGTTTGATTTGCATTGTCTTCGGGGTCCTGGTAACACGTCCTAAAGTAACCGAAGGAAGATTTACAAAAGATGACATTCATAACAAGAAAACCAATTTATTATTCTTTGGCAACTTCTATAATATGGACCTGAAAGATTTTGAATGGGGAATGAATCAAATGATGAATGACAAAGAATTTCTTTATGGTAGCATGATCAAAGATTTTTATTTTCTAGGTCAGGTACTTGGAAGAAAGTACAGGTATCTTCGAATCTGTTACACGATTTTTATGTTCGGTTTGATTGCTTCGGTGATTGCTTATATAATTGCATTTATGGTAACACCTCATCCAATAGATTTGTTGGAATAATGTGAAACGTGAGATGTGAGACGTTAATGATTTAGGATATACTTTACAAACTTTACAAACTTTATAAACTTTACAAACCTTATAAACTTTACAAATCTTACAAACTTTATAAACTTTACAAACTTTACCAACCTATTTGAAAACTTGAAACTCGTAAAACGTAACTTATATTTAATTCGTCATGCAAAATCAAGCTGGGATTACCCGGAGCTTAAAGACCATGACAGACCTTTAAATAAAAGGGGAAAAAATGATGCACCGTTTATGGCAAAAATTTTGAAGAAGAAAGCAGTGAAGCCGGATCTAATACTTTCAAGCACTGCGATACGGGCATTTGAATATGCTAAAATCATTGCCGATGAACTCGATTATAAAAAGAAAAATATTATTGCAACAAAAGATTTGTATATGGCGGATGAAAATGATATGCTTAATTTTGTAAAAGAAATAGACGATGAAAATAAAACCGTGTTTCTAATCGGTCATAATCCTGATATAACTTCTTTTGCGAATTCACTTTGCAATCATAACCTTGATAATATACCTACTTCCGGGATTTTCTGCGTTGAATTCGATACAGACAAATGGAGTGAAATAGATTTTGGTAAGGGAAAGTTTAAATCGTTTAACTATCCGAAAAAATTTATCCAGTGAAATATTTTAACCGTGACCTCAGTTGGCTTTCATTTAATGAAAGAGTTTTGCAGGAAGCTGAAGATGTTTCAGTGCCGCTCTTCGAAAGAATTAAATTTCTCGCCATTTTCTCATCCAACATGGAAGAGTTTTTCAGAGTAAGAGTTGCATTTATAAGAAGTCTGCTTGAGCTAAAAAGAAAAACAATAAAAGATCTTGATTTCGATCCGGAAGAATTACTGGGACTTATTCACAAAAAAGTCAATTCTCTCCATATAAAATTCGGAATTATATTTAAAAATAAAATTTTATATGAATTAATTGAAAATAATATTTTTATAAAAGATGAATCCGGGCTGAATCCTGATCAAAAATATTTTGCAATGGATTATTTTTCACAAAATGTAAGACCGCTTATCAATCCTATTTTATTAGTTAGAAAAAAGCTAAAACCTTTTTTAAAATCCGGTACCTTATACCTTGCAGTAAAGCTTTCTTCGGCAAATTCAAAAACAAAAAAGAGATTTAAATATGCTTTGGTTGAAATCCCGACAGATAAACTTCCGAGATTTATCGTTTTACCTTCTGCTTCCGATGAAACAAACATAATTTTAATTGATGATATTATTTGCATCGGTTTGGTGTCGATGTTTGACGGCTTTAATATTGAGGAAACCGGGTCTGTAAAACTGACAAGAGATGCGGAATTATATATTGATGATGAATTCAACGGCAGCATTGTTGATAAAATAAAAAAAAATTTAAGCAAAAGAATGACAGGGGTTTCAAGCAGATTTCTTTATGATGAAGAGATGTCCAAGAGTTTTTTGAAATTTCTAAAAGACTCACTTTCTTTGTCCAAAGAAGATCTCTTCGCGGGAGCAAAATATCACAATTTCAGTGACTTTATGAATTTTCCTATCCCTTTTAGAAAAGAACTTGAATATAAATCGCTTCAACCTGAAGTAAATAAAGAGCTAAGCTCATTTGAAAACATTTTAGATGCGATTTCTGTGAAAGACTATCTTTTGAATTATCCTTATGACTCTTTTGAGCCGGTTGTCAGATTTATTGAAGATGCCGCTTCTGATAAAGATGTAAAGGAAATTAAAATTACTTTGTACAGAGTTGCAAAGAATTCATTAATAGTAAAATCACTTTTGAATGCATTGAAGAATGGTAAACAGGTAGTAATTTTTGTAGAAATTAAGGCAAGGTTTGATGAAGAGCTTAATATTGTTTATGCAAAAGAACTCGAAGAAGCAGGTGCAAACATAATTTACAGTATTCCGGGATTAAAGGTTCATGCAAAACTATGTCTGGTAAACCGGAATGAAAAAAATGAAATCAAAAATTATTGTTATCTTTCAACAGGTAACTTTAATGAAAAAACTGCAAAGATATATTCGGACCTTGGTTTATTTACATCTGATAAGATTATAGCCGGAGATATGGAAAAACTTTTTAAATATCTTGAAAAGAAAATTGATGCTCCTATATTTGATAATTTACTGGTAGCACAATTTAATATGAAAAAAAGCTTTTTGAAATTAATCGATAATGAAATTGAGAATGCATCGAAAGGACTGAAAGCTTTGATTATTATAAAGCTTAATAGTCTTGAAGACAAAAAGATGATAGAAAAACTTTATGAAGCAAACAATAGCGGGGTAAGAATAAAAATTATTGTTAGAGGTGTTTGCTGTCTTATCCCGGGTATTAAAGGTTACAGCGAAAACATTGATGCAATTAGTATTGTTGACAGGTTTCTGGAACACAGCAGGATTTTTATTTTTTACAATAACGGAAAAGAGAAAATTTACCTTTCTTCGGCGGACTGGATGAAAAGAAATCTAAGCAGGAGGATCGAAACAGCATTTCCGGTCAAAGATGAGACTTTAAAGAAAAAAATAAAAGATTTAATAAAGCTGCAGCTTGAAGACAACACTAAGGCAAGAATTATAAATAAAAATCAGGACAACTTGTATAGATCCGGATATACAGAATTGAAAAGTATTTCTAACCGGACATAGTCTTGATATTACCTCCTTTTCGAATCTCTCTGCAAACCCAGTTTTGTTTAGTTTGTTCCCCGCACAGTCTTCCGCACAAATTTTACTCTGACTTTAAAATGTATGAAGCGGAATGACTCTGCGTGGACATCGATTGAAAAGTATTTCCAATCGGATAATTCTGATTACACCCTCTAAAATCTCTTTAACGATTTAATTATTTTGTAACATTAATCATTCTTAAATTTGGTAAATAATTTTCGTTGTCCTCGCAGAGTCATTCCTCACAATTCATTTGAAAGTCAGGGTGAAATTTATGCAGAAGACTTTGTGAAGACAAAAATTATTTTGTAACATTAATTATTCTTATATTTGGTAATAATTTTTTTCAATTCTTCGCTGTTATTATCAAATCCATTTTTACCAAGATTAAAGTCTTTATAATACGGCGTGTTTGCTACAAGAATTCCTCCGACGATACCCGATGTTACTCCGAGCATCAATCCCAAAACCACTGGTAATCCGGATTCGCTAAACGAATATGAAGGATGACCTTCTCCCTTTTCATCTTTTGCTAATGATCCCACAAGAAATCCCACGGCAAAACCGCCTAATGCAGAATACCCTGCAGCCGGCATAAAATAATTTCCCTCTTTAATACTTATTGTTTTGATTTCTTTTCCGGCAAATTTTTGGATATTTAAATTTCCGTTGGTACTGAATACAAAAGTATCGTTGACTATACTCACGGTATTCAGATTTTTATAGAGAATTGTTTTCTTTTTTATAATACCGTTTTCTTTAATCTCTGTTACAGCTTCTATCCTGAAATCATTTATATGATAGATTTTTAAAGTATCAGACTGTCCTAAACTGAACCCGTAGGAAAGTAGTAAAATTAAAATAAATTTTATTTTCATATCTGTAAGTTATTTCCCGAATATATTGTTTTTCTTAAATCAAAACAACTGAAGCCCTTTCGTTGTAGGGGTGAAATCTTATCTAAAACATCAAGGCAACAAATATAAACACAAATCTATATTCAGATTATTTTTGCAGTTAAACAATTTGGAAGTGTCGCAGCTACGCTGTTAAATAATTAATAAATATTTTTTCTACAAAGATTAAACCGTTAACGCTGTTGACAATATAAATACATACTTGACTCAGCAAGACGACAAACTCGTCATCGATATTTCACAGCTGATATCACAAGAAATACTAACTAATCTCCTCAATCGAACATAACTCAAGCTCTTTTTCTTTGCCTCTTAATTTTATATTTCCCATGGACTCAGCTTTATATTTATCTTCAAGGTTTAATTTATCAAGTAAGTTCTTTGAGATAAGGAGTATTTTATTATAAGTATTACATTCAGTCTGTATACGTGAGCTTGTATTGACAGTATCACCGTGATAAACAATGTCTTTTTTGATTTCACCAATTTCACCTGTAATAACCTTTCCGAAATGAAGCCCGGCTTTGAATTCCGGGTACACCCCGAATTTTTCCATGTATACAGCTTTTTTCTTTTGAATATTTTTTTGAATCCGGAAAAAGCATTCTATACAGTTAGCATTCTTAATTCCGTCTTTCATAGTCCATGTTAATACAATCTCGTCACCTACATACTGATAAATTCTTCCTTTGAATTCTAAAATGGGTTCGGTCATATCATAAAAAAAATCGTTAAGGAATTCATGATTTTTTTTTAAACCTATTTTTTCTGCAATTGTTGTAGATGACTTTAAATCAAGAAACATAAAAATGAGTTCCTCTTCAAGCGGCAGCTGATACTTTCCCCGGACATAATTCAAAAGAACATTTTGGCCGAGAAGCCTGTTTATCTGCCGTATGAAATTAACGAAGAAGCTTAATAACACACTGTAAATCAAAAGTTCGATAAACTCACCGCTCGTAATATATGCAATCAAACTCCCGTGGTGCTCAATGATATCATAATATTCTGAATCTACTCTTGAACCTATTCTGCTCAAACCAACTGCAATTATAATCAACGCACAAATCACAACATAGAATGTTGTTCTTATTAAGAGTGCAGTTGAAAAACGCATCCGCCTTAACTTTTCTTCAAGAAAATAAATTTCAGAAATCGAAGTGATTAAGCCGAATAACAATCCAATAAAGAATTCATTTATAATAGGATAAAATTTAAAACCCTGAGAGATGACAGCATTTATCATTGCTCCGCCCGTAGTAAAAGATGTAAATATTAAGATTGATCTGATATTTCTTTTTGACTGTAATGACAGAGTCATGCTGTTTTTTCTTTAAATAAATTATATATTTCTATTTCCCGGGCTTTTCCTCTTAATGTAAAGACACCGAGAGATTCGGATTTGTATTCAGAAGGTAACTTAACTTTATTTAAAACATCTACTGAGACCAAAAATTTTTTTCCCAGAGCATTGCATTGAGTCTGAATACGTGAAGCAGTATTAAGCACGTCACCTGTAAAAACAATTTCTTTTTTTGAATCTCCGATCTCACCCGTAATAACAGGTCCGCCGTGCAGCCCTGCTTTGAATCCGGGCACTATACCGAATTCCTTTTTATAAAATTCGGAGAGGCTGTCAATCTTGTCCCTGATTTTAAAAAAGCATTTGATACAGTTTGCATTCTCATAACCTTTATCGTCTTTCCAGCTTATCACAACTTCATCTCCTACATACTGATAAATTTCGCCGCCAGATTCAACTATTGCCGAATCAATGTCAAAGAAATATGAATTAATAAATTTATGATAAACGACCGGACCGAGTTTCTCGGCAATTGTTGTAGATGATGATAAATCAAGAAACATAAAAGCTCTTTCTTCTTCCTTCGGCTTGTGATACTTTCCTGTAATGTAATTTAACAAAACTTTTTTACCGAGAAGATTATTTATCTGGGTAAACAAATTAATCAGAAAGCCGACTATGACAGCAAAGAGAAGAATAATTTTAAAATCACCTTTAAAAATAAAATACCTGAAATCACTGCTCATCAAAGTCGTAAAAATATTAACATCATTCAGACTGCTTTCATGAATCACCCATACGGATATTACAGCAAATGAAATTACAGCGACATAAACTAAAGTTCTTATTAAAAGCCCCGAAGAAAATTTTAGCTTTTTGAATTTGTTTTGAAAAACAAAATATTCAAACAACCCGATTATAAAAGTTATTAAAAATCCGGCTACAACTCCTTTAATCGCACGTGCTAAATCAAATCCAAATGCAAGCACAGTAAACAAAAATCCTACAATAATTCCTATTAAAGAGATTACTATAACGGATTTCATTTTTTGTTTTTGACGTACGGATTTTTCCATTTCTAAACCAAATTAAACTTTCGAAATTCTGGAACATATGAAAAACAAAGGATGAACCTCAAAGTCTCAAAGACCCTAAGTTAAAATCTTTAATATATGATTCTTTGAGCCTTAGTGTCTTTGAGGTCATTCTCCAGGGATATTACGCAATCCCAAGGACTTGGTAAAGAGAAAACTTTTTGGAAAGTCCCTTACATGTTTCGTCTTAATTTAAATTTAAAGAAAAAGTCCGGAGCCAATAAAAAATTTAAATCCTTCATCTGACTTTGCAACCGTTAATCCGATATTCGCCATTCGGTTTAGATATGAAATCCAAATTGAAGAGCCAAAAGAGCTGTGCCACCTTTTGGATTCTTCTCCGTTGAGAAAAACTCTTCCCGCTCCACCGAAGACAGAAATCCCGAGCATTCCGGGAACCAAAATATTTACTCGTGCTAACCCTAATCTGATTTCAGTTTCACCTAACAATACAGCATCACCCGCAAATCTTTCTCTCGAAAATCCTTTTAAAGAATTTGCACCGCCAAGAAACAATGCCTCGTAAAACGGAGCATCTCCCCAGACTTTTCCGCCGCCGGCTCTAAATGCAAACGTAACACCTTTGACAGTATCTGTTGTAAAGTATGCTCTGAGATCAATTCCGGCTTTACCGAAAACGAAATTATCATTAAAGAAATTTGGAGTATAGTTGCTCAAAAGCTGTGCATAAACTCCTTTGTAAGGTTCTGTAATATTATCACGTGTATCATAAACAAAAGATGAATTTATCCCTGCATAATTTATTCTTCCGATTCCATATATATTTGGATTTTGTCCCAGCAAAGTATTCTGATCATAGCTTACATTTGCATTTTTATAAAAGGGTGTTAAAATAAATTCAAACTTTTTACCGACAGGAATATAAAATGCCGGAGCAATACGGAGCAATTCCTGCTTAACATTATAAAAGCCGTTATCCTGCAAGCTGTCAATTAATTGTGTTTCATTTCCTTCGCCAAAATATCTTGTGATTGCAAGCTGAGTTGCCTGAACCTCTAAATTTATTCTTGTATTTTTTATTATAGAATAAAAATCTCCGGTGTATTTGAAATTATAACTCTTCGCATTAAATGCATAACTACCGGCCAAAGCCATTCTATAAACATAAGGTTTTGTTCTGAATCCGTATTTGTAAAGTATTGGTCCGCCGCCTAATTCCAGTCCGTTATCCGAATCATAACCAAGCACAGGCATAAATCTCCATTCATTTCCGCGGTCTTCCACAAACGGTTCGTTTCTTTCTTTTATATTATTTTGCGGTCTTACATCTTTATAAAGTTCTATACTATTATCGCCATTACCTTTTACTTCCAGTCTTTCTTTATCCTTCATTATTTTAACATCGATTCCGCTTTTACCTTTACCTTTCACTTCCAAAACATCTTTACCTTCATTCATATATATTCTGATTTCATCTGTCTCATCGGCATTAAATATTTTTTCAAAAAATGGTACGCCTCTTTTTTCTGATGTTGCTTTATCTCGTTTAAAAATTTTTACGTCAACTCTGTCATCATCAAGATTATTAATTACGATATATTCACTTTTGTCGCTTCCGTAAACATCGACTACTCCATTTATCAAATCAAAATATTCATCCGACGCTTCTTTCAATTTATCCCTTCTTGATTTTATCATATCAATGAGATATTTCCCTTCGAGCTTATACCATTCAGGAGGCAGCTTCTTTACGGCATTTGTAATCACTTCATTTGTAATTTTGCTTTGAATATATGCTGTCAGAGAATCATAAACTTTCTTATCAGCCGCCGGCAAAAATTTTCTGTCAACATATCTTCCGTTCCAGGATAGATCATATATTCGCGGATAATTATCTCCATAGCCTTCAATTTGAGTAATATATTCTCCGACAAAAAACGGAATTAATCCGTCATATAAACAAAATGCCTGGTCTCTGTCGCGTGGAATTGGTTTATAAATTATCTTACCGTCTTTTTCATATCCTGCCCAAAGCCATTGGTCCGAATGCCTGTCCCAATCGCCTATCATAAGATCAAACAGCCTGGCTTTGAGAAACTCTGTTTCATCTACCTTCACATCATTATCTTTCTCCAGTTTTTTATAAAGCTTTTCTGAGTTTAATATTTTATCCGCATCCCCGAATCCCTTTTCACCTTCTTCACCTCCTTCAGGATTTTCTTCAAGTGTTCCGAGAACATCTCCAAAATCTTTTTTATATTCTCCGAGTTTATTGTCATCAGGCATGTAAACAACTATAGGCGCTGCATTGATCACACCGATTTCGTTCAGCATCGGCGCAACAATTATTGCAGCAAGCGGATTAGAAGTACTGATCTGATCCTGAAATGCATCTGCTACCAATGTGTTTTGCAAATCAGGAGGAAGTATTCTTGTCGGATCTTTATCTATGGAACGGAATTTATAAATTTTCCCGTCGTTACCTTTTAACCGAAGAGATTTCGTCTGCAAGCCGCCGCCGCGCTTATAAGGTGTAAGGCCGCCCGCAAATTTATTCAGATCAAGGACATCTGCTTCAAACGGAGTTGTCCAGAGATCTCTCCAGTGTTCCCCAAGAAATAATTCACCGAAGCCGCTCATTTCATATTCTTTTCCCGCAACAACTTTTACTTTTTTAGAAAAGTAATCCTTAGGATCAATAATCCCCATCGAATCCGCTTGTGAACAGGAATTTCTAACGGAGAATAAAAATATTAAAAATAAAATGTGTTTAAAAAAATTTCCCATATAAAATTTAATAATTTAATTTTAACTGAAATTACGCAAATACTATTTTGACACCAATTGACCACCCACAAACCCCCTCCTTACTATAAGGAGGGGCAGGGGGAGGTGGTTAAATTGAAACAATCTGCTTATATCTTATAATGTGAATCCTGTTGCAAAATAATATTTTGTAATCTCAGGTGAAACAGCAACCGTAAAATTCAGAACAACAGTATTTAAGACATTGAGCCATATACCTCCTCCGTAAGAGCTGTGCCATTTTTTCGAATCTTCACCTTTTAAAAAAACTCTTCCCACGTCACCAAGTACTGAAATACCAAGTTTAGTTGGTATAAATAAATTTAATGATGCAATGTTTATCCGAAGCTCAGACTGACCGAATAACAATCCATCACCAAGGAATCTTTCTTTACCAAAACCCCTGAGATTTTTTAAACCTCCGAGCGCCGCACCGAAATAAAAAGGATAATTTCCAATTACCAATTCACCTCCGACTCTTAACAATAAAGTAAAATCGGTAAATGATCTTAAAGTATTATAAGAAATTAAATCTGCATTCAGCGTTCCGAAATTATTCTTATTATTTATAATTGCCGGGTAATACATTGCTGTAAAATTTGAAACAAATCCTTTTTGAGGAAATACATCATCATCTCTTTTATAGTAGCTGACTCCGGTTCCTATTCCTATTGAAGAAAGTTTTCCCGTACCGTAAGGATTTTCAATTCCTACCAATTCATTTGGATTTATGCTTACATCCGAATATCTGTAATTCAGATTAAAATTTATTTTGAAATACTCTGAAATCCGGGGCGATACTATCGGTTCAAATACATAATCTCTCTGATTTGTCTTATAAAAATTATTTTCGGCAAGTTCATTATTACGAACCGTTTCATTTCCAAATCCATAAAACCTGTTAAAGTCGAGTTCACTGGCTTTCAAAAAAAACTGAACCCGTGAGTTATGAATTAATTTATAAAAGTCTCCGTAAAATCTGAAATCATAATCTTTAGAAGTCGTAGCGTATGCACACGTGAGTTCAACGTAATATAAATATGGATTTGCTTTGAAACCGAACTTAGTATAGTTAGGTCCGAATCCGAGAATATACCCGTCATCGGAATTATAATTTAGAATAGGAGTATAAGCTATAAAACCGTATCTGTCCTCAACCGGCGGCTCATACTTATCTAACAGAACTACAGGATTTTTGATTTTATCATTATTATAATAAATGTTTTTCTCAGAAATTATTTTGGCATTATTTTCATTATCATACAATTTTATTTTAAGCTTAGATTTATTTTTTATAACATTTTTTCCCTTACCTGTAATCAGTCTTACCAGAATATTATTATCAGCATTTCCTTTTATTGAAACATCATCATTACCGCCGAGCAAATTCAATCTCACTTCGCTTGTATAATTATTACTAAATTTTCTTTTGTAATACG
Organism: Bacteroidota bacterium; assembly: GCA_030855105.1. Lineage (GTDB taxonomy): Bacteria > Bacteroidota > Ignavibacteria > Tepidaquicellales > Tepidaquicellaceae > JAGPCH01. The sequence continues at coordinate 101,824 of JALYRX010000003.1, read as the reverse complement.
GATTATTTTTTCTTTTACCGGTTTCTTTGTCGGTTTCATATAATTTCACTTCTAAAACTTTTTTATTCAAAGCATCAATTTTCACAAACTCATTTTTCTTGCTGCCATATATATCCACTACATCTGAATAAACTTTATAAAACTCATCTGACGCATTTTTTAACTTATTACGCCTGCTCTTTAATATTTTTATTAAATTTTTTCCTTCCTTTGCATACATCTCCGGCGGCATTTGCTTTACTGCATTTTCAATAACTTCATTGGTTAACTGGTTTTTTAAATTATTTGCAACCGAATCCCAGACATGCTTATCAATTGAATTTAAAAATCTTCTGTCAAGATGTCTTCCACTCCAGGTCAGTTCAAGCATCGAAGGATAATCATTATTAAAACTTACTAATGAATGAACAAGAAAGGTAGACACAAAAGGAAATATTCCGTCATATCTTGCGAATGCATAATCGCGGTCGCGGGGAATCGGCTTCCATACACGCTTTCCTTTTGAATTATATCCTGCCCACTGCCATTGGTCTGTGTGCCTGTCACGGTCTCCGATAAATGCATCCATCAATCTTGCCTTGAGAAATTCAGGAGCATCTACCAGCTCATCATTGTCTTTTTCTGTTTTTTCAAATATCTCAAATCCATTTATAACTTTATCCGCATCTTCAAAATCATTAAATCCTTTTTTTCCTGCTCTCGGGTTTATTTCAATTATCCCGAGCTGTCCCCCGAAATCATTTTTAAATTCTCCCAGACTCAGGTCATCCGGCATAAAAAATATTTTTGGCTGCGTAGAAAGTATACCCGTTGCCTTCATAAGAGGGTAAACTATCAAAGAAGAAACAGGAATTCCAATGCTTACCTGATCCTGTATTATGTCGGCGTATATCGAACTCTGTAATTCTTTAGGAAGACTGTTGGCGGGATTTTTGTCAATCAGACGAAATTTATATTCGTTATTATCATTTCCTTTCAAACGTAATGACTTTGTCTGTAAGCCGCCGCCTTTCTTTGTTGCAGTCAGTCCTCCGCCAAATTTCTTCAAATCAAGCTCTTCAACTTTTATTGGCGTAGTCCATAAATCGCGCCAGTGTTCACCGAGAAACAACTGATGTAAGCTTCCGGCTTTATATTGTTTGCCCGGTGTTATGATTATTTTTTTATTTTGTAATTGCAAAGAATCCGTTTGTCCGGTTAAAATGGTTTGAGAAATAACACACAATAAAATAATAAAAAATTTTCTTACCATTTATTCTTGTAAATATTACTTCACAATACAAAATATTAAAACTTAATTTCTAATTTTGATAGGGATAAATTACAATGGTGCCGTTTCCGTTCTTTCCTTCATTACTAATAAACATAGTTCCGTCAGCTGAAAAAGTTATTCCTTCCGGCTGTGCATGAATACTTTTAGGAAGCTGATGTTTACCGGTAAAATTCCCTTCTTTGGATATTTCAACTATCTCGTTCCCGTTAGCAGCAATCACAAAAAAAGTTCCTGTCTTAGGATTTCTTTGAATACCTGAAGGATTAAAATAACTCTTTATATCGGATTTCTTAAGCATAAATCTTGGCTGAGAATTAAACTTCATGCTGTCGAGTGAAAAAGAATATACCGCTTTATCATTGTCATCTTCTACGCCTGAGATTCCTTTGCAGGCAAGCAATAAAGAATTTGTCTCCGGGTCATAACACATTCCCTCAATATCATTTGCGCCATTAAGTTCAGTTTTATAAATTTTATAATCAACAGATTCACCGTCGTTCCCTTCTTCGAATTCATATATCTCACCCTTGCTGTGCAATAAATAAAATTTATTGTTTACATAAACTATATCTTCAAAATCTTTTCTAATCGGAGGATTGCCTAATGAAAATTTTTTGATAATAGCACCTGACTTATTATCCAATTGATATACAATTCCTTTTTCATCCTGCTCTGCAAACAACCGTCCGTCGGGTGTCATTGTCATTCCGGAAATTTCTTTTAAGTCTTTCGCGAGATTGAGTATTGTTGGATTCTGTGAACTCAGATCATATTTTGAAAGCTCACCTGCGGTTATATTGTCTTTTGATTGTTTTTCTTTTTTATTCACCTTCGAAGTATCTTTATCAGTTTGATCTTTGGAACACGATGAAATAATAAATATAAAAGCAATTGAAAGAATAAAAATCTTAACTTTGTTCATTGTGTTTCTTGTGAATTTTATTTTGTCAATAATGATAAATTTAATAATAACTTAATAGAGAAAAATTTATTTATAAATGAATTCTGCAAACTGAATTAATTTAGTGATGTGAAAATATTATCTTTAATAAATTAATAACTAAGAATGAATTATTTCTTCATAACAGGAACAAGCCGTGGAATCGGAAAAGCATTAACTGAAATACTTCTTTCAGAAAAAAGTAATGTTGTGTATGGGATTTCCAGAACTGATAGTATTCATGATCCAAACTATCAGCATTTTCAGATTGATTTAAATGATCTTGATTCGGTTAAAAATTTTAAATTCCCTGAGATTGAAAATGCACAATCATTTGTTTTAGTAAACAACTCAGCTTATGAAGACGAAGTAACACATCTCGGGAAAAAAAATAATAACGATATAATCGCAAGCACTAATGTAAACTACGTTGCGCCGGCGATTTTAATGAACAACTTTATTAGAACTTATCAATCGGACAATTGCAAAAGAATAATTTTAAATATCAGCACCGGCGCAGCTCACAGACCAATCGAGTCATGGGGCACATACTGTGCATCAAAAGCTGCGCTATATATGCTCAGTGAGGTAATAGATATTGAACAGAAATTAAAAAACAACGATAACCCCATCCGTATTTTCTCCGTTGGTCCTGGTGTAGTAGACACCAAAATGCAAACCAAACTCCGCCAGGTTTCTCACGAAAATTTCAGTCAGGTGAATACATTCATTGAATATTTTGAAAAAGGCCAACTGGCAAAACCGGCTGATGTTGCAAAAAAATTACTTCAGATAATTAATTCGCCTGAAAAATTTGAAAAAGTTACCTTTAGTGTAAAAGATTTTTAGAGATTTATCTTACATACATTCATCCAAAACGATTTTAGTTGATATAACTAATCCTAAATTATTCAATGGAAATTTTAAAAGAGCTTTAAACGCAAAGTTCGCAAAGCTTTTACGCCCGTCTGTATTGCGGTGATGACCCCAAGTTAGCTATGATCAGGCAGGCAAAGTCTGCAAAGAATTCTTTCTTACAATAGAATTTTGGTAATTATCTTTTGTGAGCTTGGTACTTTGTGTTTATATTTTTCTAATGAACAATCCGGGCACGTACGTGAGTCCTACTTGCTTCAAATTGCCAACTGTCTTGAATAGCTTTTATAATAAAGCTATTTTAAGCCGTTATAATTCAATCATTTAGCGATTTCAAATAATCATTTAGTTAACAATGAATAACTCTGCTATATTAGAATCGCAAGTTAAGATCGATGAGAATTTTAATCTGTTTAAGGTCCTTTCTTCAAAAGAAAATATTGACAATCCGTATCCTGTTTACAGTCAGCTTAGAAGTTATGATCCGGTATTTTTTATGAAGTCTCCGATGGGATTTCTTTCGGAGGATATTTTCATACTCACAAGATATGAGGATATTTCAAATGTATTGGTAAATAAGAAATTCGGAAGAGGAAATAAATTCGGAAAGATAAAAGAGGATTCTAAATATTATCACAAGCTGAATTCACTTACTCAAATGCGGCAGCACTGGGTAACCTTTCTCGATCCTCCGCATCATACGCGCATAAGAAATCTTTTAAATAAAGCTTTCTCTCCTAAAATGGTTTCGAACATGAAACCACTGATTGCAGATGTTGCCAATCATTTGATGGATAAATTTAATTCAACCGAAGTTGAATTGATTTCTGAATTTTCATATCCTTTAACCGCTATCACAGTTGCTGAGCTTTTTGGCGTGCCGCGTGAGGACAGGGATTTACTTGATAAATGGGCGATGCAGATTGTAAAAACTCTTGATGTTGTTACAAATCAATTCAGCCAGGAAGATTTGCAATATATTTACAAGTGTGCCGACGAGATAAAAGATTATTTCGGGAAAGTTATTGATGAAAAAATAAAAAATCCGAAAGAAGATCTGATAAGTAAATTTCTGACTGTTAAAGATAAAGAAGACAGCTTAACCAAAGAAGAAATTATTGCAACACTTGTCGTGATGATAATGGATGCTCACGAAGCTCCGAAAAATCTTATCACAAACGGAATGTATGCTTTGTTAAAAAATCCGGAACAGTTTGCGAAATTAAAGAATGATCCTTCGCTAATGGATAATGCTGTTGATGAATTTTTACGTTATGATAGTCCGGCTCAATTCACAGGCAGACGAACACATGAAGATGAAATCATCGGAGGTAAAGAAATTAAAAAAGGTATTCAATTGATCTGTATACTCGGCGCAGGGAATCACGACCCGGAAAGGTTTGAGAATCCTGATACTTTAGATATCGAAAGAAAAAAAAATATTCCATTGTCTTTCGGCGGCGGGATTCATCACTGTATCGGCGCCGGACTAGCAAAGCTCGAAACGCAGATCGGTTTAAATTTATTAATAGAAAGATTTCCGAATTTAAAACTCAGTAAAGATGAATATCATTATCATGAGTCGCTTCATTCGAGAGGACTTGAGAGTCTGGAAATCAGTGTATAGAGTGTGTTGAGTGTGTTGAGTGTGTTGAGTGTGTTGAGTGTGTTGAGTGTGTTGAGTGTGTTGAGTGTGCTTTTCGTCCGAGCTGAGTCTCCCGCCAGTGTTCCTTTTAGATTCAAAGTAAATCCAATGCGGGGAATCAGCGGAAATATACTTGATGAAAATTATTTCGTTCATTGTCCACCACGTTCCGTCCGAGCTGAGTCTCCCGCCAGTGTTCCTTTTAGATTCAAAGTAAATTCAATGCGGGAACTCAGCGGAAATATCATCTGTATACTTGATGAAAATTATTTCGTTCATTGTCCACCTTAAATCCAAACGCATATTTCTGATATGTTTTTCCTTTTTAAATCCGGAACCCAACATTCGTCCACAGGATAACCAACAGGAATCAGCAGAAAAGGTTTTTCGTTTTCGGGACGATTTAAAATTTTTGTCAGAAAATTCATGGGGCTTGGTGTATGCGTTAATGCAACCAAACCTGCATCATGAATTGCAGTAAGTAAAAATCCGCAGGCAATACCGCAACTTTCGGTTACGTAATAATTTTGATGTTTGTAATTATTTTTTTCCAGTTCATAACTCCTTTTAAAAACGATAATAAGATAAGGAGCGCTTTCTAAAAATGGCTTATGCCAATCGGTCCCTATACTCTGCAAATCTCTAAGCCATTCATCCGTCATTCTACTTTCGTAACTTTCTTTTTCTTCCTTTTCAGCAGCCATTCGAATTTGTTTTTTTATTTCAGGATTTTTTACAATGCAAAATGTCCACGGTTGTTTGTGTGCGCCCGAAGGGGCCGTGGATGCTGAGAGAATTATGTTTTCAATTATACTTTCAGGAATTGGTTTATCCGAAAAATCGCGAACTGTTCTGCGTTCGTTCATCCATTCAAAAAAATGTTGGCTGCGGGTTGACATTTCATTAATGTCATAGGTTTTTTTTGTGTATGATACAAAAGGAAAGTTATTAATGTATTTTGTTTGCATGTCAATTTAAGATTAAGAGTTTGATTTTAGCATAGCGACTATTTGCAAATTAATTACAATTGTAACCATACATATTATAATTTGGCTGAAGCAAGGTTTAATTTTTAAGAAACAAAATAAGTCCCTCTTGTATTTAGTTCGGGCTGAAATTTATTCATTATGTTAACTTAATAAATAGCTGTTTAATCTTCCCGGATAAAACTTCAATCTTTGTAATCGTCATATCTAATTCGACAATAGAATTTTTTCCTTTGATCAGGCTGTTGACAGGGTGGGCTACGATGTTCCTGAGTTTATTTACAAGCTTAATCGATGAATCAAAATCTTTCCCCGTGATTCCGATTTTTCTGTGTAAATTCTTCTGCCGGATGATCCAAGCCATGTCGCCAATATACGCGAACTCAATGAATTTATGATCCAGTCCTTTTTTAATTTCTCTTCTGAATCTTGTATTAGGCTTTACGGATTTGTTATTCTCTTCGAAAATTTTGTAGAGTTCATGATCATCAACTCCTGATTTGTTGATCAATTTGCCCAGTTCAAATTCTAACTGTGAGATCAGATTATACAAGTAAACATATACATACTTGCTGTTCAGATTCCCTGCAGTTAATAACCCTACAACTTCCTTTTCATTTTTAAGAAAAAAGAAATTCCGGTCTCCCTTAGCGAATGCCTTTACCGCATCTTTAATATTTGTAAGGTGATCTATGCAATCCTTCGGTTTTATTTCATACACCTTAATATCATTAACTTCAAAATCTCCCCATACTTTTGTACTGAAATATTTTTTAAAAGTACCATCGGCTTCCTGAATCGGCAAAACATCAAATTTGTTTTTTTGCATCTTGTCAAAAGCCTGCTCTTTTGTTTCATTACAGCTTGCATATGTCCAGTCTGATTTGTTTATACAGATATTGGAAATCTTGATTTCGGGAGTGGAGTTATGTGTCTGTTGAAAATTTGTTTTTTTCATCTTATTATTAACCGGTATAAACAGATACAATTGATATAGTTTTTTTACCGCCCGTGTAAAATAATTTTAATTTATTACTTTTTCAAGTTTGAGAAGTGGAGAGAAGAGCTTACTTACATTGAGACGTTAGAAATATTTTGGATGGTGTGGGCAGATGGTGAATGTGAGGATACAATCGAAACCCATCTGAGTCCCCGTTTAGTGTGAACTCATTTATTTGTTTCTGATCTGCGGTAGACTCAGATTGAATAACGAAATCTAAGGGATTAAATTATATGTCTTAATTTTATTTTTGAATTAGTATTTTTCAATCATGAATAGGATGTTTATCATTACACCTGAATTCGATAAACTGTGGAAGGATGTGAATAACGATGATGAAGATATGAGATTCCTTCAAAACCATCTGTTAAATAATCCGAAAGAAGGAAAAGTAATTCAAGGGACAAGCGGTTTAAGAAAAATTCGATGGAACTACAAAGGAAAAGGTAAAAGTGGAGGACTAAGAATTCTTTATCTTGATATTGAAGAAAGTAAGATTATTTTTCTTATTTCTCTATTAAAGAAAAATGAAAAAGAAAATCTCAATGAATTCGACAAAAAATTAATTACCGGACAAATTTCTATTATCAAACAATCTTTCAAATAAATGAATAAGACCAGAACACAAAAAGAAGTTAAGGAAAGTATATACAAAGGTTTGAATGAAGCCATTTCAATTTCACAAAAATTAGCAAAACAAAAAAATCTAATGGATGAAGAAGTGGTGAACACTAATTCTAAGCAATCAAAAAAATATTTATACAATCAATCGTCCGGAAAAGAAATGGTAAGAGATAAAAAAACCAAGTGAAATTGGATATGAATTTGCAAGCATTGAGAATGAGACTCTATTTGTAAAAAAATTTGCTTTAAAGCATTGAGACGTTAGCGTTGGTGACAAATGGAACATATTATCAATTGTTATGAAACTTTTGCAATTTTTTGAAATACCAACAACGGCGGAAATTCATAATATTGAAAATTAAAAACAGTTACACTATTTTTATGTAATTAACATCCACTCTTATGAAAACTAATTACTTCTTTGCCGCTCTTCTTTTAATACTATGCATCAATAAATATCCGGTAAATGCTCAGCACACAAAGGTTCAGAGGATCCAGCATGTGCTTGACAGCATCAGAATTGAATACGAAAATGCTGCAAAGAATAAAATACCTTCGCTGAATGTACTGATCCATACACCTGCAGATTATATCTTTGTTTCTTCAACTGCGCCGGGAGAAACTCCTGTTATTGAAAATACTTACTTTCGCTTCGCAAGTAATACAAAGAACTTTACTGCGACCTCAATATTGAATATGCAGGAAGACGGCTGGCTTGATATAAAATCAAAGATCACGGATCTTATTCCCGGAAGCACTTTACCTTATATTCCCGATAGTCCTGAATTCAATATTAATTATAAAGATCAGATTACAATTGAACAATTGCTTAATCATTCAGCAGGTGTTTATGATGTTGACAATGACAGCGTGCCGGGCCTTGATGGATTAAGCTATGTTGAATACATGACTATGAAGGATTCGAGTTTTCAGTTTGAGCTTAGTGAGTTGGTTAATCAGGATGCATTAAATCAGCTTTCATACTTCGCGCCCGGACAGGGCTTTCATTACAGCAACACAGGCTATACAATGCTTGGAGAAATTATTGAAAGAGTTTATACATTCAAAAGCGGAAAGAGGAAATACTATTCAGATTATTTGAATGATTATATTACAGGAAGCTTAACTCCAGCTGGACCTATGGAAATCTTTTTTCCTTATATATCATCACAAACTTCTATTCCTGAACCTTTTGTAAAAGGAAATATATTTATGCCAGGCGGGACTTTTTTAGTACTTGAAAAGCAGAATATGTCAGCGAATGTGGCAGATGGAAATGGAATTGGAACAATGGCCATGCTTAATAAGCATATCCGCTCTCTTATGAAAGGAGAGAATGTCCTTACATCTGCAAGCCTTGAGCTGATGAAGAATACTGTCTCCGAACAAAATAAGACCTACGGACTCGGATGCTTCTATGTGGAGAATCTCGGTTATGGGCACAACGGCAACATTAAAGGATATCTTTCACAAATGTTTTATGATCCCCTCACTGATGTATCTATCATTATGATGACAAATGCAGTTGACTACAATCACGATATGCCGGGACTACTGAATGGTTTGCATACTTTGAATAACGCAGGTTATGCTGCAAGAGAGATTCTCGGACTTCCGTCGAATAAGCTGACACCTTTAGTAAAATAATTACCGGCGTTTATCTTAGCAAAGACTCGAGCTTGCGTTATCAAACGGAACATACTTTTACCGTCTGAAGACAGATTCATATTCCGGATCAAAGAAATTGGTTTTGTTAATGTAATTGTGATTTAATACAGTTGTATCTATCAAACTATGAAAATATCAGCAGAGATTTATCTGTGGCTCCACGCTCACTTCACTAAGACCAACTATGCGGAAATAATTTTTAGAGCGTGCTTACATTGAGACGTCGCGTTGTTGACCAAAAAAATGCAATGGAATATTTTTATCATTTGTTATTAGGCTCTTGAAATTTTTTGGAACATCAACGCGGGCGACGAAAGTCAGTGAGCTGAAGCAGAGCATTAAATAAGTTCTCATTTATTTAAATATCATTCCTCGATTGCATACACATTAAGTACCGTGATTCAAGATCCTCATTGCCAAACGTTATTGCTTTATTTCTTCGACACATTATTTTTCAATCTGTAAACTTTTGTATAAAATAATATTATTGATTGAGAGGAATGATTTTTACTCTCAATGATATTTCTTCATTTACACAAAATATTTACGGTCTCTTCTTCACTTAATTTGTCTTTATAGAATTCAAGAAGAAGTACCATGGCAAATGTATCCAGTTCGCAATATTGCAGTAGAGCAGTTTCAATTTCTTTTCTTTTATTCTCGCTTAGGTCTGTCGATTGCAACTGACTGTATGCAAGCATTGCTGTGCTTCCATTTGATATTCCGGCTGTATCAAAAATTCTTTCTGCTTCCTCTTCAGATAGTATTTCTGGAGGTTTAGTTATTATTTTATAAGGATCTTTGATCTTTCCTGACTCATCAAACTCTACCCATATTTTATTTTTAAAATTTTTACTTTTTAATGTATTGGTCCCATAGATAGGTTTCGAGTATTTTTCCTCTATTGCATTTGAAGATTTGAATATCACAGGCAACACTCTTTTTAAAGAATTAGAACCTCCCAGCTTCGAATCATAATAAGTCTCTTTCAGGATCGCTAAAAGATCAACCATTTTTCTAATACTTTCATCCGATATTAAAGTATCAATAAAGTGAATAAGCGCTTTTTTATCCGGCAATTCTTCCTTGTTCATTTCATTTATCTCTTCTTTTAACTCTGATAATATTGTTCTCTCGTATGCTGAATAAATAAACACAGATCCTGCATCATTATCAAGCTGATCTTTCAATGACCTTACAAAATCAATGTTCGGGCATTCAGAATCAATTTTTAAAAATTCTCCCATATGCTCAATGTTCCAATTCTCATTAATCACGTGATGTGAAAACTGAAACGCGATCGATTGATAAGGTCTTTTATTTTTATGGAAAGGAATAGCAACGCGGGATGTTTCAAAGTCAATTAAATGATATGGGTATTCCCATTGGGAAAATTTTTTCTTCAGTAATCCTTTGTTGACATATTCGATATGCCGGTTCTCTTTAACACTTAGTATTTGCAATATTTGACGTTGCTTCGTATCTAATTTGATTGCAGAGGAGGAATTGGGTTCAGGAGGAAAATCTGAAACATTCAAATCATGAATAAAAAAAAATCCATTGTTAAAATCATCGCCCGTTTTACGATAACCTCCAATATTGTAAATTAACTTTTCTTTATTATTCTCTTCGTTCAAAACATCGTTCCAGCATTCATCAAAACCATTCTGTTCTTCATTATCTTGATATTCACATTTTTTACATGTAGATGAAAGGATGGGAGGAATTTTTTCATTCTTGCATAATTTTTCCTGTAAAGATTCGATAAAATATTTAAAGGACTTTCCAAAAAATATAGCATCATTACTCTCAACTATCTCTGTTATTTCATCTGTGACATTTTCCAGGCTCAATATCTGATTGCCTAAATCATCACCAGGTGGCAAACTGCACGGATCAACAAATGCGATACCGTTTACATTATTTATTTTAAACTTTTGATTCAAACCGTTAATGCTTGTTCTTAAATTTTTATTAGCAAATAAAAAAAATGCGTTAATATTAAAACTTGAATCAATTGAATTTGATACTACATATTTCTGAAATGCAAGATCATAAAAGTAAATTTTCCAATCTGCTTTTGGACTTCCATTCTTTGTGAAAAGTTCTTTCCTGATCTTGTATGATTTGGACTTTACTTCAACTAGGTGAATTTCATTTCCTTTCTTTTCAAGTATATCAATCCTGACAAAGCAGTTCATATATTTAAAAGCTGCCTCATATATTTTCACATTTTCATTTTGCAATAATTCATTTGTCTTTTGAACTGCTTCATCTGGATTTATTTCTGCAACTAAGTATCCTCCCGGATAATATGCTTTTGCAAGAGCACCAACCTGTACTCCTCCTTCTGCCAAGCCTATCATAAATTCATCATCACTTATGCTTGATTTATAATTATTAGACTTGTAGTAAAGCTTTGTTTGACAATCATTGGAAAGCAAAAACAGGGATTTGGTCAGGTATATCATGTTCTTTTACGAATTTAGATTAAAAAACAGCTGAATTGAAATCCAATATAATTCCGTATTATTTCGTTACCTAATCTGAGATTAGGATTGAGAGTTTTAAAGATTTCAAACTTTTATCTCACTTTAGTTCATTTTCAGACCTATCAAACTGTTGAATGAAGTCAACTAATTTCGCAAATTCATTTTCCGGTGAATTCCACCACTTGGTTGACCAAATTCTGTAGAACTTTAAACCATGTTGTTCAAGTTGCTTTTGTCGAAACATATCCCACGCATATGCTTCATTACTACTATAATATTTTGCACCATCACATTCAATTGCTATTGCAGGAATACCTGTTAATTTTGACCTTACAATTATATCAATCCGAAATCCACCAATCTTATATTGTTGCGATATGCGATGTTGCTCTACTTTAGATGCAAGTAAATAATAAACCTCCTCTTCGAATGGAGATTCAGAACCAAAAGTGTCCTCGTTAATTAAAAAAGATTTATGTGGACTGTATTGATTAATATGTTGCAGAATTGAATCTCTATTCTCGGAGTTTCCATCCGATATTGATTTTGCATATTCAAGGTATGCATAAAAAATTCCTTTACCATTTGTTCCATTTTGCGTTACGAACTCACGATACCTAGACATATGTTCATTAGGGATTGAGCAACATACAAAAATTTTATATTTTGCCCTCGTAATAATTACATTCAAAAGTTTGTAACCGTTTCTTTTTAAGATCGGTCCGAAGTTTTGCCGAAAAGAGCCATCCGATCTTTTACCAAATGTTGTCGAAATAATAATAATATCTCTTTCATCACCCTGAATATTTTCTAAGTTTTTAACAAAAAGATTTGGAGATAGTGCATCAAGCTTTTCTCGGTATTCCGGGTGGTCATTATCCAATCTTGCTTTATTTATCTCCTCAAGTATTAAATTACGTTGATAAAGATTAAATGTAGCCACTCCAACAGAAGGATAATTTCCATTTTCCAATTTCTCAATGTTGTGTAAAAGTATGTCAACAACTTTTTTGGCTTCATCAAGATTGAGTTGGTCTTGATAAAGTCCATTTACCTCAATGAATTTAATCGGCTTATAGTTTTCCTTTTCTGGCATCGGAATTAATCTCTTTCCATAAAAAGCATGATTTGAAAATTCAATCAAATGAGGATGTTGTGACCGATAATGTATTTTAAGATGTGATTGTTTATAACCGCAATTTTCCGCGTAAACTAAAAGCGACTCACTTTCGGCAAGTTCAATTGCATCATTGTTTCTTTGAGTCGTAGAAACTTCATCTTCTTCAATCTCATCTTCTGTCGGATTTAATAAAGTATTCCCTCCTTGAAAATATGATGATGGAGGCATTTGTTGATTATCACCAGAAACAATTTTTATTTTCCCTCTCAATAATGCCGTAAAAGTATCTTCTAATCTCAGCTGACTTGCCTCATCAAAAAGCACAAGATCAAATTTCCCCTCCTGTAGAGGAACAATCGAGCTGCAAGTTGTCGGACTTACCATTAAAACAGAAAAAAAATCCGTAAAAAAATCAAAATCAGTATCAATAATGTGGCGTAATGAATTTCTCTTTTGTCCGGGCGCACCTCTCAGATTATAAATGCTCTTAATTGCTCTGCCTTTACTTTCTAATCTCTTTTTTGACTGTACTTGTTTTAAAGACCAATTTGAAATGATACTTTTTATCTGGTGTGTGTTAAGAATATTCTTTTGCTTTACAATATCATTTAGTAAGTCCTCAGTTTTTGAAATGCTTTTAAATTCGTTTTCAAATTGGGTTATCAAACAGTAATAATACCAACACTCAAAAGTTTCTTCCCATTTTGTTAAATCACTTTCAATAATTGACCCTAATACTTTCTGTTGTATACTGGTTAACTTTTGGTAAAACCTTTTCCAGTCGTAGAAGTCCGGAAATGTATTAAGGCTATCAATAATTGCTTTTGATTTCTCATAAAGTACTTTGAAATCATCTGAATGATTCAACGATTTTTTTCCATTGCTAAGGAAATTATGTTGAAAATATCTTTGGTTTGAATGAGAATTTTTAATGAAAGAACTTTTTTCTTGAAGATCCGAGCGACTTTTTTTTATGCCTTTGTATCGTTTTGAAAAAATGCTCATAGTATTTACCTGAAAATTAGTAAGTGCATCATTCTTAAAAAGTAATTCACCTAATTCTTTAAAGTTTGATTCAACAAATTCTAAATATTCTTGAATTCTTTCTGTTTGAAAACTTAAATGTTCTTCAATCTCTTTTTTGGCTTGCCTTGGATTTTCACCTTCAAAAATTTCCTTTCGAAGGATTTCCAATGGATGCCTAACGGGAGCTGCAATATTGAAAATGGCTTGAGCTTCTTTTAAAACCTCAATGATTTCTCCTAACTCACTTTCTGAAAACTCAAATTCTTTTAAATCAAGTTTTTTGTTAAGAATGTTATAACTCGTTTCCCTTTCACGCTTTAAAAATTCACCAACAATTTGTGTCCATGTCTTACCACCATAAATTTTTTTGCCAAGCAATTTATGTTGACGATTGACTTCTTCAACATTTTTGTTAATGCCATTAATTGTTGAACTATAGATTGTTTGATTTGACGAGGTGTAATCGTGTATTCCATCCAGTCGATTACGAACTGAACTCACAATAGTATTTCTGTCCTTGTTAATATCTTCAATTATTGCGGCAAGTGCGCCCAAGTGTTCATTTTCTTCGTCTAAATTTTTCTTGATTACATCAAGAGCTGTTTTTTTTTCACACACGACAAGACATTTCAGGTTGTTTGCTAAAGCATTTGTGATAAGTGCTGTGAGTGATTGACTTTTCCCGGTTCCGGGCGGACCCTGAATTATTTTTTTCGGATCAATTCCCAAAGTATTTAATATTTCCTGTTGGCTTGGGTCCGTTTCTACAGAACTATGTGATGTTCCATTGAAGTTTTCAATTTTTAAATCTTCAAACTGGAACTGGTCAAAATTATCTAATAGAATATCAATATCATTAATGATTGATTGTTTTTGAGTTCTGAATAAACCAAACACCCCACCGAAATAGATTGTCGGAATGCTACTTGCTGTGGCATCCATACTTGTCTTATCCGGTAGATTACCAATTGGTGATATAAATTTTTCGTTTAGAATTTGTTTTGAGATATTCTTCTCGCTTACATTTAGAGCTTTGAAAAAGTTGAAAGTTTCAAGAATTAATTCATCCTTATCAAATATTGCATCTTCTAAAAGTTCTTGATTAATTTTTGGGACTAATATTTCCTCATCAGACTTCAGGAATGAAATTAATACCTCGTTGAATTCAACAGAGTGAATTTCTTCGTCTTTGATTTGTCCTCTTTCATTACAGATTTTATTTCTAAGTATTGACCATGTATTTACTTTTTTTGTTGATCTGATAAGATCTAAGGACCAAATAAAAAGTGGAGCCTTTATAATTTTTGAGGGATCTTGCCTCGATGGTTTTGCAATTATTGGATAACCAAACCCAAAAGTTTTTATTCCATGCTCTTTGTAATTGTCCTCATTTTCAATACTGATTGAATTAAGACGCTTTGATAACAGGGCAAGTCGTTTCTGCTCTTCTTCTGTAAAATCTTTGCCGTTATTCCTGTTGTAGGAAATATCAAATTTAAAACGATCTTTCGAAAGCAACTCATCAAGAAAATCTTGTGCAAGGTCAGGTTTAACATAATTGAGGTCGGCAAAATCAAGACGTGACGCAAATGTGCTTGGCAAAACGTTCAAATGTATTGACCTTGAGTTTCCAACTTTGAGTTTATCACGAAGAATTTTTAAAAACGCCTGATTGATTATTGGCATATTAACATAAGATTAAATCAAAGATATAAATAAAATATTTCTCTTTTTTATAGGAATATTGATCAATGACCTCAAAAAACAGATTAGTGTATTTTCCAAATTTGGTAATTTCAGGGTTATATTTGTTCGTTCACAAATTAACACAATACTCCAAAAGAAAAAATACTTTTCGCTAAATGTCACTTCATCACGCATTGACTCATAATTAATGTTACTGTTAAATAAATCATAAAACAAAGTGACCTGCCATGCATTTTACACGGCAGGTCAGCAGAAGTTATTGTTTCATTTTACCGCCCGTGTTGGTGCTTGCCAAGCCAACGGCATGGTTCCAAAAAATTTGCAAAGTCAATTTAATAATTAAAAATAACATTCTCTTGCAAATTTTTTAGTCACCCCACCTGCAGTCGGGCAGGCAACACGAACACATTACTTGCACGGAGTAAAATAATTTTAATATATTACTTTATCAAGTTTGAGAAGTGCACAGAAGAGCTTACTTACATTGAGACGTCGCGTTGGTGTCCAAAAAAATGCAATGGAATATTTTATCATTTGTTATGAGACTTTTGCAATTTTTTGGAACACCAACGCGGGCGTGGAATATTGTGTCGATTATATTATTAACTTCTATTTTGCCTAATTTATTATCGGATTCATTTTTATGTTTTCTAAATCGGCTTCTTTCCAATCTGGAAATGAAGAAGGATACAATTGATTAGTTTCTGAATCTAGATATAATAACATTCCCACAGGTATTTCTTTACTTAATTCCATTTCTTTTTTTAAATCTAAAAGTAATTCGGATATTGTATTAATTGTTTCTTGAATCAACCAAAACGCTACATATTTTATTGTTACAGGATTTTCTTTAATCATTTTTTTTAGGTCACTAAATTGGTTTACAAATCGTTTTGTTGCCAAAAAATTTGTTGAAAATATTTCACCTCCAATTAAATCAAATTTAAATGAGAATCCACTTAAATCAGTTTTATTATGGATTAAAAATGAACGGTGCTCATAAAGCTTATCTACAAACGAGTTATTGGTCTTCACAATTGTTTTAGAAATCAACGTTGAGGAGAAGGTGTGTTTACTATCTAGTGCCATTTTAGTTAGGTTAGTCCATTTCTTGTTTTGTTGTTTATCTTTCCCTGACCCACAAATATAATTTATTAATGTACTTATATAATCAAAGATTGAAACCATATGATAAATTAAACTATCAAAAATACATGAAACATCTTGTTGCCATTTGTTAAAATATGGATGGATTGGATTATAAGACCTCAGTAATTCCTGCGGATCGTTTTTTAGAATTTTTTTGATCTGTTCATTAATACTATGATGATGCATTAATAACAACTGTATGTGTAACTCTAAAGAATTAAATCTATAAATTACGTGATCCCTTAAGTTATAAATATCTGACTTAGTTAATGAATTATCTACAAAATGAGAATAGTGCAAGGCTGTTGCTATAAAAGCTCGTTCTATCCTTCTTACTTTTAATTTTACATTCTTAAACGATTCTTGTACATTTTCACAATCTAAAATTTGTTTTTTCATCTTAATTTATTTTAGTGTTTACCTCTCAAAAGGGAAAGAAAAATCACAGAAATTTCTATGTTGATACCTTCTCAGAAAACCACGAACTCTTTTCCGTCTCCGATCTGAGATTTGGGATCGAATACATTGCACTGGCGGCGTTTATTCGAAATATTATCCACTATTTGCAAATTCAAATGTTTTCGCCTTTCATTTTTTGGACTGCGCTTTCACCTTCCTTGGTAATGCCCATTATTTCCGTAAAAACACCAATCTCTTTTCGTGTATCAAAAAACACAATTTTAGCAATTGGCGTATCGAAGCTGCTTATAACAGAAAAGCCTTTATTCTCAAACTCTAAAATTAGGTTGTCAAGGTTTGCAATGGACGTGCTGTATGCAATATGCTGAACACCACCTGCAGGGTTGATGTCTATATAATCCTTAAAAATACTTTCTCCTGAAATAGGTTGAATGAGTTCAATAAATATCCCGCCTGAGTAAGCCATAGATACAAAGTTTTCAGCATCTGAGGGATTCCCGTAATAGGTTCCATCATACTCATTTAACCGGGTGATTGCCGTCTTACTAAAATTGTTTTCGCCAAGCATTTCCTTAAAAAATGTTTTCGCTGTTTCAACATCTTTCACCACCCAGGCAATTTGAGTGAAATTTAATTTAAAGGAACCTTTCTTGTCGGTGTTGTTCATAAAATTATTTTTATTTGTTGAAAATGTTGGTTTGTCTTGTTCATAGAGTTAACCTTCATATATATGAAATTCAGAAACTGTCAAAAAATATCCGTCAGGGTCACGAAATGAAAACTCCTTTCTCAAAGAATTTGGATTTAAGTGAATATCTTCTTCTATTACACAACCTGCTTTTAAGGCATTCTCGTAAATATTCTTCATATTGTCCGTTCTGAAATAAAGCAATAGTCCGTTTCCCGGTGTTATACTTGGATTAGTCATTGTCGGATGATTATGTTCTTCCCATTTGTGAAGGCAGATAATGATTTCTTTATCGTCAGAAACTAAAACTGAAAAATGGTCACCTCCGTGATTATTTCTAAGTTCGAATATTGTTTGATACCACTTTGAACTGGCTTCAATATCTTTTACCGCAATTATTGGGTCTAGTCTTGTCATAATTTATTGCAATTGTTTGAGAATATTTTATTTGCCAATGCTGTTATCGAGGTCATGACAATTGAATGCGTCAATTTGTTTTAAGGTTTCTCCCGTGACTGTCTGTTGCATATTATGGGAGTGTGCTAAAGTCACAATTTGTTGTTCAAATTTTGTCTCACATGTAAAAAGTTATCCTATTATTAACCAGTCGCTCTACACAATTCGCAATATCTTTTCCATTTTTCTGCCTTTCGCCAATTCATCAACCAGCTTGTCCAAATACCTTACCTGTTGTGATAACGGATTTTCGATTTCTTCCACCCGATAGCCACAGATTAAACCGGTGATGAGATGAGCATTAGGATTTAATGTAGCATTTTGAAAAAATTTTTCAAAAGTAACTTTTTCTTCAATTTGTTTTTGTAGCCTTTTTTCATTATAACCGGTTAGCCACTCAACTACTTGATTTAATTCTTCTTTCGTTCTACCTTTCTTCTCGACTTTTGCGAGATACATAGGATATACCGAAGCGAATGTCATTTTTGCAATACGCTCATCGTGATTGCTTGTATTATTCATACCGTGTTTATTATTTTAATCTCTTAATTTATTTCAATCTTTCTAATTGTCCTTTTCTTTTTACTATATTTTTATAGTCCCATTGAATTTCTCTCGATTTTTTCAGCCATCGTTTTAAATCATTCACTTCGATTTCGGAAACACTATTCTAGAAGACAGAAGCATCCTTAAATTTTTCACCTCTTACACTTAAAACTTCCTCTTCAAAGCCGGCTCCACTCCAAAACATTAGTCGGATTCCGGCTTTTTGTTTGCTGTAACCAACAATTGGATTACCGTCTAAAAACCAAACAGGATGTGAGTGCCAAATTTTACTTTCTGCTTCGGTAAGTTCGTTGTCAATGATTGTGGCAAGCCGTTTGCAAATTTCTTTGTCTTCCGGGTTTTGTTTGTCATCGTATGATTTAATTTCTTTGTTCATTTCTGTTTGGATAATGGTTTTTAATTCTGCTGTCGTTTAACATACCTAACGCATCAGGGATAAAAAAGAAGGGGTTACTTGCACGCACATTAATCTATAACCATTCACAGAATCCACAACTGTTTGATGACCAATTTAAAACCCTTCTTTTAAAAATTTGCATTCATCTTTTTATTATCGGTTGTATACTTTTCGTCAGAGCATTCATTTCTCGACAATTTTCCAATAAGAATCTTTTCGGGTGACTTTTCCATTCCTGAATTCCCAAAGGTCACAACCGCGAACTTTTATTTGAACTCCTGACAAATTTGTTCCTGTGAGTGTCCATTCTGAAACTCCTCTATCGCCACTTATCCAATGAACATCATCTCCATAATGAACATCAGGAATACCTTTGAAGCGTCCGGCAAGAGCTTCACGAACTTGCGCTTTACCTGTGAACCGTTGTCCGTAAAATTCAGGACCTCTTGGAAAATCAAATGAGCAGTCATCGGCAAAAAATTCCATAATAGAACCGAGGTCATGACGATTGAATGCGTCAAGAATTTGTTTCAATGTTTCTTCCGTGACTGTCTGTTGCAAATTAGTTTTGGAGTGTGTCATAGATAATGTCAAATTGATTATACAATTAACAAAAATACTTTGTGCATTTTCTGTCCGCTGTATGTTTTACTTTTAATTCTTATTCAGTTCTAAGTTACGATGTCGCTAATAGTAGCCGATAACAGTTCGGGGTTTGGCGATGTTACTGTTTTTAAAAATCGTCAACCCCGGAGTTCATTCACCTTACAAATACACAGCAGCTTTATTCAAATTTTCGGTAATTTTTTTCAAATTAATGATTGCTCCAATCAATTAAACTATAAAAAATCTTTTGCTTTGTCAAATTGTAATGATTAACGTTGATCATTGATCATTGAAAATTGATTAGCGGTGATCCAATCACTTGGATTTGGGATTTGGGATTTGATGAATACAAGGCCGCCGGGAGATTTTCTTCCGGCTGCTCTATTTTATTAATGGCAGATTTAAACAAACATTTAATTAAAAAGCTATAATGAGATATTTTTTTTTATGGAATTATTACAAAAATAGTATTTCATTTTTATTATATACTTTTATAGCTAATTTATTTCATTAAAAATAAAATTATATTTTTTTACGAAATTAATGACTTTAATGTTGAACGAAAGTAACGACCACCGAATATCGGTAAGTATTGACAAGACGGTTTAAACTTTTGTGAGGTTTGCTATTTAAAACATTAAGTCTGCTGGGACGAAGCAACTTTTGAAGCAAGATTATTCGCCCGCTCAAGCAAACGCGGATGATTTATTTTCTCGGTGAACTTGGCGAACGTTGACGTCGGTCCGCGCCATCGCAGCTCATCCACATCGCTGAATAAAGGCGCATCGGTACGTAATGTTGCCAACCGCTTAAACAATAATGCTTGCTCTCGTTTTTCAGCCAGCACCTTTTCCGGAAAACCCTCAATTGTTCCATATTCATTCAGCAGGCGAACGGCGCCGATCTTTCCGATTCCCGGGATACCCGGATAGCCATCAGCGCTGTCTCCGACGAGTGCCAACAGGTCAGGGATAAGCGATGGATTCACACCAAACTTTTTGCGAACTGCATTGGCGTCCCGAATGACTTTGGTTCTTCGATCGATCTGCACGACCCGATCTTCATATACGCATTGTGCAAGGTCTTTATCCGGGGTCCAGATACATACTTTTTGTACCCGCGGATCAGCAGCCGCAAGTTGTGCGGCAGAGGCAAGTGCATCATCAGCTTCCAGTTCGACCATTGGCCAGACGACCACGCCCATAGATGCCAATGCTTTTTCCAGCGGATGGAATTGCGCAAGCAGCACCCGCTCCATGCCCTCGCTTGATTTATACTCCTCCCAAAGCTCATTGCGAAATGATTCTATAACGTGATCGGTCGCTACACCAACATGTGTTGCGCCTTCATCTATCATTTGCAATATTCCATTCAGTACGCCTGCAGCAGCTCCGAATGGTTTATCCTTACCCTTGTTGAAGCTGCGCTGGCCGTAGAAATGGCGGAAAAGCTCGTATGTACCGTCTATGAGATGGACAATCATTAGATACCTATCGCTTGTAATTTATTTTCACTTCGTGTGATATTGTTTTGTTCTTTACTACGGAGTATCATAAAGCAAAAACGTAAAAGAGTTTTTTCATTTTTGTAAAGTTTAAGTTTAAGGAATGCTCACAAAATAATACTAATCTGAATAAAAATCTATCTCTTGAAAATTATTTTTTTGTTAATAGAGGTAAGGCTGCTATTATTATCTAAGGCGAATTGTAAATTTCTGACCACCTCCTGCAGCAGGCAGGTGGTTCAGACAAATTCAGATCAATGTTTTGATTTTCAGCAGTGATGTTTTGGGTTTCGAAATGAATTTAAGAAATAAAAGTTTTGCAGACATTTATCTGGTGGGTTTTTGTTTGATGGTTATATTGCAGTACCTGAACTACTGATTACATTGATTAAAGATTTCGCAGATTAATTTACAATAAATCAAACCTGCGCAATCCGGTAATCGGTGAATATGCCTGCCCGGTCAGGCGTGTGATAAAGACATAGTTGTTTTCGTGAACAAGTATCTATTTCATGCTTACTCATATTTCTATTCCATATTTACTTATTTCCTTTGCAAGAGGATCGGTATTATTAAAGTCTACTTCGCTGAACGGATGCGGTTCGATTCTTAAATATATATCTCTTCTTAATCTCATTAAATCCCATTGTAAATCTAAAATATCAGTTACATTTTTAAACACAATAGCAATGTCAATGTCGCTGTCTTTAGTATTTGTATCAATTTGTATCTATTGTGTAAGATCCAAATAATAAAGCTTTACTCAAATCATATTTTTTCTCTGATTGATTTAATATATTCATTAGCAATTTTTAAAACTTCTCTTTTATCCATTGGTTTGAATTTTGTATTCTTGAAGTTTCTACTGTATCGCTAAGAAAATGGAATGGTCTTAGAATGGTGTGTTATTAAGAAAGACAGAACATAAAGGATTCGATATATTTCTGACCATTGATAAAAAAAATTAAGCATTAACAAAATATCCCGGATTATAATTTGATTGTAATAATTATTGATTCTCCTTCTTCTGCCATTGAAATTCTCTCACAGTTTATTCCTGATTTATTAAGTTAATTAAATTCTTTTACAAAAGGTAATTTCTATATTATAAAGAAATAATTTCCCCTGAAATCAGCGCGAATAAAGAAAATCAATCCTTCCGACGACAGCAACGGAAATTATATTTTTATTTTTCATTCAAAGCATTAATTTGTTTCATGATCTATTCCGAAATAAATATTGATCCGGAAATAATGAGTGGTGCTCCGGTATTTAAGGGAACAAGGGTAATGATAAAAACTTTGTTTGATTATCTTGAAAGAGGTCATACACTTGAGGATTTTCTGGAAGGTTTCCCATCAGTTTCAAAACAACAGGCGTTATCTATTCTTGAATTGGTAAAGTCAACATTTACATCCGAAAAAAAGCTGGCATTAATATATGAAGATTCTGATTGACGAAAGTCTAGACGTAAGGATAAAAAATCATTTTGGGAAATATGAGACTTTTACCGTTAAAGACATGAAATGGTTAGGTACCAAAAATGGAGAGCTATTGAAACTTGCACAGAAAAATGAGCGTTCATTCATTTGACAATCACATCCCATTCCTTCGCACGGTTTACAAGTTCACTTTCATATTCTTCCCAGTCATGAAGAAGAGCAGGATCGAAATCAGCCCCATTTGGCCAAACTATCGTGAATACTTCCGGGTTAATTTTTACCCGATTAAACAAATTTAAATCACTTAAAGGTGAATACATCTCACCGTATAATATTTTTTCAAAATTAATTTTTTTAATTAATCCATCATTAAATGTTAACTCTAATATATAAGGTGAAATTATTTTACAAGTAGTTATTTTATAAATTGAATGACTCATATTTATTTTAAAGGTTCTATTGGTAAAGGTAATCTTCCTGCTTGAAGAAGATTCCAGTCTTCAAATAATTCTTCTTTATGTAACCGAGCCCAGGCTTCAACAGAACGTTGTTGTCTCTTTGGAATTGAACCGGCAATTAAATCTGCTGACTCAATACTAAAAACAGCTACTTTATCCCTGATAATAAGCATGGAAATGTGGAGTATTGTGTTGATTACCTGCTTCCATATACATTCTAATAATTATTCCTAAGAATCTGCATAGTTCCGGCATACGTCTTTCAATTTTATTCCAAATATAAATTACAATAATATTAGATAAGAGAAAATACTTTTCGTTAAATAATAAACCTGCCGCACAAAAAACATACGACAGGTTTAGTTTCATTTATTTACACACCTCCAACCCCTTTCGAGAGTGTCACAAAATAACTGTTTTGATTTTACTTGAATCAGAATTTTTGCTTTTGAATCGGTTTTTTATGATTTTTAAAAAAAGAATAAAAATTTACCCTCCACCGATTCGGGCAGGAAGGAATTCTGACGCCACAAACAAAAAGATTTTAAAACTTCCAGTTTCAGGATGAGTGGTTGAAGATAACCACCACTGACTATTCAATATTTAACCGCCTTCAAATTTTATCTACCACCATAGACATATTGCCGGTCGAGTTAACTTGTTACAAAAGTATAGTCAAATTATTTTATTTTACTCAAATAAGATTTAATTTTCTTCTCAACTTCTTCAGGCAGGTCAACATCCATTTCAATTTTCACTTTATCCTTTTCTATCTTTACATATTCAATAGGTGCGTCAATAATATCACGGCCATCTTTGTCACGAATGTTTAAATAAACTCTTGCCGAATTGTCCTATTCATTCCAATCGGCAGTCTCCTTATATAAGTGATAATCAGGATTTTCTCCGCACAGAATAGTTAATTTTGTACTCATTATTAAAATTAAAATTAAAATTAAAATTTAATCTTTAAATGGATTTACTATTTTTAATTTTCCGTCAATTACCTGATTATGCTGCATATCTTCCGAATAAAGAATAGTTGCATCGCATTTTAATGCCGCAGAGATAATTAAGCAATCCCAATAGTTATATTGATATTTATTCATAATCTTAAAGGATTTAAAAATTATATCTTTATCAATCATGACCAAATTGAATTTTTCGATTAGAAATTTTGCGTGATAAAATGTCTCATCGTAGGTTAACTTTAATTTTTTCAGGCTAATATTTACATTTTCATTTACCTGAGTACTGATAAAACTATGGTTATCAATCAAAAGCGAACTCGTTTTCTTTTCTTCTCAAGGACTTTATCTACGAGATATATTAAAATATTCGAGTCAAAAAATATCACATCATCTGTCGTGTAATTCATCCCTGTCAAATCTAAATTTACTAAGGTCCACTTGGTAATTTTTGTAATACTCCAAAGCCTCTTCTGCTAATTTTTTTTCACCATCAGAATTGTTTTTAATTTCCTCTTTATCATCTGCTTTAATAATTATTTCAAGATTTTCAGCTTTGAAATCTTCGGGCAATTCAATCGTAATTCTATTTCTTCCATTTCGCTTTATCTTTTTTCTTATTGTTTCCATAAGGCATAATTTTATTGATTTAATTATTTATTATCCATTCTTTACAAAAAAATATTTTCTTTACTTCATTTTAAAATACAAATTTCAATAATACTTTAAAATGAATTTAAAAACAAAAACCTGCCAGACTTTCGTATAAATGAAAGAGATTCTACAAATGCTTTATTTTGCAAAATTCTATTAGTATTTTATTTATATGAAAAATAATATAATAAATATTGATAAAGATATTCTTGGAGGTACTCCGGTATTCAATGGTACAAGGGTTCCTATTAAAAATCTTTTTGATAGTCTTGAAGCAGGAGAAACGATAGAGGAATTTCTTGAGGATTTTGATGGCGTTTCAAGAGAGCAGGTTATTAAAGTTCTCGAGCTGCTGAAAAATTAATATACTCTTCAACTGAAATTCTTAATGAAAATCCTGCTTGACGAATGTGTCACGAAAAAATTAATTCCATCTCTTAAGGAGCATGAAGTTTCTACTGTATCGCTAAGAAAATGGAATGGTCTTAGAAATGTTGAGTTATTAAGAATGACAGAACAAAAAGGATTCGATATATTTCTGACCATTGATAAAAAAATTAAGCATCAGCAAAATATCCCGGATTATAATTTGATTGTAATAATTATTGATTCTCATTTTTCTGCCATTGAAATTCTCTCACAGTATATCCCTGATTTATTAAGTGAATTAAATTCTTTTACAAAAGGTAATTTCTATATTATAAAGAAATAATTTCTCCTGAATCAGCGCGAATAAAGAAAATCAATCCTACCGGCGACAGCAACGGAAATTATATTTTTATTTTTCATTCAAAGCATTAATTTGTTTCATGAGCTATTCCGAAATAAATATTGATCCGGAAATAATGAGTGGCGCTCCGGTATTTAAGGGAACAAGGGTAATGATAAAAACTTTGTTTGATTATCTTGAAGGAGGTCATACACTTGAGGATTTTCTGGAAGGTTTCCCATCAGTTTCTAAACAACAGGCGTTATCTATTCTTGAATTGGTAAAGTCAACGTTTACATCCGAAAAAAAGCTGGCATTAATATATGAAGATTCTGATTGACGAGAGTCTAGACGTAAGGATAAAAAATCATTTTGGGAAATATGAGACTTTTACCGTTAAGGACATGAAATGGCTTGGTACCAAAAATGGAAAGCTATTGAAACTTGCACAGGAAAATGAGCGTTCATTCATTTGACAATCACATCCCATTCCTTCGCACGGTTTGCAAGTTCACTTTCATGTTCTTCCCAGTCATGAAGAAGAGACGGATCGAAATCAGCCCCATTTGGCCAAACTATCGTGAATACTTCCGGGTCAATTTTTACCCGATTAAACAAATTTAAATCACTTAAAGGTGAATACATCTCACCGTATAATATTTTTTCAAAATTAATTTTTTTAATTAATCCATCATTAAATGTTAACTCTAATGTATAAGGTGAAATTATTTTACAAGTAGTTATTTTATAAATTGAATGATACATATTTATTTTAAAGGTTCTATTGGTAAAGGTAATCTTCCTGCTTGAAGAAGATTTCAGTCTTCAAATAATTCTTCTTTATATAACCGAGCCCAGGCTTCAACAAAACGTTGTTGTCTCTTTGGAATTGAACCGGCAATTAAATCTGCTGACTCAATACTAAAAACAGCAACTCTATCCTGATAATAAGCATGGAAATGTGGAGTATTGTGTTGATTACCTGCTTCCATGTACATTCTAATAATTATTCCTAAAAATCTGCATAGTTCCGGCATACGTCTTTCAATTTTATTCCAACTATAAATTATAATAATATAAGATAAGAAAAAATACTTTTCGTTAAATAAAATAACCTGCCGCACAAAAAATATACGACAGGTTTATTATCATTTAGTTTACACACCCCCAACCACTCTCAAGAGGGGAGTTAAGGGATTTAAGATTTTAGATCTACGATCTACGATTTATATTCATACGTTTCACATTTCACATTTGACCTTTGACATTTCAAACGTCTCACATCTCGCGTCTCACATCTCGCGTCTCACTGCTCTTAATACATTCCGCCCATATCACCCATACCACCACCCGGAGGCATCATCGGCATCTTTTCTTTTTCAGGTCTTTCAACGATACAAGCTTCAGTCATAAGTAGTAATCCTGCAACTGATGCTGCATTCTCAAGAGCGATTCTTGTTACTTTCGTCGGATCGATAACACCGGCTTTTACAAGGTCTTCATAAACTTCGGTTGCTGCATTGAAGCCGTAATTTCCTTTGCCTTCTTTTACTTTGTTGATCACGACAGAACCTTCGAGTCCTGCATTTTCAACTATCTGTCTTATTGGTTCTTCAATCGCTTTCTTTATAATACTAATTCCTGTTGAGATATCATGATTGTCATCTTTTAATCCGTCAAGCTTGGAAGCAACTCTAAGAAGCGCGACTCCGCCACCTGCTACAACTCCTTCTTCGACTGCTGCTCTTGTTGCATGTAATGCATCTTCAACTCTTGCTTTCTTTTCTTTCATTTCAATTTCAGTCGATGCTCCGATCTTTAATACTGCAACTCCTCCGGATAACTTTGCTAATCTTTCTTGTAATTTTTCTTTATCATAATCGGATGTTGTCTTGTCCATCTGTCCTTTTATTTCGTTTACTCTTTTTTTAATATCTGCCGGATCGCCTGCGCCTTCAACGATCGTTGTATTGTCTTTATCTATTACGACTCTCTTTGCTGTTCCAAGATAAGCTAGAGTTGCATTTTCTAATTTGTAACCCTGCTCTTCAGAGATCATAGTTCCTTTTGTAAGGATTGCAATATCATCAAGCATAGCTTTTCTTCTGTCACCAAATCCCGGAGCTTTTACAGCACAGATCTTTAATGTTCCTCTTAATTTATTTACAACTAAAGTTGCAAGAGCTTCACCTTCAATATCTTCAGCAATGATAAGCATGCTTCTTCCTGACTGAGCTGACTTTTCCAATATCGGGAGTAAGTCTTTCATAGTCGAAATCTTCTTATCATAAATTAAAATATACGGGTCTTCGAGTTCGGCTTCCATTGATTCTGCATTAGTAACGAAGTAAGGTGATAAATATCCTCTGTCGAATTGCATACCTTCCACTACGTCAACTGTCGTCTCGGTGCCTTTTGCTTCTTCGACTGTGATAACGCCGTCTTTACCGACTTTATCCATTGCCTGCGCGATAAGATCGCCGATGTATTTGTCATTGTTAGCTGAGATAGAACCGACCTGTGCGATTTCTTTATTTTCTTTTATAGGTGACGAAATTTCTTTTAATCCTTTGACTAATTCAGTAACAGCTTTATCGATACCTCTTTTCAAATCCATCGGGTTAGCACCTGATGTAACATGCTTTAAACCTTCTCTGTAAATTGCTTGTGCAAGAACTGTTGCGGTAGTAGTGCCGTCACCTGCAACATCAGATGTTTTTGATGCAACTTCTTTTACCATCTGCGCACCCATATTTTCTACAGGATCTTCGATTTCGATTTCTTTAGCAACGGTAACGCCGTCTTTTGTGATAGTCGGTGCTCCGAATTTTTTGTCGATAACTACATTACGTCCCTTCGGACCTAATGTAACTTTCACTGCATTCGCAAGTGTATCAACACCCTTCTTCAGTGAAGCTCTTGCTTCGCTGTTGAATGTTATTATTTTTGATGCCATGTTTGATTATTATTTTAGTTTTTTAAAATTTTTTCTTTTGACCCTCCCCCTTAATCCCCCTCCTTAGGGAGGGGGAAGACCTGCGTCAGCAGGGCAGGGGGAGGTCTTCAATTTCTTTTTAAATTTTTTCTTTCGATCACCCTCTTGATCCTCATCCTTAGCAAGGAGGGGGAAGACCTGCGTCAGCAGGGTAGGGGAGATCTTCAAACTCGTTTAGATTACACCGTAAACATCAGATTCTCTCATTATAAGATATTCTGTTCCTTCTATGACTACTTCAGTACCCGAATATTTGCCATAAAGTATCTTATCTCCAACTTTAAGTTCCATTTTTGTTAATTTTCCGTCATCGGAAACTTTACCTGCGCCGACGGCTATGACTTCGCCTTTCATTGGCTTTTCTTTGGCAGTATCGGGGATAATAAGTCCTGATGCAGTTTTTTCTTCTGCTTCTGCCGGTTTTACGATAATTCTATCGCTTAGTGGTTTGATGTTCATTTTTTTGTTTAGTTAAGTTATTATTGATAATGAATTAATGTGATTTATCTATTTTAGCAATCTCTTACGAGGAGTGCTAATATAACAATTCTTAACGTAGATTTCAAGTACTTTAAAGAGGATTTTTACTTTTCACAAGAATTTAACCTGTAACTCAATGAATATGGGATATTCTGTTTGAGTAATTTCAGGATAAAAGAATTTAAGTATTTTTTTTAGAATTTTTTGTGCAATCAGGTGATGTTTGTTGAAGACAGTGATGAAATGAACACATATAATTATTTTTTAATAATGGGATATTTGATAATACAAAAATAGATGTGAATGAATGAAAGAATTAACCGGTTCTAAAATTACATTTACTTCTTTTAAAAATATGAAACACATTTTTTTATAATTGTAAAAACCTAATTCCTATTTCAATTTCAGCTCTTTAATGAAATACTGATAATCATTTTTAATTTTCCTTTCTATATACTCATAAAGAATGCTAAACTTTATTCCTTCTACGAAAAATTGCAGTCCATCTACTTTAAATATTTCCATTAGTCCGTCCCTTTTCAAATCTTGTTCGAGATTTTTAAAATCATACCACAAATTGTGGTCAAAGGTTTTACAGAAGTATGTTGTTTGCTGATTATGAATTTTGTCATCATAGTCAATTATACTGCCTTTAAATATCTTATCCGATCTGTACTTGACATCAAGAAGCTTTTCTATAAAATGAATTTCAGTACAATTTCTGAAAACGCCCCCGATAGAGCATATGTATCCGTCTGTTTCAAAAAGTTCTTCGATAAGAGAATTTTTTCCAAACGATTCATAATCCTGAACTTCGAAGTGTTTATCAGAAATTTTATTTCCAAAAGTAATGTATGAGAATAATGCATCAACCGTTCTTTTATCTGAGAATTTTTTTCGTATATACTCAGCCACGAGTCCTACTTCTGAAGGAGTTTTTTTAATATTGTAATCTTCATTTTTTGTGTAGCTTAAGGAATATGCGGGAATACAAAAGCTTCCGCCTTTCATTTCAGCACCTCTTAAGATATCACAAAACTCTTCGAGACGCTCTTCGTTGCTTTTGCCTAATCTTATTAAACCAATGAGATCTATATGAAAGGCAGCAGAATTGTGTTTTGTTTTTTCTGCTATAAGAGAAACGAATTTATCCCTCAACTTTTTGTCATCCATACTTTTGTTCACCACGACATAGCGTTAATGCTCATCGACCGATTTTTTTTTAAACCTTTCGCTGATATTTATTTTCTCTACAATATTTATTTTGACCGGAACTTTGTAATGTTGTAATTTCTCCCTGCAGTGTTTTTTTAATCTTGATTTAAATCCCACTTTGTCCTCACTTTTAATCATGCTTACATTTGCACAGATGATGTTTCCGGTTATTGAATTCTTTTCCCCGAAGACAATTACATCGGCAACGTTAGTAAGCTCTTTGATGACACTTTCAACTTCTGTCGGGTAAACTTTTTCTCCTCCGATATTGATTATATCCGATTTTCTTCCTATAATTTTGTAATATTCTCCATCTGTTTCAACGGTATCGCCTGTTATAAACCACCCATCATCTGTGAATTGGCTTGGATAACTGAGGTATCCGAGAATTGCCGACTTTGATTTTATTTGTAAAATATTATTAACAACACGTACCTGGAATCCCTCGCCGCCAAGCTTTAACCACAATGAGCCGTTATCTTTGGATTTTGTTCTCAACACCCCAACCTCGATAAGCCCGTAAGTCTGGTGAAATTTTACATCCGGGAAAATTTTGTTTAACTTTTCTAAAGTGATTGAAGACATCGCTTCCGTACCATAGCTGATAACTTTTAAGCTGCTTAAATCATATTTGTGATATGCCTCGCTTATTATAATAAGATTTAAAAAAGTTGGCGAAACCGGTAGTAACTCAATTTTAAATTTTTCAATCAAACTGCAGACTTTATCGGTAGCTCTATCCTTAGTTGAAATTATAGTTCCGCAATTTGATAAAGTATTGAACATTGTGTTCAATCCTCCCCAATGATCGAATAATAAAAAGTTGAGTGTTCGGAAAGTTGGTCTCTTTGTTTTAAACTTTTCAAGTAAATTAGTAAAGTCGTGGACTGCACCCTTAGGCTTTCCGGATGTCCCCGAAGAAAATAAAACCAATCCCGGATGTTTCCTGCTTCTTAGTATTGCATACAAATCATTATCTGCAATACGTTGAATTTTTTCGATCGCTACTTCATCATCATCATTAATTTTAATTATATATTCGGATTGTGCTGCTTCTATGAGTTTCTGCTTATCATTTTTGTTCGAATTAACTAATGGCACTACAATACATTCATTTTCAATCAAAGCAAGTAGTAAGGAAATTGTATTTAAAGAAAAATCGCCTTCTAATACAACAACATTTCCCTGAAGTGAATATGTGTTTCCAATTTCATGCTTCCAGTATTGAAAAGCTTCAAGCAATGATTTATATGTATATTCTTTTTCTTTCCATATTAATGCTGTCTTATTATGATTCTTTTCAAAATTTGAAATTAGAAAATCTATATACATCAGACTCCTCCTAAATTAATGTTTTGTCCTGTAATATAATTACTTTCTTCCTTTATTAGAAAATCAATTATGTTTGTAATATCTTCAAAGTTAGTAAATCGTTTTATTGTCAGTCTTCCTAAAAGCTCCTTTATTTTTTCTTTGGGAACATTAAGTATTAAATCTGTTTCTACAGGCGTAAGACCTATTGAGTTGACAGTAATCCCTAATTCTGAAACCTCTTTGGCAAAAATTTTTGTAAATGTCTCTAAAGCCGATTTAGACGATGCATAAATTGCTTCACCCTCAAGACTAAGCTTAACAGCAACGGAGGAGAGGTTTACAATTCTACCCTGTTGATTTTTTTTCATGATTTTTGCTGCCTCTCTGCAAAATAAAAAGGAGCCGAAGAAATTCGTTTTGAATATGTTTTCAACAGTACTGAGAGGAGTTAATAATATATGATTCATAGACGCAATGCCTGCATTGTTTATTAAAATGTCGAGTCTCTCATAATTTTTTCTCAGGTCGATAAACAATTTCACTACCTTTTCTTCATCATTAATGTCAAGAATGTGATGGTTGTAATTTTCAGATTGGAAGTCAGTTTCTTTTCTGCTGCATCCAACTACAATAAAACTTTTACTCAAATAATATTCAGCCAAATGCCTTCCGATACCTTTGCGGGTTCCTGTAATCAGTACAACTTTTTTATTATTCAATAAATTTTTAATGAAAGGTTAAGCTTATGAAGTTTTTGTATTATCTTCATTTAAAAGTTTTAATATATAATCGGATAAAGTTTTAACAGAAAGGAATGGACTGTTTTTTTCAGAAAGAGCTTTTTCATCTGCCAGATTTATACTTGTTCCAAATTCGTCTTGAACTCTCTGCTCGACATCTACAATAAAATTTACAAGGCCCAGGGAATCCAATTTACTTTTATATCCGTACAAAACTGAATTTGCAGATTTATCGAGTTTACTTTCTTCACTCATACTGCCATTTAATTCGTCTATTGCATCAAAAATTATTTTATTTATGTTTTCTGTATTGTACACTAATTAGACAGGATTTTGTATTCGTTGTTCAAACACTTTCGTAAATGCCGTGTATTTATTAATAGCCCCTTATACTTATACAAGTAGCATCTTTAACAGATACAATTATAGGGCAATCACTTCTAAGTAATTGATTAAAATTTCTACAGCTTGAGTTCGTAATGATTTGTACGGATTAAAACTAATATTAAAAAATCTTTTTTACAAATTACAAATTAACCCATTAAATATATTTAATTCAAAAACATGCCGGCATATTATTGATTACACTTTAGTCATGGTTCGAGATAAGATATAACTTTACTTACTTTTTTATTAACAAATTAGGTGTTGCTATATGATTTAAAGTGGAAAATTCTTTTAAATTAAAATCATTTAGATATTATGATACCCGCCTGTGATAAATTGCCGAAAGAAATTCAGAGTATTGGCGAAGAGCAAAAATTTCCTGTCTGAACCACACGTCAGTGTTTTTCTGACGTGTGGTGAGTTGAAAT
>JALYRX010000003.1:0-68880 GCA_030855105.1 Bacteroidota bacterium | reverse complement strand
GATTAAACTGTATGAATTTTAAAGAAAAAGTAATATTCATAATCTGTATTAGATAATTTATGAATATTAATATAAAACTAGTGAAATAAATATCCATGGTAATTCACAGTATTTCATATAGTACCCAAATTAGTTTACTAATTGTGATCTAATTTGCTTTCGATTTTACAATTTCTGCAAACTCTTTGCCTTTGATTTTACTTTCCAGCCATGATATAAAATCAAAGTAATCCATTGCAATCATTTCATAGGGGTCTTCTGTAATTTTAATTAGATTATCTTTAAGCTCTGCAAAGTGTGGAATTAATTCTTTTGCAGAGATGATATTAGGAGTTTTTCGAAGAAAGTTCATCACAGCGTTTTCAACTTTGTAAAGCTTGTTTCTTTTATAAAGAAATCTAAATGTATTTTTGATTGTATAAAAAAGATATTCCCTGTTGTCCAGTTCAAAATGACTAATCAGATTAAGAATATGCGCAAAGCTTAGAATGTCCTGACGCATGTCGGTGGTATTTTCATTAAATATTTTATTCAGCCACTCGATTGTTTTTTCATATTTGCCGGCACCGAAGTATAAATATGCAATGCTGTAACTAAACTTATACCTGAGCATCTTTTTTCTTTCTTCGATCTCATCAATTGTTTTTTCAATATCCGGGATAAGCTTAATACCTTCTTTAAAATCACCGGTCTGAATGAATCTTATAAGCTCGAAATTATAAATTGTGATGCATATGAGATGATCTATATATGGTGAAGTAACAATTATACTCTTTAGCTTTCTAATGGCATCATCGGCTTCTTTATAATTTTTTAAAAATGTTATTGAATTAAGATAGCCGCTCAAAATAGAAATATATTCATGAAGAAATTCATTCTTATGAAGTGCATTACTTTCTATGATTGAGATCATTTTCTTTGAATAATAAAAAAGCTGTTTATCATCCGAAAGAGCGAGATAATAATTATAATAAATTTTATTAAATAAAATTTTAGATTCGGTAGTTAATGCGGATTCTTCATTTTCCAAATATGAATTTTTAAATATCTCTTCAAACATATCGGTTTTTTCTTTTTCCCTCATGATTGGGTTGCCTTTATTATAATGAAGCATCTTACCGAAAAGCCCGGTATACTTAATTACATTTGACATTTTTTCAATTGCAAGAATTTGTTCATTGGAGTTTTTTAAAAATTCATCACTCCGGTCTGAATCAAATATGCTGAAGATCATAAACCGTTCAAGCTTAAGAACAGGGAAGAGGTATTCATCAGCACTATTTTTGTAAATAAAGTTCTTACATTTGGTTAATTCTATCTGAGACTCTTTATATAAGCCTTTTTTATAAAGAATTAATGCCCGGTTATACAGATCCGTTATCTTGATGGAGCTGGAATTTTCAGAGTGGAACTGAACTAAACTTTTTAAAATTATCTTATAAAGATAATTTTTTGCAACATGCAGATTATTCAAAAGTATATCACCTTTAAATTGTTCTCTTATCTTTGATTCATCATAATTCTTATTACCGGTTACACTGTCAATTACATTAAAGAGCTTTAGATATTTATTATCATCGTTCTTTCGACTTTTTTCAGCCATTTTTTTAAAGTATCCCTTTTCCGGACCTGTCATTGATTTAATTAGCCGGAACAGATCATCTGTAGGTTTACGCATAATAATTTTTAGCCGTTGTATTAGATGTATTTTATAACTTAAAGTAATTCGATCTCAACCATAATAGCTATTAATCTGCTATTTATAAATTCTAAATATCCGGCTTCTTCGGAATATAGCTAAGAAGATTTGCTTGATTGGCCATGAAATTGTATCTTTGTAAGAATTATTGCGCAAATTTAAAATATTAAACTATAAAAAAGTTGTATATTATTTTGTGGTTCGTTTTTTACATTCAAACTGCAAATAGCCAATGGATGCAATCAGGGCTATCCGGCATTGAGACTACTGAAATTGCAATAGCAGCTAATGGTCCAATGTATACAGCGACCGCCAATGTTCATAAATCGACTGACAATAGTGTCAGTTGGTTTGTGTCATCTCCATTACTTTATGCTTCACTTGACCTTGATATAAAATCAAACGGATTTATATTTCTTACTAATTTTAATGGCATTTACAGATCCACTGATGAAGGCAACAGCTGGCAATTGATTTACGGTCCTACTACTTTTAACCCGGTTACCATTAAATTTTATATTCCTGCGGCTGCAAATCAAAAGTTGTCTAAGGTAAGACTTGTAATATATGACATCACAGGGAAAGAAGTTGAAACTTTAGTTGATCAAACATTACACCCGGAATTTATATAAGCTAAGTTTACTGGAGTGGAATTGAATAGCGAAATATATATTTATAAACTACTGATAGATGAATTTTCAATAACAAAAAAAATGATCCTTTTAGAATAAAATACATTAAAATAAGTTTAAAGAGTTCAAAGTTAGAAAGGAATTGTAATGAAAATAATTTTTTTATTTGTTTTATTACTTGTATCATGTATGCTACCGGCTCAGAATCCTGAATGGAAAAGAATTCTCCCTACCAATACAGGTCTGCCGGGAAATTATGTTTACTCCATCGCAATTGATATTGACGGAAAAAAATGGATCACCGGAGACGACCCGGTTTGGGATGAAGGTGGCATAGGAGTATTTGATGACATAAGATGGAAAGTACTTAACCAGTATAATTCCGGTCTTCCGAATTATTATGTAACGGAAATTGCAATAGAAAGAGATGGTACGAAATGGATAAGTGTTCCGGGATATGGCGTAGTAAAACACAATGGAACGAGCTGGGTAGTTTATAATACTTCTAATTCACCATTGCCGTCTAACAGTATTTCTTCTATTCAATTTGACCGCAACGGGAATAAATGGTTTGGTACTACCAGCAGCAATCTGAATATCGGAGGGCTTGTTGTATTTGACGGTGGAACTAATTGGACAGTTTACAACAGGAATAATTCAGGACTCCCTGGAAATCTCATTGGTGCAGTTGCGGTAGACAGTTTAAATAATATCTGGGCAAGTGTTAAATATAATGGTGTTGTTAAGTTTGATGGGACGAGTTGGACTGTTCATAGCAACGTTGCTTCCTTCGATCCTGCTCCATTCATTGCTGTTGATGCTAACAATGTAATCTGGGCTGGATCTGTCGGAAGTGGGCTATACAAATACGACGGAAATGGCTGGACAAACTATCACAGATTTAATTCAGGAATAGGAACGGACTATATTCATTCTGCGGCGATTGAAAACGGTACTATATTATGGCTTGGATCACTTAGCGGCGGACTAATAAAATATGATCAGACAACGTTTACAAGATTTCTGGATGTACCACTTTCACATATTTATGCAGTGACAATTGATCAAACGGGAAATAAATGGGTGGGCGGAATTGGTGGTGTTACAAAGTTTACAGAATCTTCAATGACTCATTACAATGTACAGAATACAGGGCTTCCCGAAAGATGGAACAATGGTATTTCAGTTGATAAGAATAATGTAAAATGGATAGCAAGTTCCGGCGGTGGTCTTGCAAGATTTGACGATGAAGTATGGAGAAATTTTAATCCTTATAATTATGGAAGTGAACCATGGCCCTTCCCAACTGATGCAGCTTATCAATCAATCTTTGATAAATTTGGAAATACATGGGTAGCCGTGTATAACGGAGGAATAGGAAAATGGGACGGTACTAACTGGACCCGGTACCAAACCGGTGGATCAAACTCCGCGATCTCAATTGGAATGGACAGTCTGCAAACTATTTGGGCCGGCCTCTATAATGCCGGAGTTGTAAGGTTAGATCAAAATACCGGCATTGTAACATCATACAACATTACAAATTCCGGTTTGCCGGGAAACTATGTATATGCTTTTGCAGGAAATGCCGATAGTTCTATCTGGATCGGTACTATCGGTGGTCTGGCGCACTTCAAGAATAATGTTTGGACAGTTTACCGGGAAAATAATTCAGGCTTACCAAATAATAGAATTACTGCTTTAAAGAAAGATCCCATGGGAAATTTATGGATTGGAACATATGATGGTCTTGCAAAATTTAATGGGACTACATGGATAATTTATAATCAGTTAAATACCATTATGCCATCAAGTAATATCGCGGATATAGACATTGCGCCTGATGGAACTGTATGGATTGGCTGTTACAGATATCAGGAAGATGGTGGAGTTGCAAAATTTAACGGATCAACATGGCTGGCATGGACTACTGCTAATTCCCCGCTTCCACATAAACAAGTTGAGGCAATTAGTCTGGATATGCTTGGAAATTTGTGGATAAGTACAGCAAGTCAGGGTATCGCTGTTTTTAAAGAGGGCGGAGTAATTACTAATCAGAATTCAATTTCAACAGTTTTACCTCGCAATTATAATTTGGAACAAAATTTTCCGAACCCTTTCAATCCAACGACAAAGATTAATTTTTCCATTCCAAAGTCGGGATATATTAATTTAAAAGTGTTTGATATTTCCGGAAAACAAGTTGCAGATCTTGTAAATGAATTTAAAAATGCCGGACAATATGGATTTACATTTGATGGGAGTTCTTTATCAAGCGGAGTGTATTTCTATTCATTGTCATCTCAGGATTTTACTCAGACAAAGAAAATGATTTTATTGAAATAATAACAGAAAGCCAATGATTTAATTTATATGAAACTTTAAAAGAATAAAAAAATGAAATCAATATTTTCAACAATTCTTATATGCATTCTGTCTGTTCATATATCCAACGCACAGTGGGAGCAAGTGTCTAATGGGATGGGTAATAAAATTGTATACTCATTAGCAGTAAACGGAAATAATCTCTTTGCCGGAACCTGGAATGCAGGTGTATATTTATCTACCAACAACGGCACAAGCTGGTCTCAAACTTCTTTCAATAACCGGGATGTGCGCTCATTAGCAGTAAATGGAAATAATGTCTATGCCGGTACTGCTATTTATGGAATATATTTATCCACAAATAATGGCACAAACTGGTCTCAAACTTCTTTAAATAATCAAAATATTTGGTCGCTAGCAGTTAGCGGAAACAATATCTTTGCCGGAACTGAAAATAATGGTGTTTATATATCCACTGATAGTGGAGCAAACTGGACTCCAACTTCTTTAATTAATCGATACGTTCATTCTCTGGCAGTAAATGGAAATTATATTTTTGCCGGAACTGATTTCTATGGGGTCTATGTATCCACAAATAACGGCACAAACTGGACACAAACTTCTTTAATTAATCGTTGGATCTATTCATTAGCAGCAAACGGAAATAATGTCTATGCCGGATCCCATAATGCCGGAGTATTTTTATCCACTGATAACGGCTCAAACTGGACTCCAACTTCTTTAAACAATCTATGGGTCTATTCATTAGCTGTAAGAGGTAGTAATATATTTGCAGGAACTATTAGTTATGGTGTATATGTATCGAATGATAATGGGGCAACCTGGACACAAAGAAATGAGGGTTTAGGGAGTTCCTATGGATATGCTCTTTGTACATTAAACAATGACATATTTGTTGGCACATACAATAGCGTTTACAGAAGACCGCTTAACGAGATTACTCCTCCCCCTTTGATTCTGAATCTTAAAGCATTAATTCAGGGATTTTATGATCCCATAACGAATAAAATGGTAAAAGATACTGTAAGAGTTTATTTGAGAAGTTCATCATCACCTTACACATTAGTTGATTCAGCCAGCGGAATATTGGATTCAAACGGAATGGGAAGTTTTATTTTCCCAACTGCGGTAAATTCTGTTCCGTATTATATCGTTATTAAACATCGCAACGGTCTGGAAACATGGAGTGCAGCAGGTAATAATTTCACAGCGGGAAGTTTGACTTACGATTTTACATTATCTTCTTCTCAAGCTTATGGTAACAATCAGATTTTGAAAGGAACAAGGTACTGTATACATAATGGAGATGTGAATCAGGATGGAATTATTGATATATCGGATTTAGGCTTAACAGATAATGATTCTTTTTACTTTTTAACAGGATATTTAAATACAGACATAAATGGAGATAATTTTGTTGATGTAACAGATTTAGAGTTGACTGAAAATAATGCAATTAATTTTATAGTTATACAAAGACCGTAATTGTTCGTGAGTTCTATATTTCAAACATCCAATTGCCAATCAAGGTGATAGTATTTAAATAATGAATTTTTAGAAAGGATTCTGCAATGAAAACATTTTTATTATTAATTTTAGTAATTTCGTATAGTGTCACGGCACAGAATCCGGAATGGAAATTTTTTACATGTTGAGTGTGGATGGAATTTTTGCGGAAACGAAGAGAATGGTCATCAAGGCAAAGTTTCACTCCAGGAAATTTAAGCTGTGATTTCACTTTATCTTCGACTCAGGCTTATGGTAATAATCAGATTTTAAAAGGAACAAATTATTGTATATATAACGGAGATGTGAATCAAGATGGTGCAATAGACGTGAGTGATTTAGGTTTAATTGATAATGATGTATTTAATTTTTTAACAGGTTATGTAAACACAGATATAAATGGTTATAATTTTGTGGATGTATCGGATTTAGAAGTGATTGAAAGTAATGCATTTTATTTTATAGGTATACAAAGACCGTGATAGATAATAAATTAATAAATTATTAATTTGGTTAATTATTATAATTATTAATTTATAAAATGTTTTTAACTAAAAAGAACGGTTGAGAAATCTTCCGGTTGTATGATGGATTAACATGATTTAATTAAATAAAAATTTTCAAAATTTGAATATTAAAATATGAAAACTTATTACAAACTTCCGGGCATTCTAGGAATTCTTTTATTATTTTCGGTTGTCTCCCAGGCAAATTGGCAAAAGAGAGAAAACAAAAATTCTTTCGTAACTCAAGAAAGAATTTCTCAACAAAACAAACGTGACCCGATATCAGATCGGGGTGATTCACTTCCAAATAATTTCACAGATGAAGCTATTAAAGGCCTTCGCGATGAGAAGGGAAACAAAATTTTTTCTGCTTCGCAGTCAGATCATGAAGAAGGAAGCCGGCCACAAGGGTTTTATACAGCAGGTAAACCCGTGAACGTAACAACCACAACTCTGACAATAACGGGTGAAGCATCAAATAATGAATTTGGATTTTCAGTTTCCACAGCCGGAGATGTAAACGGAGATGGATTTTCTGATGTAATTGTCGGTGCATGGAAACATAACAATATTACAGGTCGTGCTTATGTTTTTTACGGAGGTTCACCAATGGATAATATTGCTGATGTAACTTTGACCGGGGCATCCGGAGGTATTAGATTTGGATATTCAGTTTCCTCTGCCGGAGATGTAAACGGAGACGGATATTCAGATGTAATTGTAGGTGCTCATGCATACTCCTCTTTTACAGGTCGTGCTTATGTTTATTACGGAGGTTCATCAATGAACCAGGATGCAGATGTTACAATGACAGGTGATACAACATTTAATGATTTTGGACGTTCCGTTTCCACTGCCGGAGATGTAAACGGAGATGGATTTTCAGACGTAATTGTCGGTGCGTGGAATTACGATGTTTATAGAGGTCGAGCGTATGTTTATTACGGAAGTTCATCAATGAACAATGTTGCAGATGTTATAATGACGGGTGAATCAGCAAGTGTCGGTTTTGGATTTTCAGTTTCTACAGCAGGAGATGTAAACGGAGATGGGTACTCAGATGTAATTGCCGGCGCCAGAAATTACAATAACTATACAGGTCGGTCTTATATTTTTTACGGAGGTTCATCAATGAACAATGTAGCAGATGTTACAATGACAGGTGAAGTAACATTTGATGATTTTGGATTTTCAGTTTCCACAGCAGGAGATGTGAACGGAGATGGATTTGCCGATGTAATTGTCAGTGCATGGCTTCACGGCCCCCCCAATTCTACCGGCAGGGTATATATTTTTTACGGGGGTTCATCAATGAATAATGCAGCAGATGTTATTATGAATGGTGAAGCAATAGCTAATCATTTTGGAGTTTCAGTTTCAACAGCCGGAGACGTAAACCGCGACGGGTATTCCGATGTTATTGTGGGAGCTGACGGATACGGCTCAAGTACAGGACGGGCGTATGTTTTTTATGGAGGTTCTTCAATGAACAATGTGGCAGATATTATTATGACAGGTGAAGCAACAAGTAATAATTTTGGAAAATCAGTTT
This sequence comes from Bacteroidota bacterium, assembly GCA_030855105.1. GTDB lineage: Bacteria > Bacteroidota > Ignavibacteria > Tepidaquicellales > Tepidaquicellaceae > JAGPCH01. The sequence goes on along the minus strand of JALYRX010000003.1, from coordinate 60,639 downwards.
CCACAGCAGGAGATGTAAATAATGACGGATATTCAGATATAATTGTCGGTGCTTATGATTACGGCTCCGGCTCCGGTGTAGGCCGTGCCTATGTGTATATTAGTGAAACAATTACTCTTAACTTAACTTTATTTATAGAGGGATTTTATAATTCAGCGACAAACTTACAGGTGAGTGATACTATAAAAGTTTATTTACGAAATGCAATACCTCCATTTAATAAAGTTGATTCCGTCAAAGCTGTTATTTCATCAAACGGAAGTGCAACTCTCCATTTTGGTAATGCTACCACAGGAACGTATTATATCGTAGTAACTCATAGAAATTCTATCGAGACCTGGAGCGAATCCGGAGGGGAGGTTCTAACTTTAGGTGCTTCTGTAAATTATGATATGTCTAATATAATAACACAGGCATTCGGGAGCAATTTAATGCAGGTAGATGCGACGCCGGTGAGATTTGCTATATATAGCGGTGATGTGAATCAAGATGGATCTGTAGATTTATCTGATTTAGGTTTAATTGATAATGATGTATATAATTTCAATTCAGGATACGTTGCAGCCGATGTCAATGGAGATGGATTTGTTGATATTTCTGATTTGGAAATTACAGATAACAACGCTATTAATTTTATAGTTATACAAAGACCGTAAAAAGTGTTTAAGGAAATTTAAGTTTGAAATTTTTTGAAGGATTTGAAATTTATCACATTCCCTTAGTGATAAATGAAATGGCGGCAAAACTCAATTCAATTTTCAGGCAATATAAAATCCTTACTAGATTTTTCTTTATTATTCAACGTCTCTGTTTAAAATTTAAAAACAAGTTCCGTAGTAAAATTTTGGCCGTACTGTTATCTCTTTAACTCTGTTAAATGGTTTAATACTTTTGCAGACTATGGACTAAACAATGTACGTAATATATAATTTGCAATTCCTACCGTAACTTTCGCATCCTATAATCGTTTTGAATAAAAGTGGTTTCAAAAATAAAAATTCCAAATAATTATTAGTATGAAAAAAACAAATTTCGCATCCGCACTCCTCATTTTTTTGTGATTGGTAACATCAAAGCTCAAAACGGAAATCCTGTTGCCATTGATAAATCTAATTTTGACTTATCATACAAGCCCGAAGATAATTTTTACAAATATGTCAACGGAAACTGGTTAAGGAATAATCCGATACCTCTTGGGAACAGTTCCTGGGGAACATTTTCTGTTGTTGATCAACAGCAGGCAGAAATTTTGAAATCACTTATTGAAGAAATCGCAAAAGATAAAAGTGCCGTTACCGGAAGTGACCGGCAAATACTGCGTGACTTCTATGTTGCTGCAATGGATTCTGCAGGGATCGAGAAACAGGGTGAGAAACAGCTTCAGTCATTATTTGATAAAATCGATTCTATAAAAACCAGAGACCAGTTGGCTTTTGTTATGGGTTGGCTGCAATTAAATTTTTGCAATTCAGGATTCAGGTTTTACAAAAACTGGGACCCCAAAAATTCTAATAAGATCATTGCATTCATTGACCAGTACGGAGGTTATGCATTGCCTGACAGAAAACTTTATTATAAAGAAGACGGAGCATCGGAAAATACCATGCAGCAATATCGGAAGCATATACGAAACATGATGCAGTTCTCAGGATACGATGAAAAAAAATCTAAAGAAATTTCAGATGCAGTGGTGATGTTTGAAACAATTTTTGCGATCAATAACATGACAGAAGAAGAAGCCCGTGATCCGCAGCTCAATTACAACAAAATGGATCTGCAGGGTTTGATAACAATCGCCCCGGGATTTAACTGGAAAAAATATTTTGATGCGCTTGGTTTAAAAAATACAAGTGAGATAAATGTAATACCACCGGATTTCTTTGCTTCTTTTGGTGAAGCTGTAAAAAGGAATTCATTAAGTGATTGGAAAAATTATTTGAAATGGTGTGTAGTTACTACCGCTGCGCCTATGTTAGATTCCCGCTTTGTTAATGAAAATTTTAATTTTTTTGAAAGAATACTTAGCGGAACAACCGATTTAAAATCACGCTGGCAAAGAGTAGTAGAGCAGGAACAAAATTATCTTGGATGGGCATTGGGAAAAGAATATGTAAATAAATATTTCAGTCCTGAATCAAAAGAAACAATGCTTGCAATGGTTGATGATATTAAAAATGCATTTCGGTTACGAATTCAAAATCTCGATTGGATGAGTGACGTCACAAAGCAAAAAGCGATTAAAAAACTAAATAAGATTCATGTTAAAATTGGCTATCCGGATAATTTTCCTGACATGCCAGGGCTAAAAGTTTCTAATGATAGTTATTTGCAAAACGTAATTAACATCTCCCGTTTCAGTGCGGCAAGACAGGTTGAAGCCGTCGGAAAGCCTGCAGATAAAGAAGAATGGGGAATGCCACCGCAAGAAGTAAATGCATATTATAATGCAGTACAAAATGAAATTGTCTTTCCTGCAGGAATTTTGCAGGCACCTTTCTTTGACAAAAGCTTTGATGCAGCTGTAAATTACGGAGTGATAGGCTGTGTAATTGCGCATGAATTTACACATGCATTTGATGATCAGGGAAGCCAGTTTGATGGTGATGGGAACATGAATAATTGGTGGACAGAAAATGATTTAAAAGCATTTAAGGAAAAACAAAAACTAATTATTGATCAATATAATCAATATACAATTTTAGATACTGTGCATTTAAATGGTGAACTTACAGTAGGTGAAAACATTGCTGATCTTGGAGGAGTAAGCATTTCTTACGATGCGTTTCAAATGCACCTAAAAAAATCCGGTGAGCAAAATCCTAAAAATATGATGGATGGCTTTACACCGGAGCAGCGTTTTTTTATTGCATGGGCTCAATTATGGAAACAAAATAAAACTGCCGAAGCATGGATACGGCAGGTCAATACAAGGACTACTTCGCCGAGTCCCTTCCGGGTTTTAGGTCCGCTGTCAAATTTAAAATCATTTTATGACGCTTTTAATATTCCGGAAAGCAAACAGACTAAAAGTATAATTAATATTTGGTAGAGCTGTTGATGCTTGCTTCACATTAGATTGTTAGATGAACCAATCAATCTTCTTCCACTTTTTAACTCGAATAAAATTAGAGAGCAGCATAATAAATAACAAAATAACATGGACACAAAAATATTACCCGAATAAGAGGCTTACAATCATTCGTTAGAAGGGATGGAAGCTTTCTTAAAACAAATAACAAGGAATAGCCGAGAGATGAGCAACCCTGCCGAGTCCGGTCCCACATGGTGTAATAGACGTGAGTGATTTAGGTTTAACTGATAATGATGTATTTAATTTCAACTCAGGATATGTTGGCATCAGATTTGAATGGAAATGGATTGTTGAAATGAAAAACATTTTTAATAGAATTATTTAATCACCAAATAAAAGTATTATAAATATCTCTTCGTCACAAACAGAATTCCATACCCGCCTTTACCAAGTTTACAAGTTAAAGATATTTTTCCGCAGATAGTCGAAAAATTTGGGAAGTTAAATTTTATATAAATAGCTCAAGTTGATCGCTATAACTATTAAGTCTTATTTGTGCCACGAATTTTGCGATTGAAAGAATACAGTTGATTTAAATTTTTTAATAAAATTTGGTGATTCGTGGCACAATTAACAATTTGTACTTTGAGACGGTCAACTTGAGTAAATAGAATAGAATCCAATTGGTGGTTCACTTACTTCTAAATTACGATTTCGTAAATATCCGACTACTTCGGAATTGGATTAACTTGACTTGGTTCCCCTTGCCTGATTGGATAATTTGATAAATATTCAATAGCCGATCAATGGCTTGATGAAGGAGGTGCCGCTGTTTTCACTGGAGCTTATTGTATCAATATTTCAGTGTCGATGACAATGTGCCTTCTTTTCAGATTAATAATTTTAGGTACTTCAAATGTGATAAATGGTTTACACGGACCATGGGCTGATGAGACAAAGAAGGATGCCTTACTTAACCAAACATAAATTGAAAATGAGAAATATCATAAGAGAGGTTCTTTAATCTTACTTCTACTTAATTTGTTCGGGGGGAAATTACTTAAGATACAACATCTTCCTACCCGATGTTAACTTTAACCTAAAATTTTTGAAACCTTTACTAACTAAACAAAAAAACGTTATGATAAAAATATTTTCATATTTTGCAGTTATTTTATTCTTGTGCATTAGCACAAATTCTTATGCACAAATAGCCGGTTATACTTTTTCGCAATCCAGCAGAACATACACAGTCGAAACTCCGGCAGGAGGTCCGGCTGTCATATTCAACACAGGCTGGGATGATGCCAGTTCAGCCCAGCCTATTGGCTTTACTTTCAACTTTGGTGGAACCCCTTATACCACCGCGACGATATCAAGTAACGGATTCTTAGTGTTTGCTGCTACAATCGGAGCAAACGGTTCCGGGGGTGCTTTTGTAAGCCCCTCAAATTCTAATGGTAACTATCTTGGTGGGACCAATTCAAATCCGGGAATTGCCGGTTGCAATATGGATCTTCAGGAACAGACTTATCCTAATTTCTCCGGAGCAACGACTTCAGGTTCAAAAGTAATTACAGGAGTAGCCGTTAATACAAATCTGAGAATTGGGATGAGGCTGTCCGGAAATGGTATTCCAGCGGGTTCAATTATCACTTCTATTGTAGCAGACTCAGTTACTATAAGCGCCAATGCAACTGTAACTGCAGTGAATCCGGGTATTAGTCCGCGAGCAAGCATAATATTCACTTTAGCTGGCACAGCACCAAACCGAACCCGTATCCTTCAGGTTATTGATGCACGAAGGTTTGGCATTTTAGGTAATGCAGACCATATAGATTTTCAAATCAGACTTAATGAAGGCGGTGGTATACCTGCAAATCAAACAATTGATATTGTATACGGAACACTTCGGACAACAAGTGCCCAAGTAAATGGTGCACAGGTTGGCATAAGAACAACCACAGCAGATTTTCAGAATAGAACTACTGCAACAGAATGGAATGCAACAACTGCAGGTACATTTAATACAGACAGATGTAATTTCTCGAATACAGTAATATTCCCTGTTCCGGGACTTGCTTTCACTTATAGTCCGGTCTCACCCATTGCGGCTCAGATAAAAATAATTATCCAGGGATTTTATAATATAAGCACTGATAGATTAAATATTAGAGATACAGTCAGAGCTTACTTAAGATATAGTTTGTCTCCGTACAATGTAATAGACTCTGCTAAATCAGTAATTGATTCATTAACATTCACCGGTAGTTTTCTGTTTGCAAATGCGCCATCAGGAATTTACTATATTCAGACAAGGCATAGAAATTCAATTGAAACCTGGAGCAAATTAAATGGTGAGCAATATACTTTTGGAAGTGTTTTAAGTTACGATTTCACAGATAGTATTACAAAAGCATTTGGAAATAATATGACCCGGAAAGGTTCAAATTTCTGTATATATAACGGTGATGTGAATCAGGACGGAATAATAGACGGATCAGACTTAGGGATTATAGATAACAATGCATATAATTTTGTTTCGGGATATGTTGCAGCGGATGTGAATGGAGATGGGATTGTTGATATTTCCGATTTAGTCATAGCTGATGATAATACATTTAATTTTATAAGTATACAAAGACAGTAAAGAATATTTTGAATTAAAACCACATAATATTTCTGCTGTTGCAGGTGTAACCTGTCTGACCAAGGGGGCAGGCGGTTCATTTGATTCAAAAATTATGGCAAAAATCATATTTCACATTGATTCAAATCATATAATAAGTGAAGACATTTTTGACATTAACACCCGCAAATTTAAAAATGCAGGAAGTTGTACTCTTGACTTTAACGGACGTAATTTGTCAAGTGGAATTTATTTTTATGCACTTTTTGTAAATGGTTTTACAGATATAAAAAGAATGATTTTATTAAAATAAAATTTTTTTGAATACTACAAATAAAGAAATTTGAGTTTGTAATTACAAGATGATTTATATTATTTTGTATACATCTTGTTAATCATTAAGATTTGTTCTTTCATTTCAGCTCCATTTCGTTAAAAGCTTCCGGAGGTTAGGGACCGGGAGCTTTTTTAATTAACCCCAAATTTATTCATGAAAAACGAAACATGTTTAATTGCAAGGCAGGACTGATTAAAAACCTTTTCAAGCAGAATGGAATTTTTTTAAAATTATATTTTTGCGAATATCTTTTATTTTAATCTTTGTTTGATAAAATTCAATGGAAAAGCTGGATTTAATTTTGTGGTCTAAGACTTGCAATTATTAAAAAGAACCAAAAATATGTCTGGATTAAATCATTTTTTAATAATTAATTTTGATGTCTATGACACTTTTGACAAGGAATTCTTAAATTGAAATTTCTGAAACAAACTTCCTTTCGTTGGACTTCCGGTAATTTGGGTACCGGGAGTTCTTTTTTTAATAACAGCCGGCTTTTTAATGGATGTTATTTTTTCTGATTGATTTTATCGTTCAGGAAGTTTTTTGAGATTTGTTTAATAATTATATTCGAATGCTCTATAGAGTTTTCAATAAAATATTTATCTGTATTTTTTCCGCCGCATACCACGCCGGCTAAATAAATTCCATTTCTATTTGTTTCAAAAGACTGCTTATTGAATATCGGGTTATTGTATTCATCTAAATCGACTCCGAGCTTCTTTAAAAAATCATAATCGGGATGATACCCAGTCATTGCAAATACAAATTCGTTTTCTATTTCTTTTATACCATAGGGTGTTGTAATAATTATTTTATTTTCTTTAATTTCTTTTACCTCCGAATTAAAATATGCTTTTATAGAACCTTCCTTTATCCTGTTCTCGATATCGGGCTTTACCCAATATTTTATTGACGGCTTTATTTTATCTTCTCTTATTATCATGGTTACGACTGCACCAACCCTGAACAGCTCAAGAGCTACGTCCACAGCGGAATTGCCGGCTCCTACAACAACTGTTCTATGATATGCATAGGGATGCGGCTCATCAAAATAATGTTTTACTTTTTTGAGCTCTTCCCCCGGAACATTCATCATGTTCGCATTGTCATAATAACCGGTTGCTATGATTATGTTTTTTGTGAAATAATTATCTTTATCGGTGTTTAATTTAAAACCATCCGGGTTATTTTCAACTGTCAAAACTTTCTCATAAGTATTTACTTTCAAATCAAAAGCACCTTTAACCCGTCTGTAATATTCAAGTGCTTCCCGGCGTGTCGGTTTGACTCCATGAGAAACAAAAGGCACGTCACCAATTTCAATTCGTTCAGATGTTGAAAAGAATGTCATATTGGTAGGGTAATTAAAAATAGAATTTATAATAGATCCCTTTTCTATTATCAAATAACTTAAATTATTCTTCTTTGCTTCTATTCCGCAGGCAAGCCCAATCGGACCAGCACCGATTATCAAAACGTCAAAATTCAATGATGGTTTAGTTAAATATTAAATATTAAATATTAAATAGTGAATAGTGAATATATAATTGTTAACTGTTAACTGTTAACTGTTAACTGCTAACTGCTAACTGCTAACTGCTAACTGCTAACTGCTAACTGACTTCCGTTACCTGTATCATATTGGCAGACTCAGATTGTGAAAACGGCATCGGGGCAATGATTACAACGCGGTCAGATTTTGTAAGGATTTCATTCGAGATTATTTTTCTATTTATTACTTCGACTGTTTCATTATAACTGTCACTCTTTTTTATTAAAATAGATTCAACACCCCATATAAGTTTGCATCGTTTAATAATTTCCGGATCAAAAGTTGCGGAAATGATCTGCGCATTCGGTCGGTGATTAGAAAGAAGAAGCGGAGACTTCCCTGTGTGAGTTACAGTTATAATTGCTTTTGCATTTACACGTGTTGCGATTTCTGTTGCAGAATTACAAATTGTATGCAACGTATTTTCGGGCGAATCTTCAACAAAAATTTCTTTAAAGTAACTCGACTTTTTTATTGTCTCTGTTTTAAGAATAATCTTTTTCATAGTTGTTACAGCAAGTACAGGATATTGACCTGTAGAAGTTTCAGCGGAAAGCATGACACAGTCCGTTCCGTCTAAAATTGCATTAGCAATGTCTGAAGCTTCTGCCCTTGTTGGCGTTGGATTATTGATCATTGACTCCAGCATTTGCGTTGCAGTGATAACCGGTTTTATTGCTTCGTTGCATTTTCTTATAATCATTTTTTGAATCAACGGAACATCTTCTGTAGAAATTTCAACTCCCATATCACCCCGGGCTACCATAATGAAATCCGTTTCACTGATAATAGAATCAATATTCTCAACTGCTTCAGGACGCTCTATCTTTGCAATGATTGGTAAATCCTTGTTTTGAATTTTTATTAATTCTCTAAGCTGCTTAATGTCAGCAGCTGTTCTGACAAAGCTCATCGCAACAAAATCAACATTATTTTCTAATCCGAATTTTAAATCAATTATATCTTCTTCAGTAAGCGATGGAAGATTTAATTTTGTGTGGGGAAGATTAATGCCCTTGTTCTCTTTTAATAATCCACCTGTTAAGACTTCACATTCTATTTCATTATTGATTGGTTCATTTGAAATTACTCTGAGTTTAAGATTCCCATCATCGAGAAGAATAATTTCATTCTTATGCAGATCATAAATTAGTTTTGGATAATTTGTAGAAATAGCTTTTTCATTTCCCAAAATTTCATTGGACGTAATTTTTATAGTTGAATTATTTTCCAATGTAATTGCTCCGTTTTCTAGTTTTCCAACTCTTATCTTCGGACCCGGAAGATCCTGTATGATCGCGATCATTTTTTTCTTAATCTCACTCGCTTCACGGATATTTTCCATATACTGTTTATGAATCTCCCGCGTCCCGTGAGAAAAGTTGAGACGTGCTGCATCCATGCCCGCGTCAATAAGCATCCCGATCTTTTCTACAGTATCAACAGCCGGTCCTATTGTACATATTATTTTCGTTTTTTTATAAATCAATTTTTGTTAATTGGTTAAATTGGTTAATTGGTTAATTAGTTAATTAGTTAATTTAGTTAATTAGTTTAATTGGGTGATTAGTCAATGGTTAAATAGTTAATTTTTTAAATGGTATTTCAATTAATCAGCATATTTTCTTTTATCTGTTTGTTCATAAACGATTTAACCAATTTACCAATAACTATTTGACCAATAACTATTTGACCAATCCAATAATAAACTAATCAATTGGCTAATGAAAAATATTTTTCTTTAATAAAGTTTGCATGATGCAAAGTATGACCTGCAATTACAAAACCTATCGCAAGAACTGAAATATTTTTATCAAAACAAATACCTTCTCTCATCATAATTTCTTCATCAAAGCTTTCGAATAAAATAATACTTGCTCTTCTTACTGCTTCGAGTTCATTTAATAACTCATCAAGCGTTCTTTTATTTGCGTTTGAGATTTTTGCATATTCGTCCTGTTCAAAACCCGGTAATATAGTGTTATCATTTCTTGCAAAACGGAGTGCCCGGTAATTAAATATTCTTTCGGTATCTATTAGATGCTGAAGAATATCTTTTACAGTCCATTTTCCCGGAGCATAAACTTTATCACCCGCAGAAATTAATTTTTCCTTATCTTTATCGAAAAGATTTTTTCCGTATTTATCCATTGCTTCGGATAACTTCATTTCCTCAAGCAGGTTTATATATCTGTCAAAATATTCGGGTTGAACTTTAATGTCGCTTTTTTTCATGATGTTAAATTAAATTTAATTTCAATTTTTAAAAAACAATTCAACAAATATCAAAATTAAAATTTATTAAATAAAGTATAAAACATTTTTTAAAAATTTTATAAGTTCATTGAAGATTCCTGGTATAGCGAGTAATTTATATTAATTGATCAAATTGATTCCTTAATGATAGTAAATGTTAATAATTTTAATTTGACCACAATAGACAAAACAGATGCGCCGTTCATTTTATTGGGTCAGTTTTTTATGATGATTCTCTTTATTTATTCCGGTACTAAGTTTGCTAAAATCAGAGTATCAAAAAAACTGAAGATGAAAGCTCCGGTGCACTTGCTGCAGGTATTTATTCGTTGGTTGCATTGCTTCTTGCTTTTACATTAGTATGGAGCGGAAGCAGGTTTTATTATCTTAGTTATACAATAAATATTTTTCTCTATTAATTTTAAACTCATTTAGTCGGGTTGAATACAAATTAATTATTTCATCATAACTGGATCCGGTGTTTAGCATTTCACGTAATTCGGGTGTTCCGGCAAGTTTATCTAAAAAGTTATTCCCATTAATTTGAAATTCAGGAAACAGTTTTTTTAATGAAACCAAAACTGCAATTGCTGCTTTAACAGGTTCGAATGTTTTCTTATCACTTACATTTATAAAAACACCTTCACATACTTCACCGATATACTTCGGAGGATTGGAGGTACTTGTAATTGTTTGTGGAGTGAATGTAATGTTTTCAAAGGTTACTCCTTTAAAATTAAATGAATTTAATTCGTCAGCTAATTTTTTTCCGTCACAGTAAGAAGCTCCGATGTATTCAAAAGGCCTGGCTGTTCCTCTGCCTTCTGCAAAATTCGTTCCTTCGAATAAACAAGTTCCTAGGTAACAAACTGCAGATGAAGGAAAATATATACTTGGTGAAGGTTTTGCCCAGCGGAGTTCTAGGGATTCGTAATCAGTTTCACGTGTGTAATTTTCCATTTTCACAACAGATAAATTACACTTGTCATTAAAATATTCAGCGTTAATATAACCGGCAAGCTCACCGCAGGTCATTCCATAAGCAACCGGAACATTGAGCAGACCGACAAAAGATTTTACACTTTCTTCAACGATAAACCCATCAACATAATTTGCATCGGGAATAAGCGGCCTGTCGCAGATTATCATTTCTTTTTTATTTTCAACAGCCGCCTCCATACAGTAGAACATTGTATTTATAAAAGTATAAAACCTCGCACCGACATCCTGTATATCATAAATGAATGCATCAACATTTTCCAAATCATACGGATCCGGTTTTTTCTTTGACCCGTAAAGAGAGACTATGGAGATTCCTGTCAGTTCGTCGGTATAATTTTCATTTTTATCGTCACCTCTTAAACCGTGTTCGGGGGTAAATATTTTTATGACGTTGAAATTTTTATTGAGTGAATCTAAGAATAACGCGCCGTTAGATAAGACTCCGCTTGTGTTTGTGATAAGTCCTATGCGTTTGTCTTTTATGAGATAAGAGCTTTTGCTTAACAGGACTTCATTGCCAAGTAAAAAATCATTGTCATTCTTTTCTAATGCCGGCACTAATTTGATTTGAAAAAACAAAAGCAAGAAGAAAAATACCAGTGTCAGTAAAAAATATTTTTTATTCATATAATTTAAAATAATTTAATTGAAGTGATTTCACCCTGAAAATCCTTCTAACAACAGGATAAAAAATAACCTCAAATACTCGAAGTCTCTAAGTAAATTATTTTTGAAATTAAAAACTTAGAGTCTTAAAGTTTTTGAGGTAATAAATGAAATTTGTTGAGTTTTTTAATTTTCTTTTGCTTCATTCATAAGAAACTGCGTAACCAATCTGACTCCGGCTCCTGTTGCATTTTTCGGGTTGTAATCTGATTTTGAATCACGCATAGCAGTCGCAGCTATATCAATGTGAGCCCATGGATAATTTCCGGTAAACCTTTTTAAAAACATTCCTGCAGTAATGCTGCCTGCCTGCCTGCTCGAACCGGTATTTCTCACGTCTGCAATATCAGAGTCAATCATCTTGTCATATTCGTCCCACAATGGAAGCTGCCAGACTCTGTCGTAAGACTGTGTACCGGCTTTAAAAATTTTATCAATTAAATTTTGATCGTTACCCATTATTCCTGATGCAACATTTCCTATTGCGATAACAACCGCTCCTGTAAGTGTAGCCATATCAATTACTGCTTTTGGATTGAATTGTGAAGCATACGAAAGTGCATCTGCTAAAATCAATCTTCCTTCTGCATCAGTATTATCAACTTCGATGGTCATCCCGTTATATGCAGTGATCACGTCCCCGGGTTTGAAGGCATTTCCGTCCGGCATATTTTCAGCCATTGGAATAAGACCGATAACATTTAATTTTAACCCAAGCTGTGAAACTGCTTCGAGAGTTGCAACTGTTGCTGCAGAGCCGCACATATCCATTTTCATCATTGCCATTCCTGGTCCGGGCTTGAGTGAAATTCCACCGCTGTCAAATGTAACACCTTTCCCGACAATCACATACGGCTGTTCGCCTTCGGATGCACCGTTATATTTTACAATTAGAAATCTCGGTTCGCGTCTGCTGCCTCTGGCGACTTCAAGTACTCCGCCCATTCCGAGTTTTTGCAGATCCTTCAAATTCAAAACTTCAGTAGTGTATTTTTTATTTGAAGATCTTTCTGCGACTAAATTACAAAAAGATTCAGGATAAAGTATGTTTGATGGTTCATTGCCAAGGTCACGTGCAAAATTAGTAGCATTCCCAATGACAGCGCCCGTCTTAATACCTCTCTCAATTTCTTTTGAATATTTTTCAGCCAAATTCTTATCACAGAAAAATACAGTTTCCTTTAATGTCGATCCGTCTTTTTTATCTTTCTTGGTATAATATTTCGTGAAATAATAATTTGCCAGAATACATGTGACTGTTTCTGCTCTTGCAAGCTCTTCCATTCCTTCGCCAATTGTCTCATCAGGAAAAATTTCCACACCTGCTTTTTTAATCTTCAATGATCTTGCTTTCTTGATTCCTTTGGAGCATGCAATCCTGATTTTTTCTAAAGTTATTTTTTCTTTTTTACCGAGTCCGCAAAGGATAACACGATATTTGTTAGTATAAATTATTCCACACTGGCTTTCCTTACCTTTAAAATCTTCAAGTCCCGTTTCAGAAATTTTTGTTTTGATAATTTTCTGAATATTTTTAAGCTGGACATCATAAAGTTTTTTATCTTCATAACATAAAAAAATATAAGCGTCAGCTTGAACCTTATCTATGCCGGATTTTTCAAATGATATTTTCATTTTTGATTTTGGTTAATTAATCTAAAGATAATGAATCTAATTAGTCTAAATAATTTTTTATTTTTTCTAAAATTACTTTTTGAAGCTGAGGTATTGTAATGTCTTTTACATTTGCGCCTGCAGCATTTTTATGACCGCCTCCTGCAAATTCCTTTGCAAGCTCATTAACATAAATTTCGCCTTTGGAGCGGAATGAAATTTTAATATTGTCTTTTAATTCTACCAGGACAACGCCTAGTTTTATTGCTTTTATATTCATAATTAACGAGGAAAATCCTTCGACATGATCGATATCAAGCCCGAGCTCTTTGAAGTCTTTTTGAGTTACGCATCCAATCACTACTTTGTTGTCATTAAAAAATTCCAGGCTCTCTATAAATCTTGCAGATAGCTTTAAATTCTCTACGGTAGTTGTTGCATAAATTTCTTCATACAATTTTACCGGGTCAGCACCTCTCTGAACAAGATCAGCACTCATAAGAAAAACGTCTGCATCGGTGCGCGGATATCTGAATGAGCCGGTATCCGTCATTATGCCGACATAGAGAGATGATGAAATTTCTTTTGTCAGAAATTTTTCATTATCAGATTTTATGAATTCATATAATATAGAGCAATTGGAAGGGAAATCTGTATTTGAAATATAAGCAGAGTATTGAGCGGGGTTGATTCCCGTATGATGATCAATACAGATTTTCTTTGCCTTTGAATTTAAAATTGTTTTCTCCATAGACTTTGTTCGGGAAAATTCATTTGTATCGAGGACAACTATTAAATCAGCATCTTCGATAAGCTTGGAATTTTCTGATTCATTTTCTAAAAATACACGGATTGAATTATTTTTATCAAGAAATTTTAGATTGAAAGGTGTTTGTGAATGATTAATAATAACAGGAGATTTTCCTTTTAATATGAGATAATCCGAAAAAGCTAATACGCTTCCGATGGCGTCTCCATCGGGAACGACGTGGGTAGTTAAAATTATTTTATCGTTCTGCTCAAGTAATTCTCTTACGGCTTTAAACTTTGATTCCAAAAAGGATTTATTAATATAAAGTTGAAAAATAACCTTTATATAATTCTATAACAATTGAATTATTGATGAATTTGTAAATTAATGTAAAATACCGTCCAAAACATTTTCATAAAAATAAAAAATTATTAACTAAGATTAATAAAATATTTAAATACATTTTGGAATTAGCAATTTTTCAACCCCACCCTGCCCTCCCCCGGAGACTGTCTCAAAACTAAATTTTATTTAAACACATAGACACATTGAAAACATAGAAAGTGGATTTACATAATAAATTTAGCTATGTCTTCTCTGTGTCTATGTGGTTAAAAGATGCTTTGAGACAGACTCCCGTTGGGGGAGGGTTCGGGAGGGGTCATAATTTTTTGAGTACTATTTATTTGAATTTTCAAAAGTTTAATTAGAATATTTAAAATAAGAAAAACGTTTGGACGCTACTGAATTAATGTAAATTGCATTCATAAAGATTGATTTGTCTAGTCTTATTGAAAAATTAGCTCCTGAGTTTACAGGGACTGCTGAGAGGTCAAGAGATTCATGAAATGTTTTTTTAAATTTAAGTTATAAATTCGGTTCTGATGACAAACAGAAAAAAGGAGACAGGAAAAAAAGTAAAGATGAAAATAATAAAAACAATAATGAAAACGAAAATGATTTTGATTATTAGAATGTTAAAAGTTAATATTGGAAAAATTCTTTATTAATTTGAACTGTTTATAGAAATTTATTTCTTCTTGCCAAATTATTATCCAGCCTTATATTTCAAAAACCACTCTCAAAGGATTTTTCCGTGATTTTCATAAACCTTTCACAGCTATTTGAAGGAAAGATTAAAGGATTGCAAACTTCCTAAGAGAATTTTAATTTATAAAAAAATTTATTCACCAATAGTATTAGTTAGGTATAAAAATTTCCAAAAAATTTTTATACTCTTAATGTTTTATCAATTAAATCAGTCTGTAAAGACTTATGAAAGGGGAAAGTAATGAAAACAACCAATCCAATTTTGATCTTAGGTTTATCTTTATTATTAATTTTACTTATTGTTTCTGCAAATAAAATTTTTAATAACAATTTATTCCAAAACACTAATAAAGAAAAAGAAATCCAGGGTAAAGAAATTTCTTTTGAAGAAGAAAAACCCAAATCTCCTGATCAACCGGAAAAGGCATATGAACTTGAATTCCTAAAGACAAGAGATCCAAAAACGAATACGGTTCCTACCGAACGTCTGATCCCGGCAATGCGATATATGAAACAGCTTCAGCAAACTCAGACGGATGGTCCAATTGCCGGGATTGATTGGCAGGAAAGAGGTCCTAATAATGTTGGAGGAAGAACAAGAGCGGTTTTGTTTGACAGAGCTGATGCAACCGGAAAGATTGTATTTGCAGGCGGAGTCGGAGGTGGCTTATGGAAAACAACTGACATTACTCAGCTTAATCCTAACTGGACTAAAATAGATGACTTCTTTAGTAATATTGCTATCAGTTGTATTATCCAAGATCCGCAAAATGCACAGGTAATGTATTTTGGAACGGGTGAAGGAAGATATAATATAGATGCGATACGTGGCTTAGGAATCTGGAAGAGTACAAACGGTGGAAACAATTGGTCCCAACTTTCAGCAACAAATAATTCAAGTTTCCATTATACACAAAAAATGGCGATTCATCCCGGAAACGGTTACATCTTTGCCGCCACAAGGTCGGCAGGGATCATGCGTTCAACCGATGGTGGTACTAGCTGGACATCTGTTTTAACAACTGGTGTTTCGGTTCAGGAAAGAGCAAGTGATGTATCGATGGGAGCAGACAACAGTATTTATGCGGCGATGGGTGGTGTAATATGGACTGATGGAATTTATAAATCTACAAATAACGGGAATAACTGGACAAAGCTTAATACGGCAATTAGTGGTTTCCCTGCTACGGGATTCGGAAGATTAGAAATTGGCTGCGCGCCTTCAGATCCGCAAAGACTATATGTAGTAGCTCAGAACTCTGCTAGTTTCGGATTACTTGGAATTTACAGGTCCATAGATGGAGGAACGACATTTACCCAGTTGCCAAATCCGATTGATGCGGATCCGCAAATCGGACCTGACTACACCAGAATGCAAGCATGGTATGATCTTCCGGTCACAGTTGATCCTAATAACGCTGATGTAGTTTATGTGGGCGGGATCGATCTTCTAAAATCAATAAACGGAGGATTAGGCTGGACTCAATTTACACACTGGTATGGTGGATTTACATTTCAGGATGTTCATGCTGATCAGCACACTATTGTATTTAAACAGGGAAGTTCTGATATAATGCTTTTCGGGAATGACGGGGGAGTTTACTACACTACAGATGGGACTGCATTTATTCCAACTTTGAAGAGCAAAGAAATTAACTACAACACAACACAATATTACGGCTGTGCAATTCATCCTGCGCCAAATACAACTCATTTCCTTGCAGGTGCACAAGACAACGGTTCACATAAATTTACTTCTGCCGGAATAAATTCGACTCCGGAAGTTACAGGAGGTGACGGCGCCTTCTGCCACATTGATCAGAACCAGCCTCAATATCAGTGGACTGCATACGTTTATAATAATTATTTTACATCCACTGACGGAGGAGAAAGTTTTTCTCCAGTAGATATCAGCAACGATGGTCAGTTCATAAATCCAACCGATTACGACGATAACGCTAATAAAATGTATTGCGGAAATACGCCTTCAACTTATATTAGATGGGAAAACCCTCAAACCGACGTCACTGTGGCCACCTATGCAACAGTAACTGTAACGGCTTTTGGAGCCGCAAAGGTCACGGCTGTGAAAGTAGGTAATACTCCTAACAGGGTATTCTTCGGATTAAATAATGGCAAGGTTGTAAGAGTGGACAATGCACATACCGGTACTTCTATAAGCGGGGTTGATATTTCAACAGGTCTTCCTACAGGTTATGTATCCTGTGTTGAAGTTCAAAGTGGTAATGACAATCACATATTAGCTTCCTACTCTAATTATGGAGTTAACAGCGTTTGGGAAACTGTGAATGGCGGTGCATCATGGACTTCAATTGAAGGAAACATTCCTGACATGCCCGTTCGATGGTTATCATTCAGTCCGCTTAACTCTGACCAGGCATTAGCTGCAACGGAATTAGGTGTATGGTCAACGGATGATTTAAATGGAGCTGCAACTAACTGGGGTCCTTCAAATTCCGGACTGGCAAACGTGAGTACACATATGCTGCAGCATCGCAATTCTGATAAGACTATGATTGCTGTAACACATGGAAGAGGATTATTTTCAACAGATGCTTTCAGCAGCCCGGCTGCAGATTTCTCAACTAATAAAAGAGTGTCTTATATAAATAAAGGTATTCAATTCACAGATAATTCATCACAGGCAACAAGCTGGCTCTGGAATTTCGGAGATGGGACTGAATCTTCGCAGCAAAATCCCGTCCATTCATATAATATGGTAGGAACATATACGATAACTTTAACCATAAATAATGGTGCCAGTTCAAAAACTCTTACGAATCATATAAAGATTTTACCTAACAGAGGGACTCCTTATTTACCTGCAAAAGGCGGAAATTTTGAAGTGAATACAAATGATTTTATTCCCGACAACATCAGCGGTACTCCGTTTGAAAGAGGTAGTTCAACAATTACATTTAAGAACGGGACACATAGCCCTTCAAATGCATGGGTAACAGGTCTTACCGAAGCTCAATACCAGAATGCAACTGATGCAGAACTATATACTCCTAATTATAATTTTTCCGCAGCCGGGACTTATACTATAAGATTCTGGTCAAAGTTTTCTACTGAGTGTGCTTGGGACGGATTCAGAGTTGAAGCAACTACCAATAAAGGTGATACATGGAATTATGTCGGGACATTTGGATTGAACTTTTATAATTATCCCAACAATGTTCAATCAACAGTCTTTCCCGTAAATGAACCATACTTCTCATGCATGCAGCCAAATTATACAGAATATTTTACAAACGTTCCTTTAGCCGGTCAGCCAAATGTTGCATTCAGGTTTGTATTCAAAACTGATTTAAACACTCCCGATGTTGGAGTTGCAATAGATGATTTTCAAATTACCGGACCTGTTAATAGCAGCAGTAGTTTAAGTCTTACAGCATTTATAGAAGGTTTTTATAATCCTTCTTCAAATACAATGGTTTCGGACACAGCTACAGTTTATATAAGAAACTCTTCCGCACCATATGCAATAGTTGATTCTTCAAAAGGAATATTGAATTCATCTGGTTCGGGTTCTTTTTATTTTTCGAATACCAGTAATGGAACAAACTATTATATTGTTGTTAAACACAGAAATTCAATTGAGACCTGGAGTAATTCCGGAAATGCTTTTACTGCAGATACATTAAGATACAATTTTTCTTCTTCAGCAAGCAGCGCTTTCGGCAGCAATCAGAAACAGATCGACACATCACCGGTACTTTTCGGAATATATAGCGGTGATGTAAATCAGGAGGGAATAGTTGATATAACTGATTTGAGTCTGATAGATAACGATGCATTTGAATTTACCACTGGTTATGTAAGAACAGATTTGACTGGTGATAATTTTGTCGATCTGACTGACTTAGCGATTGCTGATAACAATGCGTTTAATTTTGTAAGTATAATAAGACCATGATGTTCAATGTTGAATGTTAAATGTTAAATGTTAAATGTTAAATGGCAGTTAAGAAAAAATAATTATTTGTAATTTATAATTTGTAATTTGAAATTGACAAAAGCCGGTTGAGAAATCTTCCGGCTTTTGTTTTTAAAACGGAATCTTTTGGTCTTATCATTTTAAATTCTTAATTGGTAAATTTGCCAAATTTGCAAAAAGTTTATTTGACAAACCTAATCTTCAGAATAACGGAGTATTAAAATTTTTCAAATTTACTATAACCCATATTTTTCATTAAGGATTTTTGAACACGAAAAACACAAAGTACACAAAGGGTTTGAGCAAAATAAATAATGTAAGAAATAATTCTTTGTGAACTTTGTGTAAAGTCTTTGTGTGCTTTGTGTTAAAAGGTTTCTAATTTTCTAATGAACAATTTAGGTTATAAAGGATTGTCAATTATTTAGTTTTTCAACTTTATCAAAAATGAAAGCTGTAGAGTTTATAAATATCTCGAAGCATTTTGGAAATTTTAGGGCGAATGATAATATTTCATTCGGTATAGAGAAAAACTCTGTCCACTGTGTACTTGGCGAAAACGGAGCAGGCAAATCAACGCTCATGAAATTGCTTTTTGGAATTTATAAGCCTGAATACGGTACAATAAAAATTTTTGATGAACATATAAAATTTAATTCACCTCACGATGCAATTGATAAGCAGATCGGAATGGTTCACCAGCATTTTATGCTCATAGATGACTTTACCGTTCTGGAAAATGTTATTCTCGGTAATGAATTGACCAAAGGAATTACAATAGATTTCAACAATACAAAGAGAATATTAAATGAGCTGGTAAGAAAATATAATTTAGGATTAGACGTTGATAAAAAGATTTCTGAAATAAGTATAAGCCAGCAGCAAAAAGTAGAAATACTTAAATTACTTTTCAGAGATTCGGAAATCTTAATTTTTGATGAACCCACGGCTGTCCTTTCACCAATCGAAGTGAACGAGTTTTTTAAAATCATAAATGAATTCAAAAAAAACGGAAAGACAATTATACTTATCACACATAAGCTAAATGAAGTTAAACAAATCTCCGACAGGGTTTCTGTATTGAGAAGAGGTAAGCTTGTTTTTGAAACTGACAATGTACAAAACAATCTTGATATAGACAGACTAAGCAATGCGATTGTCGGGGAAGTAACGGTGACTGAAACTAAAAAAGATACAAGCAATGAACTATCACAAAGTATTTTTCTTGAATTAAAAAACATTTCATTAAATAAAAACAATATTAACGTCTTAAATAATTTAAATCTTCAATTAAGGAAAGGTGAGATACATGGAATATGTGGAGTTGAAGGTAACGGGCAAAATGAAATTGTGGATATAATTATCGGACTGGAAAAAAATTATGAAGGGAGTTATGAGAGCTCGGTAAAAAATATATCACTCGTTCCTGACGACAGGATAAAAAAAGGAATGATAAAAGAATTTTCTATTGGAGAGAATATTATTTTAAAAGACAGAAAGAAAAAAATTATTAATAACGGTTTTCTCGAAAAAATATCTAATGATATTATTAGAAACTATGACGTCAGGGTTTCCAACCTAAAATCGAATTTAGCTGCCTTGTCAGGAGGGAATCAGCAAAAAGTCATCGTTGCCAGAGAGATTGAACTTAATAATGATATACTTATTTTTTTCCATCCTACAAGAGGGGTCGATATTAATGCGAGTTTATTTATTCATTCAAAAATTATCGAACAGCGGAATAATGCCAAATCAATTTTATTGATATCTTCAGATTTGGATGAACTGATAAGCTTATCGGACAGAATGAGTGTGCTGTATAATGGAGAAATCATTAAAACTTTTGAAGCGGGTGATCTTACTATTAAAACCGATAAGCTTCTTCTCGAAATTGATCCGTCTTCCAATAAACCTTTATATGATCAAATTGGAAAGTTAATGATTGGAATTTCTGAGTGAGCGGGAAAGCAAAAATAAATTTTATTTCAATTTCATTATCGCTTCTTTCAACTTTTGCTATAATTTGTATTCTGCTTCTAACCCTTAATAAAAATCCTATTGAAATATTTTCTATTATTTTTACAGAGGTTTTCACAAGCGGATATGGAATCGGGCAGACGCTGTTTAAAGCTACCCCGTTGATAATCTGCGGATGCGGCCTGGCTATATGTTTTCACGCATCGTTATTTAATATCGGTGCGGAGGGGCAATTAAATGCAGGAGCGTTTGTTATTTCGCTTGTTGCATTAAAGCTTTCTTTCCTTCCTTTTCCGTTATTGATTGGTATTTGTATTGTTTGCGGATTTATTGTCAGCGGAGTTTTCGGATTGATACCTGCTTACATAAAAATCAAAAAAGATGTAAGCGAGGTAATTACTACTATAATGCTCAACTTTATAATTCTTGCTTTGATAAATTATTTACTCGTAAACTTCTTTGCAGTCAAATCAACAATGAGAACTGAAAAAATTGAAGAAAGTGAAATGCTCTTCAAGTTGTCAGACATCTTCCCGTTTTTCCAGGGCTCATCTTTAAATGCTACCTTCTTTATCGCAATAATAATTTCATTCTTAACTTATTTCCTGATTTACAAAACTAAGTTTGGATACAAGCTGAGGGCTGTAGGATTCAATGAAACAGCATCGAAATATATAGGATTAAAAACTAATAAAATCATACTCATCGCATTTTTTTCCGGTGCCGGCCTGACTTCACTGGCCGGAATAAATTTTGTCTTTGGATACAAAGGGTTTTATGAATTGGGATTTTCTAATAATATCGGCTTTACGGCGATTGCTGTTGCATTGCTTGCAAAGAATAATCCGATTGGAATTATTTTTTCATCTTTACTTTTTGCAATTTTGGATTACGGGGGTTTATCAATAAATCAAATTGTACCGAAAGAAATAATGTTAGTCGTTCAGGGAATAATCATACTTTCGATTCTTTCAGTTGACCGGCTTGTAAATCTTTATTATGAAAGGAAGGGTGTGATATAATTTGGAAATAATTACTTCTATAATATCAATTACTTTTCTTGCACAGGTTCTGAGACTTATGACTCCTTTTTATCTCGGCGCAAGTGCAGCTAATTTTTCCGAAAGAGGGGGCGTCATAAATATTTCAATCGAAGGATTTATGAATCTTTCGGCTTTCAGTTTTGCATTGTTCTCTATCATTACAAATAATGTGACAGCCGGATTTATTTTAGCAATTATAATAAATTTAATTTTTAGTTTGCTTTTTGCTCTGTTTACAATTAAGCTAAAGATAAATCAAATCGTAACAGGAGTCGGGTTCAACCTCCTGATAGCGGGTATTACAAAATTTCTTTTGGTTTTAATTTTTAACAGTTCGAGCAATACGGAAAGGTTCGATGGACTGCCTGACATAAATATATTTCAATCTATACCTTTCTTTGGAATTGTCTTCTCGGATTACATAACTGTATTTTGTTTCATACTGATTTTTTTATCCGGATTTATTTTATACAAAACAAAATTTGGATTGCGTCTTCGCTCTGCCGGAGAAAATCCATGGGCGGCTGATAGTTTAGGCATTAAAGCAAGAAGGTATAAACTATATGGTATTTTGATAAGCGGCTTCCTTAGTTCACTCGCAGGAATCTGGCTGGCTTCAAATCAAAATAGTTATTCCGACGGAATGATTGCAGGTAGAGGCTATATTGCATTAGCTGCAATGATAATTGGAAAGTGGAAACCTGTCAATATCTTTTTCGCATGTCTTATGTTCTCTGCATTCGAAGCTCTGGAAATTACACTTCAAATTTCCGGAACAAATATCCCGTCTCAATTAATTCAAATGCTCCCTTATCTGATTACTATTCTTGTACTCGTCGGCTTTATCGGAAAAACAAAACCACCGGCGGCTGATGGAGTTCCTTATTAAGCAGCTAACAGTTAGCAGTTAACAGTTAGCAGTTAACAGTTAGCAGTTTAACAGTTAACAGTTAGCAGTTAACAGTTAGCAGTTAACAGTTAGCAGTTAGCAGTTAACAGTTAGCAGTTAGCAGTTAGCAGTTAACAGTTAGCAGTTAACAGTTAGCAGTTAACAGTTAGCATTTAGCAGTTAACAGTTAGCAGTTAACAGTTAGCATTTAGCAGTTAACAGTTAGCAGTTAAGAAGTTCATACTATAATTATTTAAGTCTTTTAATTATCGTAAATAAAATTTTTTTTAGTTCTTCACAATCAATTTCCAGTGACTTAAAAATTTTATCATCAATAAATTTAGTTCTTTGTAATAATCTAAGCCAATAATGAGTTTCCCGGGCTTCTTTATACGCTATAGATAATTTATTTTTGAAATCTGCTTTTGAAACACCTCCTGTCGCTTCTTCAACGTTTGCACCAATTGACGTACCCGATCTTAAGACTTGACTCGATAAAACAAACTCTTTCTTTTCTCTTAGATAAATACTTAAGTTTATAATTCTCACTGCAAACTCAAAAGATTTTTCTCTAATTATGATTTCTTTCATTGTCAATTATCATTAAACTGATAAAACTCAAATTTTCTAATTCTAACTGCTAACTGCTAACTGCTAACTGTTAACTGCTAACTGTTAACTGCTAACTGTTAACTGCTAACTGCTAACTGCTAACTGCTAACTGTTAACTGTTAATTGTTAACTGCTAACTGCTAACTGTATCTCTTATCTACATTCCAAAAAAGTTTTTTCTTGAGAGTATTAAAGTAAGTTGTATTTAATTTTTTTATGACTTTGATCCTGTAATCAGCTTTAGATAATATTACTTCAGAAGGCGAATTTATATTAAGTGTATACTGGCCGTCGGCTGAGATTCTTGATTTTCCTTCTTTAAGAATTTTTATTTTAATAATTCCGTCATCCGGAACGATAATCGGACGGACATTCAAAGTGTGAGGTGAAATTGGTGTAATAATAAAAACGCGGCTTTCGGGATTAACGATAGGACCGTTGCAGGAAAGCGAGTATCCGGTTGAGCCGGCAGGTGTGGAGATAATAATACCGTCTGAAATAATTCTAACTACTTTTTCATTATTGTATAATGTTTCTATCTCGAGCATTCTTACTGAATTATTTTTATCGATGACAATGTCATTCAGTCCGTAAAGTATTTTATTAGAGTTTGTAATAGATTTGATAATAACCTGTTCAGTGATTCTGAATTTACCACGAAGAAGATGGGGGATGAAATTTTTTATTTCATGAGGGCTTACTTCAGAAAAAAATCCAAGCCTGCCGAGATTAACACCAAGTATCGGAATATTTTTATCTCCGACTATTCTGGCGGTATTAAGGAATGTTCCGTCTCCTCCAAGAGAGAGAATGTAATCTGATTTATTTAGAATTTCCTTTTGGGTAGCCGAATATTTTTGTAAATCAGAGGAAGAAGCTTTTACAAGATTTTCATCAATTAGAAAATTCTTTTTAAGTTTGATAAAATCATTGACAATCTCAATCAATAACTTTGCCACTTCTTCTTTATTTGTATTTCCGAAGATTCCGAAATTAATATCATCTTTGCTTTCCATTCCAATCAGTTAAATTTATTGTTATTCCTGTGGCGGCAAAGATTTATCAGAATCCGCAGTCTTATCAGGATCGGGTTTTTCTTTAAAATCTTTATCGGAAGACTGCTTTTTTTCACCTTCATTTTTTGATTCTGCTTTTGCATCCTTTTCCTTAGCATCACTTTCAGTCTGTTTCTTTTCTCCAGTATCTTTTTGTTCTTCCTTTTCTTCAACCGGGGATTTTGGTTCCTCAATATTTTTTGCTGCAGATTTGTCTTTATCCCGCTCTTCTACATAATTTAACTTAAGGTCGGCAATTATCTGATCAAGAAATTTACTTTCATCCTCGTTTACGTTACCTTTGGTTTTTGTTTTGAGCATATCAAGCATATCAATTGTAACCTGTGCACCCTCCAGTTCCCTGTCAATTGTTCCTGACATGGGATTAGCCAGCTTACCAAGCTGCATCATTGTCTGCATTTGAAAACTATAGATCAATGAAAGAAATAATTGTTTGTTTTTGTCTTCTGCCATTTGTTTAATTTTTATTATTTATTAAAATAGATTTTATTTAAAAGGAAGTAATACGGGTCAATCATGTGATTCTCAAACAACTCCGGGATTTTTGTTTCAGTCTTAATAAGCTCGTCATAACCACCCTGTTTCATCAGCACAACAGGAACTCCGCATGGATAGTAATATGCGTCTTTAGAATATTGCGGCTCAGGAAATTCAGGAAGGAATTTACTGATAGATTTATTATAGACCATCTTGCCGAAATATTCATCCAGTAAATTTCTTGCATCATTCAGGTTATCCTTAAGCCGGTGAATGATGTATTCAAAAACTAATTTGTCAACGAAACTCATCTTTAGCATTATAGAATCTTTGTCGGCATAAGGATTTACTTCACTGAAATCTTTGAGCGTCTGGACCGATACAGGAGTTTGAGGCACCCAGTCTTCGGAGTTGTAAACTCTCAAAGCCCGTCCGTCTCTTGTTATATAATCAAAGTCATACGAGTAAAATAAATTTCCCGGCTTTGGTGCGGCACTGCAATATGTTTTGAATTTAACATCATCCGGGATCCGTTGATTATCAAGGTAATGTAAATAGGAAGTCAGTAAATACGCAATTGCTCCGCCCTGGCTGTGTCCCATTATTAAATAATTTTTTATCCCGCTTGCATGCATTTCATTTATTTTCTCTATAATTGAATTTGACAAATACGCTAAGCCGGTCAGCCAGCCTGCATGAACACTCGCCCTGCCTGAAGAAGCAAGTTTGTAAATGAAGACGAAATCTTTATCAATAATAATTGAACCTGAAGCCGGAACCATTGCAGCGAAAAAATTTTCCGACCATGAGTTTGCTGCAGCGATAGTTCCCCTGATACTTATTATTCCTACACTATCATCTCTCACCCAAAAATCCCAGCGGTTATTTAAACCGGCCGAATCAGACCGGTAAATCATTTTGCATTTATCGGGAAACGGTATTCTGACGAATGTCCACGGAGTATCAAGCTGCCTGGCAGAGATTTCCAGTAGCAGTTTATATTCTTCCGGATCGAATCCGGGCTTTAATTTAGTTTGTGAATAGGAAAAATTTAATAAAGCAATCAGAAAAAAATTAAGTATGTAAAAGGATTTCTTCAGAATTTCCATTTTATTTTGATCAAGTTAAATTATTTTTAAACATTTTAAAATACTTCAAATTATCTCACAATTATTTTTTCTTCATTGATGAGTTATAATATTCAATTTTCCATATAACAAACGGAACACTTATTAAAAAGAAAAAAACTGTCATAACCTCATGATCGCCGAAGCTCCATTCAAATATTCCCGAAATTTGAAATGATATCATCACAAGTATACTTCCAAAAATCAGCATCTTATAAGTATCATTCAACTGCTTTCTATAAAATTGCACTTGTTTAAAAAAAATTGAAATGAATATACCGATGAAGGATATGAAACCGAATATTCCGGTAGTTGCCAATATCATAATAAAATTATTATGGAGGTGAACGCCTTCTCCTTCGGTCTCAGTTTTTTTATAAGTTTCATAAATTTCCTTTATATGTGAGTCTGCAGTTCCTGTGAACGGATGATCAATGAACATCTGCAATCCAACGTCCCACATATTTAATCTTGATTCGTTGCTCGGATGTTTTAAATCGAATATACTTTTTATTCTCTGAGTATAATTTGAAGGAAGAATTACCGATGACACAATTACAATTATTAAAAATGCCCAAAGAAATTTTCTATTAGCAACAACTCCAAAAATGATAAAGCAAATAAAAACTGCAAGCAGGACATTTCTTGATTGTGTCAAAAGCATTGAAATAAATATTGGAATGATAATTAATGCCAAATACTTTTTTGATACAATGAATTTTTCTTTTATGAATAGTAAAGGAAAAACCGAAAGAAGACTCATCATTTTTATCTCAGCGGTTGTAAGAGGGTAATTAAAATAATCAATCCTTATCTCAGAGAAAGGCATTTGATAAATCAGTTCATTGAACTTTACCGAATATTTAATTAATTCAAATATTGATATGATTGAAATCATACAAATATTTATGAATAAAAGCTTAGCCAGGATTTTATAGTCTATGATCTTTATTATAGAAATATAAAAAATAAAAAATAACAAAAGCCGTTTGAGATTGCTGAACGCGCCTTCGGGATACACTGCAAAAAATCTTGACCCGATCTCAATTAATAAATAGAAAAAAATAAAGATATTTACCAGCTTAATTTCATCAAATAGATTTTTATCATAATTTATTTTTTTATCTATTATTAATTGAATCAGCCATAATGACAACCAGATACCGAACGCAACAGATGAAACAGCAATGGATATGCTCGCAATTGAGACTTGTATCGTGAGAAAAATAAGAATCGCTTTATCGAGATATGACGATACTTCTTCGCGGTTCAAATTAAAATCTTTTATTGAACGAATTAAACATCAAAGACAATAAGTTGAAAAATTTTTTCCGTATCATATCAATTCTTCCTGATTTCTAAACTGCATATCATAAAGTTTTTTATAGATTCCGCTTGTTACAAGGAGCTCCTGGTGAGTACCTGTTTCTACGATCTCACCTTTATCAAGGACAACAATTCTGTCGGCGTGTTGAATCGTTGAGAGTCTGTGAGCAATCACGATTGAAGTTCTCTGATGCATAAGCTTATCCAAAGCGTCCTGAACTAACTTTTCAGATTCAGTATCCAGAGAAGAGGTTGCTTCATCGAGAATAAGTATCTGTGGATTTCGGAGAAGTGTTCTCGCTATAGAGATTCTTTGCCGTTCTCCGCCTGAAAGTTTTAATCCTCTTTCGCCGATGATCGTATCAAAGCCGTGTTCAGTGTGCATAATAAAATTGTAAGCATTTGCATTGATGCTTGCATTGATCAGATCTTCTTCTGTGACATTTGGCAATCCGAATATAATATTATCCCTTATGCTTTTATTAAATAGAATTATTTCCTGTGTTACTAATCCGATCAACGTCCTTAAATTTTTCACAGCGATGTCTTTTATGTTAATCCCGTCTATGGTTATTTTTCCGCCGGATACATCATAAAATCTCATGATCAAATCTGTGATTGTGGTCTTACCTGATCCCGATGAGCCGACTAATGCAATTACTTCTGATTTTTTTATTTTCAGATTTAAGTTTTTTAAAACCATCTTATCATTAGAATAATGAAAGCTCACATTTTCAATACTGATTTCTTTTTTAAACTCATCTATCGTGACGGGGTTTAAAGATTCTTTTACTTCGACAGGATAATCAATAATTTCAAAGATACGCGTGCCTGCAGCTATCGAAGATTGAATGTTATTATAAAATGAACTTAAGTTTTTAATCGGAACAGCTATCTGTGACATTATAAAAATAAACCCTAAAAATTCTCCCGGGCTTAATGACTGATTAACAAAAATCTGATTGCCTCCATACCAAATTATAATTGTGCTTGAAAGTATAAACAGGAATTCGGAAACCGGCGGAGCAATTTCACCTAAGATAGTATGCTTCATTGTAAGGTTATAATAGGTTTTGGATTCAGCAGTGAATAATTTATTAAAATAATTTTCACCCTTTAATGCCCTTATAACTTTTGCTCCGAATATTGTTTCGGCAATCAGATTAGTAATGTCGGACAGCTTTTTCTGTATTCTGAGACTTTTTCTTCTTAATGATTTGGAAATTTTTCCGATCATTAAAATAGTTAACGGAAAAACGATTAAAGATATAAGAGTTAATTCCCAGCTGATAGATAATCCCATGATCAGATAGACTGAAATTAACAATGGCTCCTTTATTAAATTTGAAAATGTACCCGAGATACTCCCCTGTATTGTATTGATATCATTGGTTAAAATTGAAATTAAATTTCCTGACCTTGAGCTGGTAAAATACCGAATAGAAAGATTATTTATTTTATAAAAAAACTGGTTACGAATATCTTTTAAAACTCCTTTTTCAACGAGCTGAATTAAAATGGAATGTGCAAATCCTACCAGTCCCTTTAACAGGAACGACACTAAAATTAAAATGCAGATTATTGTTAATGCATTCAGCTTACCCTGTGATAAAATATATTCGTTTACCAATGATTTTGGGATTTGCATTAGCCTGCTGATAATTCCCGTATCCTGAAAATCCACTGGTGCCTCTTCTTCGGAAAATAAAGCTTTCAAAAGAGGAATGGATAAATAAATGGAAATACCGCTCAAGACCGAATATAAAATTGACATCAGTATCGAAATAAAAATATACTTTTTATATTTTAAAGAATACTTTAGAATTTTAAGATACACGTCCATTTATTAATTTTTAATTAAGTTAATCGATTTCTCCATCACTTCATTAAAAGAAACTTTTTTAATATCCCCGTTAAAAATATAGTCATGCTTTTTTAAATCATATGGATGCCACTCCATTGGTCTTTCTGCTCCGAAGATTGTTAAAGTTTTCATCCCCAGGCTGACCGCAAGATGTTTTAAACCTGTATCATTTCCAATATAGTAATTCGCTTCGCTCATTTCATAAGGCAGTTCTCCGATATTTTTTTTTATTATTATATAATTTTTTACTTCCCAGGTTGAAATTTCTTTCTCAATTTGAATATCAAATTCATCGTTTGACAGTGGAATTATAAAATTAAATTCATTATTTATTTTATTTAATTCAGTGATAAGATTTTTATAATTTTTCAAATCCCAAATCTTTTCTTTCCTGCCTGCTGAAATTCCAAGAATAATACTATTATTATTTTTAACCTTACGGTTTCTATAATTTAATTTCGGTTCAAAATCCAGATGGTTTGGTACTTCCAGTTTAAGTTCAGGGAAGTGGTGGTTCAGTGCAGTCCAGGCGCCGTCCAGGTCTTTTTGTATTGCAGGTTTTTTTATTCCCTGATCTAAAATAAATTCGTTGCCCGGATGATTATGGTTATGAAAATAGTAATAGGGTAATGAAAACTTCGAAAAAACATTAAAAAAATTTTTGCTTTTACCGGTTTGCTGAAGTTCTAAAATAAGATCAAAATTATTTTTCTTAACGAAGCTGTATGTTTTAAACCAACCCTTTAATAAAAAATTTATCGATTTAAATTCAATATTTGTGCTGATAATATTTGAAAATATCGGAAGGACTCTTTCCTGAACTGCGTATGTTATTTTAGAACCCGGAAAAAGATTTTGAATATATTGAATTGTGCTTAGTCCCATTATTGTATCGCCGATCGGTCTGTATTTTATAATCAAAATTTTTAATTCCTTCATTAATTTTTTTTATTTTGTAATTCCAGGATTTTCATGTTGTTCAGAAGCTTCGTCATCATATGAAATTTTGAAACCATCAATCCGGCTGTACCGTCGAGAAAATTTCCCTTAAGAATATACTGATGAAAAAAAGCTATTCCGGGAATGATAAAGATATCAAAAAAATTTATTCTTTTCTTTTTTACTTTTTCAACTGCTGATAAATCGGAATACGAATTTATTTTCGTAACAAAATCCGATATTGATGTTACTGTGTAATGCAATATATTATTCTTCAATCTGCCGGTTGTTCCGTTAACCAGATAACTTTCGTGAACAAGCCGGTCTGAAACTTTGGCAGACTTACTTTTAAATAATCTAAGCTGATAATTCGGATACCACCCGCCATGCCTGATCCATTTATTAAGGAAAAAACTTTTTCTGGGAATTTCAAAACCGTTATCGGAAATATCGGTTTTCTCAAGCAAGTTTTTAATCTCGATTTCAAGTTCCTTAGTACACCGTTCATCAGCATCGATCGAAAATATCCATTCGTAATTTGCTTTCGAAAGAGCGAATTTTCTTTGCTCGGAAAAACCTTTCCATTCATTTTGAAAAATTTTATTGGAATACTTTTTACTAATTGCAATTGTTTTATCAATACTGAAGCTGTCTATTATAATTACCTCGTCGCACCAAAGAATACTTTTGATACAATCTTCAATATTGTTTTCCTCGTCTTTACAAATAATTACACCTGATATTTTACTCATATATTAAAACCATTCTAAAATTATCAAAACAACAATTTTTCACTGAAATCATTAATTGTTTCATCATCACATTATTCCATCATTCCATCATAGTCAAACCACTTTTACAAAAAAATTCTTTACGTGTCTTCATTTGATTAAAGTATTCCATATTCTTAGGTTCTTCAATTGTTTTATCATGATACAAATGGTATTGAACAGCAAGATTTCTGACAGACTTAAACTTTGCGCCGGTCAGTCTTAGACGGAATTCGATATCGGAATCTTCTCCAAGCCCCGGTCCTTCGTAGTTTTCATCAAAGCCGTTAATTTTTTCAAGAAGAGTTTTGTGAATTGAAAAATTACAGCCTAAAATATGTTCATCTTCATTAGTCAGAATTTTTCTTAAAGTTTTGTTTTTAAAAATAAAACTTTCCTCTATGTTAAAATTGTATCCCTTGTTTTTCCGGTTCAATGACGAATATATTATCTCACTTAATTTAAGTTGTTCATATTTATAACTTAAGATAGTTTCTTTAGTAATTTTATTTGAAATATTCCTGGTAAGATTTACTCTTCTTCCGCACAGGACAACATTGTCTTGTCTTTTTTCAAAATGCGCTTTAATAAAATCCGAATGTGGAAGGCAATCCCCGTCAATAAAAATTAAATAGTCAGTTGCAGCAGCTCTTATAGCTGTATTCAAAATTCTGTTTTTCCTGAAACCTTTATCTTCCTGTGTTAGATGCCTGATTGAAAAAAAGTTCTTCTCCTTCCATTCTTCGATAATTTTATTCATCTCTGCATTCCTGCCGTCTTCGGCAATAACTACTTCAAAATATTTATAACTTTGAATAGACAATGCATTGAAGATCAATTCCAATTCTTTGATTTTGTTAAAGACAGAGATTATCAAAGATACTTTTTTCATTGCATGTAAATTAACGAATGGCTGTACAATTTGTTAGTCAATGGGGAGTTAGTGAATGGTCAATAGTGAATGGTCAATAGTGAATGGTCAATAGTTAATTGGTGAGTAGTAAATGGTCAATAGTCAATGGTCAATGGTGAATTTTGATATTTGTAGTGATATTAAATATTATTTATTTTAAATTAATTTCCGTTCTTTAATCTTTAAATCGGAGGATAATATGTTAAAGCTAAATCACAAAAATATGGAAGTTTGGAAGGTAAGCATGGAAATCATTAGTGAAATATATTTAATAACAGAAGATTTTCCAAAAGCTGAAATGTTTGGATTACGTAGCCAGTTGAGAAGAGCATCAGTTTCAATAACATCTAATTTAGCTGAAGGCTCAGCAAGAAAATCCACCATCGAACGAAAAAGATTTTATGAAATTGCAAGGTCATCAATCAATGGTTGAAATAGACACACAAATTGAAATATCTTTGAATCTAAAATACTTGGATGATTTAAAGATTAAAATTTTTGAAGGAAAATTTATTCATTTATTTAAACTTCTTTCAGGATTAATAAAAAATACAAATTGAATATTGACTATTCAATATTGATCATTGACCATTGACTATTCACCATTGACCATCCACTATTCACAAATTGACTACATATGTAAAAACAAATTTTTTATATTGCGCAAAATAGTTTAGAAAAAATGGCAATAAATTTCAACAAACTCACAATCAAATCTCAGGAGGCAATGCAGGCTGCCAATGAGATTGCATCAAATTATTCCAATCAGCTTGTAGAGCCGGAACATTTGTTTGCTGCATTGCTGCAGGACACGGAAGGAATTGTCATTTCAACATTAATGAAGCTTGGAGCTAATAAAGATATTTTAAAAATTAGAGTTGGTGAACTTTTAGATAAACTTCCAAAAGTATCCGGCTCAAGTTCGGGACAGTCGCTTTCGAGGGAGACAAATGATGTTCTTGAAAATGCATTTAAAGAAGCAACAGCATTGAAAGACGATTATGTTTCCACGGAACATTTGCTTCTCGGACTTGCTGACGCTAAAAAATCTTCCATTTCCGATTTACTAAAATCACAGGGCATTACAAAAAATAATATTCTAAAATCACTAAAAGAAATTCGCGGCTCAAACCGTGTAACAGGTCAAAACCCTGAAGACACTTACCAGTCATTGATGAAGTATGGAAAAAATTTGAATGACCTTGCAAGGAAAGGTAAGCTTGATCCTGTTATCGGAAGAGAAGATGAGATAAGAAGAGTCTTGCAGGTGCTGTCACGCCGGACAAAAAATAATCCGGTATTAATCGGTGAGCCGGGAGTTGGAAAGACAGCTATTGCTGAAGGTCTTGCGCATAGAATAGTTTCCGGAGACGTTCCTGATACTTTGAAATCAAAACAAATTATTGCGCTCGATATGGGATCGCTTGTTGCGGGAGCTCAGTTCAGAGGACAATTTGAAGAAAGATTGAAAGCAGTTTTGAAAGAAGTGGAAGAATCCAACGGAGAAATAATTTTATTTATAGACGAGCTGCATACAGTTGTCGGAGCGGGAGCTGCCCAGGGTTCGGTTGATGCGTCTAACATGTTAAAGCCGGCATTAGCAAGAGGGGACTTACGAACAATAGGAGCGACTACTCTCGATGAATACAGAAAGTATATTGAAAAAGACCCTGCATTGGAAAGGAGATTCCAGCCTGTGTTTGTTGAGGAGCCGGATGTGCAGGATACAATAACGATATTAAGAGGATTGAAAGAAAAATATGAAATTCATCATGGAGTAAGAATCACCGACAGTGCTATAGTCGCCGCAGCGCAATTGTCAGACCGATATATTTCAGACAGGTTCCTTCCTGATAAAGCAATTGATTTGGTTGACGAAGCAGCTGCTAAGCTGCGTATTGAAATCGACTCGATGCCTGAAGAGCTTGATAATTTAGAAAGAAGAATTAAGCAGCTTGAGATTGAAAGAGAAGCGCTGAAGAGAGAATTGTGAATTAGGAAATGAGAGTTACAAATTACAAGTTGCGAGTTACAAATTACAAATTACAAATAAAGATAATTTTAAAGAAACCGACAAAGAGAATTCTATTGGATAATAATTGTTAACTATATTTTTTTAATTTTACAATTCCAAATTCTTAAATCCGAAATTCTTATTCTTAATCATTTCTAATTTTTAATTCCAAATTTCCAATTCCTAAATAATTTTGGCTCTATATTTGGTAATGTTATTAGAAGTATTATTTAAGTAAATTTGCATCGAATAATAATGATGACATCAGCCGACTACTTAAAATATATTTACTTCCTGAGCAAAGTTAACAGGCTCGGTAATATGAGGATTAAAAATATTTTAAATTATTACAAAAAGCCATGTGATTTTTTTCAAAGCAGTGCAAATGATTTGAGAAAAATTGAAGGAATTGATTTTAATATTTCGGGTGAAATTATTTCTTCGAGAAAAAACAGGGAAGTATATGAAAAAGAGTTTGATTCGATACTGAAAAATGCAGAGAAAAAAAATATTCATATAATAAGTATAATTGATGAAGATTATCCCGAGAATTTAAGAAAAATATTTGATGCTCCTGTTTTGCTGTATTACAAAGGCAAGCTCGATAAGACAGATAAATATTCTTTAAGCATTGTTGGAACAAGGACTCCTACTGAATATGGAAAATACAACTGTGAAAAATTCACGGAAAAATTATCCGAACTGGGAATCCCTGTAATCAGTGGGTTTGCAAGAGGTATAGATTCCATTGTTCATAGTGTTTGCATTAAGAATAATAATTTAACGTATGCAGTTTTAGGTAGTGGAGTGGATGTTGTTTACCCGGCTGAGAACAGAAAATTATATAATGAGCTTGTCGAAAAGGGAGCTGTAATTTCGGAATTTCCAATCGGTGCAAAACCTGATAAAGTAAATTTTCCAAGGCGAAACAGAATAATCAGCGGAATAAGCCTCGGAAGTCTCATCATTGAAAGTGGAATTAAAGGCGGTTCTTTGCTGACAGCAGAATTTGCTATTGATCAGGATAAAGAAGTTTTTGCAATACCGGGATATATTAATTCAAAGCAGTCAGAAGGTACAAATGAAATTATTAAAAGAGGACAGGCGAAGTTAGTTACGAATATTGATGATATAATCAGTGAGCTTGAAATTAAATTGAAGCCGGTATTAAAAAAAGACTTAATAGAGAAAGAAGAAAAAGCTGTAAAAGATTTGAATGATAGTGAAAAAAAGATTTATGATATGCTTGAATATGAACCGATACATATTGATAAAATAAATGAAACAACCGGTTTGTCTGTTTCGGATTGTTTGGTAAATTTACTTTCACTTGAGTTCAAAAGTTTAGTAAGACAAACTCCCGGGAAAAATTTTATTAAGATTTGAAGATGCATTGTCCCTATGAATAGAGTCGTGTTTCAATACACAATGTTAATTAGGTTTTAAAACTGAAATACAAAACCGGCTTAATTAAAATAAGACATAATTTTGGAAAAATTTATTATTGATGACAGGATTTTTGATGTCAAATTTTCATGTGACCTACATCAATGCAAAGGCGCATGCTGCACTTTAAAAGGAGCAGGCGGAGCTCCGATACTTGATGCTGAGATTTTGAAAATTAAGTCAAGCTTATCAGCCGCGAAAAAATATCTTGATAAAAAAAATCTGGATATACTGGAGAATGAAGGATTCTATTACGGATTTAAAGGCGACTATGCTTTGAATAATGTAGATGATGAGGACTGTGTGTTTTCATTTCATGAAGATGGTGTTACAAAATGTTCGTTTCAAAAAGCTTACAATGAAAATGAAATTAATTTTAAGAAGCCAATCTCATGTCATTTGTTTCCCGTAAGAGTTTATGGAAATAAAAGGAATATAATCCGGTACGAGGAGATCAGCGAGTGCGATGCCGCTTTATTAAAAGGGAAAGAAGAAAATATTTCTTTATTTGAATTTGCAGAGGATTCATTGGTAAGAGAGTTCGGAAGAAATTTCTATGATGATTTAAAAGAAAAATTTTTAAGGAGAAGTTAGATGTTAAATCAAACACAGAGCCAGAAATTATCTCACAAAATGCTTCCGAAAATTGTTCTGACTCAAAATATTCTTGCTATACCCACACTGGCACTGGATAACATAATAAAACGTGAATTGGAATTAAATCCGATGCTTGAAGAAGGCAATGAATTTGATACCGAAGAAGAGCTTGAACAAACGGAAGAAAACGGGACTGTTGAAGATATTGTATCTGAAGCAGATAATCCGGAAGATAAAACATCAGATGAGTCAATGATCACTCCCGAAGAAAACTCAAATCTCAAAGATGAAGATAACTGGGATGAATATTTTGAAAATGAACAGGACGAAATAAAATTTTCAGACGGAGGAGAGAGGAATGAATTTGAATCTAATTTTGTAAGTGATGCTAATAAGTCTCTCAGCGAAGCGCTTTTACTTCAACTGCATTTATCGGGTTTAAATGAAAAACTAATTTTTATTGGTGAAGAAATTATATGGTCATTAAATGATTCGGGATATTTTGATGATAATCCCGAAGATATTTTAAGTGATGTAAAAGTAAAAAAAATAGGGACTAAATTCGAATCAGAAGATTTTACCATAGAAGAGCTTAACGAAACATTAATCTTCCTGCAAAAAAATACTGACCCTCCCGGAATCGCAGCCAGAAATTTAACAGAATGTTTGTTAATTCAGATTGAACGATCGGATAAAGAAAAAGAGATGAAGGAATTATCCAAAGAATTAGTTGAGAAATATTTTGCAGATTTAAAATTAAAGAAATATGAAAAAATCAGTAAAGATTTAAATATAGATCTTGCAAAAGTAAAAGAGGTTTTTGAATTTATTCATAAGCTTAATCCCAAGCCCGGATCTTCGGAAGGTTCAAACACCGAAAGCTACATTGTACCGGATTTAATCGTTAAAAAAGATAACGATAACTATGAAATATTTTTAAACGAAAGACATTCTCCTTCAATCAGAATTAACAGGGCTTACAAAAATCTCTATACGAATGAAAAGAAAAGTCTTGACAGTGATACAAAGGAATACATAATAAATAATTTTAACAGGGCGAAGTGGTTTATTGATGCAATAAATTCAAGACGTGAAACAATGTTAAAAATCATGGATGCAATTATTCAAAGACAAACTGATTTTTTTGACAATAACGGAGAAGGTCTTAAACCAATATATGAAAAAGATATTGCAGAGGATATAAGAATGGACAAATCAACCATCAGCCGGGCAGTCAGAGGAAAGTATGTCCAGACGGATTTTGGTATTTATGAGCTTCGTTCGTTTTTTACAACACCCCTTGCAATGGTGGAAGGGGAAGATGTATCAAATGTTGAAGTAAAAATAAAGCTGAAAGATTTAATTCAAAATGAAAATAAAAGCGATCCTTTGACTGATGAAGAGCTTGCCGCAGAAATGAACAGGCTAGGATTTAAGATTGCCCGCAGAACAGTTGCCAAATACAGAGAGTCTATAAATATTCGTGTAGCAAAATTAAGACGCGAGATTTGACCGCCCTCATGCATCGCCTGCCTGCAGCAGGCAGGGGCATGCTGATTACATTGATTAGAATGATTAAAGGATTTTATTTTGATAGTAACTGAATTGAAAATTAACAAAAATTTGAAACGTCAAAGTATTTATAAAAACAAAAAGAAAATAATTTGAAGAGAAAAAACGGAATACGCTCTACGACTGTTATCGGACTGATAAAAAACGGAGAAGCAGTAATTGGAAGCGATGGTCAGGTTACAATGGGAAATACAGTAATGAAACATACAACCCGGAAAGTGAGAAAAATTTTTAATGATAAAGTGCTTGTTGGATTTGCCGGTGCAACATCAGATGCTTTTACTTTATTCGAAAAATTTGAAAGTAAGCTGGAAGAATATAAAGGGAATCTTTCACGTGCTGCAGTTGAGCTTGCAAAAGAATGGAGAACCGATAAATATCTAAGACGTCTTGAAGCATTGCTGGCAGTAGTTGATAAAGAAAAGGCATTGGTGATTTCGGGAACAGGTGATGTAATAGAACCGGATGACGGAATTGTCGCAATAGGTTCCGGAGGTCCATATGCACTGGTTTCGGCGAGGATGCTGCTGAAATATTCAGATCTGAATGCCAAAGAAATAGTTAAGGAATCATTAATTCAGGCTGCTGAAATTTGCATATATACAAATCATAATATTTCAATTGAAGAATTAAAAAATTAAATTAAAGTAAAAGTTTGATAAAAGAAGAAAAAGTAATTAAATCATTAAACGGCAAACCAAAGACGAAGAAGATTATCAATAAAATTTTGAACAAAGAAATAAAACAATTAACACCTTCGCAGATTGTTGAAGAGCTTGATAAATATATCATAGGTCAGAACAATGCCAAGAAATCCGTTGCTATTGCATTAAGAAACAGGTGGAGAAGGCAGCAAGTGAAAGATAATATGAAAGATGAAATTATGCCTAATAATATTATTATGATTGGACCCACAGGTGTTGGAAAAACTGAAATAGCAAGAAGAATATCGAAGCTCGCAAATGCTCCGTTTATAAAAGTAGAAGCTTCAAAGTTTACCGAAGTTGGTTACGTTGGAAGAGATGTTGAATCAATGATAAGAGAGCTTACTGATCTTTCGGTTAACATTGTTAAGACAGAAAAGATGAAAGAGGTTCAGATTAAAGCAGAAGAAAATACAGATGAAAGAATTCTGGATATACTGATCCCGCCTGTAAAGAAGTCGGGAAACGGGTCATCGGATAAGCAAGCTGAGACTGCATCAAAGGAGATAGACCCTGAAGAGTTGAATTCAAATACGAGAGACAAACTGAGAGTTCAGCTTAAGAATGGTTCACTGGACAGCAGGATGATAGAGCTCGATCTGTCAGGTGAGAATTATCCTATGCTTCAGGTGTTAGGTCCTGTTGGTTTGGAAGAAATGGGTATTAACCTGAATGATCTTTTCGGAAACATGATGCCAAAAAAATCCAAGAAAAGAAAATTAAGTATTGCCGAAGCGAGAAAAGTTTTAACTCATGAAGAAGCAAATAAATTGATAGATATGGATGCAGTGATCAAAGAGGCGTCTGATAAAGTGCAGAATTCAGGAATAGTTTTTATTGATGAGATTGATAAAGTAGCCAGCGGACATTCAAAATCATCTCATAGCGGACCGGATGTTTCGAGAGAAGGAGTTCAGAGAGATCTTCTTCCAATTGTCGAGGGCTCAACAGTAATCACTAAGTACGGTCCGATAAAAACTGATCATATACTTTTTATAGCATCGGGAGCATTTCATACAGCCAAGCCCAGTGATTTAATTCCTGAATTGCAGGGAAGATTTCCGATCAGGGTTGAGTTGAATAGCCTTGGAGAAGAAGAGTTTTACAAAATATTAACACAGCCGGAGAATGCATTGATAAAGCAATATAAAGCATTGTTAAAATCCGAAAAGATTGATCTTAACTTTACGGATGATGCGATAAAGGAAATTGCAAAGATAGCGGCGGAAGTAAACGAACAGGTTGAAAACATCGGGGCACGGCGGCTCCATACTATATTAACCACAGTCCTTGAAGAAATACTGTTCGACGTTCCTGATAAAATAAAAAACAATGTTCTTGAGATAGATAAAAAATATGTTAATGAAAAATTAAATTCCATCGTGAAGGACAGGGATTTAAGCAGGTATATTTTATAAATTAATTTTGTATGAAGAGAATAATTTTAGTTGTATTGGTTTTACTCATTTCAAATATTTCTTTTTCACAAATTAAACAGAGATCCTCAAGTATCACTCATTATTTAGGTATTGGATACAAATTTGTCTTTCTTACCAATCAGGCAGCAAGAGATGCTTATCCGTTTTTTCAGTTATCAAACGGAGATTTCATGAAAGAGATTGACGGATTTTTGGGAGTGAATATAAA
The DNA here is from genome assembly GCA_030855105.1 of Bacteroidota bacterium. Lineage (GTDB taxonomy): Bacteria > Bacteroidota > Ignavibacteria > Tepidaquicellales > Tepidaquicellaceae > JAGPCH01. Next base: position 20,794 of record JALYRX010000003.1, on the reverse strand, counting down.
TGAAAAATATGCAATTGAATTGGCTCCGTCATATCTGTTTACAAACTCTTTAAACAGTGACGGATATTATTTTAATAACAGCTCCGGCAACAGGTTTTATGCTCCTACTCAATCCAGATTGTTTGCCGTTCCGTTGAGTTTGAAATTTAAATTTTTTCCGTTTGCCAAAAATTATGCTTCATCCATAAGCAAATTATATTTTATGGCTGGCGGAGGAGGAATGTATATCAATGAGGAAATTGCAGCTCAGATTTATCTTGATGAAAGTGAGGTTACATTTCTTGGAGCGCGTACTTTTGAAAATTCATTCTGGACAGGTAATTATGAATTTGCAGTTGGAATCTCCAGCTTTTCAAAAATCGGTTACGGATTCGAATTAAGTTACAGGCTTGTTCCTATAACTAACCAAAGCAACATACCTGTCATAACTTCTGTCGCAAAAAATTTTAATAGCATTAACTTTACAGCTAATATTGTATTTACATTTTAATTAATCCTTGATAAGGGATCGGGCAATAACAATTTTTTGAATTTCGCTGGTCCCTTCGTAAATCTGTGTTATCTTTGAGTCCCGTAAAAACCGTTCTACTAAATATTCTCTCACATAGCCATATCCACCGTGAATTTGAATCGCTTCCAATGAACTGTTTACTGCTGCCTGACTTGCTAATAATTTTCCCATAGATGATTCTTTGCCGTAACTTTTTCCTTCGTCTTTATTCTTTGCTGCTTTGTAAATCAATAATCTTGCGGCTTCGATGTTTGTTGCCATATCTGCAAGCTTGAACTGTATTGCCTGTAAATTTGAAATTGTTGCATCAAATGCTTTTCTTTCTTTGGAATATTTTACAGATGCTTCGAAGCTTGCCTGTGCAATACCCAGCGCCTGAGCTGCAACACCGATCCTCCCTCCATCTAATGTTCCCATTGCAATTTTAAATCCGATTCCTTCCTGACCAAGCAGATTTTCTTTCGGAATTTTCACATTGCTAAAACCTATAGAGCATGTATCCGAACTTCTTATTCCAAGCTTATCTTCTTTTTTCCCGATTTCAACACCGTCCCATTTTTTCTCAACCAGGAAAGTTGAAATACCCTTATGACCTTTTGATTTATCTGTCATTGCCTGGAGTAAATACAGGTCAGCTTTAGTTCCGTTAGTGATCCAGTTTTTCATACCATTCAAAATATAGTGATCACCTTCAAGCAAAGCTTCTGTCTTTTGTTTTGTAGCATCACTTCCTGCCTCCGGTTCGGATAAACAAAATGCACCAAGCATTTGTCCGGTTGCCAGCGGTTTCAAATATTTTTCTTTTAAATAATTTGAACCCCACTTTTCTATTCCGTAACAGACAAGCGAATTATTTACTGACATAATCACTCCAACCGACGCATCAACCTTCGAAATTTCTTCTATAGCAAGAACGTAAGATACTGTGTCCAAACCTGCGCCGCCCCATTCAGGAGAAACCATCATTCCCATAAATCCAAGCTCCGCAAGCTTTTTAATTATCTCCGTCGGAAACTCTCCGGCTATATCCCGCTGTACTGCTGTAGGTGCAATTTCAGTTTCGGCAAAATTTCTTGCAGCATCTCTTATTGCAATTTGATCTTCACTTAAATCAAAATTCATTATATTGTTTTTAAATTTTTTTAAATTAATTTTTAGGATAGTCGTAAAATCCTTTACCGCTTTTTCTTCCCAGATAACCCGCTGCAACCATTTTCTTGAGCAGCGGACAAGGACGGTATTTTGAATCACCGAGGCCGTCATATAAAACTTCCATTATAGAAAGGCAAACATCAAGACCGATAAAATCTGCAAGTGTCAGCGGTCCCATCGGATGATTCATTCCAAGCTTCATCACAGTATCAATTGCTTCCGGTGTTGCCACTCCTTCCATCACACAGTACATGGCTTCATTCAGCATCGGAAGCAAGATTCTGTTAGATACGAAGCCCGGATAATCTTGAACTTCCACCGGAACCTTTTCAATTTTTTCGGAAAGATTTTTTATTAAATCATATGTTTCCTGTGATGTTGCAAGCCCTCGGATAATTTCCACGAGCTTCATCAAAGGTACAGGGTTCATAAAATGCATACCGATAACTTTATCAGCCCGTTTCGTAAATGACGCAATCTCAGTTATTGAAATTGAAGATGTATTGCTTGCGAGGATTGTTTCCGGCTTACAGCTTTTGTCAAGCTCTTCAAAAATTTTTTTTTTGATTGAAATATTTTCTGTTGCTGCCTCGATTACAAGATCACAATCTTTTGCATCCGATATTTTTGATGTGGATTGAATGTTCGATAGGGTTGATTTCTTTTGCTCTTCAGTCAGAATTCCTTTCTTTAACAGCCTGTCAAGATTTTTTGAAATGGTCTCAATGCTTTTGTCTAAAAATTCCTGTTTAACATCTATTAACAATACCGAATATCCGAATTGTGCAAACGTATGCGCAATACCGTTTCCCATCGTACCAGAACCGATTACAGCTATATTTTTCATTTAGTTTATAAAGTTTGTAAAGTTTGTAAAATTTTATAAAGTTTGTAAAGTTATAAAGTTTGTAAAGTTATAAAGTTTGTAAAGTTATAAAGTTTGTAAAGATTGTAAGGTTTGTAAAGTAAAAGAATTAATATTAATTGATTTAATTACTTAAAGCAATTAATATTGTAAATTGCAATTTGTAATTAGTAATTAGTAATTAGTAATTAGTAATTAGTAATTAAAAATTATTTTACAATCTCTCTACTATTAAAGCACTCGCTTCTCCGCCGCCGATACATAATGTTGCAAGGCCTCGTTTTGAATTGCGGTTTTTCATTGCATAAAGTAACGTTGTTAAAATCCTTGCACCGCTACCACCGATAGGATGTCCAATGGCAACTGCGCCGCCGTTAACATTTACTTTTGACGGATCTAATTCTGCAATTTTATTTACAGCGCAAGCCTGAACTGAAAATGCTTCGTTAGCTTCTATCAAATCGAGATCTTTAACTTCAAGTCCTGCTTTCTTCAATACATTTTTGATTGCATATGCCGGTGCTGTGGTAAACCATTCCGGCTCTTGTGCGAATGAACCCTGTGCAACAATTTTAGCGAGAGGAGTTAATCCAAGTTCTTTTGCTTTTTTCAATGACATTAAAACCAAAGCAGCAGCCCCGTCATTCAGATTTGATGAGTTGAATGCTGTAACGGTACCATCTTTCTGAAATGCCCCTTTCAGCGTTTTTCCTTTTTCAAAATTTACTTTCTTAGGGTCTTCATCTTCAGAAACTACAGTTGTTCCTTTCTTGTCTTTAATTTCGATTGGAATAATTTCCTCTTTGAAAAAACCTTTCTCGATTGCATTCAATACTCTTTTATAACTTTCTTCGGCAAAGGCATCCTGTTCTTCACGTGTTATATTCATTTCTTTGGAGCACATTTCCGCGGCGCTTCCCATGTGAAAATTATTATACACATCCCATAGCCCGTCATGGATCATTCCGTCTATCAGTGTACTGTTGCCCATCTTATATCCTGTTCTTGCTTTGTCTAAGTAATACGGAACATTGCTCATTGATTCAAAACCACCGGCAATAATAATCTCTGCGTCGCCGCACTTGATAGCTTGTTCGGCAAGCATTACAGCTTTTAATCCCGATCCGCACACTTTATTTATTGTAATGCAGGGAACTGAAACCGGAAGTCCGGCAAAAATTGCTGCCTGGCGTGCAGGAGCCTGACCCATTCCTGCAGGCAGGACGCAGCCCATAATAACTTCTGAAACATCTTCTGGTTTTATATTTCCTCTTTTAATAGCTTCCTTAATTACAATTGCTCCGAGTTCCGGACCCTTCAATGATGACAAACTTCCAAGATAACTCCCGACGGGCGTTCTCACTGCTGATACTATGACTACTTCTTCCATTATTATTTTCCTGTTAAATTAATTTTATGATTATCACTGCTTAAAAACTATTTAATATTTTTTAAAATTTTCCTGACTTTACGAAAAAAAAATTAAACCTGTGAGGCTGTTTTTACAATATCGGTAAACTCATCTGCCTTCAGACTGGCACCACCGATCAAAGCTCCGTCAACGCCGCAAGCAGATAACATTTCTTTTGCATTTTTCCCATTAAGACTGCCGCCGTACAAAATCAATAATTGATCTGCTGTTTCATCGTTGAATATCTTCGAGATAACTTTTCCAATAAAGCCGTGCATTTCACTTGCCTGCTTTGGTGTTGCATTAAGCCCTGTTCCTATTGCCCAGACCGGTTCGTAGGCAATTACAATTTCTTTCATTTGCTCATTACTAATATCAGCTAATCCTTCTCCAATTTGTTTTTCCACCACACCTTCATAAATCTCATCTTCTCTTTCTTCAAGAGTCTCACCGACACAAAAAACCGGTTTCAGGTTAAATTCAATTGCCTTCTTAATTTTCTTGTTTACAATTTTATTCGTTTCATGAAAATATTTTCTTCTTTCACTGTGGCCTATAATTACATATTCGCATCCGGCTGACTTAAGCAAACTTGCTGAGATCTCTCCTGTATATGCTCCGTCATTTTCATAAGACAAATTCTGCGCTCCTAATTTTATTTCTGAATTTTTAATCGTCTTATAAACTATTCCAAGAGAAATGAAAGCAGGGCACAAAAGTACATCAAGCTTTTCAAAAAGTCTTTTATCTAATTTCTCATCAATATCTTTTGCCAGCTTTTCCGAATCTTTATAACCAAGATTCATCTTCCAGTTACCTGCAATCAATTTTTTTCTCATGTTAATTTCTATTCTTCTAAATTTTTTATCAATAATTCATTAACAATTTTCGGGTTAGCTTTACCTTTACTTTCCTGCATGATTTTTCCAACAAAAAATCCGGCTAACTTTTTTTCACCAATCTTATATCTTTCGACTTCCTTCGGATTTTCCTCCAGTATCTTTTTAACTATCATTTCTATTTCCGAATTATCGGAAACCTGTGATAAATTTCCTTCTGCAGTCTTAAAAATTTTTCTTTGCTCAGCTTCATTTTTTCCTTCAAGTAACAGATTAAAAATTTCTTTCGATGCTGTATTACTGATATTACCTATAGTAATTGAATCAACTAATTCCGCAAGCACTTTATCAACAATATTAAACTCGTTAATCTCAATTTTTTTTTCATTCAAAACTCGTTTTACCTCGACCCGAAAAATGTTTCCTGCCAATGCAAAAGATTTTTCATTCTTGTGAATCAAGTTACCTGCTACACTCTCGAATAAATCTGCAATTCCTTTGTCCTGAATAATTTCTTCCGCATTAGATTCTGAAATTGTGTATTCCTCAATAAACCTTTTGACTCTTGCTTCCGGTAACTCAGGCAGCTCCTTTTTAATCTTAACGATCCAATCCTGCCCAATCCTTACTTTAACCAGGTCAGGCTCAGGGAAATACCTGTAATCATGTGCTTCCTCTTTCGAACGGGTTGCCGTGGTTTTTTTATCCTTTGCATTAAAAGTCATCGTTTGGTAAGAAATGTTTTCATCTTTTTCAATCAACTCTATTTGTCTTTTAATTTCAGATTCAATCGCATCAACTACGTTCTTAAATGAATTCAGATTTTTTATTTCCGTTCTTGTTCCAAAAGCTGTATCACCTTTCAATTTTACCGAAACGTTTGCGTCGCATCTCATAGAACCCTCTTCAAGATTACCGTCATTAATATCAAGATATACAAGCGTTTGCTTTATCTTTGACAAATACTTATAAGCTTCTTCAGAAGAGCTTATATCCGGCTCGCTTACAATTTCGATCAGAGGAACACCACACCTGTTAAAGTCAATCAGTGTTTCATCATCATGAAAATCATGAATAGATTTTCCCGCATCTTCTTCCATATGAATTCTTGTGATCCCGATTCTTTTTAGAGCTTTATTTTTTAATTTAATATCTATAAATCCGTCAAAACAAATCGGAGTTTCGAACTGCGTTATTTGATAACCTTTCGTTAAGTCAGGATAAAAGTAATTTTTTCTGGCAAAGATGGATGACTCTCGTATACTGCAATTTGTTGCAATGCCCATTCGAATAGTATAATTGACGAGCTCTTTATTAATCACAGGCAAAGTTCCCGGATAGCCAAGACAGACCGGGCAAACATTAGAATTCGGTGAAGAATGAAAATCAGTCGAACATTTGCAAAATGCTTTTGACTTTGTCTTCATCTGAGCATGAACTTCAAGACCTATTACCGGTTCATATTTTTCGTAAACGGTTGTCAATGTATTTGCCAAAATCTTTTAATTTCTTTTAATATTTTATCAGCATCAAGCTTCGAAAGAAATCCTAGTTTCCTTTCGATTAATCTCTTACTTACAGTAGCAATTTTATGTATTCTAACTGTAGATGTAGTCAACAATCCTGATTCTTTCCAATTTTTAATTTCAATATCTTAGTTTGTGTCTTTAATCTTGCTTGTAATTCTATTAACAATTACATCTCCATCTTCAGTATCCTTTAAAATTAATGCCGGCCTTTTTTTAGCTTCAGATGAATCTGAGAATGGAAATCTAATTAACACAATTTCACCAAAACGAAATTCATTCATAATTATAATTTGTCATAAATTGAATCGCTTTCACCATAACCATCAAAAAATTCTTTTAAAGTTAAGTTTTCCCAATCTTCTTCGAATTCATTTTTAACAAGAATTATAACATTTACATGCTGATTCGGAGAAAGATTTTTTTTAAATTTAATAAGGAATCTCAATTTTTTTATCAACTGTAATTTTTACAGGAAATTCAAATGCTTCCATAATTTTCTGAATTAATTAAATCTTAAAATTTTTTTAGTAAGATAAATAGGCTCCATATCAAATATCTTAATTAATCATCATATCATTCCATCATAGTTCTAAACCTTTTGATTGCTTCATCCTTTGCAGTTTTATGATCAACTACAGGTACAGGGTAATCTTTTCCGATTACCATCCCATACATCTTTTGCTCCATCTCACTCATCAGACCCGGCTCATGAATAAACTCTGCAGGCACCGATTTCAATTCGGGTAAATATTTTTTTATATATTCACCGTCCGGATCGAATTTTTTACTTTGCAGATATGGATTGAAAATTCTAAAATACGGCTGGGCATCTACTCCTGTTGATGCGCTCCATTGCCAGCCGCCGTTATTACTTGAAAAATCCAAATCAATTAATTTTTCAGCAAAATATTTTTCACCAAGTCTCCAGTCAATTAACAAATCTTTTGTAAGGAACATTGCAACAATCATTCGGACCCTGTTGTGCATCCATCCTTCTGTATTCAATTGTTTCATTCCTGCATCGACAATCGGGTAACCTGTTTTCCCTTCACACCATCTTATAAACATCTTTTCATCATAATCCCATTTTAATTTGTCATACTCTTTCTTAAAAGATTCATAAGCGATCTGCGGATTGTGAAAAGTTATGTTGTAATAAAATTCTCTCCACAATAATTCCTTTATCCATGTCTGAATTGCATTCTGTCCATTTTCATCTTTTGCTTTCTTCAGTTTGACGAAGGCAGTTCTGAAACATTCTCTTATACCCACAGTCCCGAAATGTAAATGAGCAGATAGTAAACTTGTACCTTTTATCGAAGGGAAATTTCTTTTTGAGTTATATCTTACTAATCCGTTTTCATAAAATGTCTTTAATAATTTTATCCCTTTCTTCCTTCCGCCTTTGAGGAAATCAGACTTGTCAAATTTATTATATTCTTTTTCTAAATTGTATTTCTCAAAACTCTTTACTTTTAATTCGCTTGAATTTTTAAGTAATAAGAGATCTGTCTCGAATTTTTTATAATAATTTTTATTTAAGACATTCAGGCATTGATTCTTAAAAGGCGTAAAGACTTTGTATGGTCGGCCATCTCCGTTTTTTATTTCGCCCGGTTCAAAAAGTGTTGTATCCGAAAATGAATTAAATCGTCCACCGTTGCTTTCTACAATTTCTTTCACATCATTATCTCTTGCAATACAGTATGGCTCTACCTGCCGGTTGCAAAATACCGAAACGGTTTTATATTCATTAATTATCTTTTTAAATATGTCTGTACTTTTGCCTTCAACAACCTGAAGATCGAATCCAAGAACTTTCAGTTCATCTTTTAATTCAGTCAAACACTCAATCAGAAAACTGATTCGCTTTTCGCCGTAATAATTAAAAGTATTTTTATTTTTTATGTATAAGAACGAAAATTGATTTTCTTTAAAAACAGAATTCATAAATTCATAAAGCCCTTTGTTGTCTGTTATTCTTAAGTCCTTTCTGAACCAAAAAATATTCAGCATTTATAATTGCGGCTTACGCTCATTAAATGAATTACTTGTAAGCTTAACAAACGAAGCATTGTATTGGAAATCTTTGATCGATCTCGCATTAAGATAGCTCATAGAAGACTGCAGGCCCTCGGTATATTCTTTAATTATCTTTGCAACAGCTCCTTTATACGGAACTAAGGATTCTTCACCTTCTATATAATCCTTCTTTTCCTGTTTCACCGCGAATGAAGCGCTGCCAATATATTTTTTCCAGCGCTGGTTATCATACTTCAAAACATCACCCGGTGATTCTTCAGTCCCCGCTAAAATTCTTCCGAACATAACTGCATCACATCCTAAAGCAAGAGCTTTGCACATCGCACCCGGAGTATTAATACCGCCGTCCGCAATTATTTTTACATCGCTGCCAAGATTATTCTTAGCTTCCAAAGATCTTATAATTGCATCGACCTGTCCTATTCCAATTCCCGATTTTATTGAAGTTGAACACATTGCGCCATTTCCTATCCCGACTCTTATTGCATCAACTTTAGCATTTATCAAAAACTCGGTTGTCTCATAACTCGCCACATTTCCTGCTATTAATTTCAGATCATATTCCGTAACAATACTTCCGATCTCACTCAAAAATTCTTCAACCATTTTAGAACCACCGTTTGCAATATCGATACAGATTATTTTAATTCCATAGTCAGAAAGTTTTTTTAATCTTTCAATGTCAGTTTTCTTGTTAATACCAACAGCAGCAGATTTATATTCGGAATCTTTGAGACCGTTATCATTGAGTTCCTTTATTTGCTCATCAATATAATTAAACCTGTGAATAATCCCGAGACATTTTAAATCAGCTAACGCCTTTGACATCTTGCCGCCTACAACTGTGTTCATTGGTGACCCGATAATCGGAACTCCCAATTTTATTCCGAGAAAATCAACACTTGTGTCGCATTCCGAACGATGCTCGATCCCGGAAATTTGATTGGGCAAAAGCGAGATGTCATCGTAAGTGAATGAATATGTATCACTGATTTTTTCGAATCCCAGCTTCAAACCGTTTGAAGACACTTCCATCTTATTTAAAATTTTGTTTGACATGTTTTCTGTTTAGTTATTCTTTAATACAATTTCTTAAACCTTTATCAAAAGTTTCAACTCTGTTATCTGTCAATCTGGAAGTTGCACATAATATACAATCTACAAAATCAAGATTTTTGGAAGCAAATAAATTCAAAGCATTTACAATTATTGGTTTTGAATCTAATGAAAAATAATTTTTATTTATCAGTTCAATAATAGTTTGAGAAGTTTGAGATTTAGTTATTTTGTAAATTTTATTTAAAACATAAATAATTTCCACAATAATTTCATTCGGAACGTATAAATCTAAATCTCCTTCAATTATATTCTTAGAAAAAATGAATTGCTCATCATTATCTTTCAACAAATAACGAACAATGATATTTGCATCAATGTAAACCATGCTTATCTTTTACTGCATTTGGCCAAGCGTCCTTTTCTTTAGGAATCAAATTCGGATTGGTATACTTATGTAAAATTCCCCCTAAACTTCTACCTTCGTTTTTTCTTTTACCCTTTTTTATATTTTTGTCAACATCCTGTGTGTTCATTAAAATAATTATCTCAACGTTGTTTCCATTAAAATCTTTTGGTAATTCAATTTCTACTTTTCCATTCTTTACTTTTTTTATTTCCCTTATCGCGTTCATAATTTAAGTATTTATTGTTCTTTGTAATTAAATCACTTATAAATTTCGCTTCAAACTCTCGGTTACCTTATCTGCAGCATCTTCCAATGCTGTGGCTGATATTAAATTCAATCCTGACTCATCGAGTATTTTTCTTGCTTCGTCCGCATTCGTGCCCTGAAGTCTTACAACAACCGGAACAGATATTTCAATATTCTTTGCTGCCTGTATAATTCCATTTGCAACCCTGTCACACCTTACAATTCCTCCAAAAATATTTATAAGAATTGCCTTTACATTTTTGTCCGATAAAATTATTCTAAAACCATTTTCAACTGTATCCGGAGTAGCCGTTCCTCCAACGTCAAGAAAGTTAGCAGGAGAACCACCTGCCAGTTTTATCAGGTCCATCGTTGACATAGCAAGACCTGCACCGTTTACCATGCAGCCTACATTCCCATCGAGTTTTATATAATTCAAATTATATTTTGATGCTTCAAGTTCGAGCGGATCTTCTTCGGACTCATCTTTTAGCTCTATATAATTTTTATGTCTGAAGAATGAATTATCATCAAGAGTAACTTTTGCATCCAGAGCGAGAACCCTGTCGTCGTTTGTAATGACCATCGGGTTGACCTCAAGTAATGAAGCATCCAGCTCATCATAAACTTTGTATAAAGTCGAAATAAATTTTATAAAATCTTTATAAACATTTCCTTCAAGCCCAAGTCCCAATGCAAGCTCACGAGCCTGAAATGAAAGCAAACCGACAGAAGGATCAATCCATACTTTTATAATTTTTTCCGGAGTTTTCTCAGCAACTTTTTCAATCTCAACTCCGCCTTCCGTTGAAGCCATTATAACGTTTCTCGAAACCGTTCTATCGAGAAGAATCCCGATGTAAAATTCCTTTTTGTAATCAATACCTTCGGTTATAAACAAAGTCTTTACTTCTTTACCTTCGTTTCCGGTTTGGTGCGTTACTAAAATATTGCCCAGAAGTTTTGCTGCATATTCTTTTGCCTTCAATACATCACTTCCGACAAACTTTACTCCGCCTTCAACAACAAGCTCATCGCGGTTGTTTATATTGTAAACTTTCCCTTTCCCTCTTCCGCCCGCATGTATCTGCGACTTTACTACGAATTGTGAAATCCCTTTTGATAACATACTATTAACAGCGTTATCAAAATCATCCAAACTCTTAATAGCAATTCCATCCTGTACCGGAACTCCGTAGTTTTTTAATAATTCTTTTGCCTGGTACTCATGAATTTTCATTTACACAAAATTTATTTTATTTTTTTTAGAGGATTAATTTTATTCATTAACGAATCAATTTCAACAGAATCTCTTTTTATTCGATACCTCAAACTTTCAAATCCTTTTTGTGCTGAATCTAATTCTGCTCTTGTTGAATCAATCTTTTGTTTAAGGGCATCGGTTTGCTGTTGTATAAATTCTTTTTGTTCATTTCTTAATTGTTCTTTTTCCCTTTCTTCATCGTTACAAGCAGATAAAAGAAAAAGAAATAAAATTATTATTATTTTTGATTTTATCATTATCATTGATAACACTATCTTGAAAAAGGTAATGCTTTACTTACAAAAATTTATTGTCACCTCTGTGTTGAGATTATCATTTTACTTTTTCCGCAATTGACTTCCCTTGTAAAAACAGTCCGAGATAATCTCTTCCACCGGCTTTTGAATCGGTACCGCTCATATTGAACCCCCCGAAAGGATGCACTCCAACCAATGCGCCCGTACATTTTCTGTTAAGATAAAGATTACCGACAAAAAAATCTTTCTCCGCTTTTTCAAGTTTCTTTTTATGCTTTGTGTAAACTGCACCGGTCAATCCGAAAATTGTATTGTTTGCAATTGTTAACCCGTCATCAAAATTTTTGGATTTGATAACTGCAAGGACAGGACCGAAAATTTCTTCCTGTGCAATTGTCGCATTTTTTTCAACATCTTTTACTATTGCCGGCTGGACAAAATATCCGTTTTCACCAAGTTCAACTCCGCCGTGAATTAATTTACCGCCTTCATCGATTGCTTTCTTTATATAGTTCGAAATACTGTTTTTCGATTTCTCATTGATAACCGGTCCCATGTTAGGATTGTCTACAGCGTTTCCTACTTTTATTTTTTTTGTTTCCTCTACCAATGCATCACAGAATTTATCGTAAATTTTTTCATCGACAATAACTCTCGAACATGCAGAGCATTTCTGTCCCTGGTATCCGAATGCAGCCTGAACAACACCTTTAACCGTATCATCAAAATTTATCAAATCGGAATCTACAACAATAGAATCTTTTCCACCCATTTCAGCTACAACTCTTTTAATCCAGATCTGAGAAGGCTGCGTTTTTGCTGCAAGCTCATTGATTCTTAGTCCGACTTCCATTGAACCTGTAAATGAAATAAATCTTGTGAGAGGATGGGAAATTAATAAATCACCGATTACACTTCCGTCGCCGGTAATAAAATTAACAACTCCTTTTGGTAATTTTATTTCTTCAAGCAATTCAAAAAACATTTGGCCAATAGCAGGGGAGTCGCTGGACGGTTTTAATACAACCGTGTTTCCGGAAACAATTGCTGCAGTAGTCATTCCTACAAGTATTGCCAATGGAAAATTCCATGGCGGTATGACAACTCCGACACCCAACGGAATATATTCAACTTTATTTTTCTCTCCCGGGATTTTTACAACGTCCTGACCATCGGCATATCTCAGCATTTCTCTTGCATAAAACTCCATGAAGTCAATTGCCTCGGCTGTGTCGCCGTCGGCTTCAGCCCAGTTCTTACCTACTTCATAAACCATCAGCGCGGAAAATTCGTGTTTTCTTTTTCGCATTTTTTTTGCAGCTTCAACCAAAAACTTTACTCTTGTCTTTACCGGAACATTCTTCCAATCATTAAAAACATTGTTAGCGATTTCAATAGCTTTGATCCCCATCTCTGCCGTTGCTTTTTGAAACACACCGACTATCTCTTCTTTATTGGAAGGATTATATGAACGAAGTTTATTTTCCGTAAAAAATTTTTCGCCGCCGATTGTGACAGGATAATCTTTTTTAAATCTTGCCGTAACTTTTTCCAATGCCTTTTCAAATGCCTGCCTGTTTTTCTTTTTCGAGAAATCAGTGAATGGTTCATTTTTGAACTTTGGTAGTTTCATTTTTTATTAATATTATTTATTAATATTATTTAATTATAATTTTATTCCAAACCATCCCTACCCTCTCTCCTTACCCCTCTCCCATTGGGAGAGGGTAGGGTGAGGGTTAGAAAAAGCTCATTAACTTAATGGCATTGGGTCAGCCTGCCCGATGCAGCCGTGGTAGAGTTGAATTTCAAGTTTAAAATTCAATTGGAATATATTGCTTTCTATTTTTAAAAAAAATTAGTGAAAATCAAATCAGTGTAATCATTAAATCAATATAATCTGCCTGCCCCTGCCTGCTGCAGGCGGGCGGTCAGTTTAGGTTTGAAGTAATTTGAATTGCCAGATTATGTATCTCCGGCCTGACATCTCTTATTCCATAATTATCTCTCGAAGGATAAACCCGGTTAGTAAGAAAAATTATTATTAAATTCCTGTCTTTGTCACACCATATACTAGTGCCTGTAAATCCCGTATGACCGAAACAATTATCCGAGATCATCTCACCGCACGGAATTCTGTATTTTGTCGATAACTCAAGAGGTTTCGTATCCCATCCCATTGCTCTTGAGTTGTTATAAATTACATCAGTATATTTAATTGTGAACAAGTTTACTATATCAGAGTCAAAAAGTTTTTCTTCACTTAAACCTCTTGAATATGGATTGTAATATTCTCCATTGTTAAGCATCACTCTCATGAATTTATATAAATCAGTTGCATTGGAAAATAATCCTGCGTTACCCGAAATGCCGCCCAGTATGGAGGTGGTCTCATCATGAACTTCACCCTGTATCAAACGCATACGCCAGTAGTTATCAATTTCCGTCGGAACGATTTTATCTTTTAATTTTTCATCCGGTATAAACATCGTCGAATGCATATCGAGAGGAATAAAAATATTTTGCTTGCAATATTCATTTAAATTCATTGCCGAAACTTTTTCAACAATCAGTCCAAGCAATATAGCGTTCAAGTCACTGTAAACAGATTTAGTATTTGTAGGATAATCAAGACCGACATTATAAATTGCATTCAAAACTTGTTCACGGTTTGCAAAAGTTTTATAAAACGGAACGAACGCGATCAGACCGGAATTATGAAGAAGCAAATTTAATATTGTAATATCTTCTTTACCATTGTTAGCAAATTCCGGAATATAAGATGAAACATTATCGCTCAGATTAATCTTCTGTTTCTGATATAGCTGCATAATTGCTGAAGTTGTTGCAACAACTTTTGTCAGAGATGCAAGATCAAACATACTTTCATCACTTACGACATTTGAAAAATCATCGTAAGTAAAATTGCCGTAACATTTGGAATAAATTATATCTTTATCATTTCCGATAATAATCTGTGCTCCGGGGAATGCATTGTTGTTTATTCCTTTTGAGACTATATCATCTACTGCCGAAAAGTCTAAAGCATACGAATAGAAGTTGACAATAAATAAAAAGAATATTGCAAATGCAGTTTTTTTCATGGTTGTGCAAACATACCCAATTTATATAGCTTCTTCAATTTACAATTAAAGGGACTTGTAAAAATACACCAACTCAAGTTAATGAACTTGTATGAAAGTGAAATTGATTTCTATTTATTATCTTATTGGAAATATTGGAAGGCGTAATTTTGCTTAACCTGCAAACATAAATTACTCCAAAGTGCAATACACCAATTATGCGGATTCGTAATGCTGCTCAAAATAATTACTGCTTTTTATTGCTTACTTTTTTCGGCAGAGTCGAAACCATAGACTCCGCCGGGGGATGAAATAAATTTAAATGTTAATCTTTTAACGCATCACGCATAGACTTTACTTTGTCATGATCTTTTTTGATTAATGCATATTGTGCGTTTAACATGGTTTGATGTGCGGGTGTAAGGTCTTCCAAATTATCTTTTAATACATCTTCATAAGTATCAACTGCTTCATCTTCACCCTGCTCGCAGGAGTTGAGTATTGCTTTACGGTCTTTGCCTGTGAGAGCGGCTTTAACATCCATCCAGACTCTGAAAAATTTACCCGTTGTTTTTGTTCCTTCTTCAGGAGTTCCGCCTAATTTCTGAACTTCATTTACAAGTTCCTGCTTGCATTTTTGACTATTCTGAATGAACTGAGAAAACATAGTCTTTAAATCTGTTTCATCTGTTTCTTTAGAGGCACTCTCATAACCTTCTATTCTATCGTTGTTTATTTCGATAAGAGAGTTTAAGGCTTCGATTGATTTTTCTTTTTCCATTTTTGATTTATTTTATTTTTTTGATAAATTATTTGTTAATTATTTATTTGAAAAATTTTGTATTAATTGATATAATCTATTTACTTTTTTTCCAGTCATTTTTTATATTATCATAAGCTTTTTTTGAAACTGTAGATTTACTTTTAGGTCTTGATGTCCCCGCTTTTTTCTTAGCATTAATATTTTCAACTAATGATTTTTTTTAGCAGTTTGCAGAAAATTTGCATTTTTTTTTGTCGTCATTATCATTTTATAAAAAACTATACCCTATTTGTTTGAAAGTATAATTGTTGGACATTCCCGCCGAACAAGCTGTCATTCCAATAATGAGATCCATTTGAGCTTTTATAATTACATAATCTCCTGCTTTGCTTCTTGGCGGCAACACTCTAATTTTACCTGTTTCACTTTCAACCTCTACATTCATAAAAATATTAAAGCAGACCGGTATTTCATCCGAACCGATTCCATACTCTTTTAAAGCCACAGATAAATTGCCGAAACATCCGGGGCTCGGCTCTGCATGACCATACAATATGCGGAAAGTTTCAGCACTGCAGGGCGTAAGTAAAAAATCATGTTTGCCAACGGAGTCATCGATTAATTCAAACATAATATTGCTGCGGTTTGAATAAAAATAATTTCCTTTTGTAAGAAAGATTGTTTCTGCATAGTCAATTGTTCTTCCGGAAGAAAGATATTCCGCCTTATCCTCCAAATTGTAGCATATAAAATCTGAAACCTGTTCGCCTTGAATATCTACGACTTTAAGCTGCATACCCTTTTTCAAAATAAAAGCTGTCCCGCTGCAAGGAGGAATAATATTCATCTTGTGTGACTGATCTTTAAAGGGCATTGCCAGTTATTTTTATATTTAACTCCGCTATACTGATATACTTCAGAAGAAGTACCAAAATCATCAAGCATGGGATTCACGGAACCGGAATATTCAAGCTCGCGCTTCCTGACAATGTTTTTCATTTTTTCAAATCCATTTGTTGATCTTAATTTTTCGAACTGTGCATGCGGATTAAAAATCAATGCTGCATATTTAAATTTTCTCGCAGCTCTGATGCTGGAAGGATTCATTCCAATAATAAAAAATGCCTCCTGCTTTAGACTGAAACTAAAATTTGAAGATGCCGGATTAATATCTACACGTTTATCATATGAATAATTTTTTGCATCAAGATCCGATAGTGACTGTAGACGCCGCCATAACAAATTATCGAAAATATTTTCATCCAGATTTTCAGTACCTTTGAATATAATTACTGCACTATGAAAATCTGAAGTACTGGTGCGATATGTATCTACGAAATCATATAAAAAACTTAGTATAGCCGCGTCATCCTTTGGGCAAGCAATGTTACCAACAACAAGTGACTTAATTTGTAGTCTTTTTAACGCCGTCTTTGCGGCAACGCAAGGAAAAGATTTATCTAAAATAAAATCTTCAAATTCCTTTACAATAACCAGATCACAGTTAACCATAAATTTTCTGAATAAATATAACTTACACATTCATCTGCTGTGCCAGTTATAACCACAGTTATTGACACAAAAAATGATTTATAAATTATTTTTATAAAATGATTGTGACATAACTGTCAAATACGTCAGTGAGTTAAACAATGCGAATAGTAAGTTCGAGCAGTATAATAAATTCAAATTTTTAGAAGTAAAATAATTTATAGAAGTATAAATATTTTTGTATTAAGGTGAATTTTTTTTTAATTATGAACTTGAATTTGCGAATTAAAAAACCCTGCTCAAGTTAATGAACAGGGTGTTTGTATTAATATATATTTAAAGAAGTTTATTTTACAAGCAACATCTTCTTCGTATCGGAGAATTTGTTTTGACCGTTTACATCTAATTTATAATAATAAACACCACTTGATAATTGAGAAGCATTAAAGTCAACCGAGTAATAACCTGCGTCTAAAGAATTATTTACAAGCGTTGTTACTTGTTTTCCTAATGCATCATAAATCACAAGAGATACTTGTCCGTTGGAAGGAATTGAGTAATCAATTTTAGTGACAGGGTTGAACGGGTTCGGATAATTCTGAACTAATTCAAACTTAGTCGGAACTCCAATTACAACTTGATTAGAAAGGTTGTAATATTTGAAGTTACCATTAAAATCAATTTGCTTTAATCTATAACTGTAACTTCCCGTACCAAGTCTTCTATCTGTAAATGAATATGATATCTGTGATTTTGTTGATCCATTTCCTTCTACAAAGCCAATCTTTGACCATTCGGTACCTGAAATTAATTTTTCAATATCGAATCCTGAATTATTTTCTTCACCATTTGTAACCCAGTTTAATGTAACATTTCTGCCGGTTATTGAAGAAGAGAAAGAATTTAATTCAACAGGTAAAGGTGCATCAACCTGATACGTGAGTACAACTGTTGTCGAACAAACAGGTGTCGCATTATCATATGCTACTAATGTTATCTGACGTGAACCAATTTGTGTTATATCAGGACAGAAAGTTAAAATTATCTGAGCTGTATTTCCGGGAGTAATAGTAGTAATCAGATTTGCTAATCCGTTTGTTCGGGCAATTATATTTGTTACTTCACCCGCTTCAGGACTTGAAAATTCAATAGTATCTGTTCTGCAGTTTTGAGCATTTACCTGCATCGGCTGAAGTGGTAAAATTGTAGCTACCGGACACTGATTGCCTACAGGTGGAGGTATTACACCGTGAGTGTTTGTGTATCCTTCAAAGGGTTGAGCCATATAAGGAAATGAAGCTGCAAATGCTTTGTCATTTTGCTGTACACCATCCCCGAGCAGTGAATTAACACTTGTGTTGAATGGTGGTCCTAAAAGAACTCCTGCTACAACTCTTAAAGCGATATCAACAACATCATCTTTCAATCTTCTGCCGTTAGGAAATCCTGCAACATCACCTGCGATTACTCCAAGTCTGTTTTCATTTGCAAATGGTACAGGAGGAATACCAAGATTAATTCTTAATTGTTCGGAAGGAGTTACTAAATCCTGAGGTCTTTGATTTAATCCCGGTACACCTGTAAGAAATACCGCAACTAAATCTGTTCTGCCTGTTGTAGGAATATCATCAGTGATTGGATATAAAAGGTTAATTAGTCCGGCTAATTCAGAATTTACAACGTAGGTCAAAAATTGTGCATCATTAACGGGTTCAGAACCATTCCATTTATCTTTTTGACTTAATGGAAGAACAACTTCATTTACAAGAGGATTGCCAAGTCTTGATACATAAACATAAGGACCGGCACCTGTTCTTGTTCCGTCAGCATTGATTACGGTAGTAGTCTTTCTGCTAGAAGTAGCCCATACTCCAACGATTGCATTTGAATCGGTTGCAGGAGGATTGGGACTTCCGTTTCTTGTTACATCTGCAATTGGAACTTTGATACAAATCGAGTGAACATTAAAACCTGCTAATGCGTCTTTACCGCCGCCTGCATTTCCGGGAGCACCGGGTCTGATTTTTAATAAATCAAATGTTGCACCAAGGTCAACGTAGAAAGCATCATCAGTCGGTCCGCAAAATACTTTGCCGCCGCTGTTTGGAAGATCTTTAACACCTTCAGCCATTAATGCGGCATAATTGGACATTGAAGAAGGTCCTGCATAATTCGGATCAGAGTGGCTGTTACCCCCGACATAACATGGTGGTACAGGAAGAGCAGCTGAAGTCCATACTGTCGCTCCATTCACAACTCTTTTTACAACATAAGTTTGTTTGACATTTAAATCGGCATCACCAAAACTAGTAACATCTCCGGTGTTGTATAAAAATGTATTTCCATTTCCGACTATATCGGTAAACTCGAATTGATAACTAATGTGATCAAGTCTGTCTCCGACGTTGTCGATTTTTATTTCATACAATACATCTGTTCCGAATTTGTTAAAATTCGGTCCCCCGGCTGGTTCTTCAAGAGGATTGTAACTTGCAATAATAGTAAGCATACCGGGATCATCTGCCGGAACAAATGCATACACATCTGTATTGTCAGCGACAGGATCTGTAGAAATAATTGGTGCTTCACGATGGCTGGATGCCGTTGTGAATTGCGAAATTGAGATCAGCGCAGCTCCGATCAATAAAGTCGCTAATGCAGTAACGATGTAAAATTTTTTACGCATTGTAGGTTTCCTTTTTTTTAGGTTTGTAAAATAAAGTGAATTAAATATAAAGCAGTAACGCAAAAAATTTAAAACCGGATTGCTTCTAAATCTATTTTTTTAAAAAACAATGATTGGAAAATTTTTAATATTGGTAATTGCACAAAAATAAAATCTTTGCTTCAAACTAGTGTTATATAATTTAAAATTAATGTTATATGATTCACATATTTTATAATTTCCTAAAAAGAGAAAACATAATAATTTATTTAAATAGAGATGAAATAAAAACCCTGTTCAAAATACAGAACAGGGTTTTAATAAACTTTGAAACAGTTTTAAGGATATAGTTTTATTTTACCAGCAACATTTTCTTTGTATCTGCAAAATTTTTCTGGCCTGATACCTCGATTTGGTAATAATAAATACCGCTTGATAAATTGGAAGCATAAAAGTCTACCGTATAATAACCTGCTGTCTGATTGTTGTCAACTAATTTGGAAACTTCCTTTCCCATTGCATCGTAAATTGTTAATCTTACTTTTCCTTCATAAGGAATCGAGTATTCAATCCTTGTAGATGGATTAAACGGGTTCGGATAGTTTTGAGCTAATTCGAAATTATTCGGAATTCCAATTATGACTTCCTTAAAAAGATTGTAATACTCAAAGTTTCCATTAATATCAACTTGCTTCAATCTGTAACTATAAGTTCCGCTGTTTAATCCTCTCTCCAAATATGAATAATTTTTTGGAGATGAAGTTGTTCCGCTTCCTTCAATCGATCCGATTTTAATCCAATTATTGTTGACGGATCTTTCTACTTCAAACCTTGCATTATTTAATTCGGTTATAGTCTTCCATTCGAGCATTACATTTCTTCCGGTTACAGAAGAATTGAAGGAAGATATTTCAACCGGTAAAGGACAATCCCAATTGAACTGTACGCAAACCGTTGTTGTGCAGGGGTCTGCTGCATTATCTATACCTGTAAAACAAACAAGTTGTGTAAATGACCCGACTGTTGTGCATGGTGGAGTGAATGATACATCAAATGTCAATGTAAGTCCGTTGGTAATATTTACAGACATTCCGGCAGGTGGTAATAGTAAATTTTTAATTTTTATTGAGAAGTGGTTAACCGAGAAATTGGCTCTCTTAAAGGAGCATCGTGTACATTGAACCTATCTTCTCTTAATTTCAGATCACTT
>JALYRX010000033.1 GCA_030855105.1 Bacteroidota bacterium | reverse complement strand
GTCTATGTGTTTAAATAAAATTTAGTTTTGAGACAGTCTCGCGAGAGGGGTAAGGGTTAGAAAAAGCTCTCCTTAACACTTAATGGCATTGACCGTGCCCTTCCCTGTTGGAGTCAGTCTCAAAACATCTTTTAACCACATAGACACAGAGGTCACATAGCTTAATTTGTTATAAAAATCCACTTTCTCTATTTTCTATGTGTCTATGTGGTTCAATAAAATATAGCTTTGAGACACACTCGTTTGGGGGAGGGTTCGCCTACCTGCTGCAGGCAGGGGAGAGGTTGCAATTTTTTGAGTACTATTTATTTGAATTTTTGAAAGTTAATAAGAATATTTAAAATAAGAAAAACGTTTTGGATGCTAATACAGATTTTCCTATTCAATTAATTTTAGTAAATTAACTCTGAATTTTTAAAGATGTACTAACTTATTGCCTTCTAAAAAAAAAATAATCCTGATCGGAAGCGTTCCTCCGCCGCATCATGGCTCGAATATCTACTTTAATAATTTACTGAATTCAAAAGTCAAAGAGGAATTTGATGTAAGCCATCTCGATATCTCCGACCACAGAAATTTAGATAATCTCTCAAAACTCGATTTTACTAACGTCCGGATTGCGATAAAGAATATTATTTTACTTTTTAAAATGCTGAGAAGGATTAATCCGGATCTGGTTTATATTCCTGTGTCATCAAACTTTCTACCGTATTTACGTGATGGATTATTTATTTTTACCGCATCATACTTTTCAAAAGCAAAAATTGTAATTCATCTCCACGAAGGAAATTATTTCCGGGAAGAGTTTTTTGATAATTCAAATTTTATTGTAAAACTTTTTATAAAAAAATCTTTAAGTAAAGTCAATGCGGCAGTAGTTTATAGTGAAAGATTGAAAAGTGTTTTTGACGGACTTGTTAAAGAAATTTATGCTTTCCCAAACGGTATAAATGATACATACGACAATAGTTATAAAGAAAAAAGTATTAAAGCAAAGAATAATATTAACATAAGTTTTTTAGGAAATTTATTCGAAAGTAAAGGCGTGCTGGATGTTTTAAACGCTGCGGTAATTATTACAAAACAATTTAATAAAATAGAATTTAACTTTGCTGGTGCATGGTCTGAGAATGAAGCTCAGACAAAAATAAATGCTGATGATATTATTAAACAAAACAATCTTGGAAAATTTGTAAAGTTTTGCGGAGTGCTGACCGGTGAGCAAAAAGAAAATTTTCTTTATCAGACCGATATTCTTCTATTTCCAACATGGTATAAATTCGAAGGATGTCCGCTTGTAATAATAGAAGCGATGTCTTTCGGAATTCCCGTTATTTCGACTAAAGACATCGGAACAATTCATAAAATGGTTATTAACGGAGAGACCGGAATACTTGTAAGCATAAAAAATCCCGCTGAAATTGCGGCCGCGATTATAAAATTGATTGAAGACAGCAGCTTAAGATCATGTATGGGAAAAGCAGGCAGGAAGAGATTCGAAAAAATGTTTACAATGAAACGAAATGTTGAAAACATTATTGGTGTATTTAATAAAACTCTAAATCATTATCTTGCTCAATAATTTTTATTTCAAAGAAATTAAAGTTACCTGCTGTAATTTGGACAGCTCTTCAGAAGAAACAATTTCACAATTAAAATCCGGAAAGCCGGGATACATATGTGTTACTGACGCCGGGAATATTGTAACTGCTAACCGGAAATCAAATGATCTTAAGAAAGCAATTAATAATTCTTTTATTTCGCTTCCGGACGGAAAACCAATTTCCATTTTTGCAAAATGTAAAGGAATAAAAAATACAGACAGGGTTGCCGGACCTGACTTTATGAATGAATTGTTCAGCAAAACTTCAAATACAAAGGTTAAACATTTTTTTCTCGGTGATACCGAAGAAGTTCAACACAAACTAATAGATAAAATTTCGGAGAAATATAAATTACAGATCGCAGGAAGTTACAGTCCCGGATTTGGAAAATGGGATAAAGATACCGATAAAAAAATTGTCAAAAGAATTAGTAACTCCGGCGCAGACCTTATCTGGATTGCACTTGGCGGAGGAAAACAGGAAATCTGGATGATGAATAATTATAAAAATTTAAACAAGGGGATAATGATCGGAGTTGGTGCAGCATTTAGATTTTATACCGCACAAATAAAAAGAGCTCCGTTAATTTTTCAAAGACTTGGGCTTGAGTGGCTATTTAGATTACTTCAGCAACCGGGAAAAATGTTCGGACGCTATTCGACAACTCTTCCTTTTTTCTGTATTTATTTTTTACAGGAATTTTTCAAAACTAATACAAAAACTAAAACCACATAAGATGCAAATTCCATTTATTGATTTTAAAAAAATGCATGACCCGATAAGGGAAGAGATAGATTCTGCAATTAAAAATGTAATTGATAACAATGCTTTCATTCTGGGAAAAGCAGTTAGTGATTTTGAAACTGAGTTCGCAAAGGCGCACGATGTAAAGCACTGCATCGGTGTCAGTTCTGGAACGGATGCAAACCACCTGGCATTATGGGCTTTGGGAATAGGTCACGGAGACGAAGTTATAATTCCTGCAAACACATTTATTGCAACAGCCTGGGGAGCAACTCTTTGTGGAGCAGTTCCTGTTTTTGTTGACTGCGAAAAAGACAGCTATAATTTAGATCCAAAAAAAATTAAAGAGAAGATAACTCCGAAAACAAAGGCTATTGTTGCTGTTCATCTTTACGGACAGACTGCGGATCTTGATGAAATAAGAAAAATTGCAGATAAGCATAATTTATTTTTATTGGAAGATGCAGCCCAGTCTCATCTCGCGGAATATAAAGGTAAGAAGGCCGGAGGTTTATCAAAAGTTGCTTCGTATAGTTTTTATCCCGGGAAAAATCTGGGAGCGTTTGGTGAAGGCGGCGCAGTGACAACTAATGATAACGTGATTGCGCGGAAAATAAAAATGCAGAGAGACCATGGATCCGAAAAAAAATATTATCACGAGATCTTCGGGCATAATTACAGAATGGAGGGGATTCAGGGAGCTGTTCTGGAAGTGAAGCTAAAATACCTTAACGGCTGGACCGATAAGAGAAGAGCAGCAGCAAAAAAATACAACGAACTTCTAAAAGATGTTAAAGAGATTTTATTGCCGGAAGAAATGGATTATGCAAAACATGTTTATCATTTGTTTGTTATCAGGACACCCAGAAGAGATGAACTGCAAAAATATTTGAATGACAACGGAGTGTCGTCAGGGCTTCATTATCCTATCCCTCTTCATTTACAAAAGTGTTTTGAACATCTCGGATATAAAGAAGGAGATTTTCCGGAGACTGAGAAATTAGCTGACGAATGTCTTTCCCTTCCTATGTTTCCCGATCTGACTGCTGAGCAGATAGAATATTCCTGCGAAAAAATTAAACATTTCTTCAAAAATTAATTTGAGCTATCCTTGTAAAAAGTAAAAGTAAAAGTAAAAAGATTTTTTTGAAATTTTTATTATGAAGTATCCTCGCTATAAATATGTTTTTGCATTTTTTGATTTTACTATTTTTTTTCTTTCGTTCATTTTGTCGCTGCATATTACAGCCGATATTTTAAATAAGAAAGTAATACTTTATGAAAATGAGTTTTTTATTTACCTGACTTTTTTTGTATTCTCATTAATATTTATTATTATATTTCAGAATAATTATTTATATAAAATAAATATTTTCCTGACAAGAGCTCTGCATTTCACGGCTATAATAAAATCAATTCTATACGGGATACTGCTGCTTATAATATTTTCATTTGTCATTAAATTTAACCTGCTACTTTCGTCAAGAGTATTTGTTTTGTGCTTTCTCCTGATTGCATTCACCGGGATTTCTTTTGTAAGGTTATTTTTACTGAAGCCGTTTTATCTTAACTTTACACAAATTCTAAACAACAGTAATGTATTAATCATCGGAGCCGGTAAGACAGCTAAACTGTTAGCAGAGAAGATGTTATTTGAAAATTTTTATGGAGTAAAGATTGTAGGATTTCTTGACGATAATTTGCAAACAGGTGAAGAGGTTTTTAAAGGCATCAAGTGTGTAGGGAAAATTGACGATGTTAAAAGTGTAGTGCAGGAATTAAATGTTGATGAATCAATAATCGCTCTTGAAAACATAAGCTATAACGGTCTGCTGACACTTATAGAAAAATGCACTGCTCTCGAAAAGACTGTAAAGCTCACATCTGAATTATTCAATATTGTTCCGGAAAAAATCGTAACCGAATCATATAACGGCATTCCAGTTGTTGATCTTTCGACAAAAGTTAATAAGAATCTCAATTACATTTATAAAAGAGTTTTTGATTATGTGGCGGCATTCACAGGAATGATTATTTTGTCTCCTGTATTCTTACTGATTTCTATTTTAGTAAAGATGTCTTCACCGGGAAAAATCTTGTTTAAACAAATCCGAATCGGAAAAGACGGCGTTCCGTTTATGTTCTATAAATTCAGATCAATGTATACAAATGATGATGCTGACGAAAAAAGAAAAATTAATATGAGAGAATTTATTATGAATGATAATTCTGTATTTGATAGTTCAAGCAAAGTTATCAGTGAAAATAGGGTTACAGCAGCCGGTAAATTTTTAAGAAAAACTTCATTAGATGAGCTGCCGCAATTATTCAATGTATTAAAAGGCGATATGAGTCTTGTTGGTCCGCGTCCCTGCCTTCCTTATGAGTATGAAGCTTTTGACGATTGGCATAAAAGAAGACACACGGTTTTACCGGGATGCACAGGGGTTTGGCAAGTGTCGGGAAGAAGCTCCGTTTCTTTTAAAGACTCTGTGATTTTAGATTTATACTATATAAACAATATGACTCCATGGCTTGACCTGCAGTTAATTTTTAAAACATTCCCGGTCATGATTTTCGGAAGAGGGGCTAAATAAAAAAAATTATTATTTAATGAAAAAATGGATAAAAAAAATTTAGTAAATGTAAAACTCGGCAAAGATGTTAAGATCTTCGATTTTACAAATTTATACGGTTGTTCGATTGATGATAACACCAAAGTCGGAACTTTCGTTGAGATACAAAAGAATGCGCACATCGGAAAGAACTGTAAAATTTCTTCACACACTTTTATTTGTGAAGGTGTAAATATCGAGGATAATGTTTTTATCGGGCATAATGTAACTTTTATTAATGATAAATTTCCGCGCGCTACAAACGAAGAAGGAGGAATGCAAACAGAAGCTGACTGGAAAGTTGAAAAAACCTTTGTAAGGAAAGGAGCATCGATAGGTTCTTCGGCAACAATAATGTGCGGAATTACTATAGGGGAAAAAGCCATCGTGGGTGCAGGTGCTGTTGTTACAAAAGATGTTCCTCCGAATACAGTAGTGGGCGGAGTTCCGGCAAAGATAATTAAAAAATTGTAAAATTAATTTAAGATTTACATTGAAAGCTAAAAATCTAAATCATCCGGTTTAGATTTTTTTATTTACTCAACTTGACCTCTTCATCAGTGAATTCAAGTGATCGCCACTAATTTTCACGAATTAGTACTAATTTACAAAAATGAATTATAAATATAATTTAGTTTTAATTCGTGGTGTAGTCGGACAACCAAACTTCAAATATCACAGCGGTCAACTTGTGTAACTTAGACTGAAGTTACGCAAAATATATATTTTTTGATTTTTAAGATAAATAAATCAAAAATGTTTTTTAATAAACACTCAAAAATCATGAATTAACGACCACCCCCTGACCCTCCTTAGAGTAAGAAGGGGGTTTGCCTGCCTGCTGCAGGCAGGGGGGTGGTCAATTGGTGTCAAAATAGTATTTGCGTAACTTCAGTTAGTAATCACTTATCAAACTTTTTATATAATAGAAGTTTATCAGAACCGGCATTATACTTAAAATTTATCTTTCTAGCAGGACATGCACTAAACAATCTTGCCGATACAATTCTTAACAGTCTCGGATTTTCAAAGTGAATATTATTGTAACTTTAATAGGTCTGATAATTAATGTAATATTGAATTTATTTTTCATTCCACAATATGTGTAATAGCGGCGCCGCATTTGTTGCTATATTGACGGAGTATTTTGTTCTTTCGGTAAATATTATTTTCAAAAATAAATTTTAATTCTTAATCTTGGGAACATCCAACTGGCAAAATATTTCTTACAACATCGATTTAGTCAAAAAGCTAAATCCAAAAAGTATTCTTGATATCGGTGTCGGATTCGGAAGATGGGGTATATTGTTCAGAGAATTTTTGGAGATCTGGGGCGATAGAAATTATTCGGGCAACTGGAACAGGATCATTGACGGTGTTGAAATTTTTCCGGATTATATAAAACCTTATCATAAATATTTTTATAATAATATTTTTATTGAGAATGCCCGGGATTTTTTAAAAAGAACCGGTACTAAATATGACCTTATCAACTGCGGTGATGTTATCGAACATTTCGAAAAGAAAGCTGCTCTTGATTTAATACACCTGAGTCTGGATAGAGCACGATATGTATTGATTAATATTCCGACCGGTAATAACTGGGAGCAAGGCGCAATAAATAATAATGAATATGAGTCACACAGAAGCATTTGGAATAAAAAAGATTTTCGTGAATTTGAAAATATTCTGATAAAAAATTTTAAGGATATTGAATTAAGAAATTACATAGTGGTTTTAATATCGAATGAGAAAATTAATTTTAAAGAATCATACGGAAAGCATTTTAAAATCAAAAATGTATTGAAGAACAAGTTAAGATTAGCATGGTTGGTAAATCTTATCGAAAAAAAGAATGGCTAAAAATCTTTTGAAAGCTGATTTATTTTTTCTGGTTTTGATATATTTGATTTTTCTTTGCTTTGCATTGAGTGTGTTCGGGTGGGTGATCGATGACTTATATATATATTTCCGGTATGTAAATAATTTCATTAATGGAAAAGGAATTGTTTATAATCCCGGCGAATTTGTCGAAGGATTTTCGAGCTTCAGCTGGTTTTTACTTTTATCATTATTTAAATTTATTCATTTACCTCTTGAGCTCAGCTCTAAAATAGCGGGCCTCGTTTTTGCTTTCCTGAATTTAATAATGCTGTATAAAATCTGTCTTTTATTAAACTTAGGCAGAATGTCTCTCGCAGCGTGCGTCATTATGATGTTTAATCTTCCATTCATATTGTGGTCAGTGTCAGGTTTCGAAATAATGCTTTATATTTTTCTTCTCCTGCTTTGTTTTTATAAAGTTCTGAGTTTGAAAATTAATGCAAATGAAATCATAATTTTATCCATACTTATTTTCATGATTTCTTTATCAAGACCGGAGGGAGTGCTATTCTCCTTGGCTTTCCTATCTTTCATATATATAATTTCAAAAAATCATAAATTCACTTTCAAAATATTTTTTCTTTACGGTATTTTATTCGGAGCATTTCTTATTTTCAGATATTTGTATTTTGAAGACATTCTTCCCAATACATTTTATGCTAAGATAGGTCATAACCTTTTCGGATATTATGAGCTACGGACTTATAAGAACGGCTTATTTTATATAATTGATTTCTTCAGACACAATCCTCAATTCATCTTACTTTTTATATTTGTTCCGGTTACATTCAAAAGTTTAAATTCAAATAAAATTTTTTTATTCAGCTTATTTCTTATCTTTATCCAGGTTTTTTTTGTAATATTTTCCGGCGGAGACTGGATGGTTCAATACAGGTTTATTATCCCCGCAATTCCTTTTCTTTCCTTTGCTTTAGTAGTAAGCTTAAAAGAGTTTATGATTTCTTTTAAAATAAAAAAACTTTTGCATTATTCAATTGTTTTTTTTATTTTTTTTATCACTGGCTGGTGCTTGATTTTTGCCGACTATAAAATTATAAATATTGAAACTCAATTATGGAATAATCTGAAACACATATCGGAGGATATAAAAAATGACATCCCGTCAAAAAGTCTTGTCGCAAACGGATCATCAGGTATAATTCCTTATTATCTGCAAGATATTGAGTTTATTGATCTTGTAGGATTAACCAACAAGCACATCGCCAAAAACGGATTTCGTCACGGAACATGGTTTGAAAAATCTCTCCCCGATTATGTTTACAGTAAAAACCCGGCGTGGATCATTATGTGGAAAAAGAAAAAAGAAGATGGCGTTTATAAATTCGAAAATGCAAGTCCCTGCTATTCGGATATGGCTCAGAATATTAATTTCAACAAGTATACTTTGAATAAAACTTATGACGTTTATGATGACGTAAAAATCGAATTATATAAGTTAAATGATAAGACAGAGTGAAAATATTTTTCTTAGGAAAATACAATCAATCTGAATATCTGAGCGGTCCCGAAAAGGTTGCGAAAAGAATTTATACGGAATCTCTAAAGAAATATGATTCTTTTTTCATCGAATATTTTTTTGATGGACGAAAGTTCGGGCTTATCCAGAAATTATTCGGTCATGAAATAATTAACTTTGACAATAATTCAAAAATAATCCGTCTGGGAATAATTACTTTGTTTTTCTTTCTGCTAAAGGAAAAACCGGCAATCATTCACATAATCACATATGAAAGATTTGCTGCAGCTGTATTTTTATACAGAATAATTAGTCAGGTTAAAATTATTTACAATGTTCATGGTGTAATTTATCACGAGAATAATAATTATAAAAAAGTATCCGGATATTATATTTTCAAAGATAAGATTTGTGAAAATATTTTCCTTAAATATTCCGATAAAATTATTTTTCTTTCTGATGACTCTATTGAAATTGCATCCAGGTATTTTGAGTTTGATAAAAATAAAATTGAAATTATCCCGAATGGAATTGATGAAATTTTTAATACGATTGGTATAAGGAAAATGTCAAATAACAATATTCCTTTGAAAATAGTTTTTATCGGCGAAATTGAAAGAAAGGAAAAGGGGTTTGAATTTTTATATGGGACATTGAAACAAATTAATTTTCCATATGAAATTTTTCTTTTATGTAATAACATGAAGTTTAAAGAAGACAATTTTACCGGCATTACCAAATTAGAAACCTGTAAATTTGCAGAATTCCTTATTGACAAGGACATTTATATTTCTTCAAGTGAATATGATCCTTTTTCAATTTCCGCAGTTGAAACAATGGCGGCGGGATTAGTACCGATCGTCACGCAGCAAACCGGCATGTCAAGCTATATCAAGCAGAAAGAAAACGGTTTTGTAATTAATTTCGGAGACAATGAAAAATTAAATGGAACCTTAGAACTACTAAATAGTGACAGAGCTTTGGTTTCAAATATCAGCCAAAATGCAAAATTAATTTCTATTAACTTAAACTGGCAAAAAATATTTGCAAAATACGAATGCTTATACTACAAACTATTAAATTCCTGATTGAGCAATTTAACCCCAAAAAATATAAAAGAAAATTTACCTTTGATTTTAAGTATCTCATTGTTACTGATAATCGTATCAATAATTTATTTCATTTCAAAAAATCTAACCGGCGGGAAATTTGTATATGCACTGGATGATGCTTACATACATCTTGCGCATGCAAAGAATATTGTAGCTAACAATGTGTGGGGAATTACAAAGTATGAATATTCTTCGGCTTCATCGTCACCTGCCTGGACAATTATTTTAACAATGCTATTTTTGATATTCGGAGTCAATCAATACATTCCTTTTATCCTGAATATTTTTTTCTCTGTATTACTGTTATTTGTTGTATTCAAATTCTTAAAAGAATATGATGTTTCAAACTTTTTCGCAGGTCTTACACTTATTACAATAATAATATTTTTACCCTTATCAATTCATGTTTATTCGGGAATGGAGCATATCCTTCATTCTGTGATGACGATTTTATTTATTAGATATTCCGCTGAAGCTCTAGGTAAAAATCTGAAGACGGATAAAATTTTTTGGCAAAGCGAAAAATATTTATTATTAATTTCATTCTTTATCACCACAATAAGATATGAAGGATTTTTTCTTGATATTGTAGTGTCGGTATTATTTTTAATAAGAAGAAAATACCTTCTTTCCATGTTGATAATGGTTGCAGGACTTATTCTTCCTTCGCTTTACGGGATTTTATCCATTCAAAACGGAGGATCGTTTTTTCCAAATTCCATAATGTTAAAAAGTATTGATACTGCTTCACTTAACTTTTTTGATTCCGGCAGTTCTCTCTATAATCATCTCGCTGAAAGTAAAAAAATTATTTTTCTCTTTCTGATGTCTGTCATTTTATTCATTCTTCAGATTAAATTTAAAAAAAGCTTCTGGTCCGCAATACCATTATTGCTTTTTATTTTAATATCAACAATATTAATTCATAAAACTGCAATCAATAACGGTTACTTCAGATATGACGCTTATCTTGTTGTAACCGCCATGACCGTTAATTCATTGGCTCTGTATGATTACTGCTCAAAAAAGTTTAAACTGAAATTAAATTTTGAACTGATAAAAAAAAATAAGATTGCAATGTGCATCTTTTTAATCTTTATTGTTTATTCGGTTTACAGAGAATTTTCCCTTCACAAAACAATCACTGCAATTAAAAATATTTATGAACAGCAATTTCAGATGGCAGAGTTTATCACCAAATTTTATTACGGAAAAGGCGTTGCTTTAAATGACATAGGAACGGTCAATTTTTTTACTGATATACAATGCGTAGATATTATAGGGCTTGGCAGTAATCAGATAGCAAAGAAAAAATTAGATTCTGTTTTTGATTCGGACTGCTTGAACAAAATTACGAAGGAAAAGAATGTAAGAATCGCAGTTATCTATGACAAATGGTTTCAAAAAGATTTAAAGATTCCGGAGCAATGGATAAATGTAGGACAATGGAAAATTTCCGATAACTATATTTGCGGTGATGATGAAGTAACTTTTTACGCTGTTGATCCGCAGGAGGAGGAAGCTCTGAGCCGGTATCTGAAATCATTTTCCGAAGAGTTACCGGTTACCGTTATGCAAAGCGGAACATACCTTTTAAAAGAATAAAGATTTATTAAAAACAATTTATTAAGAGATTTTTAATAAAAATAAATTTGAATATTTTCAATAATTTTCATATTGTGAAAACTGACAATTCAAAAATTAGATTTGTAAAATATACAATCAACGGATTTACTCAAAAGCATTTTTAAGAAGTGATAAATTTATTAATACTCGCCAACGAATTAAACTACACCGATGGAGTTACCAGTCATTTATTTTATCTGTTAACCGGGTTAAAGAAAACAAACAAGTTCAAAATTTTTTTAATGAACAGTGGCGGCGATTCCGTAAAAAGATTTGAAGATTCGGGTATAAATGTTTCAGAAAATAAATCATTAAGTCACCAAAACCGGAGTTTAAAAAATTTTGCACGAATAATCCCGGATATATTTAATTTTTCAAGAACAAATAAAATTAATGTTATTCATTCACACAATCATTATGCTGCGAACATAGGTTACAGGGTTTCCGGGTTTATAAATGTTAAGACTGTACAGACGATACACGGTATAATCCCCGAAGCCGGAAGACTTTCACATTTTAAAGCTGATAAATATATTTCAGTGAGTGAGCCGATAGTGGAATACCTTCTGAAAAATAAAATTGCTGCAAAGAAGAATATTAAATTAATCAGACATGGATTTCCTGTAATAGAAAATTTGAAATCAAAAAATTTACATGAAATTAAAATTTTATGTGCTTCAAGATTAGTTTATGAAAAGGGTGTTGATACTTTTATAAGAGCTGCTGAAATAGTCAGCCGTAAATATAAAGATAAAATAACGTTTATGGTAGCGGGAACCGGTGAATATAGGAATGAATTAGAATCGTTATCCAAAGATTTGAAAGTTGAGATCATATTTTTAGGTAAAGTTAAAAATATTGTTAACTTATTAATTGATACAAATATTTTTATAATGCCTACACGTTCCAAATCTGAAGGATTTCCGGTATCAATTGTCGAAGCGGGATTCACAAAAAATCTTATTCTCTGTTCCGGGTTTGATTGGCTGGATTATGTTTTTAAAAACGGTGCCGACGGACTTACCTTTGAAACAGATAACTATACAGAGTTAGCTACCAAAATTATTTTTGCTTTGGAAAACCCGGAAGCCGTAAATCAAATGAAAGAAAATTTTTACAATAAAGCACTGAAATTATTTAACATAGAAAATGCTGTTAAAAAACATTTAGAGCTATACATGGAATGCGTGAGTCAATGAATAATATAACAGTATTGATGGCTGTATATAATGACAGCAAATATTTAAAATCCTCTGTAAAAAATATTTTAAATCAGACTTATAAAAATTTTGAATTTTTAATTATTGATGACGGGTCTGAGGATAAGCCGGAAGATGTCATATACGGATTTAAGGATTCAAGAATTAATTATAAGAAGATTCCACACTGCGGGCTTGCCGGAGCATTAAATTACGGATTAAGTATTTCAAGCGGAGACTGGATCGCAAGGATAGATGCTGATGATTTGAACAGTTCAAACAGGCTTAAAACTGAAATTGATTTTTTAAAAGCCAATCCTGAATACGATGTTATATCAAGCAGTTCGGTTTATTTCAAAGACCCTGCCAGGATATTATTTAGTATAAAACCGCCGCAGGAAGATGATATGATAAAAAAATTTCTATACCTGCATAATCCTGTAAATCATTCCTCGGTAATATTTAATAAAAAGAAAATCCTCGGTGGAGGCGGATACAATAACAAATTTAAAAGCTATGAGGATTTTGAGCTGTGGTTCAGGATGAAAGAAGAATTAAAATTTAAGATACTTCCGGAAGTATTGGTATATACGAGATTAAGGAAAAATTCTTTGTCAAAAACCGGTAGCAAAAAAGACATTTACGGTTTGCTTTCCGGAAATGCGTTACAGAAAATTAAAACTTCCGATTCAGAGACGGAAAAAAATTTGTGGAAAAATATAGTTTTTTGGATCGAATATTTTTACGGTGAAAAAGCAGAGGCAAGAAATTATTTCGGAGGTAGTATAAGCTTAAAGAAATCACTGGCTTACATAAATACATTTTTACCGGATAAAATTTTTGAAGAAACTAGGGAATACAGGCTAAGACAGAGATTGCAGTCACATTTTGAAGGGAAAAAAAAGTTCAAACAAGAACTTTTAAAACTATTAAACTAAACTCAGATTGACAAATTATTTTATTAAAAATAATACGTTCAAATTAATTTTTTTTTCTGTTTTAGCATTCGCATTATTTACTGTATTTTTGATTTTTTCAGGATACTTTGAAATCGGCTTGATGTCGGATGATTATATGAATTTTATTTCCGCAGAGAGCTCAACCTTAAAACAAAAATTAGCCAGCTCGATACCATACTACAGCAATCTTCATTTCAGACCAATATGGTTTTTATCAATTAACTTCAGCATTTGGCTGAATAATTTTTTCGGTGCAGCAAAAGATAATTTTATTTTATTCAGAATCGAAAACTTATTGTTATTATATATAATTGTTTTTCTTTCGTCATACCTGTTTTTAAAAATTTCAAAAAGGCTGATACTTTCTTACGCACTTATTCTTTTGTGCATGTTATACCCTAACAATATAAACGATATCTGCTGGACTATCGGAAAGGTAGATTTGCTTTGCGGAATATTTATGTTAGTATCTTTGATTTATACTTTCTTGTATCTTGAAAAAAAATCCGTACTAAAATTAATATTGGCTTTTACATTTTTTGTATTATCATTGTTTACAAAAGAAACTTCGGTAATACTGCCCTTCATTACGATGGCATTAATATACATATCACTTGGCAAAGAGAAAATCAGCAGACTAAAACATTTGATTGCAATCGAATTTATGATTTTGCTCATGTATACGCTGGTAAGAGTATATGTAATTGGCATCTATCCGAGTGAAGTTGTTACAACTTTTCAGGCACCCGGACTTTTCAGTATTCTTTCCGTTTCGTTTAAGGCATTTATTGCGCTGATAATTCCGTATGATTATCTTTCATTGCAGAATAATTTGGAGAGTCAAAATATTATTTTCATATTATACCTGTTACTGCTTATAATTTTTTTGGTAACAACAATTTTTATTCTTGTAAGGACAAATAATTTAAAATATTTATTTTATCTTGCATTAATTTTTATGATTTCAATTGCTCCGAATTTAATCGCAGGTTACTTCCGTCCCCAGTTAATTTTAATCCCGTATTTATTTTTTTACTTATCACTTTTTATTATTATCAGCAAGATTTCATTTAGCCTGAAATTCTATAAAATAATTTTACCTGTACTTTTTCTTTTTTATTTATTGCTGAATTTTAATTTAATAAAAGACTGGCAATATGCTTATCAAAATTCTGTAGTAACAATAGAAAATTTAATAGATTTAAATCCGGACAAAAGTAAAAAGAATATTGTTCTCGGACTGCCTTCCCGATTCAGCCAGGCTCACATGCTTGAATATGCAACCGGACCTTACAATTTCCGGAAGTATGGAGAGTTTAAGCTTCAGGAAAAAATTTATGATTTTATACACACCGGTTCATTAGATACAAGTTCGTTAAGCTCAGAACTTTTAATAAAAGAAATCGGTGATAGAGAGTATGAATTGGAAACTTCCGGTGATTCGCAATATTTTCTCAAATTAGACGGGAACATAAGCAAATATAAGGATCAGGATGTTATTATAAAATTATCCGGTAAAAATTCATTCAGAAAATTTACTAAAATGTATCTTAAAATAATATCAGATAAAGCAAATGTTTATCTCCTTAACGGGAAAAATTTTATTCAGCTATACTAATGAAGCATAGCATTCTTCATTTAACTCCTGCATTCAATTATGCTGACGGAAGATCATATTACATTTACCTGCTTTTAAAATATTTTAAACTGCGCGGGCACGAAGTTTATTTATGTACCGACAAAGGGGATTCATTTGACAGGATTGAAGAACTTGGGATAAGAATATTTGCTTTTCCTGAACTTTCTGCCAAAACATCTTTTTTAAAGTCGGTAAAATTTGTTTCTGAAATTGTCGCGCAAAATCGTATTAACATCATTCACACTCATCACAGATACCAAGAACTACTGTCTAACTCAATGCCAAAAAATTCTAATGTTCATACTGTCTTTACTGCATTGAGCATTGTAGATAAAAGGTTTTTTGTAGAATACAAATCCGAAAAAATCATTGCAGTAAGTAATTCCGTAAAAGAAATGCTTATAAAAAAATTTAATATTGATGAAAACAAAATAAGCTTGATTCCAAATTTCGTTGACAGCGAAGAAGAATCAGGCTCAAAACTGAAACCCGGAAGTAACCGGAATTCGCTGGAAGAAAATAAACAAGTAATAATTTTATCTATCGGCAGATTTCATAAGGAGAAGAACTATGAAACATTGCTAAAAGCAATTGTCCTTTTAAAAGACTTAAATTTGAAATTGATTCTTGTAGGTGAAGGTGAAGAAAAAAAAAGTTACGAAAAAATTATTAAAGAAAATTCTTTAAATGTCAAATTTTTTCCTCCTCAGAGAAACCTTAAAGAGTTTTTTGATATTTCTGATATTTGTATTTTAACTTCCCTAAGAGATCCATTTCCGGGTTTTATGCTTCAAAGCGGATTAAATAAAAAACCTTTTATCGGTTCCAATGTAGATGGAATTTCCGAGCTGATAAAAGATGGCGTTAACGGGTTATTATTTGAAAAGGAAAATGAACATGCTCTTGCAGAGAAGATAGAACTTTTTAATGGAAATACAATATTAGCAGCAAAATGTGCGGAAACCTTAAATGAATTAGTGCTCGAAAAATATACACAAAAGACTGTAGTTCCCTGTATTGAAGAGTTGTATAATAACCTTTTACGTTGAAAGCTCTTAGATCATATGGCTTTAAATAATATAGAGACAATAGACATTTTTGGTATCAGGGTAGCTAAGCTTAATTACGAAAAATTTTTAGATATAATAAAAGAAAGTATTTTTAAAAACCAAAAGCTGACGATTGGTTATGCGAATGCAGATACGTTAAATATAATTTATAACAGCGAAAATCTAAAAGCCATTTTTAATTCATTTGATCTTATACATCCCGATGGTATAGGTGTTTATTGGGCTTCAAAATTTTTATATGGAAAAGATGGTTTGGAAACAAGAATTACGGGTTCGGATTTTTATCATTTTTTGATTGAAGAGTGTGTTAAAAATAATTGGAGAGTTTTTTTTTTCGGGCACAGGTATAAAATTTTAAATAAAATTAATAAACTGCACCCTGCTTTAAATATCACCGGGATACAGGAAGGTTATCAGTATCTCAGCTCAAATGTCGTAAAGTATATTAATGACTCTGATTCAGACATTATCATTGTCGGGCTAAGCTCTCCCATCCAGGAAAAATGGATTATTGAAAACAAACAGAATTTAAATTTCAAAATAATTTTATTGGTCGGTGAAGGAATCAGAGTTTTTGCAGGAAAAAAAATCAGAGGTCCGGTTCTCTTTCGAAAGATAGGGTTGGAATGGCTGGTCAGATATATATCAAATCCCGTTGCAAATTTCAGAAAATATATTGTCGGGGTTCCTTTATTTATTATCAGGGTTTTAAAGGAAAAGTTAAAACCTTATTAAAGTGAAACTTTTACTAAATTGTTGTATATTGTTTAAACAAAAAATTAAAAATTTACAAATAACAAGGAGAGTATGAATTAAGACTACGATATTAATTTTTAACCAAATATCAATTTCCATTTATGAAAAAAATAATTTTTACGTTCATTATAAGTTTTTTATTTGTAAATTTTTCATTCTCTCAGAACAACTACAATTGGATCACTCCTAATAAAACTTACTTAAAGCTATTAGTAAATGATAACGGAATTTACCGTATTAACAGGTCGGACTTTGCAAGTGCCGGTGTTAATACTTCCGGCATAGATCCGCGTACTGTTAAAGTTTTGTACAAAGGAAATGAAATTCCGGTTCACTTTCAGGGTGAGGACGACGGTTCATTTGACGAGAATGATTATATTGATTTTTATGGGAAGCGAAATTTCGGAGGACCGACTCCGCATAGAAATGCTAATTCAAATGCAAACGTTTACACCATAGACGAATATTATAATCAATATTCCGATACAAGTATTTATTGGATTGGCTGGGATGGAAGCAACGGCTTGAGAATGCAGACATCTTCTTTTGTTTCTCCGGATAATATTTCCGATACTTATTTCTACAAAAAGGTTCACTTTGAAAAAGATAATTTCTATGATCTGGGAGAAACGGTCAATTCAAATAGTGATTTCAGATATTTTAGTACTGAGCTGGTTGTGGGAGAAGGATGGTTCTGGAAAATATTAGATAAGGATGACAGAATACTTACAGAAAATGTTTTTATTGATAACCTATCTCCATCTGCACAGACATGCAGTTTGAAAGTTTTTATTAAACCGATTTCTTATTCTATTTCCTCTTCAAACGAACATAGATTAGAAATTAAAATTAATAATACAACCGTTGTTACTTTGGTTTCAGATAGTTTACGAAAAATTGATACAACGATAACATTTTCTTCCTCTTTACTTTCCAATAATACGAATAACAGTGTCACATTCAATTATGTACCTACACTGCTTCCAAATTATTCTCCAAAGGTCTATATTGATTTTTTTATTTTAACTTATCCGAGGGATTTTGTAATTAGAAATAATGGCATCTCAATAAACCTATCCGGAACAGACTCAACTTCAAAGAAAATAAATGTCTCGGGATATAATGCCGGCAATCAAACAAATATTTATGATATCAAAAATAATATTCGGATTGTAGGTTTCTCAGGCAGTCAGGGAACACTTACATTTACAGGAAAAAGCAATTCTGCATTTGAAATCGTAAACGCAAATATTACAAAAAAGCCTTTCCGTATTATAAGCAGGCAGGTAAGAGATTTTGTTTCAGCCACCACTGCAGCAGATTATATTATAGTCTACAATAGATTTTTTGAATCACAAACAGAACAATTAAAAAATCATAGGGAAAGCTTTGATAATTTCAGAGTTGTAAAAGCAGATATCGAAGATTTGTACGATATTTTTAATTATGGAATTGAAGATCCTGTCGCTG
Organism: Bacteroidota bacterium; assembly: GCA_030855105.1. Taxonomy (GTDB): domain Bacteria; phylum Bacteroidota; class Ignavibacteria; order Tepidaquicellales; family Tepidaquicellaceae; genus JAGPCH01. Next base: position 35,532 of record JALYRX010000033.1, on the reverse strand, counting down.
TCAGAAATTTCGTAAAATATGCCTATGATAGCTGGAAAACACCCAAGGTAAAATATGTTTGCTTGATGGGAAGAGCATCATTAGATCCAAAGAGAAATGACCCTTCAAATCAATATTATCAAAATTTTGTACCGACATACGGAAATCCTCCGACTGACGGATATTTTGTAAACTTTAATATCGGTTCCTTTACATATTATCATCAGATAGCCATAGGAAGATTACCTGTTTATACAACTGCCGAAGCGCAAAATGCGGTTGATAAAATAATTGCTTACGATTTTCAACAGCCCGATAAGTGGTGGAAAAAATATATTGCCATTACCGGAGGAGGATACAGAGCTGAGCAGATAAGCTTCCAGCAAAAATCGGATGGTTTTATTAGCAGCTATATAAGCGGGCCACCGCCTTGCATGCAGGTTTCAAGAATTTACAGAAATGATTCGACAGGTTATGTAACTTATAATTATAAAGATTCTATCAAAAGAGAATTTGACCGTGGAGCTTTAATAGTGAATTTTATCGGACATGCTGCTGCACAGGACTGGGAGATAGGTCTGGAAAATCCAAACACCTTAAACAACGGAGGTAAGCAGCCTCTTGTTTTAAGCTTTACATGTTTTACGGGAAAAAATGCAGAGCCAAACTTAAGAAGCTTTGGTGAAAATTTCTTTTTGCTTCCGAATAAATGTGCGATCGGTTTTGTAGGAACAACAGGCTGGAGTTTTTCCGGAAGCGGTAATAATTTCAATCAATACATGTTACAAAATTTTTCAGATAGTGCAAGAAGAATCGGTGAAATGGTTAGTTATGCTTCGAAACAAAGCAGCAGAGACTCAAACAGCTTCTCCGCAAGAAACACAATCAACTGTTATAACCTGATTGGAGATCCTGCTACAAAACTGGCTATGCCCAATTCTCCGGAGTTTGATATAAGACAAAATGAATACACGTTATCAAATGCTTTCCCGGCACTCGGTGAATTAATTAAACTGTCAATTTTCCCGAAGAACCTCGGAATAAATGCTGACTCGTTACGGATAAGATTTCAATTAAGAAAAGATGGAATTGCAACTCTAAGAAAAGATACAGTTATAAATGATTTTTGTTATATAGATACCTTAGGATATTTTTTCACAATCGATACAATCGCTAACTATTCAATGTCTGTGATACTTGACCCTAACCGTTCGTATTCTCAGAAATTTTACAACAACGATTCGATAACATTCCCTCTTACTCTAAGAAATTTGTCTTATGTACCGATAAAGCCGCTTAATAATGCATTGCTTAACGGAGCAAGCTTTAAATTTACCGGATTAAATCCGAATATAGATTTAAGAAATAATAATGTTAAATTAATTTTACAGGTTGATACTTCAAAGGGATTTGACTCGCCTGTTTTACAAACTTTTAACAACAGTAATCTTTCCGGTATAATCAGCAGTTTTAATGTTAACCTTCCCGTTCAGGTTTTGAATACAGTTTATTTTTTAAAAACGAATGCCATTGTAAATAACGACAGCTCGGGATGGTCTGAAATCCAAAAAGCAATATATAATCCCGATGTTTCGGCAGACAGCAAAGGTATTGACTCGGCTTATACAATTTATACTTCGAAGCCGGAACAATTTGATGAGCCTGATCTTTCAAGCGTAAGATATAACGGAGATGGATTTGTGCTGAATGATTTCACAGGGCTTTTGCATGTAAGGTCTTACGGAAGCAACGGACCCGAAGCTTCTTTCTTAATAGTAGATAACGGCATTAACAATATACAATATTTCAGCGACGGTGGCGGTAACCAGGGACTTAACATTGCAAAAGTAAAAAGAACATCGGGAGAAGTTTCTGTAATAAAAAATTTCAGGATGAATTCTACTTCATCCTCAGACTCAGTCTTGAATTTTTTGAATACATTCGACTCGACTGAATTTCTTATGTCTTATCTTTCATCATGGGTTCCTGATTTTGACAGCATACATCAGGATACTAAAAATAAATTCAAAGAGTTCGGAAGCGTTTTTGCAGATTCAATATTGCCGCGAAGCAGCTCATTAAATTTATTTGATACCTGGGCATTCATTGGATTTCTCGGAGCAGATACCAGTCAAACTTCCGAAAAATTTCACAGGTTCTCTTCAAATTCTATTCAGGAACCTCTGAATTGTATTACCAATCCGGTCTTTCAAAGAACATCGGGAAAAATATCGCAAACTTTTGGTATTGCAGATCGATGGAAAAATTTTTCCTGGGAGCAAGAATTGGCTCCGAACAGCTCTATAACATTTGATGTCTATGGAATTGGAGATGATAATACTGCGACTTCCCTTTATACAAATCTTTCCAGTAATTCTTTTGTTAATCTTGATACAGTTGATTATTTTTCTTATCCCTACCTGAGACTCGATGCAAATTTAAAAATTGATACAATACTGGGTTTGGAGTCACCCGTTTTTAGATCTACAAACTTCAAATATTATCCGCCTGCTGAACTAATTCCCGATAACTATTCATTCACGGGTACAGATACAGTGGTTCAGGAAGGTGACACCGTTTCATTCTCTGTAAATTATTATAATGTCGGATTTATTGATGCTCCTCCCCATTATAATAAATGGTATGTAAAAAATCCGCAGGGCATTGATATAATTTTGAAACAAGATACCGTGTATGATCCGTTAATGATCGACAGCATGTCAACTTCTCAAATAAAGTTTTCTACATCAGGTCTTAGAGACGGAAAAGTTCCGAGTGATACATTAGATTTATATTTTGAATCAAAATTAATCGGGAATAGAAATGAATTATTTGATATTAATAATAAGGCAATAACACAATTTGTAGTACAGGGAGATACGCTAAGTCCTGTTATGGATATAACATATGATGGTGCAAAAATTATGAACGGAGATTTTGTCCAGTCAAAGCCTAATATAATTTTGAAATTTTATGATGACAGCAGAATGGTAATAAGCGATACTTCAAATGTAAGAGTATATATATCCAGCAATAACAGCTTTATATACGTCCCATATTATATTAACGGTACTAAAAATCCTGAAATAGATATTTCATTTGCTGACAATAATTTTTTACAGGCAACGGTTACATACAATCCGACTTTGGCTGCCGGTGAACATAAATTCAGATACGTTGCAGTGGATGTAACCGGTAACTTTGCAGATTCGGTCGTCAACACGGTTTTAGTTGACTATAAACTGCAGATATCCGATATGGAAAATTATCCAAACCCGATGCAAACCGAAACAAATTTTGTATTTAAGCTTTCGGGAGAATTAAGCCCTACCAGCTGTAAGGTTAAGATTTATACTGTCGCCGGAAGAATGATTAAAGAAATAAATTCACCTGCAATAGTCGGCTACAATCAAATCCCCTGGAACGGAACTGACAACGACGGAGACTACATAGCAAACGGAACGTATTTGTATAAATTTATAATTCAGGGCAGCTCTCAGGTTGAGACTACAATTCAGAAGCTTGTTGTATTGAGGTAAAATTTTTTAATTAAAAAAATAAGCAAACTTTGAACGATAAACCTGCTTTACGTTTAATAATAGAATCCCAAAAAAAATGGCATCTCAAAGATTTAAAAGAACTTATTTATTATAAGGATCTCTTTTATTTTTTGGTTTTAAGAGATGTTACTATTTTGTATAAGCAGACTGTGTTAGGAATTCTTTGGGCTATCATAAATCCTTTGTTTCAAGTCGTACTTTTCTCGGTTATTTTTGGTAAGCTTGCAGAGATTAACAGCAACGGGATACCATATCCTATTTTTTCTTTTGCTGCAATTCTTCCTTTCGGTTATTTTTCTCAGTCATTATCCGCTGCCACCGGGAGCCTGGTGGGAAATTCATCTGTGTTAACAAAAGTTTATTTTCCAAGAATATTAGTGCCGTTGACTCCCGTAATTTCTAAATTAGCTGATTTTATGATAGCATTTATCCTCTTGATCATAATGATGATTTTTTATAACATAGTTCCCACAATAAATCTTGTATTCCTTCCGTTATTAATATTGTTAATGATTCTTACTTCACTAGGATTAGGCATGTGGCTTTCTTCTCTGGCAATTCAATATCGTGATGTAAAGTTTGCTATAGGTTTCATTACAACATTACTTATGTACGGAGCACCGGTTGTATTTCCGGCATCTTTAATTATTGAAAAATTCGGCTATACTTACTATTTATTGTATGGGCTTTATCCTATGGTGGGAGTAATCGAAGGATTCAGGTCATCGTTACTGGGCTTTTCTCCAATGCCATGGGATCTTATAGGGATAGGTAGTATAAGTTCATTGATTATTTTTATTAGCGGAACATATTATTTTAAAAGAGCAGAAAGGATTTTTGCAGATGTTGTATAAAGTTTATCAATTTAAAATGGTAATTAACAAAAAATAAATGTCTGATATTGCAATAAAAGTAAATGATGTATGCAAGGCGTATCTTATTGGATTAAAAGAAACCCGCAAAGAAACTTTAGCGGGAGCAATATTTTCGTGGCTAAAATATCCTTTAAAAAATTATAATGTATTAAAAAGATTAAATACTTTTAATTTCAATGATGAGAGCGATGACTTATTCTGGGCTCTGAGAAATATTTCTTTTGAATTGAAACATGGTGAAACTTTGGGAATTGTAGGTGATAATGGTGCAGGCAAGAGTACATTATTAAAAATTATTTCACGTATTACAAATCCAACTTTCGGAAATGCCGAAGTTAACGGGCGGGTTTCCAGTTTGCTTGAAGCGGGAACCGGTTTTAACAGCGAATTAACCGGAAGAGAGAATGTATATCTAAACGGAACTATACTTGGAATGTCAAAAAAAGAAATTGACAAAAAGTTTGATGAAATTGTTTCTTTTTCCGGAGTCGAAAAATTCATCGATACTCAGATAAAAAAATATTCAAGCGGAATGAGAGTTAGATTGGCCTTCTCTGTAGCAGCATTTATCGAAACTGAAGTTATGATAATAGATGAGATCTTATCTGTTGGTGATGCCGAATTTAGAAAAAAAAGCCTGGCAAAAATGTCTGAAGTTGCAAAAAGAGGATCGGCAATTATTTTGGTAAGCCATAATATGCTTCCAATCCAATCACTTTGTAAAAGAACAATTTTACTTGATAAGGGAAGAATAACTGATGATGGTGAAACGGAATACATTGTCTCTAAATATATGGGTGAGCAAACCGCTAACCAGACTTCTCAATCGTGGAGTTTGGAAGAAGCTCCAAGCTCCGATACAATAAAAATTATAAAAGCAGAAGTTCGTCCCTTAGAGAGAAATGTATCTGTAATAAGGCCAGGTGATCCTTTTGAATTTGAATTTGTTTTTTATAACATTAATGATGAAGATTATGATGTTACTGTCACCTTTCATTTAATGGATGAATATGAAAATTTACTTTTTATCGGAAGTACAGCTTTGACTAATCTGAAGTATAAAGCGGTTAAAGGATATCTTAAAACTTATTGCAGAGTTCCTTCTAATCTTTTAAATGCAGGAAAATATACAATAAGCAAGCTATTCGTTTTAAAAGATTACAACACACTGTTGTATGAACATAATAACTTGCTTGCATTTGAAGTGACTAGTGATTTTGCCTATTCACACGGACAGAACGGCAGAATAGAAGGTCTGATAAAACCAAGACTTGAATGGGAAGTTACTGCAGCCGCAGAAGCTGAAGTTTATAGTTGAATTTTTTAAAATATAATTAATTTAGGTTTAAAGTAAGTATGGAAAATTTTTTACCAATAACTTTTAAAGGTAATAAACAAATTCCACAAAATACAAATGGTTTGCCGTCAAGAGTTACTAAAAAAAAAATAAAACCCACAGCTCCTGACAATAAGCCCTGGCCTAAGATTTCGATTGTTACCGCATCATTCAACATGGTGGATTACATCGAAGAAACGATTCTTTCTGTTATTGAACAGGAATATCCGAATTTGGAATATATTATTATTGATGGCGGAAGCAAGGACGGAACCGCAGACATAATAAAAAAATATGAGCATTATTTAACTTATTGGATAAGCGAACCCGATAAGGGATTGTATGATGCATTACAAAAAGGCCTTAGCAAAACAACAGGTGAAATCATGGCTTACATTAATTCAGATGATAAATATTATCCGAATGCTTTTTTTTCTATAGCAACAATTTTTTCCGCGATGGATGATGTTGAATGGGTATTAGGAAGAGCAACTTTTTACAACGATGAGGGAACGACTGTTGATGTTAAGGATTTAAAGATATGGTCAAAGTTTAATTATTATCTTGGAGATTATCAGTGGATACAGCAGGAATCCATCTTTTGGCGTCGGAGCTTATGGCTTAAAGCAGGAAGTAATATCAATCCAAATCTTAAATTAGCCGGGGACTATGAACTCTGGCTCAGGTTTTTTAAATATGCTAAGTTATTTTCAACGCAAACTGTCTTCGCAGGATTTCGCTTCAGAACTAAAGACCAGCTTTCATTGGAAAAAATTGACTCTTATAAATACGAGATAGAACAGGTTACAAATTTAGACACTCTGCCGCGTGAAGATAAATATGCAATAAAAAAAATAAAGTTCATGCAAAAATTTCTTTTCAAAATCCCATTTGCAAATCGTATAAAAACTTTAAGAAGACATTACGAAAGAATATTTGGTTATCCTCCGAAAATAGTTTATGATTTTTATCAACGCAGGTTTTTTAAAAATTATTTATAAATTTCTGACAAGCCTGAAATCATTGTGATAAATGTTACCAAAACTTATTTACCTCCACTCAAAGAATACACAGAACAATTAAAAAAAATTTGGGAAACAAACTGGGTTACAAATCAAGGACCTCTAGCCGAGAATTTAGAACACCGGCTAAAAGAATATCTTGGTGTTAAAAATATTTTGCTTGTTTCCAACGGGACAATTGCTTTGCAGATTGCAATCAAAGCGCTTGAGCTTAGCGGTGAAATTATAACTACACCGTTTTCATATGTTGCGACAACAACATCTATTTTATGGGAGAACTGTACACCGGTCTTTTGTGATATTGAAGATAAAACTTTTTGTATTGATGCTGAGAAAATTGAAGAAGCCATTACATACAAGACCAGTGCTATTCTTGCAACTCATGTTTACGGATTTCCGTGTGATGTTAAAAAAATTAAAAACATTGCCGACAAACATAATTTAAAAGTAATTTACGACGGGGCTCATTCTTTCGGTGTAAAAATAAATAATCAGTCTGTTTTAAACTTTGGAAATATTTCAACACTAAGCTTTCATGCAACGAAATTATTTCATACAATAGAAGGTGGAGCTGTTATTACAAATGATGATAAATTAGCTGAACAAATTTTTCTTTACAGGGCTTTCGGTCATCTTGACGATGATTATATTACAATGGGAATTAACGGAAGAACTTCGGAATTTAACGCCGCAATGGGCTTGTGCAATTTACCAAAAGTAAATGACTTCATCGGGAAAAGAAAAGAGATCAATTTACTTTATAAAAGCTATCTGAAGAATTTGCCTGTTCAGTATCCTTTAATCCCGGAAAATATTTTATATAATTATTCATATTTCCCTGTCATATTTCAGACGGAAGAACAAATGCTTTTTGTAAAGAAAATTTTGTCTGAAAATGAAATTAATGCAAGACGATATTTTTATCCTTCACTAAATAAACTCCCCTATCTCAAAGGAGCCAATTGCCCTGTTTCGGAAGATATAGCCTCGCGGGTTCTTTGTCTTCCGGTTTACCAGGAATTAGATAATAAAGATATTAAGAAAATATCAAAAATCATTGAAGAGGTTTTGTTAATTAAAATTATTTAATGGGTCAATGAATGTTTCCTGTCAGAATATTTTTATCTTTAATTTTTTCAGGAACAATCAATGCAAGCAGGGGAATTTCAGAAAGCAAGCACTTTTTTGAAAGACCAATAAATAATTTGAAAAGATACTTTGCATATAATTAATACGTGCTTTACTTTGCCGCTGCAGGACAAATTAAAGTCTGAGAGTTATACCCGTTTAATATCTATTGTGTCTAAGTGCATAAACCACTGTACACGAGAAAAATTGAACACTGATATTACGGATTGAGCGGAAAAATAACGGATTTGTTAATTTGTTATAAGATATGTTCATAATGAACTTAATTAAATTATAATTGTAAATTAGAATTTTGATTTTTTACAATTTCTAATAATGATCAGCGAGTATCAGGAAAATCAGTGTTATCAGTGTTCAAAAAATTATCGTGTACAGAGTGCATAAACAGTATTAAAAAATCTAAATTTTAAAAAACAAAAATAAAACGTAAATTGTCATCAAATTTTAATAAACTTATGAATGATGTGCCTACCATTGCAATAATAGGGGGTGGGTTTTGCGGAACAGTTACTCTTATTCAGTTAGCAAAACAATCCACAATTCCGCTTAATATTATTTTAGTAAATAAAAATAATCCACCTCCAAAAGGAGTTGCCTTTGGCAGCTATAATCCTAGTCATGTATTGAATGTCCCGGCTGCAAAGATGAGTGCTCTGACTGATGACCCTGATAATTTTATTAACTGGATAAAATCAAAACAAGAATATGCTGAATTTGTAAATGATGAACTGAATGATAAGTTTTTGCCCCGCATAATTTACGGACATTATCTTCAAGAGTTGTTTCATAAAACCATTGACGATTATAACGAAACTGTTAATGTTAAAGTAGTTGATGATGAAGCCATTGACATCATTCCTGACGGGGACGGTATGAAAATAATGTTAAAAAAAAATGACTCATTTAAAGCCGATAAAGTAGTTCTGGCATTGGGAAATTTTTTGCCCGATGATCCGAAAATTGATGATAAAGATTTTTATAAATCCGGTAATTACTTTCAAAACCCATGGCAAAAAGAAGCCATAGAAAATTTAGATGACATTGATAATATTTTAATTATCGGGACCGGTCTTACGATGGTTGATAATGTATTAAGTTTGCTTGAAAAAGGTTTTAAAGGAAAGATTTATGCCGTCTCGACCAAAGGTTTTTTTCCGCTTTCACACAAGAAAAGAAAACCTTATACGGATATACTCGATGAACTTCACCCGCCTTACGAAATTTCACAGTTGTATCATTTATTCAGAAAGCACATTAAATATGTTTTGTTGCATGGCATTACAGGTGAAGCCGTTGTAGATGCTGTCAGACCTAAGACTCAGGAAATATGGCTCAGCTTTTCTTTACAGGATAAAAAAAGATTCATGACACATATAAGGCATCTTTGGGGAGTAGCAAGACACAGGTTACCGAAAGAAATTTTTGATCAGATGCAGGAACTTATTTCAAACGGAAAATTGAAAATCATTGGAGGAAGGCTTAAGAGTATCCGCGAGAGTAATAATAATATTAACGTAATTCTTAAAGAGAGAAAAACTCAGAGGGACATGGAGTTTACGGTTAATCGTGTAATTAATTGCACCGGTCCAAAAACTGATATTCAAAAAATCGAAGAACCTCTTATTATAAATCTTCTTAGAAGAGGACTCATTGCGCCAGATGATATGAAGTTGGGAATTAATGCACTCCCGGATGGAACGGTTATGTACAAAGATCATTCCGTTTCATCTATGCTTTTTACAATCGGCTCAATGTTGAAGGGAATATTATGGGAATCAACGGCTGTTCCGGAGTTAAGGGTACAGGCAAATAATTTAGCCGGACAATTGTTAAAACAGCTTGATGCCGTTGATACACTCAAGATTTAATTTCTTGATTTATTCATCTCAAAGTTTAGAAATACATGGGATTAGTATGGATATCAAGCGGATGTTCTTACAATGTTAAATTAAAAATAATATTCCTTGATGTTTTATTATTCTTATTAAAAAACTTTTATATTATTAACCGATTTTAAAATTTACGTATCACCAATACTTTCTCCGTTTTGGCGTTCTAATTTTATTGCTTTCTAAGAAGCCCAACAAAATTAAAAATATATGTTTGATTAAATTTATTTATTATATATTTTATAAGCGATGCCTGTTACGAAATTAGACAAACAATTTTGAAACCAAAAACTTTTGAACGCATTCTGAATTCTGATTGTCCCACCATATCCGATACTAAAAAAAATGTGATAGATCAAATGGATGTTAACGCTATTGACAGATACAAATGGATACGCCAAAACAAATATTATTATAAAAATTTAATTGAATTTCTAAAATTTAATATTCCCGAGCATTCCAATGTGATTGAAATCGGATGTGGTATTGGAAATCTTCTTAAAGAAATAAACCCGTCTAAAGGAGTTGGTATTGATATATCTCCCCGGATGATAATGATTGCAAAGGAAAATTATCCTCAGTATGACTTTTATGTAATGGATTCGGAAAATATTACACTGAATGAAAAATTTGACTTCATAATACTTTCCGATACCATAGGATATCTTGAAGATGTACAAAAATCATTTGATCAGATTCAAAAATTATGCACTCCTGATACAAGAATCATTATTACCTATATAAATTTTTTATGGCTGCCGTTTCTTAATCTTGCAGAATTTTTTAAACTTAAAATGCCGCAGGTAAGAAATAACTGGCTGGACATAAAAGATATTGTAAACCTTCTTGAACTCAGCAGATTCGATGTAATAAAATCCGGAAGAAAATTTCTTATGCCGGTTTACATTCCCTTGCTGTCCACCTTTATCAATAGGTTTATTGCAAATCTTCCTTTGATAAATAAATTATGTCTGACTAAATTTATTGTATCAAAAACTTCTTATTCTGAAAATTCTGAAAATTCTGAAAATTTATTAGATACCGTAAGCGTAATCGTACCGGCGAGAAATGAAAAAGGAAATATTGATCAGATAGTTAACCGTATACCACAAATGGGAAAGCATACAGAGATAATTTTTATTGAAGGTAATTCTAATGATAATACATTCGAAGAAATAAAACTAATTTGTGAAAAATATTCCGATGAACTCGATTTAAAATATGCAAAGCAAGACGGGCAAGGCAAAGCAGATGCGGTCAGGAAAGGATTTGACATTGCCTCTTGTAAAGTGTTAATGATTCTCGATGCCGATATGACCGTTCCTCCCGAAGATCTTTCCAAGTTTTTTGAAGCAATTTCTTCCGGCATGGGAGAATTTATAAACGGATCAAGACTGGTCTATCCGCTGGAAAAAGACGCAATGAGAACTTTGAATATTATTGGAAATAAATTTTTTTCCGCAATGTTTACATGGATCTTAAATCAGCGGATTAAAGACACGTTATGCGGGACCAAAGTAGTCTCGAGAAAAAATTATGAAAAGATAAAGATGACTAAAAATTATTTCGGTGATTTCGATCCGTTCGGTGATTTTGATTTGATATTCGGTGCAGCTAAAACAAATTTAAAATTTGTTGAAATCCCTATCAGATACAGATCACGGGTTTACGGTGAAACAAATATTTCAAGATTTAAACACGGATGGCTTTTATTGAAAATGACTTTTTTTGCAATGAGAAAATTTAAATTTACTTAAGTATGTAAAGAACGTCGAATGCCATATCTCTGCACCACAGATATGTTGGAATATTTTTAGGAAATGGAAAATAAATTTTATAACAGCTGAACTAAATGACAAAAATATTAGATAAGCATAAAGAGATTTGGGAAAAGAAAAAGATACTTAGAATCATTTACAAAGAGTGGTATAAAATGATAATTAAAAACTTAAGTTCGGTCGGGGGTAAATCATTAGAATTAGGGGCGGGCAGCGGAAATTTTAAAGAATTCATGCCTGAAGTAATATCGGCAGACATTGATAAATGTGATTGGCTTGATATGAGCTTTGATGCACATAATATTCCCTTTGATAATGAAAGCTTAGCAAATATAATAATGATTGATGTTTTTCATCACCTTTATAATCCGGTTAAATTTTTAAATGAAGCTCAAAGGGTTTTAAAAAGAGGAGGAAGAATATTAATGCTCGAGCCGTTTCCTACTGCGTTTTCATCAATTATTTATAAAGCATTTCATCCCGAACCCTTTATATTTAACATTGATTACTATTTGCATAATGATTTAAAAGAGAAAGATCCTTGGGATTCCAACCAGGCAATTCCATATTTAATTTTTTTTAAACATCAGGACAAATTTCTTGAAAGTTTCGGACAAGTTTTCAAAATTATAAAGAAAGAAAAAATGAGCTTTATACTTTACCCCGCTTCAGGTGGATTTGAAAATAAATCGATGATACCGGATTCTTTAATTTCATTTTTCAAAGGATTGGAAACCGTCTTAACTCCTTTTAAAGATTTGCTTGCGTTCAGATGTTTTGTAGTAATTGAAAAAAGATCTGAATAAAAAAATGGTGCTATATGATTTAGAGTGGAAAATTTTTTCAATTTGAATTCTTATTAATTTTTTGATTCCCGCCTGTGATAAATTGCCGAAAGAAATTCAGAGTATTGACGAAAAGCAAAAATTTCCTGTCTGAGCCACCCGTCTGTGTTTTTACTGACGGGTGGTGAGTTGAAATTTTTGCCGTCAATACTCTGAATTTCCGGCAATTTATTACCAGCGGGCGATTTTTCTTTGCTTCATTCTTTTGATCGTTCAAAAGAAAGAAGAATAAACTGTATAAATTTTAAAGTAAAAGTAATTTTAATTAATTGTTTTTAGATGTTTTGTGAATATTAATAAAAATATATCGAAAATTAGTTATCCACAGTATTTCACATATAACAAAAAAAATTTGCGGAATAATTTGGAAAGATGATATAATTTTAAACTACAAAAGATACAAGGTATACAATTGTTTTCAATCAAAAAATTATAGCAAAAAAAAATTCTTTGAAAATTATTGAAGAGTTTTTTTCAAAACAGTAATTATATAATCTAACTCTTTATCCTCCATCGGTACATATAGGGGAATTAAGATGCTTCTGTCACACACATCTTCCGATACCGGCAATTTTACATTTTTATATTCATCTCTGTATGCAGTTTCTCTGTGTGAAGTCATCACACCTCTTCTTGATGAGATCCCCGCATCAAGCAATTTTTGCATCAATTCATTCCTGCTCACAGAACAGTTTTCTTTAAGATAGATGCTAAAAGACTGGTAGTTTGAAAAGTAACCTACATTTTCAAATGGTAATCTTATACAATCAATACTTTTTAATTCATCGATATATCTGAATGCAATTTTTCGTCTTTCTTCAATTATCCAATCCAATTTTTCCAGCTGTTTAATACCTACAGCTGCCTGAATATCTGTCATCCTGTAATTGTATGCTACCTCCAGATGATCTTCAAATAATATCTGACCGGATTGGTGTCTCATTCTTTCATCAACTGACATTGCATGCTGTCTCAAAAGCTTTAAATGTTTATAATAATCTTCATTTGAAGTTGCTATCATACCGCCCTCACCGGTAGTTATGACTTTTCTGGGATGAAATGAGAAACAAATTAATTCGGAATGCGAGCCGATTTTTTTGCCTTTATAGGAAGAGCCGATTGCACATGCAGCATCTTCAATTAATTTTACATTGTATTTTTCACATAATACTTTGAAAGCATCAATATCTGCGGGCATTCCGATTTGATGAACAATTAAAATTGCCTTTGTTTTATCTGTAATTAATTTCTCTGTATGTTTTACATCTATGTTGTAAGTTTCCGGATTTACTTCTGCAAAAATAGGTTTTGCTCCGGCATATTTAATACAGTTTGCGGTAGATATATAACTCATCGAAGGACAAATTACTTCATCACCTTCTTTTATTCCTGCAACTAACAAAGACAGATGTAAAGCGGTCGTGCAGTTAGAAACTGCCACAGCATAATCAGCTCCGGTATATTTACAGAAATTTTTTTCGAATTCATTAACTCTCGGACCCTGAGCTACCCACCCGGTTAATATTGTATCATAAGCATTTTGAGCTTCCTCTTTTGTTAAATATGGCTTTGCTATTGGGATATTCATTTATACTTTCTCCCCAATGTAAACCCAATCACCAAATATTTTTTTGCATTTATAGTCTTTTATGTTTATCATTGAAGTTAAAAAAGATTCAAGGGGGAAAAAATTTAAATGTAAATCCAAACTGTACTTAAAAAATCTCTGGCAGGGTGTAACTATAATCAATTGTTTTTTAGCAACTCTTTTTAGCTCAGATATTGATTTTTTAAAGTCTCTGACATGCTCGATAGTATGATGGCAGGTTACAATGTCAAAAGAATTATCTTCGAAAGGTAAATTCTCAACATTTCCTCTTACGTAATTTCCCCTGCTTAATTTTACATTATCATATAAATCGCAGCCTGTTAATTCAAGATTAGTTTTCTCTGCAACTTTATTCAGCCAATATCCCCGTCCGCACCCGACATCAAGAAGTGATTTAGCGTTCGTGTTAAGTTGTTGCAGCATATATTCCACACATGAAGAGTTTAAGTCGGTGTCTCTGTCATTTGCCCTGCATTTTATACTTCTATAAGCATCTGCAAATTCATATTCGGATAAATTATAAGCAACGGATTTGAAATTCATATACAATTTCACATTTTTGCCTTTATACCAATAATGAAAAAAAGGATACATAAAATATTTGTTATCTCTTATTAAAGGAGGTAAGCATTCGTCCATGAAAAACCTTATTACATTTGTTAATGACCTGTTCATTTCTCTGCTTTATTAACTCCTTATTTATTTTATTGAACCATTAATTATTATCTGAAGGTTTGGTTCCAAACTTATTTTACAATTTATTTTGGTAAAGATTTTTTATTTCCGATAGTTTATATGATGTAATATTTTTTTCTTTTAAATAAATTATCAGATTATTATAGAATACTTCTGTTCCCGTATGAATACCATTATTGACATAGGGTAAAACTTCTTGTTTACTCAATTGATTCAATGGTTTTAAAGTTTTTAGTTTTTCATAAGAATGAATTGATTCACTATTCAGGTACACTAAGATAGGATGAAAATTAAAAATTTTTATTCCAATCGGATGATAGACCGCCGAGTTTATATCCCAGTTAATATTCCGATCATACATTGCAATATCATCTTCCCAAAAGAACGGAATTCTAACAATGCCCTTTGACTCATGTTTGAAATAAATTTTATGCGGTAAAATATTCGGAGTCAGATATAATAATAAATTCGTATCTGTTTCTATTCCAAAGTCATCTATCATTGTAGACAGCAGTCTTGAAGACTGATATAAAGCATGAGATCGAACGACTTTGCTGTCAGGAACAATTGCGCATATATGCTGCAAAACTTCCTTCTCGGTTTTTCCATGAGTAGATTCGGGGAAAAAATTCGGATGAATTCCAAACTCAAAAATGTCTTTATGCTTGTAGAGTTTTTGAAGATAAGGAGATTCATGGGTAACAAACCATGTACATTTAATATTGTTTTCAATCAACGGTGTTGCAGCTTTTTCTATGGCAAAGTCCGGAGCCCAGTCAATATCAAAAGTCAGTGCATATATATTAAATTTATTATCTTCCATTTACTTTAATGTGGAATTAATACTTTTGATATTCTCCGAAGGACAATTAACTACGCTAATTATTTTATTCTCCCATTCGGTAATTAATATTGTTCCATTACCGCATAAAACTTCTATTCCGTCAGGATTAATTTTAATAACTCTTCCGGGAATATTTCCGGCAAAATTTTTATTGTTATTATCTCCTAACCTTGCTCTTCTGATATAAAACAAATTATTATTGTATTCACAAAAAGCACCGGTAAACGGATGAGCTAAAGCCCTGATAAAATTGTATACCTCAAGCGAATTTTTTGACCAGTTTATTCTGCCGTCTTGCGGAGTTCTTTTGCAGGTATAAGTTGCATCCGATTCATTCTGTTTTGTTAAAACGATTTTTTTCTTTTGATAATTTACAAAAAATTCCAAAAATAATTTAATTGTGCAATTGATCAATTTATTGTCCAGGTCAATTGCATAATCTTCAAACAGAATAGGAGTTTTTTCCTGTGCTATTATTTTACCGGAATCAGCTTCACCTTCATTAATAAGAAAAAGTGTAACTCCGGTTTCGGTCTCACCATTGATGATTGCCCATTGAGTCGGGGCAAAACCCCTGTATTTAGGAAGCAGAGAATGGTGTGCTGCAATTAATCCGAACTTAATATAACGACTTACTTTTGTGTTAATCAAAGTTCTCCATCCCGAAACAATTACAAAATCTAAATTTGATTCCTGAATTTTATTATATTCGGTTTCTGTTAATTTTTTCTTAATGGAATTAACTATTTGATTCTTATTCAGCAGCCCGGAAATTTTATCCGAATATTTAACCTGCTCGTGCTCATCTTCTTTTAAAATAATGGCAAATTTTGGAATAAATTCTTTTTCTATAAGAGCTTCAATCAGCTTATATCCTCTGTTCGTACCACCAATAAAGGCAAATTCTATTGACAATTATACGGATTAATTTATTTGATTATAATTTCTTTGCCTTTGTTTTTTATAGATTGCTGGGATGCTTCCAGAATTTTAATTACTTCCAAACCCGAATCATAATCAGAAATCGGTTTATGTCCGTTTTGTATTGCAGAAACAAAATCCATTGCCATTCCGGCAAGTGCTTCTTTTAAATCAATTTTGGGAGTAAAGATATCGCCTGTTCTGTAATCAACCAATACTCTTTTTTTATCTTCATCAGTTTTATGATCATAGCCGGTATCATAAATTTTAATTTTTTCAGTTGGTTCTATATCATTAAACACAATCATTTTTTTATCTCCCCCAATCAGCATCATCCTTATTTTTACCGGAGATGTCCATGAACAACTAAAATGTGCTATAAAGCCAGTCTCATAATTAACTGTTATATATGCAATGTTTTCAATTCCATTGTTTGTATGAGAGACACCGGTAGCCTGTACACTGTAAGGTTTTTCTTTTACAAGATAATTTAAGATTGAAATATCATGCGGGGCAAGATCCCATAAAACATTTACATCGGGCTGAAATAAGCCCAGATTTATTCTTGTCGAATCAAAATATTTAATGTTACCGATATCCCCGCTATCAATTAAGGATTTCATTTTTTGTACTGCGCCTGTATACAAAAATGTATGATCGACCATTAAAACCTTTCTTTTTTTATTTGCCAATTCAATTAATTCAATTGCCTGTCCCGTATTTGAAACCATTGGTTTTTCTATTAAAACATGCTTATCGTTTTGAAGTGCTTTCAAAGCCAGGTCGTAATGACTAAAAACCGGAGTTGCAATAACTACAGCATCAATATTATGATCCTGCAAAACATCATCCGCAGAAGCAGAAAATTTGGCTGTTGCACATAACTTTGCCAGTGAATCCGCTCTTTCTTTTTTTGCATCAACAACTGTTTTTAAATTTACGCCTTTTAAATTTGCAAAATTTCTGACGAGATTCGTTCCCCAGTAACCAAATCCGATGATTCCGATATTCATTTAAAATATTATTATAGGTTGTTAAAAAATACTAAAAAACCATTTTAAATTATATTATTCTTTTTTTCTTTCACCAAAAATCAATGAAAATTAATTTAAATTATTCCTTATAAAAACCGCTGCCTAAATTATCTCCGCGCAAATGAATATTTTTTAGTTGATGTGATGAACATGGAATTTCCACATCAAAACATCTATAATCATCAACAGGGAATTTAACATCAAGTTTATCATCTATCCGGTATGTATCGAATTTTACGATACCGTTTTTGTTTGCTTTTATTATCAAAGGCTGAATGTAGTCGATTGTGTCAATATTTTTTATAAAATAATCTACCGGTGTCAGATTTATATAAACAGTATATGCTATAATCAAAATGGAAACCACGCTTATAAGATATTTATTCTTCATATTAACAGAATGCTTTATAAACAATAATGTAAGTATTAAAGGTAATGCTAAGAAAGTTAAACCATATCTCCAGTCCGGTGCTACTACAAACCAAAAAACAAAACCTATAAAAGCAATAAAATATACGGGTTGATAACTTCTCATAAAACCCTTTAACCTTTGAAAGAATATCAGAATCAATACTATTAAAGGTGTGGAGCAAACAAGAATAAATATTGTTTTTTGAAACGTAGTTTTCGCAATCCACCATACCGGAAACCACTGGCCGAAGCTCATATGTGCAGATTTCAGGAAATCTTTCCCGAATGGATCTCTTGCCCATGCAGTTATTGTTTCACTCATTTTAATGACATCCGGCTTAGGGATTTTCCAGTCAAATGAAAATAAATCAATTTGAGCAAAAGGATATATAATCCACCCTGTCAGAATTATATTTCTCAACAGCCACGGCAGCATAATTATTGAGACAATAAATACCAGCACATATAAATTTTTGTTAGAAATATCTTTCCAGTTTTGATATATGATTAGAGGAATTATCAGTATAACCGGTAATGCAGCAAGCTTGACAGTAAGTATATAAAATGATAAAATTATGATTGTAAAATACGCCGATACATTGTTACTTTTATCTAAAACTTTAATTTCTATAAATCTCAATAAAATAAAAAATGGTATAAAGTAACATGCGAAATCAGGAGTTGGAGATGAGATAATCGATGCCGTATTAACAACCATCATCAGTGACACTGTAAAAATTAAACCTAAGGAATAATATTTTAATTGAAAAAAATTATAAATTCCTCTCAATAACCATATTGAAATAATACAATAAATCACAAAATTAATGCTATACACATCCTGTTTAACTATCCCTTCAAAGGAAGTTGCAGCAAATAAAGTAAAGATGTTTGGATTGAATCCGAATCTGCCGTGAAAATTGCCTAAACCGGGAACAGCAGGATAGTTTTCGATCCATTCTATAGCCTGAATATGGTACAGACCACTGTCAAAAACCTTAGGAGGATATAAGGAATAAATAAATCCAAAAATAACAATTACCGCAAAAGTTATAAAAAATAAATTTTTAGGTATTAATTCCGGCAATTTTAATTTAAAGATACTCTTGTAATCAAATAAAAAAAATATAAAGCAAATAATAAGATATAATAATGATATATAGGGCTTTAAAGGAAAGAATAATGAAACAACACTAAAGAAGGAGTTACTTAATGCAATCCCCAAAAGAGATTTTTCAATCAAAGTCGGAGAAAATCCTAATTTCTTTGATACTACATGTCCTGTTATTATTGAAATAAAAATCAGATATAAAGAGCCAACGATAAGTGAAACCATAGTAATGTTTAAATCGATTTATATAAAATTAAAGCAAATAATCCTGTTAGCAAACAATTCTATAAAGAATAAACTTACTAGAATTCAAATACAATATAATTTTTTAAATAAAATCTGAGATCAGCTACATTCATTTTCTCCGGATATAAGTCTGCGGTTATAGGAAAAGCTTACAAGCTTTTTTATTTTTGTGAAATAATCAGATATTGCGCCCCAAAAGGTATCTTGACCAAAAATTTCTCTGTGAATCTAAGAAATGATAACATCTTTGGGAAATAAAACAGATACCGGGTTGATAAGATTTTTTTAAAGCCTGCGAGTTTTAGTAATTTATTTGCTTTCAAAGGATTTATTGTTTGTGCATCTTTATCAAAGGGAATTCTTTTCATAATAATTTTTGTGCCAACATTCCATGGATTATTTTCAAAAAATGAAAATACACCATTTGTTTTTAGGGAAGCCAGTATTTTTTTTAAAGCTTCAATTCGATTATGAGGTTCAATATGATGAAAAACTCCATTAACGTAAACCAAATCGAAATAATCAACCGGTATTTCACTTAAGTGTATAAATTTTACGGAAGGATCAGAATACTTTTCCTCAGCATATTTCAAAGCTTCATTTGAAAGATCAGTTCCTGTAACTTCCGAGTCTTTAAAATATTCTTTCAGAATCATTGTTGCATCGCCAACTCCACAGCCGAAATCCAATATCTTTTTTATTGACAGATGCTGAGGTAAATTTCTTAATAAATCTTCTACCCGTCCGCGTATAAAATATTCTTTTTCTTCACCGGAAATTTTGAGACCTTCGTTTAACATAGAGTCGTATTCTTGAGACAAATCGAACAGGTTATTCATAGTATAAGATAATTTTAATTACAGGAAAATGTTTTTCGACTTTAAGTAAACTAGTCTTTCATTGATAAGATTAAGTATATGATCAAGAATCAAATTTGTAATAAATATAAATGAAGTTGAATAACAAAATGACATAACAACAAACCTTGACCAGTGTTCATAAGTAACATTGGTTGTTAATCTCTGAACGAAACTATCATAAATTAATGCTGTTCCTGCCACCAAACTAATAATAATTATAATTATTGAAGGCACGGGTTTAAATAAATTTAATAATGAAAAGTCCTTAATGGAGGTGTTTTTAGAAAGTGTAATCGAAAGAATTTTTTTACTTAAGTTCGCAGCACTCAAGAGTAACATTGAAACTGTTCCCACTACCTCGCTCAATATAAAACGATAAATCATCCATTCTTCAACAATATTATTTTTCACATAAAATGTGATGGGGTAAAACATAATTGCCAGACAAAATAACAAACCTAAGACAGCAAAAAACGTAAGAATTTTGTATGGCTGATAAAGAATAATATTTTTTAAAATTATACCCAAGAACCTTATGCCATCTCTAAATACTTTAAGCTTGGATTCTCCTTCCCTTTCATGATAGGTCATATCTTTTTCAACAATTTTCAAATCCTGACTTAAAATTGCTCTTGCACTCATAGCCGGTGTAAAATGCAGTCCATCAGGCAGCGGCATGATCCTGTGCAATGAACTTCTTTTTACAACACGCATTCCGCTTGCAGTGTCCTTAATTTTTTGGAAAGAAACCATAGACAATATTGTTGAATAAAATTTATTTCCAATTTTTCTGATCAAAGGCATTTGACTATTGGGATTAAGTCTTGAGCCTAAAGCTATATCAGCATTTTCATCAATTAACATATTACAGAGATCAGCAAAAAAATTAGGTTCGCAGGTTCCGTCAGCGTCTAAAAAACCAAGCAGATCGGCATCGGAATTTTCCCATCCTTCTTTTATTGCAGCACCATATCCTCTGTTAATTTCAAAAATAATGAGTTTGATCTTATCGGTATATTTACTTGCTAAGGATACCGTATTATCAGTTGAACCATCGCTTACAACAGTTATTTCGACAGAATTTACAGAAGTCGCTTTTATTATATTTGGAATTGCGTTAAGACATCGATTAATAATTCCCTCAATACTTTTTTCTTCATTTAATGCAGGAATCACAACAGCTAATTTCAAGATTTTCCCTTCGGCATTTAAGTTTTTAAATTGATAGTGAAATTTAAAATAACTATTTTGAGGAAAAATAATAAGGAGAATTTCTTAACATGAATAACTTTTTTAAATGTCTTAATATAAATAACTTTTTTGTAAGAACCGCATTGATTTTTTCAATTTTGCTATTTTGTTCTGCATTATCATTTGGTGGAGTTAAATACTATCAATCTACTAAAATAAATAATGACGGATCACTTTCGATATACATTACATACAGTGCTCCGACAACCGAAATTACAAAAAGCAAGGGTTTAATAGGTAAATTCCCATTTAATGCAAATTCCATAAGAGAATATTTTAATTTTCCGGATGTCGAGATTACAAAGGCAGTAATTTATAAAGATACTCAGGATACGAATGAAACGAGAGCCGCAATAAGATTTGAAGCAAAAAATATTTCAAAGATTTCCAATGCAAAATCATTTAATGGCATTACTGCCCGCTTGTTTAGCAGTGACAGCGGTTTGGTATTTACCTGGGCGGTGCCTTCAAAATATATTGAATCGAATATAATTGAAACATATCATTTTATTGTAACTTCAGAGCCTGAAATAAGATCAACAACCGGAACGCTAAAAGACAAAGAGATCCAATGGTTTGTATTTGGAAATAAAACTGACCCTAGAGGATATAATTTTACTACAACAGTTAAATCTGATGTTAAAATTACCCAGGCAGCTGGCAATGATGACAAACAAACTGATAATAAAAAAGATGGTGGCTGTGGTCTTTTCGGAATCGAGCTCCCGGTTATAATGCTTGGTGGATTTGCATTATCTTATAGATTGAACAAAAAAAATTAATGCATTTAAAATGATTACCATTTCAAAAATGCAACATTTTTGTTAATCAATTTAAAATTCCTCTATGTAATCAAACTAAGTTAAGTCGTTTTTTTTTATAAAGTATATTGTATGAAAAGGGTTTTCCGAATTTACTGTACTTCTTTAACGTAAAAGGTTGCCATTTGTCATTGTAAAATTTTTCAGTCATAAAAAATAAATTTTCATCTAGGGTAATTGCAAGGTTAGGTATAAATTCGTTAATTGAGTCCTCATTTGTAAACAAGTATGATAAAATATCCGGCGACCAAATTATAGGTTCCTTCCACACCGAAATTATGCAATGAAGAGCATATCCTCCGGGTTTTAATATTCGGTTAATTTCATTAGAAATCTTTTCAAATTTTGCAAGGTCAGAATCATCGTCCCCCAAATCTGATGATGAAAAAACAAAATCAAAGTTATTATCCGGTATTTCATTAGTTAAGTTGCCAATTTTTCCATTGATGAAATTTATATCTTTTTTAGATTCATTAAGAAATTTAAAAGATTCATCTGATTCAATTAAATTCCAGCATTCATAATCTTTTTTGATTGTAGTTAACACAGTCGGAAAATTCCCTCCTAATTCAAGTATCCTTGAGCCGTTTTTTATATTGTTTATTATGTAGGAATAAATCAATAAATCCTGATAGGTTTTTATGTTACAGTATTCAATGTCTGTTTTGTAACCATATAGCTTCTCATCGTATTTATTATCTGAAAAAAAATCAAAGTGTCTTTTTTGTGAATATGTAAACTCATCAAAGTTTTCAGGAGAAATTGATTTAAGTGTTTTCGCATTCTTTGATTCATTGGTACGGGTTAAATCATTAAAAGGTTTTCTTGCTGTAGCCAACACACTTAAATAATTTGTAGGAGAGGGCCTATTATTTCTATTTATTTGCCACATGTAAGACTCCGCTACTACCATCGGGTTTTCAAACAAAATTTTGCCAAATAATTCTTTTAAATCCAATGAATCAAAATTACCCAGCCATTCTTCCCAGAAAACATTCATTCTTTCTCTTGATTTTATCCATTCAAATCCATTTTTTTCATAAGCTTCAAAGACAGGTTTCGTATTTGTCTGGTAACTTATATCATAACTATGTGAGGCAATCCCACCGGGTTTTAATATTCTATATGTTTCCGCGAAAGCACTGAATAAATTTTCATGAGGAATATGCTCAAGGACCGAAACCGAGCAGACCATATCGAAATAATTATCCGGTAATTCTTTTATGTTATTGCCTAACAAGCCTCTCACAAATTTCACCTGAGGATAATCCAGTTTAATTGACTCTAATTCATCTTTTGAAACCTGACTGTCTTCGATTGTATCGTCAAGACCCCATAATTCAATGTTATCCGTGAAAATACTAAACAAAAAAGATCCTGCGCCATGACCAACTTCCAAAATTGTTTTTGGTCTAAAAGTTTCTATCATCGAAATCATATGTGCGTAACCAAGTGGTTTTAACGTTTGGATGTTATTTGATAAAACCTCATAACGTTTGGCTATTTCCCACCAATGATCATTGGTTCCTAATTCAAACATTTTTATTTAAATTTTTAATTCTTTTTTTCATTTGCAATTATCTTGGCGTAAATTAACAACATAAAATTTTATCAATGGGATTTAGAGCTGCTTTCTCAAGAGTAGCTATAACATCTTAATTTTTAAGACATACTATACAATTTCTTTGGGACAAATGAAGTCTTAGTTTTTCTGATTAGGCTTCATCCACAAAAAATTATATGAAAGAGGTTTTCCAAAACTTTCGTAGGTTTTACCGGTAGTAAACTGCCAGGTCCTGGCATAATATTCTTCTGACATAATAAATAAATCCGGATCTTCTTTCACACTTAGTGGCGGAACGAATTCATTTATTATTTTTTCGTTTTTAAAAAAGTAAGGCAAGATTTGATTTGTCCAAACTATTGGCTCCTGCCAAACAACATCTATACAATGAACTGAGTAACCTCCCGGTTTCAATACCCTGTTTATGTCTTTAAGAATATTTTCATACGCAACTAAGTCATCCAGCGGAACATGTTCCAGAGTGGATATAGAAAATACCAGGTCGAAATAATTATCCGGTAATTCCGGATTAAAGCTTCCCATATAGTCATAAACGAGTCTGATGTTGGGAGCTTTAATATCTGTCGGACCATTTCCTAAACCTTCGAGTTTATCAATATTCCAGCATTCGTAATCTTTATTGAAATGTTTTAAAATTCGCGAGTCACCTCCTCCAACATCAAGTATCTTTGAGCCTTTTTCCACATTGTGTTTTATATATGAATACATAAAAAGGTCCTGATAAACCTTTAAATCACAATTACCGGGATCAACTCTGTACCCAAACAATTCCTCGTCATAATTATTTTCAATAAATAAATCGAAATGTTTCTTTTTGGAATATGTAAAGTCGTTAAACTTTTCCGGAGTTATGAATTTAGGTGAAAACGTCTTAATCATTGTTGTTTTATTTTTTATACTAATTCAGAATTATTAAAATAATGATATTTTTTAATGTTGCTATTTTTTTTTTAAAAGAATTCCCGTTTGAAATCCATATGCTTCCTTCTTTACTGCCAGTATTTCATAAAATGTTTTCACTGATTCGCAAAAAAAATCTATATCATAAAATACCTGCGAACCAGGACCTCTGTTTCCCACAATCATTCCGAAATCATTTTTAGTTTCAATAAACAAGGGATGTTCACTGATAAAACCTGAAAGCCATAACTTATTATAATGATGCGAATTCTTAAGAAGCTCAATCGAATGCTTATCATTTATGGTGATATATAAAAGTCCGTTTACAGACAACATTCTTCTCAATTCAAGCAGCCATGCATCAGTAAGATCATCTATATGTGAAAATACAGAGCCTGCATAAATGAGATCAAAATATCTATCTTCAAAAGGCAGATGGGGAATTGTTGTGGTAGTTGCAAAATTAAACGGAGGTCGCAGATACTGATTTGCCCAGTATATATGTTCCGAGCTTATGTCAGTTCCCCAGATCTCACATTTCTCCGCATATGGTTTAAGCCACCTGATCATTCTCCCTGCACCGCATCCGAAATCTAGTATTCTTTTTTGATCATTCAAATCAAATCCTGATTTTTTTATGATCTCTATCATAACTTCGATTTGCTTTTTACCGTAAAGATAAACCTTCGTTTCACTTCCATATCCCAACCACAAATCCTTAGGAGGAATCGGAAGCCCTAATTCACAAACATCAAGTGATTCTTTTTTATTTGGAATTGAATACGAATTGGAATTTTGTAAGTGCGGAAAATAAATTACGTTTTCAAAACTTTTTCCTTTATCTTTATTTCTTGATGTTTCAATTTCAATATATGTACTTTTTATCTTTTCTTTAACCCAACTTTTGACAGGTCTTGTAATGTGTTTCCTTATCATCAATGATATTCAAAATTTTTTTCAAATATGTTCAACTTTTACTTAAACTACAATTCATAATAAATCACATTTGACCACATATTGAATGTTTTAAATTATTTTATATTACATTTATTGTGCAGAATAGCTGTATTTTAAAATATCCTTAACATTGTAAATCAATTTTATAAATAATTTTATTTAAAAAATTACTCACTGATTAATTACCGTAAAAATTTTGGTAAAAATTTTGTTCAAAGTGTGATCTTGAATTCATCCACGGCTCTGAATATAAAAATTTTTATTGCGAAATGATTTAGGTAAATTTTCCTTAGGTTGTTTCATTGGGCATAATCTTTAACCATTAAAAAGAATTTGTGCGGATGTTGTTAACTTTAATTAACTTCGATACAAAACTAAAATAAATTGAATATGTTAGCAAGTTTTGATATTTTATATATACAAGGTTTATTTTATCTGGACTAACTTTAAATCGTCTTAATATCTCACAGTTACTTTTTTCGCAAATATTACTCCCCATAAAAATTTTATTATGATTGATTCGATTTCTGAAGAATATTTATCTGATTTTACTTATTCAAAAAAATCACATTTTAATTTTTTCAAAGATAAAGGATATGATATAGAACTTTACGAAACAAATTTAAATTTGAATGAAGATGTTGATTTGATCACATATCAAAATTTAATGACCTATTCCTTTTTGAAAAATAAAAAAAATCTAAAAATTCTTCAGATTGGGGAAAAAAGTTTATTGTCATTTGAAAAATTGCAAAGTAAGCATGAGTTCTGGAAAATTAATATTGAAGATTTAAGTAAATCACCTGATGAATTTCGATTTTTCCCAATAAATGAAAATAAACAAATAGCAATCTCAAATTCAAAATCTTATTTTGATTTTATATTTTTGTCTTCTGCTCCTGTTACACTGCCAAAAGAAAATAATATTTTCGATAGTATTTTTTTAAACATAAAATATTTATTAAAGGCTAAGGGAATATTACTATGCAGCTATATAAATGTTATATCCAGAGGCCAGGTTTGGTTTGATAAAATGTTCGGTTTTCTGTCAAAAGAAAAAACGGTAATGAACAAAGCTATTAGCTATTCTAAAATTTATGATAATCCCGATCTATTGGTACTATCTGAAGTTTTCTACAATAAAAACTGGAAACAGTATACTAATAAAACTTACAAAGATTTTGGTAAAGCATTTATTTATAATTTATTTATTGAAAATAAAGAAAAGATCTCTCCGGAGAACTTTTCCAATTTTACATATTTGATGAAATCTCATAAAGATTTTTATATTTCAAACGGATATGCTGAAGAGTTGTTTAATAAAAATGGCAAATCAGAATATGAATTAGAAGATTACAAAAGTCTTCTCATTTACACTTTTATTAAGTCTAATTTTAAAAAAGGTGATAAGATTCTGCAAATAGGAAATGCCCCCGGTTATTTAGAAAAATCCATTAGTAAAGATTATGATTTTTTTAAATTGGAAGATTTGAATTTATTAACAGACAATTTAAATTTTGATGAAAAAATTTCGAATGGCATTAAAAATGGAAAATCAAAAAAAAATGATTATAAGAATATCTTCAATTTTTCATACTCTGTTAATGCTTTTGAAAATGATGATTACAATCCCTTTAAATATAGAAATATTATAAATAATATCAACAGGGTTATGTTAGCCGGTGGGCTGACAATATTTAGTTTTAGTTTAAAAATTTCAAATGATAAGATAAGGAATTCTACGTTTCTCCCGTTTATATTTCACAATGTATTTAATTTAAATGAATTTGTTCATGTTCATAGCGAAGAAGATCGTACTCCAGGCGAAAATACTTCTTTCAAAATTTTTACGATTAATAATAATACAAAACTAAATACCAAAGAATCTATTTATAATGTACTTTGGAAAAAAATTTGTTTCCTTCCGGCGAGCTGTAAAACAGCATATCATAACAGGTTAAAAGATTATCCGGTATACTTATTTCACCATTTAATAAAATGCGGAGGAACCTCATTATTTGTTGTTTTGGAAAAATGGTTTAAAACAATTGACGATAATATATTACTGGAAGATCTTAATCCATACATTTTAAAAAAATATAATACAAATATATTTCACAATGATATTTGTTTAAGGGCTCACTTTCAACGGGATGGAATTTATGTTCATCAAAGGTATCCTGAATTGTTAAATAATAAAGATGAATGCAGAACATTTACTTTTATTAGAAACCCTTTATCTATTAAAGTATCCAAATATTACTTTTTAAAATCTATAAAAGCAATTAGGGAGGATGTCCGGCTAACGGACAGTCTAATGCTTGAGTCTAATTTTATTGCAAGCTTATTTCCCTGCGATGAGACAAATTATAAACAGATTATAGACAAGTATTTTTTTGTTGGGATAGTCGAAAGATTACAGGAATCATTTGATTTATTTGCAGATTTGATTGGAAAAAAGGAAGAAAAAATCCCGTTATTAAATACATCAGAAAAAGATTCTCAAATGAATGAATTGACTCCGGAATTTTTAAAAAAATTTAAAAACCATAATGTACTCGATTATAAAATTTATGATTATTGTTTGGAAAAGTTTAATAAATTATCAGATTCTAATTTGAACGGCCGGGCTTATGAATATATGAATAATCTTAGAAAAAAAAAATAATTGTCTTATAATGCTAGCATTATATTAGGAAAAATTATAAAACATTTTTTATTAAATTGAATTACATATTTAAAGAATCTATTTTGAATCAAAATAAATTATGAATCAAACATCTCAACCAATTATAAGAGAAAACAAACCCATCGGGAATATTATGTCATTGTTAAAAGATATCTCCGAGAGAGGAATTGATTTCAAATATATTCTTGATGTCGGAGCAAACCTTGGTGAGTGGGCAAGAATGGCGAAAGAAGTTTTTCCTGATGCGGTCATATATATGATTGAACCACTTTCTGAAATGGAGTCAAATTTAAAAAAAATATGTGAAGAATTTCCCGGTTCAAAATATTTCCCTAATGGAGCAGGAAGCAAAATAGAAGTGCATGTCTTAACTACATGGGGTGATGATTTGGCAGGAGCTAACTGCTTAATCCCGGAAAACGAGTATATAAAATCTCTGAATAAACAAAGAATGATTAAGATCATTACAATTGATTCGTTGATTGAAAATAATGAAATAGAGATTCCTGACCTGGTGAAATTAGACATACAAGGCTTTGAGCTTGAAGCTCTTAAAGGCGCTTCAAAAATCTTAGGAAAATCGGAAGCATTTGTGCTTGAAACTTCTTTGTTCGAATTTACAAATGGAACACCGCTTTTGTCTGAAGTAGTAAGCTTTATGTCCAATAAAGGCTATGAAATATATGATTTTCCAGGCTTTTTACGAAGACCATTTGATGGTGCTTTAGGACAAATTGATATTTTCTTTGCAAAAAGAAACGGTCTTTTGAGAAATTCCAATAACTGGATATAAAATAATTATTTGTAACGATGTTACTTTTTATATTTATTTTACCGTATTATTATAGATAGGGTCAAAGATTGTTAACAGCCATGGTATTTTAATAAAAAGTAAAATTGCAAATGAAATTAAAAACAGTACGCAAATTACAACCAGTCTTTTTTGTTTATAAAGCTTTTCCGGATATTGTACCGGGCTGTCATAAAGAAATCCTATTCTCATATATTCGCTGATCAGCATTGTAAGAAAGGGTATAGTTAGTATCAGTTCGAATTTATACCTGATTAAAAATATTGCCGAAGTGAAAGAAAAAAGTGATGAATAAAAAATTATGCTTGTTATTAATTTCTCCTCAGTATAATAAGCTAAAGACTTCCTGTAAACTTTTACTACATTATTATTTGCAATAAACCTGATCTCTCCCAATCTCTTCATTGCCATAAAAAATGCTCCTATCATCCAGTAAGCAATAATTATTGACAAAGGCGGAACGATTGCATTGGTGACAATATACCATCCGAGTAATAATCTTATAGCATTATTGACTGATTCGGAAATCACATCAAGATATGGAATATCTTTTGTTCTTACAGGAGGAACATTGTAAAGTAATCCCATAAATAGTAAAAATGCATTGGTCAGACAAAACTGAATATTTATTGTATATGAAATTCCCAATCCTAAAAAAATCAGTATAAAATACTGCAGATATGCAAGTGATGGTTTTATTAATCCTGACGGAACAGGTCTGAATTTTTTAACCGGATGCTCTTTATCAAAGGGCGCGTCTAATAATTCATTTAATGTATAATTTGCAGAGGCAATCAGGCAGGTCGCAAATATACCTATCGCGATATTCATTAGTGAACTGATATGAAAAGGAATTCCTGAAAACAGATAAGCAAGAAAAATTCCCGGGAGCATAAAAACATTTTTAAACCAATGGTCAGGTCTTGCTATACTAATATACGGAAGCAATTTTTTCATTCAATTGTTTTTTCTTAATATTACTACCAGGTTATCATGAAGATTTAACCGGATTGTTGTATTTTCAACTTTTGGAAATTTTTTCAGGAAATTTACAAAAAAATTAACAGGTAAATAATTTGATAATCTGACTGACAAATAGCCTAAAGGTAAATACCAGTTTTGTCTGTCAAACTTTTCAATTTTCAAATTAGCTTTTGAAACCGCTTCCTTCATGCTCTTATGATTAAAATATCCTATATGAGCCAGTCTGTAATGCCACCATTTTCTGCCGAGTTTTTTGGCTAAGAAACTATTGCTATCAGGAGTTGCAATGAAAATAATTCCGTCATCGTTTAAATAATTTTTTAATGTATTTAAAAATTCGACCGGCTCCGACAAATGCTCTATAACATCAACTGCAAATACTATATCAAACTTTTTCCCTTCAAGTTCTTTACTAGGGACAATTCCTTCAATTAAATTAATATTAAATATTTTTTTTGCCTGGTTAACCAGCCATTTACTTGGCTCTACACCGGTAGCATCCAGCTTCATTTCAACAGCAGCTTTTACCATCAAACCAACACCGGCTCCGACATCAAGAATATTTTTTGCATTAGGATGAAAGTTAGTTGCCATTTTCATTAAATGCTTCATCTCTTTAAATCGCGGGCTTAGACTATCTATATAGACTTCATCTTCAAGATTTTCATATAAGGATAAAATATTATCGGGAAGAGGATAAGCATAGATGAATGAACAATTCAGACATTCATAAAGAGGAAGGGTCTTTCCGTATTGGTCATTGGTTATTGCAACATCGGAGGGAACAAGATTTTTTTTAAATTCTTTACCCCCAAGAAATTTATTTTTATTACTGCCACATACCCAGCACTTCATGTATTCAATAAAACTTATAAAATTTTTTGCAAAAATTTTTGTAAAATAAGAACCTATATTTACAAGTTCTACATATTTAATTGTCTTCAATCTCAGTTTATTGATAAAATTATCCTTCTAGTTTTATTTTTTACCGTTGATATTTTTTGTGATTGGGTTTAAGATATCAACCTCACATGAAGTATTAACCCAAATTATTCAATGGAAATTTTAAAAGATCTTTAAACGCAAAGTTCGCAAAGTACTTACGCCCGCCTGTAATTGCGGTGATGACTCCAAGTCAGCTATGATCGGGCAGGCAAAGTCCGCAAAGAATTTTTTCTTACAATAAAATTTTGGTGATTATCCTTTGTTAGCCCTGGTACCTCGTATGTTAATGTTTTGATTTTTAGAAAGCAATTTTTAAAATTAAAAGAAGGGAAAATAATTTTTATTAGGCTTAAGGAATGGGAGAATGTTAGGTGTCAAGGTATCTAAATAATTTAGAATATCGTCACAAAGATTTATTCCCCATTCCCGATAGCTTCTTAAATTCTGAACAGTACTTAAGGATGCTAAATTAATGATTAGCAATCCTGTATAAGACTACGAGATTAGAATAAGAAGAAGCCTAGCCTAATTAATTGCAATTTTTCCGCTTTTAAAATTAAACTTTTAAATTAATTATGAAACTCATTAAAAAAGTAACAGGAATCGACATCTCTAAAGATTCTTTTACAGTTTGTTTCGGAACTATAGATGAATCATTAGAGCAAAAAATCAGTAAGTCATTTACTTTCTCAAATGACAAATCCGGATTTAAAAAACTTATTAAATCTATTAACTTCATCGATGTTTTCAGGTCGGAAAACATTGATGTTCAACTATGGTTTGTACTTGAAGCAACCGGAGTTTATTATGAAAACCTGGCTTACTTCCTGAAGGAACACAATTTTATGGTATCAGTTATTTTACCAAACAAGATCAAAAACTTTTTTAAAACTTTGGAAAATAAATCTAAAACCGATAGTCTTGATGCAAAAGCTATTACTCAGTTCGGGCTTGAAAAATCCTTAAAACAGTGGACTGCTCCAACTCTCATCTTCAAAAAGCTCAGGGAACTTACCAGAGAACGTATCAGCACAAATGAAGTTTTAACACAATTAAAGAATAGGAAGCATGCAAAAGAATATTCACATAATCCTAATGATGAATCTGTTAAACGTTTAGAGAATCAAATTCTTTATTTCAAAAAGCAGTTAAAAAAGATCGAACAGGAAATAAAAGATCTGGTAAAATCAGATGATGAACTCAATAATAAAATTAGTAAAATAATGACAATAAAAGGTGTAGGTCTGATCACTGTCGTAAGCGTAATTGCTGAGACAAATGGTTTTGATTTAATTGAAAACTATAAGCAGCTCACAAGCTATGCCGGACTCGATGTCATACAGGATCAGTCAGGTTACCATACCGGAAAAACAAGGATATCCAAAAGAGGAAATAAGTATTTAAGGAACGCTGTATATCTACCGGCTATTTGTGCTGCTAGATTTAATGAAATTTTAAAACCTGTTTATATAAGATTATCTATTTCAAAGAACAATAAAAAAATTGCTATTATTGCTGTTGCAAGAAAATTGTTAATTCTCATTTATACTCTTTGGAAAAAGAATGAAGAATTTAATCCGAATTTTAAATCAGCTCATCTTTTAAATCAACATACGATATGTTGATTGGTGTTGCATTTTAATACAGTACCTTTGTGTTGAATATTTCCCTAATGAAAAATCTGGGTTAATATATTTATAGCGCAGACGTTGACAAGAAATGACATAATTGATTAATATGATGATGAAGATTAATAAAGATTAAGCTTCTAATAAATAGGCAAGAAAAATAGATTGATTTATGTGTGCCTTAGTTTCTAAGAGCAACTCGGATCAACTCAAACCAAGCAGAATAATATTTTATTTAAGGTGTGATTGACCTTACAAAATTAAATCCGTTATTATCTGCTATAACTGCATCGGAGAAATCAACAAATCCGTCACCGTTCAAATCGCTGGCCAGATATCCCGTCGCAAAAATTAGTTCGTCACTTTCTATTAATCCTGCATCGGCTATATCAATAAACCCATCTTGATTTACATCTCCGCTGTAAATGCAATACTTCGAGCCTTTAAGAATAAGATTGTTTCCATAAGCTTGCGAATTTGAATTGATAAAGCCGTAAAAATAAACGCCACCGGATAGAAAAGATTCTCCGCCAGCTTTACTCCATGTTTCAAGTCCGTTCCTATGCTTAATTGAAATATAATAAGTTCCTGAGTTAACATTGTAATACCTGAAATTTCCCTCCAGGTTTACCGAATCAATAACCGATTTTGAAGAATCAATAACATTGTATGGTGAATTTATGCTTCTTACATGAGCTCTGACTGTGTCTTTCATATTCAGTCTATTGATTTGAGAATTATAAAATCCTTCGATAGCAAGTTTAATATTTAATGTAAGATTAACTTCGTCTCTGAAAACTCTGTAAGAATACATATTTTGAGGCATTGACATTTCTAAAGCAATATCTCCTGCAGGAGTTACCTCGGTAATAGTAGGATTTATCCAGCCCCAGCCTATCAATGTATTTCCATTATGAAGCCTTTGCATTGAACCCATTGCTAAACTATATATATCCGGATTCTTTCTATATTGCCAAACCAAAGTGACAATTTTATTTATTTCATCTATCTGATATTCAACTGCTCTTGAAAACTGTGGTGAGTGAAAATTTCCATTATCGAAAAGAGTTATGTTTCCGTTTGGAATTCTCCTAATATCATGCTGGTAGCTGAATCCAATCGGGTCATTAGAAAAATCGAATTGATTGTTAACACCGCCCAAACGCCAGATAATATTTCCTGTTGTACGGTTTATCTTAGTAATTTCACTTAAATGTCTTGAAGAAATCATCAAGTTCCCATCGTAATCAAGCTCTATTGCGTTTCCATGAACATAATCAATTCTTGCTGCCGTTAAAATTTCATGTTCAGCATCAGTAATTGCAAAATGATCCCAGCTTCGCCATTGAAACACTACGTTTTTATTTTCATCTATTTCCTGTATGATTAATCCAATCACTGTCGCATTAGGATTACCTCCGATTACTATTTTGCTCATATCAACTGTCTGGGTGTCATAGCTCATTAATAAAGCATGTCCATTACTAATAATTTGTAATTCATGTTGGTCGGTTGAATATCCATTTCCGCATTCAAAACTGTCAATAACTATATGTTGAATATTTTCTGCATAAAACTTATCCCCTAAATAATATGTCAGGGAGCCATTTGGTTGTTTTTTATAATCAAATGCCCAGATATCGACTTCCCTGAAATAGGATATAATACCTCTATTATTTGTTTCGATAAGATATGAAGTGTTGGGAACTATTGGAAAATAAAAGTTGCTCAAATATAAATCTCCCTTTGTTGGATTATTAGATATATTAACGGTTATGGGTGGTAGATTTAATGAATTAGTGTTGTTATTATAACCGGTGTAAGAGGAATTTTCAATTCCATACATTAAATTTTTTTTTTGATCCCATTCCGGTTTACTGGTCTGAGTTTGAAAAGTGTACGTCAAACTGTTACTTGGCTTGAAAGATGTCTTAATGCGGTTCAATTTTACTTCGATCTGTTCATTAAATGCAAATGCCTGATGTGGTTTAAATATTAATTTTTTCTTATCTGAAGTAAGAATAATTTCACCCGTGTGAATTCCGCTTAACGAACCCGTTACTTTTATTAACGAACTCAAATCAGAATTTTCTATCATGTCGTCAAATCCAATAATTACATTATTGTTTATGCTTACATATTTAGCATTTTGAACCGGCTCGACATAAATGATTTTTGCTTGCAAATCAAAAATAGATAATAATAATCCTACCAAAAATAGAATTTTTGAAATTAAATTTTTCATAGCTGTTGATGTTTAAAATTTTTAAAAATGGACATATATTTTTATATTAACTATTTATACAGTTTATTTTTTTAATTGTGGTATAAAATTTACAGAGGTGATCTTATTTTGTGAAGACCTACAATTGTTTCCTTTTTTATTAGCACAGAATGAAACTTTGTATGATATCTTAACCTTAACCAAATTAAATCACAAGGGGATAATTTATTCTAAGTAGGTGGCTGTAGGTGGACTTTGTACACGATGATTTTTTTGTACACGGAAAACACTGATTTTACTAATACTCGCTGATCATTATTAGAATTGTAAAAAAATCAAAATTCTAATTTACAATAATAATTAAGTTCATTATGAACATTTCTTATAACAAATTCGCAAATCCATTATTTTTCCGCTCAATCCGCGTTATCAGTGTTCAATTTTTATCGGTAAATTAACAAAGGGCTCACTTTCATAAAGAGTTAGTACCAATTAAATTGGTAGAAAATAGAACTTCAAAAATGAAAGGAACCCTTAAATGAAAATTACACAAAATGAAATTTATAAACACT
>JALYRX010000079.1 GCA_030855105.1 Bacteroidota bacterium | reverse complement strand
TAATATAATGCTGTTTCATAATCTGGTCTCCTTTTTTGATGTTTTAAATTATTTTCAGGTAATTTATTTCAAAAATAGTGAGCCAGATTTTCTTTTTTAACCTAAATATTTTTGTCCTGTACTAAGAATAAATTAACAGATCAATCAGCGAAGTTCAGCAATCCACGATATTAATTCAATTTATCAAATCAGTGAAGGTCATCGGAGTCAGCAAAATCAGCTGTCCATTTACTTAAAAGCTCAACTTCTTTATCAGCTTTTAAACCAGCTCTCAAAGTATAATCTTTTCTTGTTTTATCAAATTCCAGGGTGTCTTTTAAAGTTTCTGCAAGCGGACGAAACTTCAGCCCGTGTTTGATTGCTTTGCTTACATCAACATTATTTACTCCTGCATCTTCTTCCTGAACCCACAACGGAATTTCAGTCCAGGGCGTAACATTTTCGTCTGCTAAATACTTTTCACTCACCCAAACTATTTCGGCATCACTGCCGGAAACTTTCCTGCACTCATCAAATAATTTTTCCAATGTCAAATTATAATCAGGACCTGTCGCATTATAAAGTCCCGATTTTTTTTCTTCAGACATTTTTATAATCCAGTCTGCAAGATCCTTTACATCAATAAATTGAGTATGGCTTTTTTTTGCATCGGGAGCCAATACTTTGCCTCCTTGACTTATCCGGTGAATCCAGTAAGTAAATCTGTCCGACCAGTCATTCTCACCCACTATCAAACCCGGTCTTATATTCAGCGCTCTGTCTTTATAAACTTCTTCAACTGCTTTCTCGCACAATGCTTTTAATGGTCCGTAATTTTCCATTGTCATTTCATCTGTCTTTCCATCCGTAACTACCGCGGCTTCAGAATCTTCATTAATTCCATTTTTAGAAAAATCTTTATAAGCCGAGATGCTTGATATAAATGTATAATGAGCTGTCGAGTCTTTTAACAATTCCGCAGACTCTCTGACAATTCGCGGCACATGCCCGCATGTATCGATAACTGCATCGAATGTTCTTCCTTTTAATGCATCTAAATTTCCGTTTCTGTCTCCCGTCAGCTTCTCTGCTTCGGGAAATATTTCCGGGTTATGAATACCCCGGTTAAAAAGTGTAATATTATGATTTCTTGTAAGAGCTGAGTTTACGAGTGCCCGTCCAAGAAAGACCGTCCCGCCTAAGATGAGAATGTTCATTTTTGAATTTTGTTTAAAAGTTATTTAAATAATAATAAGACTACGGAAGAACTGAAAATATGTTAATGGAAAATTTTACTATTTATTTTTATTGTTATATTTAAGAGAAGAAGAAATGTAAATTTTCCCGGAGTGTCAGAAATCACTGTATACTACAAAAATTGAACACTGATAACGCTGATTGAGCAGAAAAAATAACGGATTTGCTAATCTCTTATAAGATATATTCCTATGAACTTAATTATAATTGTAAATTAGAATTTTGATTTTTTTACAATTCCTAATAATGATCAGCGAGTATCAGTAAAATCAGCCCGCCTTTGCCGTCAGGCAGGTGTTATCTGTGTTCACAAAATCATTGAGTACAGAGGTAAGAAATGCTGCTTCATTGTTTAAATGTAAATCAAATGCTATCTTAATTCAGGACAATTTTAACCTACAAATAAAGGATTATGAAAACAATAATTATTTTTTTATCCGGACTTCTCCTTTCTTCAGCAAATTTATTCTCGCAACCTTACTTTCAAAAAATAACCTCAGACCCTTTGGTAACTACTGCCAATTCAAATTGTTTTGCTGCCTGGGGTGATTATGATAATGATAATTATACGGATCTGATAGTTTCGGCATTTAATGATGATTGTCAAAGTTGTAATTATCTGATTTTATTTTTTAAAAACAATGGGGACGGAAGTTTTACAAGAATTTTCAACAACGCTATTGCTCAGTCTTCTGTACGTGGTACAGGCCTGGCTTGGGGAGACTATGATGATGACGGAAAATTAGATCTTTTTGTATGCGGTACAATTTCCGCAAAGAATAAATTATTTCATAATGAAGGAAACGGGGAATTTACGGAAATTATCGAAGGTGAAATAGTCAACGAGATAAATTCCGGTCAATCATGTGCCTGGGGTGATTATGATAAGGACGGATGGATTGATTTATTTGTAACAAACAGATATGGACAGAGTAACAGGTTATATAAAAATAACGGAGATGGTACATTTACAAAAATTTTATCAGGAAGTATAGTAAATGACATTTCAGAAAGCAGATGCTGCGCTTGGGGAGATTATGACAATGATGGCTGGCCGGATTTGTTTGTTGTAAACTATGCCGGTCTGAATGATTTTTTATATCATAATAATCAGGACGGCACATTCACAAGAATGCTGAATGGTCCGATGGTCAATGATCATCTATGGGGTTCTTCCTGCCAATGGATAGATTATGATAATAACGGATTCATTGATTTATTTGTGACTAACACAGACGGAAATAATTTTTTGTACCAAAATCAGGGCAATGGAAGCTTCATAATTAAGAATACCTTATTAAGTGATGAAAGCATAAGTTACGGATTGACCTGGGGTGATTTCAATAACGACGGATTAACGGATGTATTTGTCTGCAATCCTTACCGTAATAATACTTTGTTTCAGTATAACGGAGGTTCTTCGTTTGTGAAAGTTCAAAATGATATTATTAGTCAGGAAGGCGGGTACAGTGTGGGCAGCTCATATGCAGATTATAACAATGACGGGAAGCTTGATATTTTTGTTACAAACAGAAATTCTACTAATTATAATTATTTCTATAAAAATGTAACACCAATTGGTAATTATTTGTCGGTTAAATTAAATGGTTGTAAAAGCAATAAATTTGGTATAGGTGCAAGAATAAAAATAATTTACAATAATAAAGAAGCTTACAGAGACGTATCGAGCAACAGCTCATGGTCCCAGAATGTGACAACTTCTCATTTCGGAGTTGGGCCTTCATCTAATATAGATTCTCTAATAGTTTATTGGCCTTCAGACAGCGTAACAAGATTAGCTTCTGTTCCGGTCAATCAAATATTAACAATAAATGAATGCAGTTCGGAAATCATTGGAATAAATAATAATATAAGTAAAAGTTTAAGTTACAGGCTTAATCAAAATTATCCGAATCCGTTTAACCCTGTTACTAAAATCAGTTATGACATTCCTGTATCCGAATTTGTGTCTCTGAAAGTATATGATGTTCTTGGAAATGAAGTGAGTGTTTTGGTAAATGAAAATCAGGAAGCAGGAGAGCATGAAGTTTATTTTGACAGTCAGAAGATGAGTAAGGAATTATCGAGTGGAATTTATTTTTACAAGCTTGAAGCGGGAAACTTTATTTCAACTCAGAAGATGACATTATTAAAATAAAATCAGATATCAAATATTATTTTATTTACAGAAGCAGGATTTTAGAATCCTGTTTTTTTTATGTTCTTACATTTTAATTTTAAAATTTTCGACGATAGTTATTATGTATAATCTATTATCTTTTTAAGTTGGTTCCTTCGGTGTTCAAGAGAAAATTTTTTACTGATTCTTGCTCTTGCATTCTCTCCAAGATTCAAAGAAGAGGAAAATGCAGCCTGAATTTTTTGTTTCATCTCTTCTAGGTCCTGTTTATGTACTATGAATCCTGTATCGCCGATTATGTTCGGGATAGCATTCACGTTGGAGCCAACAGGAATACATTCACAAAGCATTGCTTCGCAAAGTGAGTTAGGCATACCTTCTGTTATTGAAAGTTGTATATAGACTTTTGCCGATGAATATATTTTTCTAATCTCTTCTAACGAAAGAAATTCATATAATTTTAAATTTTGAGGTAAGTTAATTTTCAGGCTTTCAATGAAATTTTCATTAACACCAATAATATAAAAATCATATTCGTTAAAAAATTCTGCTAACTGTATGAAATAGTTAATGCCTTTGTTTTTAAATACCTTGTATCTGATTATATTAGCGGTCGTAACAGCAATCATTTTTTTTGGAATACTTTCAAGTTTGTACCAAAATTTCTCGTCGTAGCCATTATGAACAGTAATGATTTTATTTCTTTCGATTTTGGGATTGAAGTAAATTATTCCCTGTTTAGATTCTTCCTTTAGAACGGTATAATTATTCTCAAAATAAATTAAGCTTTCATCGACCGGAAGGATCCATTTTGCCGTCTTAAAAGAATAACTTGCACAATATCCTCTAAATTTTTTTAAATATACTCCATCATCAATACTTTTGTAAGCTGCTGCACCAAGCCCTCCCTCGACAACAACCAGATTCTTTTTGAAAAATTTTGCAAACATTCCTAATATCAAACCGTAATAATCTGCGAATCTGACAAAAATAATTTGACACCAAAAAATATTGGCTGCCATCCAGAAAAACAATTTGATACATAAAAAAACATAATAAAATTTATTGCCTGATCTTACATCAAAAAGAAAAACTCTAACATCATAAAATTCTTTTAATATATCCTCATCTTTCTTTATGAACGTTGAATTATTGATATTAATGTAAAGAATTCTTTTTTTATTCAATCGAAATTGTTTTGTCTATAAAAATTTGAAACCATACTTCAAGAGAAATTAATGTAAAGATCTTAGAGGCATTATTTATTTTAAACTTACTATGGTCATCGAATAATTTATCTATATATGAATACTTAAATAATCCTCTCTTCCTGATGCTTTCTTCGGATAAAATTCCTCTTGCATATTCCTTTAAGTCTTTTCTAAACCATTCCTCTATTGGTACATTGAAGCCGCTTTTTTTTCTATATAAAATTTCTTTCGGTAAATATTTTTCAAAAGTTTTTTTCAAAATCAATTTACCGTTTCTATTTTTTATTTTAAAATTTGAAGGAATATTCATTGCTAATTCAACAAGTCGATGATCAAGAATTGGGGGTCTTGCTTCTAATGATGATGCCATTGTCATTTTATCCACTTTGGTTAGCATTTGGTCGGGAAGCATCGTTTTAATATCATAATAAAGTCTTTGCTGCAAAATGTTTGCCGAGCTGCCATTGTGAGAGTTTCTATACTTTCTAACTCTTTCAATCTCTTCGGCAAGATTTATTTTTTCTAAAATTTTTCCTTGTAAAAGTTTTTCTTGTTCCTTTTCGTCAAAAATTGAAAAAGATAATAGAAAGGCGGTATCACTATCCTTTGATAAGTATTTTAGGTATTGCTTTGTGTCGGAAATTTTCTTTTTGAAATCTTTTGATCCGATTGAAGGAAATAGCTTGGATAAGTTATATGCTGAAGATCTAAATACTTCCGGAATAAAATTCACTCTGTTGAATCTTCTGTCCATTGAATATCTAAAAGGATAACCGGC
Organism: Bacteroidota bacterium; assembly: GCA_030855105.1. Classification (GTDB taxonomy): domain Bacteria; phylum Bacteroidota; class Ignavibacteria; order Tepidaquicellales; family Tepidaquicellaceae; genus JAGPCH01. Next base: position 8,900 of record JALYRX010000079.1, on the reverse strand, counting down.
GAAAATTTCATCACCTCCGTCTCCGGTTAGAACAACAGTCACGTAATCCCGAGCCATCTTTGCCAAGTGATAAGTTGCAAATGCTGAAGAATCAGAAAAGGGTTCGTCAAGATGCCAGACTATTTTCGGTACACTTTTTATAAAATCCATCTTCAGATCAAATTCTGTATGGATAGTTTGATACAATTTGGCTACTTCTCTTGCATATCTGCTTTCATCGTATTTGCTTCCGATGAAGCTAATCGAAAAGCTTTGTGTTTTATTTTTTCTTCCCTTGATTTTATCAACATATGCAACTACTCCACTTGAATCTACTCCACCGCTTAAGAAAACTCCTAACGGAACGTCACTAATTAATTGAAGTTTTACAGAGCTTGACAAAAGTTCATCTATCTTTTCTACAAAAAAATTCTCATCACAGCTAATAAAATCATTGGTAAAATTTAAGTCCCAATATTTTTTGATTTGAATTTTATCATTTTCGATTTTTAAGAAGTGTCCCGGGAGGAGCTTGTGAATATTGTTAAATATGGTTTCTTCTCCAATTATAACATGGTTAGTAAGGAAATTTGATAATGAATTGTAGTTAATATTTCTTTGAATACTTGGATCTTTAATTATTGCCTTTATCTCCGATGCAAAGATCAATCTTGAATTATCAAGAAAATAATATAATGGTTTAATTCCGATTCTGTCCCTTGCTAAAAAAATTTGCTGCTTCTTCTTGTCATAGATACAGAATGCAAACATTCCATTTATCTTCTCTATGCACTCTTCGCCATATTCTTCGTAAAGATGAATTATTACTTCTGAATCGGTTCTTGATTTAAATCTGTGACCTTTAGCTTCAAGCTCGTTTCTGTAATCCTGGAAATTATAAAATTCACCGTTAAAAATTATCCAGACTGATTCATCTTCATTGCACATAGGTTGATGTCCATTTATACTAATGTCAATTATACTTAATCTTCTAAATCCCAATCCAACATTTTTATCGATGTAATAACCTTCGTCGTCAGGACCTCTGTGCCTGATTTCATCAGTCATACTTTTTAAAAGTGTTTTATTGACTAAGTTATTTTTATCGAAGTTATATATTCCTACAATCCCACACATTTGACTGGAAAAATTTTTTATTTAAATTTTAATTCCCCGAACGGAAATAGGCGGCTCTGAAATTTCGATGTTAACAAAATTAGAATTCCTAAACCATTGAAAAACTTCTGGGTATTTATGAAAATACATATATTCCGGTGAGTAAAGATCAAATGTATCCAATTGAGTCCAGCGCCAGTTACGGTCTGTGTAAAAAACAATTGGAAAAAAATAATAGAGCATTCCTCCCAAATAGGGAATTCGGTATAAATAAGAAAGTGGAACGGCTAAATAAGAGAGGTTATAAAGAAGTTTTTTTGGAAGTTTTTTTAGAATATTATGCCAAAAGTGTTTGGATTTTGTTCCCTGCTTATTATAGGCATTATAGACCCATATCGAAAGAAGTCCTCCCTTTTTTAAATGTTGCGGCAGTTGTTTAAAAGCAGATTCTGTATCAGGAGTGTGATGTAGAACACCTATGCTAAATATTATATCGAAAACATTTTCTTTAAAAGGAAGCTTAAAAATATCTGCTTGGATTATATTTACATTTTTTCTATTTCCAATGTTGGTTGCTGCAGACTCAACTGCAAAAGACAAATCAATTCCAATAACTTGCCCTCCCCATTCTGAAGCGATTGCAGAATATCTACCGGTTCCGACACCAACATCTAGTATTGTTTTACCTTGTATTTTTTCTTCAGTCAAGCCCGTCATATTTCTAAAATCCGATTCCGTAAATTTCTTATTTTTATTCTGAGGATTCGTATCATACTGAGTGATTCTGTGTTTAAGCCATTCAAGAGAAAAATTATCGACATAGCTATCTGATTCAACAAACCTGGGAACGAAATTTTTAATTGGAAAAATTTTCCCGTTTTGATTTGTTAAAATTCCTTCTTTTACTTCTCCGTTTTCTTCGGATATTATTTTTAGCTCCAATTCGGATTTAGTTTCAGGACAGCAGAGAATTTTCAATAAGTCTTTCTTCAAAGTGGTGGTTGAACTTATTTTCGGAATTTTATTTTTTGAAATATATACTTGTTAAAGAATCCAAAGATTCTTTCTATCTCTATAGGCTCGAAAAATTTCAATATATGCAAAATGAAAACGAATAAAAATATTAATAAAATTTTTAACATTATATCGTAAAGAACGTCTAAATTTAATAAGATTGCAAGAAAGTAGATTAGGACAAAGAGTACGGATAAAAGAGTTAATTTATATATTTCGAACTTAACTCGATAAAGTTTTTTAGACAGGTTGTATCCTAAATAAACCATCAACATGTAAGAAATAATTGTTAACACAGCAGAAGCATAAATTCCGAAGTATCTTATAAAAATGAAATTAAAGACAATGTTAAATATCAGGCAAACTGAAGTAATCAATAATATTCTATTCGTTTTTCTTTTATAATAAAAGCTTAAAGAAAAAAATACAAAGAGAGACGATATGCAATTCGAAAACAAAATATAAGGTACTATATCAACCGATGCCAAGAGAGATTCATTCCTTACAATTATTTTTATAAAATAAGGAAGGAAAAAAGAAATAATTAATGATGTTAGTATCATTACAAAATATAAATAGGTTGCTGACTTAGTTAAAAATCTTTCAATATTTTCGTCCTTTATCTTATTCCAAAAAATCACATTGATTGCAAGAGTAAAAGGTGCGGCTATGAAAGCATTCGCAACACTTCCGAGGCTATAACCAATAGTATAAATTGCAACATTCAAATCCGAAACAAAATCCGTTAAAATGAACCTGTCAAATGTATTTAAAAGTATTGAGACCAAAGATGCTATCATCAAAGGAAAAGAAAATTTTATAATTTCCTTAATATCATAAAAGTTAATATTTAGTTCTAAGTTTTTTAATGTGTAAGGAAGAAATAAAACGAAAAGTATAAAAGGTGCGATAAATTTAGCTATGAATATAGAATCGAAATTGTATTTAAAATATAAAATAAATAAAATCTGCAAGAACAAATTCAGAAGAAGATTTGAAACTATAATTATGCTGTAGAGAATTGGCTTGTTGTTAAGTCTTGCGATAGTTAATGGCATAATTAGTAAAGACTCAAAAACAGAAATTGCGAGACAATAAATAATCACAACCTTAAAGTTTGAACTCTTCAGAATAAATTCAGAGAGCTGTCCGGAGAATAAATAACCTAATGCGAAAACTAAAATCGAATTTATTAATAATATTGAAAAGAAATTAAACAAAAGTTTTTTTCTTTTGCTAAAGCTATCTTCTGCAGCACAGAAGTTGACGATTGCAGTTTCAAGAGCAAACATACATAAAGTAAAAACGTATTGCCAGAATGATTCGAGCAAATTTATGTTTGCTATTGCATCCGAAGAAAATTTAGTAGTATAAAGAGGTATTAATATCAGAGAAACTAACTTGGTAGAAATTCTACTTAGTCCATAAATTGCGGAATTCTTTATGGTGTATTTTATATCTTTAAGCACTAAATGAAAATATTAAATTTATTGTTGATATGAAATGTAAGAACATTAAAGAGTCTTATAAGATAAAGTTAAAGAGCTGCACGGAAAAAAATAATTTTTTTTGATTATGGTTTAATATCGGGAAAAAACAAATCAAGTCTTTTTAGCGGCAGTAATAATTCCTCCGGATAATAATTTTCGTTCGGGTAAAGAACCGAAAATATTTTCGAAGAGCCAAACAATTTTCGATCCGTACCTGATCGTTTTGAGAAAGAATTTTTTAAAACTAAGAAATGGAATTTTGCCTTTTTTTCCTTCAAGAGTTACGGCAAAGCTCACACTTAAAAAATATTTACTCTTTAATAGTTTTAAGTGCGCTTGTTCGATTGCCTTCTCAAGGTTGGTTTTATCCATTGCTACATGAATATCATAAACCGGTTTGTTCATTTTCTTTTGCAGGAATCCTGTCACGCCGACCAGATTGGGAACTGAAGTGATAAGTATTCCACCAGGTTTTAAGAATCGTGAAAATATCTCAAGTACTCTTGACGTATCATCAAAATGTTCGACAACTCCGAAAGAACAAACTACATCAAACTTGCTAAGTAATTTAGTTGGAGGAGAGAAAAAATCCGAATAATATATTTCTCCTGTTAAACCATCGCGCTGCAAAATTCTTTTTGATTGCTCGCAGCCTAATTCAGAATAGTCAAGCCCAGCAACATTAAAACCAAATTCCTTAGCAAAGTAACTCATGAAGACAGAGTTGCCGCAACCGATTTCGAGTAAAAGTTTTCCTTTAGTTTCATTGTCTTTGAAGAGATCCATGTAAAATTTGTGCAAAACCTTGTAAGGATATTCGTTGATGTTATTGGAATGTATGTTAATAGGTGAAGGTAATTCGGTATGTTTCCAAACCTTGGTCCAGTATTCTTCTCCAGCTTTGTCTAATACTTCTACCGTATCATTCATTTGTTATCACACCGAAAATTTTAATACAAGTAATAAAATAGACAACGCTTTAGTATTATTTTATACAATATTATGTCAATCTTAACTATACATTTTTCTAACAATGTTCGTAAGAAAATATTCCGATTGTACAATCCGGATTTAAATATCTGTCGACTGCACTCGGATTACAAAAAGTATTCGCTACTAAATCTTAGCGAATACTCCTTGTTCATAAAAATTTACTATTATTCCTTTTGTTCGTCCGGTAAATTCCCCTCATCCATTGCATAACCTCTTACATGGTAACTGTCAACTGGTTTTTCTAATCTAACATTTTTTATAGGACAAATGTCTTTATTTTATCAAAACCATCCTCTTAATATCCTTATACTCTCCTGCTTCTATTCTATAGAAATAAACTCCGCTCGCAAAATTACTGCCGTTAAATTCTACCGTATAGCTTCCGGCATTTTGTTTTTGGTTTACAAGAGTGATAACTTCTTTTCCCAATACATCAAATATTTTTAAAGTCACGTTGTTGGTAACGGGTAAATTATAATTTATCTTGGTAGTCGGATTAAATGGATTCGGGTAATTCTGTGATAACGAAAATATCTCCGGTGTTGAAGTCAGATTATTATTTACATTTGTCAGTAAGCTAAGCTCAAACTGGACATTTGCCCTGTTATAATTTTGAGTTAAGGTTGTCGGATATTGTGCATCCCTTTGAGCTCTTCTTGTTCGGTAATTTGTCGAGGTGCTTGTGTATGCATATCGGGGGTAAGTGGTTACAAATTGCTGGAAGTCACGTCCGATCGAAACAATAAGATTTTCAGTGCTGCTGAAATAAAACGGGTTAGTCAGCTGAATATCTACCCAGCCCGGCGATGCAAGGCTGTTAATTGTACCGGAAAAGACTAATGTCATTCCTGTTGTATCCCATGTGCCAGTTGGAAGTAACTGCTCCGCTGTTGATTTTAAAAATATTCTGACGTTCTCACTTGTTACTCCGCTTACACTATTATTCTGATAAAATTTTATTTTTCTTATGCTTCCGTTGGTAGCGATCTCTGAACCTAAATAAAGCCCCTGCCATCTGTAATAATTATAAAACCTGTTAAGCGGATAAGACTCGTCCGATGTTCCGGTTCCGATGGTTACTGTGCTTATAGGTAATCTTCTCAGCCTAATATCAAAAGTTTGTGAAGAAGCTATTGAATCGTTTAAATTGTAAGCATATGTTCTCCATTGCCCGGAAATAGAATCATTATTACCTGCGCCCAGACTTGCAGCGAGAGAATCTAATTTTGATCTTCTGATATTTACTACTGTATCATATCCGCTGTTCTCTGATTGAATGATGGCTTTGATATTAGATGATGAACTGAAGTTAGGAGTTGCAAATATCCACTTATATTTTACACCCTGACCTGACTTTGTCCATGTTGAAATGAGATTAGAATAATCAGTTGGAGTAGTTTGAACAGTTGTTCCGGTTGGAGGTGTGCTCAGATTAAATGCTGTTAAAGGAGGAACTCCTCTTTTTAATGTAATTGCTCTTGGACCATTATTTGATTTCAATGAATCATTGACGGGAAGAACTCTGTAACTCCAGGCATCCCACTGACCGACCAATGAATCTCCCTGATTTAATCCAAGCCCGGCAAGAATATTATCTAGTTGTCCGGATGTTAGTATTAAAGAATTAATTCCAGCAGGGATTGAAATTTTTCTTGTAGATGTTGTCGGGTTTCCGAAAACAAATCTGTATGTTGCACCCGTTGCAGAAGTATCCCAGTTAAAATTATATTGATTTGTTGCGAAAGGTAATGAGACTAACCTTGCTGCTGCTGAAGGATTAGTTAAAGCAAACGGATGAAGTACAGGAACATTTACTCTTACCTTTTGAATCATCTTATTAACATTTAATCTTCCGTTTGAAACAGTAATGCCGGTCAGAGCCGGAATTGTATCAACGCTTGAAAGAATAAATTGTTTAAATAAAAGTGCAGCAGAGTCCGGATCATTTTTTGCAAGTTGTATAAACAGACTGCTTGCTCCTGAATATAATAATCCGATTGCACCTGCTACTTGAGGTGTAGCCATTGATGTTCCGGTTAATAAACCATAGCTTCCTCCCGGAGTTGTAGACAGAATACTTGTTCCCGGTGCTCCAAGATCCATATTAATCGGACCGTATCCGGCACCGCTGTTTTTTGCATCGGTATTTGTTGTGTTTGTTACAGAAATCATAAAAGGACTTGGGCATGCTGTCGGTATATCACCTACGATATCAATGTTAACGTTATTATTCGGTCCTGCTCCTGCACTCAAAATTCCTGCTGCGCCAAGCGAGTCATAAAATCCGCACCATAGAGGATAATTTGACGGCTGTCCGTTATCAACTCCAAAAGATGAATTAGTAGAAACAACAAAGGCTCCCTGAGTTCCGTTAGTTTGATTATATATTTTTCTTTGCTTCAAAACATAACCGTAAGCTTTTACTACACTCTGCTCGAGTGTCGGAGAGATGCCGTAAACAACCGGCATAGTTTTTACTTTTAAGTTTACTCCGGCTACACCTTGATTATTATTTCCTCTTGCTCCTGCAATTCCGGCGCAGTGAGTTCCATGAAACTCCGCGGGGATTGTTCCGTTATTGCTGGATGCATTCCATCCGTTGATATCGTCAATGTATCCGTTGTTGTCATCATCTATACTATTGCCCGGAATCTCAGCCCAGTTTCTCCATGTTTCCAAATCCGGGTGATCGACTTGCTGTCCGCCGTCAACAATTGCAACTACTATTGTATCGCCTAATGCCGTTGAACCTCCTGTTGCAACCTCCCAGGCTTCGGGGGCATCAATGTCCGCATCGGGAGTTCCTCCGGTCTGTCCGGTATTATTTTTATCCCATTGTTCTGCAAATCTTGTATCGTTTGGAATTACACGTTCTGTGACATAGTGGTTGAACTGTACTATCGCTACATTATCACTTCTCATAACCGAGACGAGTGCATCGACGGGCGATGATTTCTTCGTATCATATTGAAGCAAATAAATATTCATGTCTTTTACAAGAGGTTCAATTATCTTCATGTCAATGTTTTCATAATTATTAACAAAAGACTCAGCATCTACTCCGTATTTAAACATTACGATTAAATCTCCTTCCTTATAATTTTGGTCGTTATAAAAATTTGAAAGGTCATTCTGACTTGTAGTAGAATTATTTAATGAAAAAGAAATTAGGGCAATAACAGTAATGCTTAAAATTAAGTATATAACTTTCATTGTTTAATAGTTATTAAGTTGTAAAAATTTTTATTTAAAATAGGAATTATACAAACAAAAATAACCACTAATCTATCACATCCGTCCAAAAACGTTGCTGAAAAATATTTAGTAAACAATTTCTATAATAATTTTATTCTGCGATTATTAGAAGAAATTCTATTAAAGACCCCTCCCAAACCCTCCCCTTGCTAAGGGGAGGGCAGGGTGGGGTTATTTGAATGATTAGAAAAAAATTTAATGATCAAGATATACTTTATAGGTTTTTATTACTACTAAAAATTATTTTGGATAGCACTCACTAATCTATATTAACGGAACGTTTTATTTGACTGTTAATTTTTGAAATTAATTATAAACTCTGTACCTTTTGCCGGCACACTCCTTATTTCAATATCAAAATTATGCCGGTCAAGTATTTTTTTAACAATGCTTAAGCCCAGCCCGTATCCTGATATCTTTTTATCTCTCGATTTGTCCACCCGGTAAAACGGTTCAAATATCTTGTCTGTCTCTGATTCTTCTATTCCTTTCCCTCTGTCTTTGATTGAAACGGAGGTTTCATTTTTATCCGCAGGGTTCTCGTAAATTTTAATTTCTACCGGTTTATCATTTGAATACTTTATGGCATTATCAAGAATATTGCTGAGTACAGTCTCAATCTTTTCTTTATCTAAACTAATTTCTTTTTTCACAAAGTCTGATTCTACTTTTACCGAGGCGTGGTTGAATTTCGAAACAACATTTTTTATAAGCTTTACAATGTCAGCTTTTTCTATATTTAGTTTTTCATGAACACTATCCATCCTGTAAGTACCGAGCAGTTGTGTAATCATCGATTCCATTTCCTTAATATCATCCCTGATTTTATTTTTAATTTTTTCATCGTCTACAAATTCATTTGCAAGCTTTATTCTTGTCAACGGACTTCTAAGTTCATGAGACACATCTATCATCAGGGTTTCTTTAGGGCTCCTCTAAAAACCTCTTTTTAATTTTATACAGTCACACTATAACTTTTTTTTAATTTTTTTATTCTGCCTTTATTTTTTTGTTAGTGATTTTTACACTGTTTTTATTTTACCCTTTATTAGT
>JALYRX010000032.1 GCA_030855105.1 Bacteroidota bacterium | reverse complement strand
TTGTTAATTATTTGAGCTAATAATGTTATGTTTGTTTTCATAAGACTATTTGTATTTAAGTTTATGGTTAAACAAAAATACACCCTGTAATTTTTTAATTACAGGGTTATAGTCTTATTTTTTTTTTTTATCGTTTTGGACAGAGTTGGAAAATTTCCACATCCGTCCAAACGTTTAAATAAAAAATCGCTAGTCTATGGAAGAAAATAACCATAAATAAGTATTAATTGTATTGGTCGGCTTTCCAATTCCTCTTGTATTCGCCTCTATAATCATTCCCTATTATATATCAAAAAACAGAGAGTAACCTGGATGATTTTGCCAGCTACGGTGGAATATTCCTATGTTGTCTGACCTTTTTTATTTGGTTTCTTGTTCTTACAAGATATTGCTGAATAAAAAAAATCCAAAGATGAATTCAGTTTATTTTACCGGTTGACAGATTTCTCATTGACATTTTGTCAAAATAATGTAAAATGAAAAAATAAAGTTTGAATAAATAGATTTACAACGAACTTATCTACTTTTCAATTATTTCTTTTCTGGCATTACTATTGATCTACATAAAACACATCATTCAAACCAGTCATACAATAAAAATTATCCGGCTTCTTCGGAATTGCTTTAAAAAGGTTTGAGCAAATATTGCTTAAGTCGTATTTTTGTAAGATCGGCTTAGGGGTTGGAATATTGTTGATTCAAAGCAGATGTACTTTGAAATAAAATTATTATCAAAATTAAAAAATTAAAAAGGAAAATATTGAAATGCAAAAACTACTGTTCTTTATTTTAATACTTATATTTAAAAATTCCTCCGCACAGAATCCTGAATGGGAGAGGTTTCTTCCCACAAATACCGGGTTGCCGGGTGATTATGTTTATGCGGTTGCAATAGACTCCGACGGAAAAAAATGGATTGGCGCTGAAGACCCGGTTTGGGATGAAGGCGGCGTAGCTGTATTTGATGATGAAAAATGGAAAGTTTATAATCAGTTTAATTCCGGGCTGCCAAATTATTATGTATCTGAAATTGCAATAGAAAAAAACGGTACAAAATGGATCAGCGTTTCCGGATACGGAGTCGCAAGTTATGATGGAACAAACTGGACAGTTTATAACACATCTAATTCACCCATCCCGTCTAATCGAATCAGTTCAATTCAGTTTGACCGTTTTGGAAATAAATGGTTTGGATTAACAAGCAATAATTTAAACATTGGCGGGCTGGCTAAATTTGATGGCACTAACTGGACAATCTATAACAGAGACAATTCAGGTCTGCCGGGAAATCTCATTGGTGCCCTTGCTGTAGACAGCTTGAATAATATCTGGGCGAGCGTTCAATATGAAGGTGTTGTAAAATTTGACGGAACAAACTGGACTGTTCACAGTAACGTTGCTTCATTTGATCCAGCTCCTTTTATTGCAGTTGATGCAAACAACGTTATCTGGGTTGGATCGGTCGGCAGGGGCTTATATAAATACAACGGCACAAGCTGGACAAACTATCACAGATACAACTCCGATATATTTACAGATTATATACATTGCGCTGCAATAGAAAACGGGACGACATTGTGGCTGGGCTCGCTCGGCGGTCCGTTAATAAAATATGACCAGACTACTTTCACAAAATTTTTTAATGTGCCTTTATCTCACATGTATACGATTACCATCGACAGGTTTGGAAATAAATGGGTAGGCGGCATAGGAGGAATTACCAAGTTCACTGAATCATCTATGACCACGTATAGTGTTCATAACACAGGGCTTCCGGAAAGATGGGCAAACGGAATTTCAATCGATAAAAATAATATTAAATGGATCTCAACTCCAGGAGGTGCTGTCTCAAGATTCGACGGAGTAATCTGGCGTGATTTTAATCCTTATAATCATGGATCCGAACCATGGCCGTTTCCAACCGATCAGGTCCATCAAACAATTTTTGATAAGTTTGGAAATGTATGGGCTGCAGTCGACGGAGGAGGTGTAGGGAAATGGGACGGCACAAGCTGGTCAAGATATGAAAACGGGTTAACGGTAAACTGGGTTATCTCGGTGGGTATTGACAGCTTGCAGAGTGTATGGGCAGGAGTTTATAATTGGGGAGTTGGAAGGCTCGATCAGACCACTGGTACATTCACGATGTATAGTATAAACAATTCACCACTGCCGAGTAATTATGTACGTGCATTTGCAGCAAATGCGGACAGTTCAATGTGGTTAGGTACTGACAACGGTCTCGTAAAATTTAAAAATAATAACTGGACAATTTATAAAACCACCAACTCCGGAATTCCCCATAACTGGGTTACGGCACTGGATAAGGATGCTGCAGGAAATTTATGGGTCGGCACTTATGGCGGACTTGCAAAATTTGACGGAACTACATGGACTGTATATAACATGTCCAATTCCGCAATGCCCGCAAACTCTGTTGCTGATATAACTATCAACGGCACAACGATCTGGGTAGGATGTTATACTTACCAGGAAGATGGTGGTGTCGCAAAGTTTGACGGAACAACATGGCAGGCATGGACAACTTCTAATTCGCCTCTTCCGCATAAACAAGTTGAGGCGGTTGAACTGGACAGGTTAGGGAATTTGTGGATCTCAACAGCAAGTCAGGGGATTGCCGTATTTAAAGAAGGCGGAGTGAGTCATAAAGTATTTACTCTAAATGTCAAAGCTTTTATTCAGGGATTTTACAATGAGTCAACAGTTAATCAGATAAAAGATACTGCAAGAATTTATTTACGGAGTGTGGCATCGCCTTATTATGTAATTGATTCCGCCAAGGCAATCCTGGATTTAAATGGAAACGGAATTTTTACTTTTACTAACGCTGCAAATTTTACTTCCTATTATATTGTTGTTAAGCACCGCAATGGATTAGAGACATGGAGTGCATCCGGTAACAGTTTTAATTCGGGAGTTTTAAATTATGATTTCACATTATCCGCCTCAATGGCTTATGGCAATAATCTAATCCTGAAAGGAACAAAGTATTGTATTTATAATGGAGATGTAAATCAGGATGAAATAATTGATGTATCAGATCTGGGTTTAACTGATAACGATGTACTTAACTTTTCAACAGGATATCTTAACACAGATGTAAATGGTGATAATTTTATTGATGCTGCGGATTTAGGATTGTTAGATAATAATTCATATTTTTTTGTAGGTATACAAAGGCCATAAAGTTTTTTAATAAACTGACACTCCTAATGCTTCTAACATATCCTTTCCACGACCTTACCCCGGGTAGTTGATTTTACAAAAATGGTTTTGATTGAATTAATAAACATGTGACAAACTCTTTTATTTGAAAACAAATTAAAAAAAGCTAACGATGAAGACATTAAAATTTCAATTTCTATTTATACTTATATTTTAATTTGCAACTCTGCAGGCACAGTGGGTAAAAACAAACGGACCGAATGGCGGTAACATTGATGATTTTGCTATAAACGGAAACAGTATTTTTGCAGCAGCCGGAACAATTGGAGGAATTTTCAGAAGTGATGATAATGCTACCAGCTGGATAACCGTTAGCAATGGGCTGCCGGATTCATATGGAGATCCTTCGACTCTTGCAGTTAATGGCAACGCAGTTTTTGCGGGCGGGTTTTCATTAGGCCTCTACCGTTCTACAGATAACGGTAACAGCTGGGAAAATATTAGTTTTAATATAGCTGTTTCCTTTGTAACAAAGCTTTATGTATACAATGGTAAATTGTTTGCCGGTACTGCTGGTGGCGGAGTATACAGATCAACAAATAATGGAAATTCTTTTCAGGCAGTCAACAATGGTTTTGGTGCAACTGCTAATATAAACGCTTTTACATCTTCGGGTAATTTTTTGTATACAGGACTTACAGGTAATGGCGGCTCGGTTGGTGTTTATGTATCGAGCAATGAAGGTGATTTATGGACACAGGTTATAAACGGTTTACCTCAAAGTCCGTCTACTCGATATCTTAGAGCAAAAGGTACGGATGTGTATGCTGCCGTAAGTGATAAAGGAATTTTCAAAACCACTAACAACGGTGCAAGCTGGTTTTCAGTAAATATTGGTTTACCTATTATAGGAAATGGTGGTGTTACTGTTGTTGAGACAAACGGAGGAATAATTTACGCCGGGATGAGTGCAGGTTTTGGGGCATATAAAAGTACTGATGATGGTCAAAGCTGGATTGATGCAAATGCCGGAATGCCTTCGCGACCTACTGCTTATTCGATTTTGGTTCGCAATGATTATGTGTTGTATGGCTCTCAGTATGCTGTTTACAAAAGTACAAATAACGGCAGCTCCTGGTTTGCCTCTTACAAAGGAATAGCAAACACAGTAGTAAATGCTGTGATAGCCAATGGAAATAAAATCTATACTGCTACAATGCCGGGAAATGCAGGCAACGGAGAAGGAGTATCGGTGACACAGGATAACGGAGAGAATTGGAGTGCATCCAACGGAGGATTTGTCGGTAACGTAATTACTACTATTGCATTCAACGGAACTACAATGTTTGCAGGATCGATTTCGCGTATTTATAAAAGCACAAATTTTGGTGCTAACTGGAAGGTGGTTGATTCAACGGATCTTGGAGCAGGTGTAGAAAAAATAATTGTTTTTAATGATATAATATTTGCAGCAACATACGGAAGAGGAATAAAGAAGAGCACAGATAATGGTACAACATGGCAGTTTTCAAATAACGGTTTGGGAAACAATGTTATTGTTGAAGATTTATTTGTGGACGGGAACAGCATCTATGCGGGAATATTCTGGGGAGTTTATGTTTCAACTAATAACGGTGCAAATTGGATAAATAAAAGCAACGGGATTTATCCTGGTTCAACAGTATACTCTTTAGGAAAGAGCGGGAATAATTTACTTGCCGGAAGTTACGGAGGACTTTACTTAAGCAGCAATAACGGTTCGAGCTGGAACTTGATACCATCAGCCGCTCCTCTTAATAGCAGAATACATGGGTTTGCTTTATCAGGTAGTTATGTTTATGCAGCAGAAGACAGCGGAGTTTATCGAAGTTCAGATAATGGTTTCACATGGACAAAATTCAGTGAGGGATTGTCATCTTATATAAATGCAATATCAATAATTTCTTTTGGCAATAATATTTACATTGGTACAAACGGAAGAGGTGTCTGGAAATATTCACTTTCAGAAAATCTTACTCTGAATCTTAAAACATTAATACAAGGATTTTATGATCCGTTAACAAATGAAATGATAAGTGATACTTTGGGTATTTATTTAAGGAACGTATCGCCTCCTTATTCATTTGTTGATTCCGCCCGGGCAGTATTAGATGTAAATAGAGATGGAATTTTCACTTTTGCTAATGCAGCGAATTTAACTCCTTATTATATTATTATAAAACATCGCAATGGGTTGGAAACCTGGAGTATATCAGGTAACACTTTCACTTCAGGAAATTTAAGTTATGATTTCACATTATCAGCTTCAGCAGCATATGGTAATAACCAAATTTTAGAAGGAACAAAGTATTGTATATATAATGGAGATGTAAATCAGGATGATGTAATAGACTTAACTGATTTAGGTTTAATTGATAATGATGTATTTAATTTCAATTCAGGATATGTTGCAGCGGACGTGAATGGAGATGGACTTGTTGATATTTCTGATTTAGAAATTGCAGATAATAATGTTTTAAATTTTATAGGCATACAAAGACCTTAAAAAATATTTTAAATTAATTGATCAGCCATAATTATTTCAAACACAACCTTAATCTCCTCCTTACAATAGAGGGAAATGATCTTATTGAAATAGGGACATTTGTCCTATCATTAAGTGTAAGGATTGAATTTATAATCCAAAATTTATTAAACATCCCGTAGGGATGAAATATTGGTAACAAATTAATGAAATGCTAAATCGTCCCGTAGGGACGAAATGTAATATCGGTTGAGCTTATATTCAATCCCTACGGGATTAGTTTTTTGTGTGATTATTTTCTACCAATATATAATCACTAAGGATTTGATTCAATATCTCGATTGTGTTTGCAAGGTTGACGACTAAATTGTCAAGATTGCCTCGTAGTCATAGGACAAATGTCCTAATAGTAAATAATAACAGAAAGCAAACGATTGATTTTATTAAAACTTAAAAAACAAAAATAAATGAAAATATTAAAATTACAATTTATATTTATTCTTCTGATGATATCTGTAAACTCACAGTCACAGTGGGTAAGAACTAACGGACCCAATGGGGGATATGTTGATGATTTTGCGGTAAACGGAAACACTGTTTTTGCTGCCACAATAGGCGGTATATACAGAAGCGATGATAGCGGACTAAGTTGGATAAGCGTTAGCAATTTTGGTGCTACAACAATTTGTATAACTGGATCCACTGTTTTTGCAAGTGGGGAATTTTCAGATATCTATCGCTCTACAGATAACGGTAATAGTTGGGTTAATATCAGCTTCCTTGGTGCAACAGATATTTATGTACACAATGGAATATTGTTTACCGGGACCGGTGGCGCCGGGGTTTACAGGTCAACCAATAATGGAAATTCCTTTCAGGCAGTTAACAACGGATTTTTGGGCTCTTCCACATTTATCCGGACTTTTGCTTCATCAGGAAATTTATTGTACACCGGTGTTGCCGGTAATGGAGGAACAGTTGGAGTATATGTTTCAAGCAATAATGGAGATGTATGGACACAGATGATAAACGGTCTTCCGTTATATCCTTCAACAAGTAATCTTGCGGTAAGTGGCACCGATGTGTATGCAGCTGTTTATAATAAAGGAATTTATAAAACGACAAATAGCGGAGGCAACTGGTTTGCTGTAAATACAGGTCTTCCTCTGAGTGTTAATGAAATTGCAGTCCAGGGAGGAATTATTTATGCCGGTATGAACTCTGGAATAGGAGCCTATAAAAGCACCAATAACGGAGACAGTTGGGTTCAGATTAATAACGGACTTCCGGTTACGCCTACTACATTTGCTCTTCTTGCAACAGAAAATTATGTATTGCTCGGATCCCAGTATGCGGTTTATAGAACCACAAATAGCGGCAGCTCATGGTTTTCTTCTTACAAAGGTATAGCAAATACAATTGTAAATGATCTGGTTGTTAATGGAAATATTATTTATGCAGGGACAAAGCCGGGAGCCGCGGGCGGTGGAGAAGGTGTATCGGTAACTTCGGATGGAGGAAATACCTGGAGTCCGGCTAACGGTGATTTCTTCGGCAATGTAACTGTAAATACTATAGCCTTTAACGGCACAACAATGTTTGCGGGAACAATATGGGGTATTTATAGGAGTACAAATTCAGGTGCTAACTGGATCAATGTCAGTTCAACGGGTCACGGAGCAGGTGTGGAAAAAATTATTATTCTGAATAATATTATATTTGCAGCAACATACGGGAGAGGAGTAAAAAAAAGTACAGACAACGGTACAACATGGGAGTTTTCTAATAATGGTTTGGGAAATGATAGAACCGTTAATACTTTAATGGTAGACGGTAACAATTTATATGCAGGCGTATTTGTAGGTATATATCTTTCCACTGATTACGGTGCAAATTGGGTTGAAAAAAACAACGGAATTTATCCGGGCACATCAGTTTACTCTCTTGTAAGGAGCGGAAACAATCTTCTTGCCGGAAGTTATGTCGGAAGTTCAAACGGATTTTATTTAAGCACCGATAACGCTGCAAGTTGGAACATTGTCCCGGCCGCTCCACCAAAGATAGTATATGATTTTGTCACATCCGCTACGCAGGTATTTGCAGCATCAGATAGTGGAGTTTATAAAAGTACAAATTATGGAACATCATGGACAAAGATTAATTCAGGATTAACTCCTGGTACACAAGCCATGTCAATAACTTTACACGAAAATTTTTTGTACATAGGAACATATGAAAAAGGTGTCTGGAAATATCCATTATCTTCTCACTTAACTCTGGATCTGATTGCATTAATACAGGGATTCTATGACCCTGTAGCAAATCTAATGATAAATGATACCGCTAGAATTTATTTACGGAATGTTTCCCCACCTTATTCCCTTGTTGATTCAGCAAAGTCGTTTCTAGACGCAAATGGATCGGCAAACTCCATTTTCACTAATGCAATAAATTCAGTACCTTACTATATTGTAATAAAGCATCGAAATGGATTGGAAACATGGAGTGCTTCGGGTCAGACTTTTACTTCAGGAAATTTAAGTTATGATTTTACCCTGTCCTCTTCTATGGCTTACGGAGATAATCAGGTATCGAAAGGAAGTGAGTATTGTATATATAATGGAGATGTCAATCAGGATGGTGCAATAGACGTGAGTGATTTAGGATTAATTGATAATGATGTATTTAATTTCAATTCCGGATATATTGCGGCGGATGTCAATGGAGATGGTTTTGTTGATCTTGCTGATTTAGAAATCGCAGATAACAATGTACTTAATTTTATAGTTTTACAAAGACCGTAATTCAATGTTCAATGTTCAATGTTTTGTGTTTGTCCTGTCGAAATTATTACGCAGTTTTGCCTGCTCTTACATGCGGTCAAGCATCAACAGCTGGAAGTCGCACTCAGTGGATTTATTCTGTGCATCAGGGTTTTTAAAATAAATACTCTGTCGCAACTTAGAATTGTACTATCGGTAGTTGGTGCAATATAAATAATACATACTTTTTTTACATTAATTTTAAAAAAATCTTAAAACTAGAAAACAAAATTATAAACCCTATGAAGTACAAGTCGAATCTTAAGTTATTATTAATTACAATTCTTTTTTCATCAATAACATTGTCTACTAAGAAGATAAATGCCCAAGCTCCACCGTGGATTCAAACTAGTGGCCCTTACGCGGGTGTCTCTACAGCAATGGTTACCGTAGGTGATAATATATTTACTGGTAATCTCTATTGGGGCCGCGGAGACGGAAGAGTTTACCGCACTACTAATTTCGGAACTGATTGGTTTGCGGCGGAGAACGGCCTGCCCTTCAGACCTTATATTTACGATTTTGATAATGTTGGTAATACAATATTTGCCGCAGAGGGTGGACAGGGTGTGCACAGAACTACAGATTTTGGGGTCACATGGGTAAAAAAGAATTCAGGCTTGGTCGGCACCACTCTATCATTACTTTCCAAAGACAGTTTAATTTTTGTAGGGCTTTCAGGACCCGGTGTATACGTCAGCACCAATCTTGGTGAGAGCTGGACAGCAAGAAACAATGGTCTTCCGGGCGTGGTGATTCCATATGAGTTCGCCAAAATGGGAAATTATATTTACGTTGGTCTCGAAGGCGGTGGCGGACCGGCACCATTGTATCGTTCTTCAAATGACGGCTTGCAATGGGAGATAATAAACAATGGACTACCTTTAGGTTCCAATGTTCATGAATTCGCTGTTAACGGTAATACAATTTTTGCAAGTATACAAGGCGATTTTGGCGCTCCCGAATACGGACTTTTCAGGTCCACAGATTTTGGCAATAGCTGGGTGGCTGTAAACAATGGTATTCCATATATTGTTGGCGGGAATACGCGTGAACTCTTTGCACACAATGGAGTAGTTTATGTTTCAACTTTACTATCGCAGGCTGCTGTTAGATTGTATAAAAGTACTAATAATGGTGACAGCTGGATCCCTTTGGTTAGTGGTATAAGACCACAGCCGACTTATTCCTTTACGGCAGAAGGTAATTATGTATATGCCGGAATGGGATATTACAGCAGCGTATTCCGATCCTCAAATAATGGAGATTCCTGGGAAGAAGCTAGAAAAGGTCTGGCGAATAGTTCTGCATTTAAATTAATGGAAAAGGAAGGAAGGATTTATTGCGGAGCTCAGGAAGGTTTGTTTTATACAGATGATAATGGAGTAAATTGGACCGAGGTTCAAAATGGTCTTCCATTCGGATCGCCGGTATGGGCACTTGAAAAGAACGGCCCGAACATATACGCAGGCATGGATCAATATGGTGTTTACCGTAGCACAAACAATGGTTTGAATTGGTCTGAAATAAATTCCGGATTTACGGGTATATACTCAGATTACGTTGAGGATTTACTGGTTGTGGATAATGTGCTGTACGCTGGCACATGGGACGGTGTTTTCAAGACTACAAACAATGGCGACAATTGGTTTGGTGTTAACACTGGACTTACTGCACAAGGAGGAGGGAACGTTAGAGTGAACACCCTTGCAGCCTCAGGTAATAATTTATTTGTCGGCACCAGCTTAAACAGAGTTTTTAAAAGTACAAATGGTGGTGATTCCTGGTTTGCGTCAGGCAATGGTATCGCCACAGCCGGCAGCACTATATATGAACTTTTCGTAAAAGGAAACGAAATATTTGCCGCAACAGAAGGAGGAATTTATAGAAGTACCAACGAGGGTTCGAGCTGGACTCTCACCAGCCCGGCTGGCATAGTACATAAAATAACAGGAACCGGCAATGTCCTCTTTGCATCCGCCTATGCTTACACGATTTTGTCAGGACAAAATGTAATCATAAGTACCGACAACGGTGCAACGTGGGTGGCTTTCAGTGAGGGTCTGAGCTATAGATCTGCTGTGACATCATTGTTAATAAAAGATGGTTTTTTGTATGGTACTACCGATACACGTTCTGTTTGGAAACGCCAGATTTCTTCACTCTTGCCCACTAAAACTCTTAGTCTCAAACTTTTTATACAAGGATTTTATAATCCTTTAACAAATCAAATGATAAAAGATACCGCAAGAATTTATTTGAGAAGTATATCATCACCTTACTCTGTCGTTGATTCTGCCCGGGCAGTACTGGATTCTACCGGAATGGGAAATTTCACCTTTTCGAATGCGGTCAATTCAGTTCCATATTATATAGTTATCAGACATCGCAACGGACTTGAAACCTGGAGTGCAGCAGGACAAAGTTTTACATCGGGAAATTTAATTTATGATTTCACCTTG
This sequence comes from Bacteroidota bacterium, assembly GCA_030855105.1. Classification (GTDB taxonomy): domain Bacteria; phylum Bacteroidota; class Ignavibacteria; order Tepidaquicellales; family Tepidaquicellaceae; genus JAGPCH01. The sequence continues at coordinate 42,789 of JALYRX010000032.1, read as the reverse complement.
TCAGCTTCAATGGCTTACGGTAATAATCAGATTTTAGAAGGGACAAAATATTGCATATATAACGGAGATGTTAATCAGGATGAGACCATAGATTTATCTGACGGCGGCTTAATTGATAATGATGCATTTAACTTTGTTTCGGGATATGTTTCGACAGACGTGAATGGAGATGGTGTCATCGACCTTAGTGATTTAGAAATTGTTGACAACAACATCAATAATTTTATAAGCATCATAAGACCATAAACTTTGTTTAAAGTAATCTTGTATGGTCTTCAATACTACACTTAATTAAATTTTGATTTCCAAATTGTATACAATATTATTAATTTTGTATAGATCAAAACATCAGGAAATTTTTTTACTCGTAATAAATTAAATTTTTAAAAAAATAATTAAGCTCAATATAACTATGAATATCAAAAAATTATTCAGTGGCTTATTAATCTTTTTGTGTATCTTTTCTAGTTCATTGAGGGCACAGTTTATACAGTAATTGTCTTTTTATGCTCCTCTGCCTTCAATATTTGAAATGAAATATATTAATAATCATTTACTGATTTCGCAAAAGGGAAGGAGAGTAAAGGACGTTCATATCAAATAATTATGTGAATCCAAAATAATTAAAAGGAGGTGCAACATAAATTTAAAATTATTTTAGAATTATTTTACTTTAGATGGAAGACAGGTAAATAATTTTAAATATTACTATCAGTTAATTAGTCTTCCAATTTTTTTTTTAAAAAACTTAAATTAAAATTATGAAAAAGATTTATTATTATTTAGGAGCACTATTATTGATGCTTCTCTCTTTTGTGCTTATGCCAAAACAAGTTAATGCCGACTTTGCAGGAACCGATGTCTTTGATAACACAATCAATATATTTCAAGATGTGACGTGGAATGTGCTTTCAACACAGCCGTTAACTATGTCCGGTTTTACGATTGGAGGAGCCCCGTCTGTTACCTGGAATTCGGATAATCTTTTGTTTTATGGAATTATAAGGGTTCTCATAGGTGGGGGTTCAAGTCGAAGATTAGCTACAGTAAATCCTTCAACAGGAGTTTGTACAGATATTGGACCGATGGGTGGTGCATTTTCTTCACTGACATATTCATCAACCACCGGAATTCTTTATGCAATGGGTGGAGACGGAGGAGGTGGAATTGCTGAGCGGCTATATAGCATAAATATTAATACTGGTGTTCCGACATTTCTTGCCGGACCGTATCCCTTATCGGATGCTGGAGAAGTTATTGCGTATAATTATGACGATGGATTTATTTATCATTGGTCTGGCGCCATTGGTGCGGCTTTAATGGAGAAGATTGACCCCAATACTTTTGTTGCTACACCTGTGCCGCAAACGGGAATTAGTCATGGAGTAATTTTTGGTGCAGTTTACATGGGTGGGGGTAATTTTCAAGTAACAGATAACGAAAGCCGCGCTTTGACTATTACTTCGGGCGGAGTGGTAAGTCTTGAAGCAACCGGATTGCCATTCGATGTTAGAGGACTAGGTTACATTGACCCATTGCTGCCGGTTGAACTTTCTTCATTTACTTCTACGGTAAATAGAAGAGATGTGAATTTGAACTGGACAACTGTCTCTGAACTAAATAATTCGGGATTTAATATAGAGAGGTCAATTGACCATCCCGAGGGCTCGGGATGGTCAATGATTGGTAATGTTCACGGCAACGGAACGACAACGACATTGCATAGCTATTCATTCACTGACAGAGGATTGAGTTCGGGAAAGTATAACTACAGATTGAAACAGATCGACTTCAATGGAAACTTTGCTTACTATAATTTAAGAAGTGAAGTTAATGTCGGTGTTCCGGGGAAATATGATCTTTCTCAAAATTATCCGAATCCATTCAATCCATCGACAAAGATAAATTATGATATACCATTCGATGGAAAAGTCAGCTTAAATATATTCGATTTGAGCGGCAGAGAAATCGCGACACTTGTTAATGATATTCAGGTTGCAGGATATTATACAATTAATTTTAATGCGGCAAATTTAGCATCTGGTGTTTACTTTTATATAGTTAACTCAGGAAATTTTGTAGCGACGAAGAAGATGATTGTCGTAAAATAGTTGAGTAGGCTGAGTTGGTTGAGCTAAGATTAATTTTTAACATTACTAATTACTGATTAATTATAAAGCCGTGGAGTGATCGAAGGCTCCTTTGAAGAAGAATCTTCACGGCTTTTTATTTGTGATGTTAGTTAAATAATAAATAAATAAAACTATGAATAACAAAAAATTACTTAGTGGCTTATTAATCTTTTTGTGCATCTTTTCTAGTTCATTGAAGGCACAGTTTATACAGGAATTGTCTTTTTATGCTCCTCTTCCTTCAATATTTGAAATGAAATACATTAATAATCATTTATTGATTTCGCAGCAGGGAATGAGAATAATGGACGTATCAAATCCTTCAAATCCCCAGTTGGTTGCGCAGGTTTCATATCCCGGCAATTTTGCGTATCAGATCGCAACTGAAGGTAACCGCGCATATATGGCAAAAGGCGGCGGAGGTCACTTTGCCGTTTATACAATATCTAATTTAAATTCTCCTTTTTTCGAGGGCTCAGTACAGATCCCGTCTACTGAATTTTTGCTTTCCGGTGATCTTGTTCCATTTGGAAATTATGTTTACATGGCAGGGCATGATTCACTTTATGTACTGAATGTTTCGAATGTTACATTTCCAGCACTCGTAAACACAATTCAGGTTCCTGCGGGTGAAGCAGGAGAAATGGATATTAACGATAACACATTATATATTACAGGTCCGACATCAATAAGAATTTTTGATTTGTCAAATCCTGCCGCTCCTGCATTCATTACTCAAATTCCTCATATGCATGCGCGTCATCAGGATATTATTATTGACAAGGCAAACGATAGAATTTTTTCCACATGGACTTCAGTACTTCGGGATTTTGTAGGTTATGATGCATACAATATCAGCAACAATTCGTTTCCATTGTATCTTTTTTCGGATAGTATTAATTTCAGCAGTGGTGATTTCGGTATTACAAATTATTACAATAACATACTTTACATATCCCGGGGAGGAGGAATAAATGTATTCGATGTTTCGTCTCAGGGTCATAGATTTGTTACGTCGTTCAGTGGTCAGAATGTTGCGAATGCAAGTGTCTCAATCGAAGTAAAAGATAGTGTTTTTTATAACGCGCGAAGGAGCGGAATTGAAGTTCTTAAATATACCGGACCCTTTCCTAATGACGGTTTATCATTAAGTCTCAAAGCTTTAATTCAAGGATTTTATAATCCTGTATCTAATAAAATGGTAAAAGATACCGCAAGAATTTATTTGAGAAGTACATCATCACCTTACTCTGTCGTTGATTCAGCCCGAGCAGTATTGGATTCTAATGGAATGGGAAATTTCACTTTCTTTAATGTTTTCAATGCAGTTCCATATTACATTGTTATTAGGCATCGTAATGGGTTGGAGACCTGGAGCGCTACGGGTAATAGTTTCACTTCAGGAAATTTAAATTATGATTTTACATTATCTTCTTCCCAAGCCTTTGGTAATAATCAGATTTTAAAAGGAACAAAGTATTGTATATATAATGGAGATGTTAATCAGGATGGAGCTGTAGATTTATCTGACGCGGGTGTGATAGATAATGATGTATTTAATTTTATTTCGGGATATGTTTCATCAGATGTAAATGGAGATAGTATAATTGATCTTAGTGATTTGGAAATCGCTGACAACAACATTCTTAATTTTGTAAGCATAGTCAGACCTTAGAACTCAATTAAGTGAATTAAAATTATGATTGTTAAGTAAGTATTAGCTTTAGAATTAATTTCATTGATCCAAAAAAATATTTTAAAAAAAATATTTATAGATTTAAAAAATAGAGGAGAGGTCATGAAAAAATTCATAAACATTGCATTATTTATTTTTATTTATCTCCAAATTTCCAATTCAATCCAATCACAGCCAATTAGTGTTGATGTTATTTGGGAAAAAGTTGCAAATGTCGGTTCAATGGAATTTACGCCTAATGGTCAATTTCTCATAACCGGCGGATATACAAATGTTTGTTACCCTTACACATGCGGACAAATAAAAATCTGGAGAGTTCAGGACAGCGCATTGATAAATACTATACAGGATTACTACATGGGATATCCAAATGATATTTCTGTTTCCAATGATGGCCAGTCATTTATCACGGGAAATGGAAGTATATATTGTGCACCAAATGGGGGATGTTCTTATGACCATCTGGGACAATTTAAGTGGAATTTTTCGGATGGCGTTTTGTTAGATTCGATCTTAAATCCCGGAGGAATAGTTCAGGCAATAGATTATTCACCGGATAATTCTTTAATTGCTTCCGGAACAAGCCAGAGCATCACAGGAGAAATAAGAATTTATGATAATCAATTTAATTTGATAAGGACTTTACCGGGTCATGAGCAGGAAACTTCAAGTTTAAAATTTACTCCCGACGGGCAAAAACTTGTTTCCGGCGGGCATGATGGCAAGGTAAGAATCTGGAATGTATCCGATGGTTCATTAATAACAACATTAGATCACGGTACATATACAAATGGAGGCTTGGATGTGAAAGTCGATATTTCTCCCGACGGACAATTAATTGCAAGCGGAGGACAAGGATATAATATGACTATAAAAATCTGGCGATTATCTGATGGTACCTTATTGCATACCATTAATGTTGTTGATGAAATTGATGGATATAATACTCCGCAATTTTCACCTAATGGGATTTATATTGCCTCAGGAATAACTACCTATGGTTTAAATGGCTTGGGATGGTATGGACTTTTAAAATTCTGGAGAGTTTCAGATGCAGCATTAGTAAGAGAATACATAGATTCAATAGGAAGTCCTACTGCGGGTGGTGTCCGGACAATAGCATTTTCATCCAGCGGCAATAATTATTTCGCTTATAGTATAAGCAATAGATTGCGATTAGCGTCTACAAATTTAGATCTTGTGATAAATTCATCTCCAAAAAATTTATTGCTGACTTCGTTAATTGAAGGACTTTATGATAAAGTTTCTAATATAATGGTACAGGATACTGTAACGGTTTATTTAAGAAATACATTTGCTCCATATACGATTGCAGATTCAGCAAAGGCACGTCTTAATTCGGCAGGCATTGGAACGTTTCAATTTAGAAATGCCGCGAACAACATCAATTATTTTATTCAGGTAAAACACATGAATTCAATCCAAACCTGGAGTAAGAATGGACACAGTTTTAACGGAGATTTTTTGAATTATGATTTTACAAGTGCTGCTTCTCAAGCGTATGGAAATAATTTAACACAGGAAGGAAATGAATTTACAATATACAGTGGAGATGTTAATCAGGATGGAACTATTGATTTGTCTGACGGGGGTGTGATAGATAATGATTTATTTAATTTTGTTTCGGGATATGTATCATCAGATGTAAATGGAGATAGTATAATTGATCTTAGCGATTTGGAAATCGCTGACAACAACATTATTAGTTTTGTAAGCATAGTAAGACCTTAAATCAATAGCTAAATTAGGATTAAGAATGAGGAATTAGGACTGAAGTATTTTGCAAATTAAATTGATGAATAAGCCCGGTGATCTTGTCGCGCAAAAATTTGTCATACGGTAATTTACTTGTTCTTTATTTATGTGTTGGGACGCAAGAGTCTGTCCGAGAACTACAAATTCAGTATAGCCGCAGGCTTTATGCCTGCGAAATCTTATCAAAAACGCAAACATAAAGGTTGCGCCTACAAACAAATATTAGTTGTCGGACAGTTTGGAAAGTCCCGACACCATGAATATACTTTTTGTTTTAAATTTATGAGTTGAGATTTGAAAAATATTTTTTAGGATAATTCATAAATCGAAATTTTAACACACAATTTAATATCAAAATTTCAAATCCACAAACTCCCCTCTATGGTTTTCCCAGCAATGAATATTTTTATTAATTATCATTTTAGGAAAATATTATCGATAGTAATTTCAGGAGGATTTATCGAAAAGAAAATTCAATTTAGTTGTCGTCAGGATAGAAGCCCCGACGACAAAATAAATTATAAAGTCTATTCGGAACTATTGTGGAGTAACAGTTATCCTGATAACAGAAGTTGTCGCCGGAATATTAAGCTGCGAATGACGAGTTCTGGCATCTGTAATCATGTTTACTGCGTCATCAGGTCCAAAATTCATTTGAGTCGGTCCTTGTACCGGCTTTTGATATGGACCTGTCCCCGGTGCTTCATCAGCTTCCGTACCGGCATCGTAAAGTACAAGATTTGAAGTCATATCTCCGCTGATAGGAGTCGTGCCATTAAATAATGATAATCCTCCATTAAAACTATAAAACCAATCATTTGATTGTACAAACATACTCTGGATCTGCAATTTTTCTCCGGGGTTTGCTTTCACCATAAACATACTCGACTCTCCTGCAAATATTGCTGCACCTGAATCCGGTCCGCCGGGAGCTACGAATTCACCATGCTCCATAATGCCGGCGGTATTATTAAGATCATTTGTTTTTACAGTTGTGAATCCATCTTCTGCAATTCTGGATGTTCCTTCATCAGATACCTGTCCGGGGGTAAACAAACTTCCGGAAGCGTAGATCGCGTAGACTCCATGAGAGAGAGGTACAGTGCCATTAATTCTCGGAGATGCAATAGTATTTGGTGTGGAAACATTCTCAATGAGAACTTTAAATCTTCTTGATTGGTCCGGAGAAGAAGTTGTAGTTTCGTCTGTGCAGCCTCCTATAAGTAAAGCCATTGCTGCAAGATAAATAATTTTTTTCATTTTTTTTATTTTTATTTTAATTTATGATTAACAACTGAAATGCAGATATTAGTTATTGAATCATTCAAACTACTAAGTATGTACTTTAAGTTCCACACTTTTGGGTCGACTGCTTGTGTCGCGAAAATCTTTTAGAAGGTTAATGAAATTTTTTCCGGATATTTTTTATTATTAAATTCACAAATATTAGGAATAACTCTCATTTGATTAATCTGACAAAACTTTAATGGCGAAAGAATTTCTGTAATAAAATATTCTTAATTAAATAATGGAAGGTTTGTGATGATTTTTCTTATAGATATATGCGGAAATTGCATCAATCTTGATTAATATCGACATCACATTCTTTTTGTTCCATGACAGCCGAAATTAATCTCACTAAATAATTTTACTGCCGGAATTTATTTCCTTACCGTTCGCGGAGTTAGTAATCTTGTTACTCAAAAATTTGTCATAAGGTAATTTTATTATCAGGAGCATTACTCAAAAGTTTAAACTATTCGATCCCAAACTTCTATTTAAGCTTCTCGTTTTAAACTTTTACTGTGGCGTCAGGACTTCCGTCCTGACTCTGTTGAGTATTGTATATGTCGGGATGTAAGTCCCGAGACCACAAATTGATTTTTTTGACTCAAAATTCAATATCAAAATTTCAAATCTACTAACCTCGTTTAAATTTCTCGTTCCCAATCAGGGGAGATTGGGAACGAAGTTATCTGTAACAAATCAGTCTCTCATTTTCTGAGTCAAATTTATCAATCATAATTGTTTTTTATATTCTTCTTCCTGATTTTACTTTTATTTCGGATCCTTCGGCTAGCATCACAGAAACCGAAATTTCATTTTTCAAAAATCCAAAATCACTACCCGTAAACTTTTTCAAAATCAAATTCTATTTTAGTATCTCTAACTTTATAAACTCTCCAACGCGGATGCTCCACACCATATTCAGATGTATTTGGCTCATTAACTTTGGTATACCCTAATAATGCTCGATTATAAATTCTTCTTTACTATTTTGCAAGCAGCTTCCAGCTTTCATCCAGCAACCCCTTCCTGTAAAGTATCATTGAAGAATTATATAAATTATTTATTTGTATCAATATTGTACTCTCGGAATGATAGTGGTTCAGACTTTTCAATATTATTTTATAAAGATAGTTTTTTGCTACATGAAACTGTTTGACAGAGCGGTCACCTTTAAATGCTTCTTTAATCTTATACTCATCGTATTTTTTTTGTTTATCGTCTAAAATAAAAAGCTTAAGATATTTATTCTCCTTTCCTATAATATGCAGAGTCGAGATTTTTTTAAAATATCCCCTCTCAGATTTTGATAAGGATTTGATTAAATTAAATAATTCGTTTGCAGGTTTTTCACCGGGTAAAGTACCAAAATAATTTGTACAGGTTATTTTAAATATATAATATTATGCCGTCGACTCCTACATTATACTCATGACTTGGTTTGCATTATTTCATTTATAATTGTAATTTTAATCAAGAAAGTATTAATTCATAAATGGCAATTAAATAACTCCTTAGAGTTGACTGCCTTTTATTAAAAACAATGCTTCGATTTTTGTGGTAAATCAATTAGTCTTCAATATTTTTTTCTTCCTATTCCCCACTCCCTTGTCCAAGGGAAAAGAGGATTCTTGAAATTGCTATTTAAATATTTCACACTTTAGGAAAAGCTCTGATGTTAATACTCTATAAGTTATATTAATTTTTTTATTAACTTAATTTTGAAAAACAGTGAAAAAGTTTATTATTTTAATTGTCTTAGTCTTTTTAACAGAGCATACTTCTATCTTTTCGCAGCAATGGTCTGTAGTTCCAAGCCCAAATCCCAGCGTAACACGAAATATCTTAAGGGGAGTTGGTTCAATTTCTTCCAATGACGTTTGGGCAGTTGGAGTTTATGATCAGCAACCGTCATTTACTCTGACTCAGCACTGGGATGGTGATAATTGGACAGTAGTACCTTCACCAAGTCCGGGACCACAATACAATGAATTATATGCAGTTCAAGGATTGTCTTCTAACAATGTTTACGCAGTGGGGAATTTTGTTGGCTTCCCTGCTACTCCGCAAATGCTCGTATTAAATTGGGACGGTACTTCATGGACTCAGGAAAACACACCTACTGTGACAGGTGGTTCTGCGTTAGAAAGTATTGTTATTTTCGGACCTGACGATATATATGCAGGAGGTAATAAGACAATAGGTGCTCCGGGACCTTTAGTTGGCACGCTCGTTTTACACTGGAATGGCTCAAGCTGGAACATTGAATCAACTCCAAATCAATCTGATAACCGGACAAATTATATTACCGATATGAAAGGTCTGTCTTCTAATGATATATGGGCTGTAGGTTATTCAAGAAGAACCGGTGAGAACTTTCAGGCTATGGTACTTCACAAAACAGGTTCTGACTGGAACATTGTTCCTGTACCTCAACCCGGATCCGAGAATTTTTTATACAGTGTCGATATTATTGCACCCAATGATATCTGGGCTACAGGTAGCTATAATGATGGTACACAATACAGTCCTTTATTCCTCCACTACAATGGTTCCTCCTGGACGGTTGTTAATAGTCCCGGCGGCGGTGCTGCAGTTATACATAATTCAGCAAATGATATATGGTCAACAGGATTTGAATTTGTTCATTATGACGGTAATGTTTGGAGTCTGGTGAATGCACCAATTCCATCCGGCGGAAATATGGGACGAATGACAAGAATATCATCTACAGATATGTGGGCAGTCGGAAGATATATAGATGGCACTGCATTTAAAACATTAACCATGCACTTAGGAAACTCTTCAACTCTGAATCTTACAGCATTAATTCAAGGATTTTATGATCCGATTACAAATCAAATGGTAAGTGATACTGCCAGAATTTATTTAAGAAATGTATCATCACCTTATGCTATAGTTGAATCTGCAAAGTCAGTACTCGACTCAAACGGAAACGGAATTTTCAATTTTACAAATTCTGTCAATGCAATTCCTTATTATATTATTTTAAAACATCGTAATGGATTAGAGACCTGGAGTGAAGCAGGTAACACTTTCACTTCGGGAAATTTAAGTTATGATTTTACCTCTTCTTCTTCCAAAGCTTTTGGGAATAATCAAATTTTAGAAGGTACAAAGTATTGTATATATAACGGAGATGTCAATCAGGATGAAACTATAGATTTATCTGATGGAGGTTTGATTGACAATGATGTATTTAATTTTATTTCCGGATATGAAGCCACAGATGTAAATGGAGATAGTGTAATTGATCTTAGTGACCTGGAAATTGCTGACAACAACATTCTTAATTTTGTGAGTATGATAAGACCATAATAATCTGGTGACTTAGGTTTTATATATTTTATAAACTTCTACCATTCGCGGATTCGGAAAACTTGTTACGCAAAAATTTGTCATAAGATAATTATTTCTTTACACTGTGATTTTGGTACGCGCCCGCCTGCTTCGGGTGGTTTAATCAATGATACTACCGATACTCCCTAAGTTTTCAATAGGAAATTTCTAAAAAAAAAATTCAAATCTAAACTAGTAATTACGTTAATGATGAACATATTTTACCAAGCATAAAGAAATCCGTTATTTTTCCGTTCAATTCGTGTTATAAGCGTTCTATTTTATAGTGACAAAAAGTGCATCAGTTATCACGGATTAATTTTAAACAGAGAGCGAACAGTTTAAATGGTTCACTCTAACACTTAAGAGTAATCTTCTTTACATTCTTTCCGGAGCACTGATCCCGATAATATCAAAACCATTTTTAAATACCTGCTTTGTGGCAAGACAAATTAATAATCTTGTTTCGGATAATTCTTTATTTTCCAGATCAACAACCCGGTTATTATGATAGAACCTGTGAAAATTTTCAGCAACTTCGTTTAAATATGTAATTATTCTATGTGGTTCAAAACTTACTGCCGAACTTTCAACTTCTCCGGGAAATCTCGATAAGGTTTTAAGTAATCTTTTTTCATCTTCCGATTTAATGAGATTGGGATTGAATTTGTAACCATCGGATTCTTTGAAGTCAGTTAAATGCTGTGCGGCATTTCTTAACAGACCGCATATTCTTGCGTGGGCATATTGAAGATAATACATCGGATTTTTCTCTGACTGATCTTTTGCCAATGCTATATCAAAATCAAGATGGGTATTTATTCCTCTCATAACAAAAAAGAACTGTGTCGCATCGGCACCGATATCATTAATCAAATCATCAAGTGAAAAAACCTTATCGCTTCTCTTGCTCATCTTCACGGAATCATCTCCGGTTTTGAAAGTAACCATTTGATGAATGATAACTTTTATTTTATCCGATTCGTATCCAAGCGATTTAAGACCGTATAAGACTTCTTTATAAGTATCTCCGTGATCGGAACCGAATACATCGACAATCAGATCATATCCTCTTTTAATTTTATCGATGTGATATGCAATATCCGGAAGGCGGTAAGTTGGCTCTCCGCTTGACTTTACAATGACTTTATCTTTTTGAAACCCGTCTGTGGAATTCATCTTAAGCCATACTGCTCCGTCATTTTCATAGGCAAGATCTTTTGATTTAAATTCATCTATGAGGTTATTAATTACTGAATTTTCGTAAAGTGAAGATTCATTAAAGAAAACATCATGCCGGATACCAAGCAGTTCAAGAGTCTTTCTTATCAGTTTGAAATTATAATTCTCCCCGGCTTTTTTAAAAAAATCTGTGTCGACGGATTCTTTCAAAGAATCTTTTCGTTCATCATAAATAATTCCTGCTATGTCTTTTATATAATCTCCGACATAGCCGTTTTCCGGAAAAGGAAATTCCGGATCTATCAGCTGCATGTATCTTGCCTGGACTGATTTAGCGAGGTTGTTCATTTGGTTTCCGGCATCATTATAATAATATTCTCTTGTAACTTTATATCCTGTCCATTCAAGTAAATTTGCAACGGACTTACCAAGACATAACCCTCTGCCGTGTCCGAGATGGAGCGGTCCGGTAGGATTTGCACTGACCCATTCGAGATTTGCAGTCTTGTTTTTATTTAAAGAGGATTTTCCAAAATTATCTTTTTCTTTTAAAATATTTACAATATTGTTTCTGTAAAAATTATCGGAGATAAAAAAATTAATAAAACCCGCCCCCGCAATTTCAACTTTTGAAATTAATTCTTTATCGTATTCAAGATTTTTGATTATATCTTCCGCAATTTTTCTTGGAGGTAATTTCATTTCTTTTGCAAGAAGCATTGCTGCATTGGTAGACAGATCCCCAAACTTCTCTTCCTTTGGTTTGTCAAAATAAATTTCCTTTTGTGGATAATTTAGTTTATGAAAAGTCTCTTTGAGTATTTCATTCAGATATTCTTTCAAATGTCTTTATATTTTGTTTGTCAAGGGACAATAGTTGATAGTGAATGGTCATTGGTGAATAGTCAATAGTCAATAGTAAATAGTCAATGGTCAATAGTCAATGGTCAATGGTGAATGGTCAATAGTGAATGGTTAATTAGTAAATGGTTAATTAGTAAATGGTATGTAACTCAATCTAAAACCAAAATTCTAAAATCATTTAAACTCCAAATCCCAAATTTCAAATCCCAAATCGTCTCAGATCCATTTCATTTCTTTATACCAATCAATAGTTTTCTTAAAACTTTCTTCCAAAGTATATTTAGGTTCAAAGCCTAATTCTTTTTTTGCCTTCTCATTCGAGCAAATCCAACGAAGCTGAGTAATATCCTTACACTTTTCCCGGTTTAGTGTAGCAGGTTTACTTGAGAAAGTGGAAAACAATTCCGCGAGATACCCGAACGAATAAACGACAGAATGCGGAAGACGTATTTTAATTGCTTTCTTACCGAGAAGTTTTGAAGTTAATGAACCAATCTCATCCCAGTCATAAGCTTTATCAAAACACATAAAATATTTCTTGCCTGACGAAATATCTTTTTCCGCCGCAAGCATTATTCCATCGGCTAAATCCTCAACATAAACAAGACTAAGATACTTAGCATCAAAACCGATTACACTGTTAAGTCCTCTGGAAAATGTTTTAAAATAAATTAAGATTTCTGTATCACGCGGACCATAAACAGCAGGCGGACGGATTATTGTAACAGGAAATTTATCTTTATACTTTTGAACTTCTTCTTCTGCTTTTAGCTTCGTAACACCATAAGTCGTAATCGGATCCGGGACTGTATCCTCATCCACCGGCTTCTCGGTCTTTGCAGGTCCGCAGGCAGCAAGTGAAGAAATAAAAATAAATTTCCTGATGTTCGGATTAACTTTATAAGTAATCTCTAACAAATTCTTTGTTGATTCATAATTCCCATGATAAAACCCTTCTTTGGTTTTTGCTTTTACGACTCCGGCGACATGAAAAACATAATCCATTTCCTTGATCGCTTCTTCGAGTGCTTCGTTTGAAAATAAATCTCCTTCAACATACTTAATGTTTTTTCCGTCGAGCCATTTAGTAGAAGATGTTTTCCTTTTTAAACAATAAACTTCGTAATTTTTTTTTAGTAATTTGTCAACTAAATGACTTCCTACAAAACCGGTCGCACCGGTAACTAATGCTTTCAATAATCTTTATTTGGGAACGCGGTTAAAACACTTGAGGACTGAAACTCGCTTATAAAAAATCAGGATTATCAGTTAGTCAGTGACACCAGCGGTCAATTTTCATTTGAAATTTCATAGAAGTTAAAAATTATAATTCGTATTTTATATGTTAAAAACATTAACTTTTATTAATATATAAATTTATTAAAGCGATAGATGGATTTATTTGAGAAATGTTATAATTTTACACGGGCAGACGAAGTAAAAGCTGCTGGAGTGTATCCGTATTTCAGAGCTATAGAGGCTAATGAAGGACCGGTTGTTAAAATTGAAGGACGTGAAATTATAATGGCCGGGTCAAACAATTATCTCGGTCTGACTGCGCATCCAAAAGTAAGAGAAGCTGCAATAAATGCAATTAAAGATTACGGAACCGGCTGTTCGGGCTCAAGATATCTCACAGGAACTTTAGACTTACATATTAAACTGGAAGAAAAACTTGCAGACTTTCTAAGTAAAGAAGCAGTGCTGCTATTTGCTACAGGATATCAAACTGCACAGGGAATTATTCCGACTCTCGTATCCAAAGGCGATTATATTATTTCCGATAAAGATAATCATGCATGTATAGTTGCCGCCAATATGATGGCAAAGGGTGGATTTGCAGAGTTTAAAAGATACAAACATAATGATATGGAAGATCTCGAGAGAGTAATGAAAAATATTCCTATTGATTCTGCAAAGCTCATTGCATCAGATGGCGTATTTTCTACAACAGGAGAAATTGTTGAGCTGCCGAAGCTTGTCGGTCTTGCAAAAAAATATAGAGCAAGAATATTAATAGACGATGCGCATTCAACCGGTGTCATCGGCAAAGGCGGAAGAGGAACACCGTCGGAGTTCGGTTTAGTTGACGAAGTTGATATGGTGATGGGAACATTCTCAAAAACATTTGCTTCACTCGGAGGATTTGTAGGAGGAGAAGCCAAAGTAATAAATTATCTAAAGCATCATTCGCCTGCATTGATATTCTCCGCGTCACCTACTCCTGCATCAGTTGCAGCCGCAGACGCAGCACTCGAGATTTTAAAGTCAGAGCCGGAAAGAATTACTAGGCTGATTGCAAATGCGGAAAAGATGAGAAACGGGTTTAAGAAAATGGGATTCAATGTAATAGATAGCCGGACTGCTATTGTCCCTGTAGTGCTTGGCGAGGACGGATTGGTATTTCAGTTCTGGAGAAAATTATTCGATGCCGGAGTTTTTGTTAATGCGTTTATTTCACCGGGCGTGCCTCCCGGAATGGCAATGCTCAGAACTTCATACATGGCAACACATGAGGCCAAACATCTTGACAGGATTTTAGAATTGTTTGGCGATATTGGAAAAGAGATGGGACTAATCAATTAAAAATTACAAGTTACAAGTTACAAGTTACAAATGTCAAGAGCTGATAAAAGAAGTTATATCAACTATTTTATTGTATTGCAAGGTTTAAATTTTGCGAATGTTTGTTTTTAATTAAAAACAATATTCAAAATTGATTGAAATATTGGGAATAATTATTGGAATATTTTTTATATTCCTTATTGGTGGCGCACAAGGAATTTTTTATCGTCTGCGGAATTGCCCATGAATTATAATTTTTTAAACATTACAAAATTTGAATCGATTGGTGCAATTGTGTTTTGTTTATGTTCAGAAAAAAAAGTTTTCAGTTTTCTTCATTAGTTTCGTATGTTACACAAATATATTTTATCTTTTCATTTCTCCATTCAAAGCTTAGATCATTAATATGAGGAAATGCTTATGTATATGGAGGACACCACGAAGCCCGGAATTCAATAATTTTAATCCTATCCCTTCCTATCTTACCCGGATCAATTTTGTCTCGCGCACCAAAAGTTGTCACTAAAAAATCAATGACATCTGTTCCCACGTTGTTTGGTTTATACTTTTGATTCTGTGAAAATGAAGTACCTGCAGAAAATTAAGAAAATATGAAATATTTTCAAATTATTTAAATGTTTTGATTTTGGATTAAAGAAAAAAAATAATTTGGGTATATTCGCTGAAATATCAAAACATACTTCAATCTATAAAAAAATGTTTAAAACAATTTTCTTATTTATTTTTTCTCTGATTTTATTTTCGTGCAGTAAAGAAAATCCTTCGAAAGATAAAACTGAGATACAAAACAACGAATTAACAAGAGAAGAGAATACTGATACCGATACCAATATGACTGTGGAAGAATCTCTCAGCATCGCTTTGGTGCAGGATATTCTTAAAGAAGATGATGACGTTGACCTGCAGTTATATCTTGAAGAGCAGATATATCCTATTGTTGCAAAATCGAATAAAGTCACTTTCGACAGAATTTCTTCCTCGCTTTACTTATTAAGCTATGATGACAGTGGAGCAGTAAAAAATATTTTAATACAGAAATTTTATAATCCTGTAAAAGACGAATTTATCTTTGAGAAGAGTGAGACACAAACAAATGCGGCAAAGCAATTTGTAAAATAGATATCTTAACTATGATTGTAATGATAGAATGAATTTTATGAGTATTATCAGCAAAATTCTTCTCAATTAGAAGTTAATAAGATCAGTCAAGCCCCAATGGATTATTTTGTAGATTGATTTCATCATTTCATCATAGTCAATATTTGTGATTTATAAAATTTATTCGTAATTTTGTATAGTTCTTTAAATTTACATATTTAAAAATACTATTGATGTAAATTGTTTATTTGAATAATATATTTTTGTTCATGAAATCATTTTAATCATTTCATCATAGTTAATGTTTTGGTTCTCTGTAAAAGAGAATAATAGGGAATACGGTGAGAAGCCGTAACTGTCCCCGCAACTGTAAGAAAGAAGACCAAATCAATCGTCCACTGCTCAAGTTATATTCAATATGAATGGGAAGGCGATTTGGAAACAGCTTTTAAGTCAGGAGACCTGCCGGAATATTGTTTCAAAAAATCTTCGTGGGAAAAGATATATGAATTATTTCAAAGGAAACTCCCGGTTTCTTTTTAAACTCATCATATTTATTCTGCACGCTGAGTCAAAAAGATATCGGGAGTTTTTTTATTTAATTACAAATTACAAAGTACAAATAGCTGATTGATTTTAAATAGTAAAATAAAATATTTAATTATAATTATTATTTTTCAAAGCTGGAACACTCTCTTTGCGCAAAATAATGATACGGTTAAATATAAAACCGAAGAGATAAAAGTCTTAAGCAATAAAATCATAACAAGCGAATTTGACTCGCCGACAAAAGTGCAGATTATAAACATTAAGCAAATTAATAACAAGAATGGGGAGACTCTGTCGGATATACTTCAGCTCGGGGGAAATATTTTTGTAAAATCATACGGCGCAAATTATTCCCTTAGTACGATCTCGATGAACGGGCTCGGAGCCGAGCAAACATTGATCCTGCTCAATGGCTTTAGATTGAATTCATTTCAAAATAACCAGGTCGACCTGAGCACAATCGGTAAAGATAATATCGAGAGTATAGAGATTTTAAACAACGGGTCAAGTTCAATTTACGGGTCCGAAGCGATTGGCGGTGTAGTTAATATTGTTACAAAGAATAATCTTGTAAACGATCTGGAAGTCAGGCTTAACGGCGAGGTTGGCTCTTATGAGCAAAAAAAAGTTTATGCAGGGATTAGCAAGAGATTAAATAATTTAAGTATTGAAATAAATTATTCAAAAGAAACATCTCTTAATAACTATGAATATTATTTTAACAACGGTTTAAATAAACTTTTAAAAGAAAGAGCAAATTCAAATTATGATCTTTCAAATTATTCTCTAAATTTTGATTTCTCTGCCAAAAATATTAACCTGAATTTTTTTAGCACTTATACTGACCAGCTAAGAAACATACCCGGTATAGAAACGGGATCAGCACCTTCAAATTCTAACCAGCTTGATAAGAACTGGAACAGTATTTTTTCATACAAAAATATTATATCAAAAAATTCATCCGTTAAATCACAAATAAATTTTCAGAATAATTTATCCAACTATACTGATCGAAATATTATTAATAGTTATTATAAAAATATTGTCCTGTCTAACAGCTCGCAGATCAATTTTACAAAAAGAAATCTTGAGTTAGTTACCGGATTTGAGATAAATTATGCAGTGCTAAAAAGTGATGAGACCGAAGATAATGCAAGAAGAATTCAGCCGGCAGTGTTTTTAGTTTCGGAAATTAATTTAAATAATATGTTTAAATTATTTCCGTCGGTGAGATATGATTACATTTCTGATATAAAGAAAAATGTTTTGTCTGGAAAATTCGGATTGAATATAAAACCCTTTGCAAAACACAAATTAAATTTTAAAGCCGGTGCGGGAAACAATTTTGCAGCTCCGACATTTAATGAGCTGTACTGGAAAGACCTTGGAAATAAGGCATTGAAGCCGGAAAGCTCTGTAAATGCTGACGCCGGAGCGATATTTAATTTTAATTTATTTTCGGATAACACTGTCGAATTGACATACACTTACATTGATGCAACCGATAAGATCGTATGGTCTCCCGATGCAGATGGACTATGGACACCGAAAAATATCGGTAAGTCAACTTCAAATGTATTTCTTTTTGATGTGAATGCCAATAAAAAATTCACCAATGATATTTCATTAAATATTGATCTTACATATTCATTTACCAAATCACTCAGAAAGAGTAAAGACTATGAAAATGACCCGGGCTATGATAAACAAATATTTTATATTCCGGAGCAGCTTGCAAAATGCAATTTATCATTCAATTATAAAATGTCCGGAATAAATATTTTTTATTCATTTACAGGAAAGAGATTTATTAATTTTGAAAATACAAATTTCTTACCGGCTGTGGATCTTTTCGAAGGAAATATTTATCAGAATTTTATGATCAATAAATTTAATGCACAAATCAAAGCTGAAGTTAATAATATTTTCAATGCTGATTACCAATTTATTTCAGGATATCCTGCAGCTCTGAGAAATTATAAATTAGTTTTGAGTTTCGAATATTGAACAATTTTTTTAATCACAAAGACTCAAAGACTCAAAGACTCAAAGACTCAAATTTAATAAAGAAGGTACTAAAGATAATCTTTGAGATTTAGAGTCTTCGAGGTAAATATAAATAAGTATTATGACAAAAATAGAAGACGCAAAAAAAGCAGGCGGCAGCAAATACAAAGAGAAGATATTAAAGACGATAGAAGGATATAAAAATTTATCACAAGAAGATAAACACTGCTTTCATATTTATTACGGGTATGGAAAGGGGAAGACGACTTGTGTAATGGGATTGATAATGCGGGCGCTTGGAGCGGGATTGAGGGTAAGGCTGGTTCAGTTTGATAAAGGATATGAAGGAACGAATGAACATTATGCCGAGCTAAATACTTTACGGAAATTAAAAGAAGTGGGATACGACGTTGAGTTTTTTTCTACCGGCTGCGAGAGAATGAATGCAGACGGGACGTTCCGGTTTAAGAATTCTGATGATGATTTTAAAGAAGCTCAAAGAGCATTGGGAATTGCTAAAGACCTGATTGTTAACGGCAAACAGGATCTGCTGATTCTTGATGAAGGTATTGCAGCTGTTGTTTATCATTTACTCGATAAAAAAGATATCGAAGAAATTATAGATTTGTGGAATAAGAATAAAAGATTCGAACTTGTAATGACTGGTCATAAGCTCTGGGACGGACTTGAAGAAAAAGCGGATCTTATTACGGAAATGCGAAAGGTAAAACATTATTTTGATAAAGGAATTCCGATAAGGGTCGGCATTGATTTTTGACCTCTGCTTTCGACAACAGATTTCCTGATTAATATGATTTTTGTGATTGCTTCATTATTATCAGTAAAACTATGGGTCAAAATAAGCATTTAGTCAAAACAATCATATAATTAGAAAAATCAGTGGTCAAAAATCTGTGGTTAATATTAGCAATCAATCATATAAATCATAAAAATCAGCAGTCCAAAATTGAAATTCAATATCACAAAATGTATTTGTTATGATACAACATTTTCGGAAATGAAAAAAATTATGCAGGAAAATAATCTAAAAACATTGGAAGAACTTAGAGAAATTAAAATGGTTGCTGTAAATTGCAGGCTATGCGTTCCATATATTAAAAGAATGATCGGCACAGGCGAAACAGAGTTTGATATTATTTTAGAATAAAAAATTAAATTCAAAAATAAAACAAGAAAGGAACCGAGTTGAAGAAATTATTTATATTCATTGCGTTTGGAGTTTGTACAATTTATCATACAGGATGCGACAGAGATGACGTTGTCAATCCGCCCGTAGTTGTAGTTACAGTAAATGAGGGTGCCTACATTCTGGGCGAAGGATTATTTAATAATCCCGGGACCGCGAAGCTGTCATATTATAGTTTGATCTCAGATAACTTCTTTCCAAGTATTTTTAATCCCGGCATTCTGGGAAATACACCTGATGGATTAATTTTGGAAGGTAATAATTTATTTATTACAGAGCAGGGGAACACCGGTGCGGCGGGGAAGATTTATAAAACAGATTCCAATGGAATAGTAATGTTATCAAACAATGTCGGAACAAATCCATATTCTTTAACCATTGCAAACGGGAAGATTTATATTTCAAATGGTCCGGCAGGAAATGTATCCGTCGTGGATAAAAATTCTCTCGCAACTATTACGACTATACCGGTTGGAATTTATCCCCAGGAGATTTTAGCAATTGGAAATAAAGTTTTTGTATGCAATACAAGTCTTTTCATGGGAGCAACAGATTCAACAGTTTCTGTAATCGATGCAACAACAGATCAGGTAATATCAACAATTAAAGTGAGGCAGACTCCTTCCTCTCTTGCAAAAACCAATGACGGAAAACTTTTAGTCGGATGTCCTGGCAGCGCTGCTAATGCGATGATTTACAAGATTGATCCGGGTAATTATTCAAAGCTCGATTCTTTTGTGATTGCCAATGGGTTTGCTTCCGGATTTGATAAAGATATAGCAGTAGATGCTACTAGTGAGAATATTTATTTTATATCCGTCGTCAATAATATTGTCAGACTGAATATGACTACAAGGGTGCCCGAGATATTTATAGCAAATACAAATTCATCTTCGTTTTTTTATGGATACAATTTCGACAGCAAAAACCAAAAGCATTATATAGCAGATGCCGGGGATTTTGTGACAAACGGAAGTTTACTTGTTTATGATATTAACGGCGTCCTTACTAATACATTTGAGACAGGTCCCTTCCCAAGGAGAATTCTTATTAAGAACTAATTCTGATTTTATAATCCAACTCAAAAAATTAAAATTATATTCTTCTAATAAATTTATTTTTTGACGACTGCCGGTTCCGAAGAACTTTAAAATTACCCGGAGAAATTCGATTTAATATATTTTCCACTTTGATTATATTGAATCAAATGAAAATCGAAGTAAAAGAAAACCTCGCTGTCAGCAATGTAAAGTATTGTGAGTATCCTTTTGATTCAGAATATTCCGGTCTCGAGGAAGATCCCTCCAATCTGAAAATATATATAGAGCAGGAAACGCTTGAAAACATTGAGGAATATTTATCGAGTGATCAGAATAATGAACTCGGCGGAGTATTGGTTGGAGAAGTTTGTATAAATAGCGACAGCAATACATTCATTTTAATAGAAAATTTAATAACTGCGAAACATACAAATTCATCTTTATCACGGCTTACGTTTACTCACGAAACATGGAACTACATCAATCAAATTCTCGAAAGACAATTTTCCGGAAAGAAAATTTTAGGATGGTTTCATTCTCATCCCGGTCATACGGTGTTTCTTTCAACTTATGATGTTTTCATACAGGAAAACTTTTTCAACCTGTATTATATGGTTGCTTATGTCTTCGATCCGACTATCAAAGAACGCGGATTTTTTTTTTGGAAAGATAAGCAGATTGTTAAAGCGGAAAGGTTTTATATTTATAAAAAACCTTTAAATGAATTGTATAACCCTCTGATAAAAACTAATAACGACTCCGATCAAATTGACCAATATACAGGTGAGGATAAAAGTGAAGCAGAGAAGCCAAGGATAAAACCTGATAAAAAGAATATTATAATTCTTAGCCTGGTGCTTCTGACTTTGCTGCTTTTAATTCTGATGTTTTATAATTTGTATGATCTCAAACAAAATTCTTTGCTGAAAGATGAATACAGGCGGGACTTGTCGGAATTAAAAGAAGAAACGAAAAAATTGAACGGAAGATTAGATAATTTTATAATGGAAAATGTACTGAGCTCAAAAGAATTTAATGGTGATTCCATTTCAAATAATATTCAATCAGGAAAAAAGTTAACTAAGTATACTGTCAGGTCGGGTGATACAATTGATAAGATTGCGGATGAATTTTATAAAAATAAACAGGCAACCCAGCTTATAATTCAGAAAAATAATCTTAAGAATAAATGGGATATAAGAATAGGGCAGGTTCTGGAGCTGCCGGTGCTTAGTGAATAGTAAATAGCAAGTAGTAAATAGTAAATAGTAAATAGTAAATAGTAAATAGTAAATAGTAAATAGTAAATAGTAAATAGTAAATAGTAAATAGTAAATAGTAAATAGTAAATAGTAAATAGTAAATAGTAAATAGTAAATAGTAATAAGTCAATGGTGAATGGTCAATGGTGAATGATGAATATTATTTGATAATTATAATAAATCTAAAATCGTAAATCGTAAATAAAAAAAGAGTGAGTCCCAGGCATCGAAGGTTAATATCAGATTTTAAAAAAATGAAAGAGGAGTTTTCCGATCATCCTTATATTAGTTTTGAATATGAAGGTGAGTATCTTCCCCCGGAAAGATATTTTGTTTACTATAAAAATGTTAAGGGCTTGAGACTGACCGGGAATGGGAGCAAAGAAAAAAAAGAGCTCGAGGTCATTAAAGAACATAAAATTGAAATTTACCTGCACGCGGAATATCCCCGGCTAAAACCGCAAAGCTATATGATCTCCGAAACATTTCATCCTAATTTCAGAATGGCATCTCCTCACGATATCTGCATCGGTGATTACTGGGCCTCGGGTGAAACTCTTGTTGATATTATTTATCAAATCGGAGAAATGATTACTTACCAGACTTATAATGTAACCAGTCCGCTCAATGGGATTGCGGCAAAATGGGCAAAAGAAAATATTCCAAAGTTTCCAATAGATAAAACAAATCTCCGTCAGGGTGAAATTGAAATTAGTTTGATTAATGATAAATCCAATAAAGACCAGGTAAATATTCTTTAAAAAATAATAATGATACTCAGTTATAAAGATTTTTATCCTGTGATTGATGAAAGAGTTTTTATTGCGGATAATGCCTTTATAATCGGCGACGTTGTTTTGAGTAAGGATGTGAGTGTCTGGTTTGGGGTTGTGATAAGAGGTGATGTAAATTACATAAGAGTCGGTGAACGGACAAACATTCAGGATGGCTGTGTCTTGCATGTAACACATAATAAATATCCATTGAATATCGGAGCCGGTGTAACAATAGGTCATAATGCAACGGTGCACGGCTGCACTATAAAAAACGATGTATTAATCGGAATGGGTGCGATAATTCTGGACAACTCCGTTATCAATTCAAATTCTATAGTTGCGGCAGGTTCAGTGATAAAAGAAAGTTTCATTGTTCCTGCAGGAGTTCTGGCGGCTGGAGTTCCGGCTAAAATTATGAGAGATTTGACAGAAGATGAGATTAAGAATGTAAAACAAAGTGCTGTGAAATATATCGAATATGCAAAAAGTTATAAAAAATAATCAGCTTTAATAACTACAGCTTTGCGCTCTTTGAATCAATAGGATTTTTTTTCTAAAGCACAAATTGTCATATCCGTCCAAAACGTGTTAAACATATATTTCATTTTTATAATTGATTTAAAATATCCCCCTAACCCCTTTCATTAGTCTGTCTCAAAGCATCTTTTAACCACATAGACACAGAGAAGACATAGCTAAATTTATTATATAAATCCACTTTCTATGTTTTCTATGTGTCTATGTGTTTAAATAAAATTTAGTTTTGAGACAGTCTCTCATGAAGGGGGGAATTAAAGTGGGGATTTTCGGATTCAAATTTAAATTATGTTTTGATATCAGGGGTTCGAAACCGGGATTCATAAAAATAAATCGAAAAAGAAAATGAATTTGAAGAAAAATTATTCTTCATAAATTTATTTTGGACGGCAATGACAAATTGTATTAAAAACGAAAACTTCCGAAGGCTTAAAACCTTCGGAAGTTTTTTTTTTGAAAAATTTAAATAAAAAATTATTTTAGAAGAACCATCTTCTTTATTTCAGTGAATGATTCTGTTTCTATTTTATAATAATAAATTCCGCTAGGGAAGCTCGCAGCATCCAGTGTGAATTGATAGCTGCCCGGAGTAAGTTCCTGATTGACTAAATTGGAAATTTCTTTCCCAAGCATATCATAAATTTTGATCGAAGTGAATGAAGATTTTGCTATATCGAATTTAATACTGGTTGTAGGATTAAATGGATTTGGAAAATTCTGATACAAAGCAAAGTTATCCGGAATGACAGAATTATAATTTGAAATACCGACATTGATTGTATCGAAAACTGCTCTTTGAAGTATAAATCCGTTCATTGTGATTTGGGCAACCTGATTTGTTCCTGAATAAGAACCAGATCCGGTACCTTCCCATCTGTTGAAATAATATGTCATACCGTTAAACTGTACCTGAGTGGCAGAAACGGTGACATTGTTTGTTGAAGCGGAATCATAAAAATTACCGGCTCCGACTACGGTTACCGGAATTCCGGCAGGTGCGACTGATCCCAATAATCTGTATTGAAGTCTATAATTTGCAGTATAATCACTTAATGTTGTTCCTATAGTAATAGTTTGAGTTTGAGTACCACCGTTGGTCCAGTTATCGAATACATATCTGTTATTTCCGAATGTTTGCGGAGAAACTGCTTCAATAACATGAGTTGAATTTAGATCCCAGACAAAAGCTCTGCCCGAATTAAAAGGTATGTTATCAACTTTATAAGTTAATTGATTGCCTCTGCTTGTTCCGACTGTTATGTAACTTTTACCGACTAAATAATTTACAAATGTTTTATGTGTTATTCCGCTTGCACTTGTTCCGGTAAATATTATTTTATATTCGCCCGTAGGAACGCTGGACGTCGATGTAACATTTACAGCAAGTGAATCGGGAAAATTACTAATTGTATTTCCTCCGGTGAATACAACATCGAACCCCGAAGTAGCAGGTTCAACTTCAGCAGTAAATGTAACCGCAGAATTAAAACCATCGGCTACTGAAGGAATTGTTGCATGAAAGGTTCCGCTTCCTGCCTGTCCCTGATTTATAACTTTGACCGCAGGACCCGAAATAAGATTAAAGTTTGTAGTTTGATTCGCACAATTCAAAATTTCAATCGGAGAAGCTTGTACAAAAACTAAATTTTTAATTAATGCAGGATTCCATGCTGGGTCTTTTACATAAGAATATTCTAATATGATTCTGTCTCCGGGAAGCAGGGTTACCGCAGTTCCGTTGGCATTTGGAAGAAATCTTCTCATTACACCATTGTAAAAGGATTCGCCATTAGTTCCGTTGTAATAAACAACTTCTTCTATAACTGCGAACTGTATAGTAACATTAGGATTTGGTAAAAATCCTTCGCAATAAATATCGGCTTTAACGGTTACATTATCACCGGAAACTGTTTCCTTAACAATAATAGTAACAGGGCTCAATATATTAGTCCTCTGATCAAATGCTGCCTGCAGTGAGCCGGAAGGAATTTGTATATTTACAACACCGTCAAAAAACCAATTTGGAATTGAATTAACTCCAAATAAAGTTCGTCTTGCATTGTTGTCACTGGGATTTATTAAATACATAGGGTCATTTCCGGGTGCCGGCCAGTTCATATGATAACTTATGTGTGCAAGTTTGTTAGGATCTGATAAATTTATAAAAGCTTCAAGAATGGGATTATAAGTTGCGCACGGAGGGCAGGTAGAGCTTGTGAATCTTTCGACAAGAACTTTTCTGTCTCCTGCATCTGCAGTATTCATTTGTAATATAACAAATGAATATACTGCCAAAAGAGAAAGTATGATTTTTTTCATTGGATAAATTTATGGTTTATAAAAAGGTAAAATGTTTTGGAGTAAAATTACTTTAATTTTAGTTAATATACAATTTTATTTAATATACAGCATTTTTCTGTTCTCAGTAAAACTTTCGGATGATAATTTGTAAAAATAAATTCCGCTTGAAAGATTTGATGCATTCCATGAATATTCATAAATACCGGCGTTCAATTTTTCATTGACCAACAAAGCAATTTCCTTTCCCGAAACATCGAAAACCGAAAGTTTTATAAAAGAACTATTTGGCAGCTCAAATTTGATTTTTGTTGTTGGGTTAAATGGATTGGGATAATTTTGATAAAGCTTAAAGCCGGCAGGAATTGTATTGGAAATATTTTGTATTTCGACGATATCATCATTTCGAAAATAAAACATTCCGCCTTTGGAATTTCCTATGAATAAATCCAAATCCGTATCATTATCTATATCAGTAAACTCAGGACATGAATTTTGATTTACGTTAATATTTTTATAATTGTTTGTTTGTAAAATAAAATTCGCGGACGCCGGGCTACCTTCGTTTTTGTAATATGAAATTTTTCCAAATTCTTCGCCGATGAAGAGATCATAATCTCCATCACTATCTATATCAAAAAATCTCGGTATACTTTCATTCCCCACATCAATTGAATTGTAATAAGCAGTTCTGAATGTAAAAATAAAATTTGAAGCGGTACCTGTGTTTTCATAAAAGAAAATTCTGCCGTTAGTTGCACCGATAAATAAATCTTTATCGTTATCGTTGTCAATGTCAATAAAAGTAGGATTACTGCTTTGACCTAATGTATCAAGATTGATTTGATATCCTCTTCCTTCAAGAATAAAATTAAAATTACTTGCCGTGCCGGTATTTCTAAAAAACCAGAGCGAATCTTTTATATAGCTCCCGAGCAGTAAATCTTTGTCACCGTCATTATCAAGATCCTCAAATGCCGGGGCATAATTAAAGCTCGATGATAAAATTGGAAGTGAATCTGTAATCAAATTAAATGAAGGGTAAGTTACAGTTCCTGTATTTTGATAATAGGCTAACTTTGCATAGTCACATCCCATAAATAAATCTTTATCGCCATCGTTATCGATATCAACAAATCTTATATTGCTGTTCCCGCCAACATCAACATTGTTTAGATAATCACCGGAGATTAAATGGTAGTCCGGTGTAAAAGCATTTCCTTCATTTCTATAGAAAGCAAAGTTATTGCTGTTTTGTGACAAATATAAAACAGAAACAAAAAGATCTTTATCGCCGTCGGCATCTATATCAACGAATCTTGTTGAATTATATCCTTTCGAAATATATGGAGAGTTACGCGGATAAATGGAATCTTCTATTGCTGCATCAGGGACAGAAGGTGTTCCGTTATTTTTAATAAAATAAATTCCTTTGGAAAACAAATCACCCCAGAATAAATCAAAGTCATTATCATTGTCAATGTCAGCAAACTCCAATGAATTGGCACCGTGCCTGTTGCCGTCAAAATCCTCAATTAATATTTTGTAATTATGCTCATGTAAGCTTGCAGATTTATTTTGTTCAAAAGAAAAAAATTTACTATCTGGCTGAAGAACAGTTCTGAAAGCGGGAGAGATTATAAGAAGGTTCTGCCAGATGTCGGTAATGTATTTGTAGCTGAAGTTACCGGAGCTTCCGATATTTTCATAATAAGTAATCGTTCCAAGAGATTGTCCTGTAAAAAAATCCTTGTCACCGTCATTATCAATATCACAAAATACAGGGACACAATTCGCTTCGCTATAAATTACCGTGTCACTAAATGTCCGAAGCTCTTCTACGATTAATGATAAAGAAGCATTTACAGGAGTTCCCGTGTTTTTATAATATTTTATAGTCTGAAGATCACCCCCTGTAAATAAATCGTAATCGAAGTCACTGTCAATATCAGTAAAATAAAACCAGTTCTTAAAAGTAAGATTCTGAAAGCGTGTTGATAATAATTGGAAACTTGCATTTTGCGGAGTTCCGTTGTTCTTGTAAAAATATAATGTTGTATCGGCATCGAACATAAATAAATCAAGATCATTATCGCCGTCAATATCAACATATTGGAAACGCGCGTTATTGATCCCGCCATTGAACGGGGCTGTTGCATTATTCCCACGAACATTAAAATTTATTCCGTCAAATTTCTGTACAAGATTTTGTGTGAAGCCGGTATGTGTAAAAAATATAATTAATATTAGTATAGATAGAAAAGATTTCAAGTCTTAATTCCTAGTTTTTAATTCTTAATTTTCAATTGGTAATCCCGTCACCGTATTTGAACTCATCGCTTATAGTTACAGGTAATTTACCTTTGAACTTTATAGTTCCGTAAAATGCATCAATGACAGAATTAATTGAGCTTTCAGCATCGGCGTAGGCACAAATATATGAGTCAACATCAGAAAAACTCTGTATCAGGTAAGGATTTCCGAAAGATATAACAACAACTTTTTTCCCTTTTGAAATCAAAGAATTAATTAAAGAAGTCTGTGATTCCGGCAGGCCGACAGTGCCTGTCTTGATTTTTACTTTTGCATAGATTGGAATTATCACAATATCGGAGCTGTCAGCATCAAAAAGAATTTCATCGGTGTTAATGATATCACCTGTCAGATCAAAATATGATGTAGTTTTGAAATTACTTTTTTCATTAAATCTTGTTAAGAAATAATCAGAATTAGCTTTTTCATTGCCATTATTCATCGAAACTATCAAACAGCTTTGATTAGCAGCGTTGTTGAATGGAATTATGCTGTTGCTGTTTTTTACAAGTGTTATCGATTCATCTGCAATTTGCTGCGAAATCTTTTTTGCATTGTATGAATTTACTATAGAAGAAACCTCACTGACATCAGTCAACTTATTTTCATTCAGCTTAAGCCAGCTCTTGGCATTTAAGATTTTTCTTACAGAGGCATCTATTCTTTCTTCCGAGATTGTCCCATTAACAACTGCCTGCTCTATTGCCGAAATAGTAGCAGATTCACCCTGCGGCATAAGAATCAAATCTACACCGGCATTCACGGACATGAGAGCAACATTCTCCGTTGAGAAATGCTTTACTACTCCCGCCATATTCAATGCATCAGTTACAACTAAGCCATTAAACTTCAGCTCGTCAATTAATACTCCTTCGATAATACTCTTCGATAATGACGCCGGAACGTTTGCTTCATTATCAAGTGACGGCAGAGAAAGATGAGCAATCATCACCGACATCACATCATTCTTTATTGCATTCTTAAAAGGAATCAGCTCGAGATTGTCAAGGCGGTCTTTGGTAAAATTTAAAACCGGCAGATCACTATGCGAATCAATGTCCGTATCACCATGTCCCGGAAAATGTTTTGCTGTCGCAATAACATTTCCTTCCTGTAAACCCTTGATTAATTTATCCGCCATCGATGAGACGAGATCAGGATCTTCACTATAAGACCGGACATTTATGATCGGATTTTTTGAATTATTATTTACATCAACGACAGGTGCATAATTCTGATGGACACCAATCGCCCTGCATTCTTTTGCGATCTGCAGACCCATTTGATAAGCAAGCTCCGGATTTCTTGTTGCACCTAATGCCATATTGCTTGGAAATAAGCTTCCATCATCGAGACGCATTTTTGTTCCTCTTTCAAAGTCAGCAGAAATCAGCAGGGGAGTATCAGATAATGTTTGAAGCTTATTAATTAACACTGCTTCTTGAATCGAATTGCCTTTAAAAAAAATAAACCCGCCAATCTTTTCATTTACAATTAAGTTTCTTAGTCTTTGGAATTCATCCGAACTCTCATCAAGAGAGTATCCGTCAGAGTTAGATACAATCATTTGTGCAATCTTTTCCCTCAATGACATCGAAGCAAGCTTGCTTTCAGTCCACTCATTTGTCGTTAAAAAAATGTTGTCATTTGATTCTTTATTATGAAAGAATTTTTCAAACACCGGTACGGACAATGTCAGTAAAAAAGCGATGAAAATTAAATTTATTGAGAAAAATTTATTCGGCATATTATTTTTTTGCTTCTTTATTTTCACGTTCGATTTTTTCATTTGCACTTACAAAATATCTCATGATCTCCATAGGCAAAGGAATTATCAATGTAGAAGATTTCTCAGCGGCAATTTCCGTCATAACCTGCAAGTATCTTAGCTGCATTGCATTGGAATGGCTTCCGAGAATTTCCGCTGCTTCACTAAGCTTTTGTGCCGACATAAATTCACCTTCGGAGTTAATTATCTTTGCACGTTTATCTCTTTCTGCTTCTGCCTGTCTCGACATTGCCCTTATCATTTCCTGCGGAAGATCAACGTTTTTCAATTCTACATTCATAACTTTAATTCCCCAAGGCTCGGTTTCTTTATCTATAAGTTCTTTCAGCTTGTCATTAACCAACTCCCTGTGCGCCAGCAGATCATCAAGATCACCGCGTCCGGTAACAGTACGCAGAGTTGTCTGCGATATAAGAGAAGTTGCATACATATAATCCTGTATCTGAATAATTGCTTTATTCGGATCAACAACTTTAAAATAAACTACTGCATTCACTTTTACGGAGACATTGTCTTTTGTAATAATGTCCTGCGGCGGTATGTCCAATGCAATTGTTCTCAAACCAATTTTTACCATCTTATCCAGTATAGGAATTAATATTATCAGTCCCGGTCCTTTCACTCCGGCAAATTTTCCAAGACGGAATATGACTCCGCGTTCATATTCATTAAGAACTCTGAATGATCTCAGAATAACTATCAAAAGAATAAATCCTATTATTCCTCCGAAGCCGATTAGTAAAGCTAATGCTGGATCCATTTGTATGATTTTAGATTTTTGGTTTTCGATTGCCCAACCCTTATCCCCCCTAACCCCCCTTTTCAAGGGGGGAATTAAAGGAGAGATCTCAGAATTCAAATTTTAAAAAAATATTTTGATATATACTGGTCAAGATAAAATTATCAACTATCAATTATCAATTATCAATTATCAACCATCCCCCCTAACCCCCCTTTTCAAGGGGGGAATTAAAGAAGAGATCTCAGAATTCAAATTTTAAAAAAATATTTTGATATACAGATCAACTATCAACTATCAATTATCAACCATCCCCCCTAACCCCCCTTTTCAAGGGGGGAATTAAAGAAGAGATCTCAGAATTCAAATTTTAGAAAGATATTTTGATATACAGATCAACTATCAACTATCAATTATCAACCATCCCCCCTAACCCCCCTTTTCAAGGGGGGAATTAAAGAAGAGATCTCAGAATTCAAATTTTAAAAAAATATTTTGATATATACTGGTCAAGATAAAATTATCAACTATCAATTATCAATTATCAACTTCAATTATCAACATCAATTATCAATTATCAACTATCAATTATCAACTATCAACTATCAACTATCAATTATCAATTATCAATTATCAATTATCAATTATCAACATCAATTATCAATTATCAATTATCACCATTTCTTCTTTAAACTTCACAAGCTTTTCTTCAATAGATTTGTAGTCATTGAACTGCATCAACTCCAGCCTGAACTTGCTGACGTCTCTTACATCTCTCAAATATCCTGAATAATGTTTTCTGAATTCTCTTACACCGAGCGGCTCACCTTTTAATTCACAAGCTAATCTAAGATGCTCTACACATACATCAATTCTTTCTTCGATAGAAGGTTCTTCTTCGTGATAATTATTTTGCAGATAAAATTTTGACTGTCTGAATATCCAGGGGTTTACAATTGCTGCCTGTCCGATCATTACTGCATCGGGTTCAAAAGTTTCGAATGCAAACTTTACATCTTCAGGAGTTTTTATACCGCCATTCAGTATGATTGGAATTTCCACGCCTGCATCTTTTATTCTTTTCACCCAGTTCCAGTCTGCTTCGCCTTTGTTTCCTTGTGATCGTAATCTGCAGTGAACTGTTAATGCCTGTATTCCAATTTGTTCAAGAATTTTTGCTACTTCAATAATAACAATTGAATTCTCATCCCAGCCCAATCTTGTTTTTAAAGTTACGGGAATATTTACATTTTTCAAAACCGATTCGGCAATACGGGTCATCTTAGGAATGTCTTTCAGCAAGCCTGCTCCTGCGCCTCTCAATGCAACATCTTTTACCCAGCATCCGCAGTTGATGTCGATGAAGTCAGGATTTACACTTTCGGAAATTTTCGCAGCGTCAACCAATACATCTTCATTGCCTCCGAAGATTTGTATTGAAATCGGCCGTTCTTCTTCATAAAAGAAAAGCTTAGCTCTTGCCTTTCTTGCATCTCGTATCAAACCTTCCGCAGAAATAAATTCCGTATAAACAATATCAGCTCCGAGCCGTCTGCAGATCAATCTGAACGGCGGCTCCGAAACATCTTCCATCGGGGCAAGTACAATTTTGTCTTTAAATATTTTTTGGAATTCATTCATTTGATTATCGCCGTTGTTGATCTTGATCTTTGACAAACAACAATGTAAGTTTGATTTTTGCATGCCGTTGTTGGTCTTGCTCTTTGACCTACAACAGTAAACTTAGATTTATTTTGCAATCGCCGTTGTTGGTCTTGCTCTTCGACCAACAACAATGTAAGTTTGTTTTATTTGCAACAAAGTTAAACATTGTATATGTAATTAGAAATAAACAAAAAACCCTGCAACGGGATATATCTGCAAGGTTTTTAAATTAAAAGTTATGTCTAAATTTTACTTCAGCAAAATCATTCGCTTCGTTTGTTGAAACTCTTCTGCTTTAATCGTATAAAAATAAACACCGCTCGGAAAGCCGGTTGAATTCCAGTCGACAGTATAAGTCCCGGCATTTTGTTTTTGATTGACTAAGGTGATAACTTGTTTTCCCAGAACATTATAAATTTTTAATTCAACATAATTACTATTTACAATTTGATATTTAATATTTGTAGTTGGATTGAAGGGATTTGGATAATTCTGATAAAGTTTGAATCCATCCGGAATTGAAGTTGAAAGATTATTGATCCCGATAACAGAACTTACGCAGTTCTTTATTTCAGAAACGCTTGTAAGATTATTACTTCCGCGCTTTATGAAAGTTACAGTTTTAAATTCTACAGTATCGAGTGAAGCTACACTACCCATCATTGAACCTATTATCACATATCTCTCACCCTGGGAAGAATCAAGCCAGCCCGTCGCTGCATCCGGGTCTCCTGAAAACGGAAATTTAGTTGCTCTGTTTGTGATCGGATTTATCCAGTCATTACCATTTGCTTTTAGTCCATGCATCACATTAAAGATTTCAGTTGAATTAACCGGACAATCAAAACCGCATCTCCATCTTGAAGCGAAATCCGCTTTTTGATTACCATGACCTGAAGCTTCTTTTACAGTGTAGCCGACAGCCGGCGGGGCGGCTCCGTAAACCGGATCGGAGTTTATTCCTTTATAACCGAATACAAGATTCAATGCAGAGTCGGTGCCAGCTAAATCGGAAACAGGTGAACCAATATCTACATCAGACCATATTGCAGCGCTCATGTCTGTCCATGCAGAAATATTTTTATTGATTATCTTCCATTCATAATTAATTGCATCGGCGCATGACGGATTTTCTTTTGCCCAAACATACAAATGAACTTCAGCTCTTAAAGGTAAAGTTCTCAATGGATTAGAAGAGGTATCACGATATCCATCTGTGAATGAACAAAATAAATTTTGTGAACCTTTCATCACCGGATAATCTGTCGGTGGTTCATAAATTCCATTCATATTTGCATCAACCCACTCTGCTCCCTGACTAACGGGCCATAATGACCACGCATCAAATTCAAAATTTCCGTTTGGTAATGAAGGAGAAACTTTATACAAACGAAATGAAGGATCATTTTGACCTTGAGGTGTTTGAGTATTGAAATCAAAATAACCGGGTTTGAATGCCGAACCATATTCAGCGATAGCAACTCTGATTGAATCATTTATTTTTGCACCGATCCAAAAACCTGAAGAATATATTGCAAATTTATTTGAATTCTTGGGCCATTCAAATCCGGCACCAGCAGGACTAATCCCTCTGTCCATTTCCCCGTCGTTAAAAATAACTGTTTTGATTTCATTTGCATCAATTACTTTATAGTCGAAGGTTGATGAAGGTGAATTATATTTATCACCTGAAAAGCCGTAAATATAAAGAAGAGCTGCAATTATTATTAATGGAAATATTTTTTTCATAATATTATTTTTTATAAGCTAACACAATTGGTTTTAATTGTCAAAGATTTCTTTTTGAGTTTGTAGGTTGATTTTTAATATGAAATGTGTGAAAAATCCGGATGTCTGATGCAAAAAACTTTGTTTTATGAATAAAATCAGATGGTTAATCCTAAAAACCTCAGGACACAAAATGAGTTTTGTGGAAAGTTGAAATAAAATTTTTTAAATGATATCATTGAGCTTATAGTTTTACAGAAGTTTCTAAATAAGTTTATTACTTTTTATACCGATAATTTTTATATTGTCAAAATTTAAAACAATTATTTTTGCCAGCCCAATTTTTAATAAACTATTTTCAAAAATTAAACAACATGAAGGAGAAAGACTTATGGGATCTATTATTTGGTCAATAATCATCGGAGGTATTGCCGGTGCATTAGCAAAATTATTTATGCCGGGCAAAGATCCGGGCGGTATTATAATTACCATTATCCTTGGTATAGCAGGGTCATTATTGTTCACTTTTCTCGGAAGAATGGTTGGCTGGTATGATGAAGGAGATAGTGCCGGATTAATTGCCTCTATATTAGGAGCAATGGTTCTTCTTGGTATTTACAGATTGATCAAAGGCAGAGGAGCGGCAAGAGCAATAAAATAATAATACAATTTGGATAAAATTTTTTAAAAACTAAAAAAGAAAAGGAGTTTTAAAATGGCTTTACAGGAAAAATATAAAGCAGTAATAGACATGATCAATAGTTCAGGTGGCAGAGAATTAAAAGTTACAGAAGATGGCGGCGTTTTAAGGATCTCCGCAACTGTTCCGTCTTCGACTGAGAAAGTTGCTGTCTGGAATAAAATAAAAGAAATCGGAGGTGCCAATCCTACGGAAATAACTGCCGACATAAAAATGGATAATGCAGATGCACCTGCTGAAGCGAAAAAGACTTATGTCGTTAAAAGCGGAGACACCTTGAGTAAGATTTCAAAAGAAATTTACGGAGATGCAAATAAGTATATGAATATTTTTAATGCTAATAAAGATAAGCTTTCCGATCCGGATAAAATAAATCCTGGAATGGAATTAAAGATTCCTTAATAAATAATTTTCTTTTATACCTATCTTTATAAACCTCACAGGTTAAAACTTGTGAGGTTATTTATAACTATTAGATTTAATATTTATTTTTACATTAAATCTAAAATCCAAAATCTAAAATCTAAAATCCCCTAACCCTTTCATTGCATCTTAAATTTTATTACCCTAAATTATTACGGTAAATAAAATTCTCTTACAATGTTAAAAGTAAATCAAGTTTTCGAGCCGGTGGAAGTCATAGTTCACTTCAACAATTTGAAAATACAAATCATAAAATTTAAATGGAACAGCAGCGTTTACAAAGTTACTGAGATGCTTCAGAGCTGGAAAATTCCTGCACGGGAAGGATTTGATACGCATTTTGTAGTAACATGCAAAGAGAAGGATCTATTGTGTGAGCTTTCATTTAATAACACAGATATGAAGTGGGAGCTTGTCAGGTATGATGATTTATCATAGCCGGTCTCAAGATAATAGGATCTTCTATCAGTTCGGCTCCCGAGCCGTCGAGCGGAACAACGTATGATTTAATTTTATGCTCTTCATTATTGCGTCTGCTTCTCCACTTGCGAGGTACTTTTTCGATTTTGATCGGAAAGATTGTCAAAGTCCCTTCTTCTGAAATATGCAGACGTAAAAAATTTTTGTAATCCTGAATCTTAAGTGCAGAGAACGCTTCTTCATTATGCCTTCCGAAAAAATACATCGAAATGAAAAGATAAATTCCCATGATTGTTGACCCGATTATCCAGCCCAAAACAAAAATTAAAATAATTGCAAAGAGAAATTGAAACAGAGTATCCTTTCCGAAAAGAATAGTAGATAAATACAAACTCCCCCAGCCGATATAATAAATGCTGAGCATGTGTGTAAGACAATGTAGAAAACCACCGCTCCATTTATAAATTCTCGAATGTGTATCGGTAAAAATAATGAATGCCGCAAACAAAGTAAAAATCCACATTGCGACAAAAGGGTTATCTCTCAAAGCTCTTGCAGTAAGAATAAACGTATCAAGTAAACCTGTTGGTGCTTCATAATTAAGAGTTGCACCGACCATCCATGCAGTCAGACTGTATATTATTGCAGTAACTATTCCAAATCCCGGGTTTAAAAACAAAAAAAATAAATCCTTGAAAACCAATTTCTTCGAAGTCGGGATATCCGGATAACTTTTTTTTAATGCAAATCTTCGTCGGGATTTTTTATCCTTACCATAATTTTCCGTAAGCAGCGATACGTCGATGTCATTGGTTGGATGTAAAAAAGCTCCACCCCCGCCTGCAGTTATTTTTTGAACTTTTGCATTCCGGTCTCTTGGGTTAGCTTCTTCGTGTCTTCTGTAATGATGATAGTCACCCGAAAGATAAACCTTAACATCAATATTCTTTTTTGATAAAATTTCATTTTGCAGATAAATTAAATCGCTCTCGTCATAAAGCTCATCATACTCCTGATATTTATGTGCATAAATCCAATTAGGCTGAGAGATACAAAGAATTACTTTATCTCCGACCTGCATATGTCTGTCGGCGACATTTCTAAAATATTCGATCTGCGGAGTGTCAATGTCGGATTGCAACTGACCATCGGAACCCAGCAGCCACCAGTTTGAAGGAAGCTTCAAAGCAAAGTAGCTTCTTCTTTGTCTCGTTAGCCATCCCGCAAAAGTTCTGTCGAGATCTGAACTGAATACTCTCGAAAAAGCAGCAAGCCCGTCATACCAATCATGATTACCGGGAATGGCAAAGACATGAGGTTTTTTCTCTGGCTTGTCATCTCCAAATGCGGCTTCATATGGAATGATTAATCTTTTCTCATAAGAATCTTTACTCGGAGTTGGATAGACTTCATCACCTCCGAATATTAAAACTTCTCCGCGTTTTGTTTTAATAGTTTGATTATTATTTTTTAATTCAAGCTCAGGATTAGAAGCATAATATGCTACTGCATATGTAGGGTTCCATCCGTCACCCGTATCAGAGATATAATCAAGCCACATATCTTTTCGCGGACTATCTTTATCAATTTCAGTTTTGTCTCCAAAGTCATTATAATAAAAACTATAATCATAAAAATCTTTCCTGGCAGATGAAAGTGCCTGTATAATTCTTTTATCGGATTGTTCACCGATTATCTTAGAGAAAATCACTTTGACAGCAGTCCGGGTAAGCTGTCTGATGTCGAACCAGTTCACCATCGGCATTCTCTTGATTTTCTTCAGATTCATTTTAAACTGCTATCCCGTGATAATAAATTTATTGAATGCAAAATACTTAAGGATGTCTTAAAGTGCAATTGAAGATAAATAGATTGGGAAGGCCGGGGATATTAGGTTTCACTTGATGTCGGATTTTTTGCCTATAAATGTAGGTTGACTTTTCAACTTATTCTCAATAGGTTAACTCAACCCCAAAAGAAGTTCAATATAAATAAACCGTCAAATAATTTTCACCCCAAAAAACTTTCTAAAAACTTATGTATCTTAAGCTGATAATAATAATTTTCATTTCTCTTTTGCTTGAGAAAAGCTGCTTTTCTCAGCCACAGACGGAATGGGTAAAAAGATTCAACAGCCCTGGTAACTATAATGACTATGTGACCGACATGGCAATTGATAATTCCGGAAGTGTATATCTTACCGGCTATATAAATGTAAATGATACTAACCAAAATTATGTAACAATTAAATATAATTCAAATGGAATCGAGCAATGGGTTAGGTATTATGATGGTCCTGATCATCGGGAAGATAAGCCGGGTGCAATTGCAGTTGATGATTCGGGGAATGTAGTTGTGACAGGGTATAGTTATTCGTATTCCGAGTTTGATGATTTTCTTACAATAAAATATAATTCAAATGGTGATTTCTTATGGGTTAAAAAATTTATTGGAATTGGGCATGTAAGTGATAGACCTAATGCTATGACAATTGATAAAATGAGAAATGTTTATATTACAGGAAGTGGAGTTGGAATTAATTCCATCGATATATTGACAATAATGTATAATAGTCGAGGAAGTTTAATTTGGAACAAATACTATGATGGAGCAGCTAATAGCTTTGATGTTCCTTTCAGCATAAATATAGATGATGACTCAAATATTTATATTGTTGGTCAAACAACAATTAATCGTTTTTTATCTCGGGTAGGAGTTGTAATTAAATATTCGGAAAGTGGAAATTTAGAATGGGTACGGAATTCGCTTTCATCCATAGCTATTTTTTCAGTTCTTAATAATACAGAATTTGTTTACATGGTTGGTCATTCTGAACAAAATAATAATACAGATATCAATACTTTAAAATTTGATTCTTCAGGTTCGTTGCTGTGGGAAAGAAAATATAACAGGTCTGATTCCGTGCCTGATCAAGATGATTTTTTTAGAAGTTTTACATTGGATAAAGATAATAATCCAATATTTACTTGTATAAATTCAGATAATTTATTAAGATGGGATATAGCTACCGTTAAGTATAATTCAAATGGAAACTTTGTTTGGGCTAAAATTTTTGGAGAATCTTCAAGTAATGATGAATCTAAATCAATTACATCTGATAAATTTGGTGATATTTATGTATGTGGCGCTAAAGACAATGGATTATTTGCAAAATATCTTATGTTAAAATATAATTCTATAGGTTCATTACTTTGGGCTATTACTTATGATAATAACTTTCCATTTGGATCACATTCGGCAAATAAAATTTTAACAGATACTTTAGGTAATATATATGTTACCGGAATAAGTCATGGTAATAATACTGGAACAGACATAGCTACAATAAAATATTCTCAGTTGACAAAGATAGTGCATGTTTCAGAAATTATTCCTAATGTATACAAATTATTCCAAAACTATCCTAACCCTTTTAATCCCATAACAACAATAAATTATGAATTGCCTATTGTTAGTAATGTAGCAATAAAAGTTTACAATATTTTAGGCAAGGAGATTAACTTATTAATAAACGAGAAACAAAATGCAGGGAAGTATGAATTTGAATTTGACGGGTCTGATTTATCGAGTGGAATATATTTTTATTCTTTGGAAATTAATGGAGTAATAATCGATACTAAAAAACTCATTTTATCTAAATAAATACGGGGGTTTTATGAACCGGTTTAAAAAGCCGGTTCGATTAAAGCGAATCGGAAGTATATAACATAAGGGCAGAGACTCTCTAAAATTAACCTTGGCTGGTATTATCTAAGATTAATCACTATTTATAGTGATTTAGTCTCGCCCTTTTTTATACAACATACAAATTTATAAATTAAAATATTATTTAAAAATTTTAAAAAATAAATTATGAAAAAGATTATTTTTAAATTGTCATTAATATTTATTGTAATTTTATTTTATTAAATAACAAAAGAATTTACTCACAATTTGAAGAAATCGGTCAGGAATGTGGAACCTCAAGTTCCGGCCCCTATACTAATATCCCAGTAAAAACACCCGGCACCTCAGATTATATCAGATGTTTAGTTGTTTATATTACTTTTCCTGATGATACCACTTCGGGATATGATTATACAATATGGGGCAAACCTTCAACTGCTCCAAATTCAAAACCAATAAATCCATACTCAGGAACAAATGGTCGTTTAATTGATTCTTTAGTTGGAAATACAAGTCTTCCGTTTATGTCGAGATATAATAATTATACATTATCTGATTTTTTTTGTGAAATGTCAATGGGACAATATGATGTCATAGGGGATGAAATTGCAGTAACACTTCCTTTTAATTCGACATATTATAGAGATTTACCGTGTGATCGTTCGTGTTTGAATCGTTATGTTCTGAATTACATTGATAGTACGAGAAATATCGATTGGACAAGATACGACAAGTGGAGCTACATTAATAATCAATGGGTATTTCAATCTGATGGAACGGCAGAAATGATAATTATGAATTATAGAATAATTCCAAATAATAGCAGTGGATGGTTTTGGAATCCAAGCTATGGGGGAGAAGCATCGCTTGCAATTTCACCAATCACTTTTGATGGTGTAACCATTGGATATTTTAATGGAGTTACAGCTTTAAACCTTTTGCACGCTGTTGGTCGCTCGGAAATTATTCTGGAGCATGAATATTCACATAAATTATTTGGATGTGGAGGAATTCCTTTAACTATTGATTGCTTTCACACCAACATGGGATTAATGACACCCGCTCATTCAAATACCACATATATAATGACTCCGATGGAAAGATCTGCATCAATAGTTAATTACATTCCAATAAATCTTATCGATGGAACCGGAATTTATACGGATACCTTACCGGACTATACAGAATCAGGAATATCTTATAAAATAAAAGTCCCGGGCACTTCAAGTGAATATGTATGGATTGCAAATCATCAAAAGAAAGCTTTGTATGATGGGGTTGCAAGAGGTGGAAAAAATTGCTATGATATAAATTTTGGAGAAATAGATCCAGTCTGTCCTGATGGAAAAGGATTATTTGTATATAGGGAAGGAAGTGGTTGTTCAAATATAAACCAACCGTATGATATTATTAGTGCGGAAGGTAAATATGTGTGGGGAATTGACAGAGTCGTAAATGTGCCTCTTCAAATTTATCATTTTCCCCTTAGCGGTAATTATACCATATTTAATATTATATCAGGATCAAGATATAATGGAAGAGATGAATACCGGAAATCTGTAAACTTTACCGAACAATTCCTTGCAGATGATATATGCTCAACAGATCCAAATTCTTTTTCTGTTGCATGGGAAAACAGAGGAGATAATTTTGACGCTTTCAATATCGGTTATGATGAAATATTTAGCCCTTATAGCAATCCGTCTTCAAGTTCATGTAATCCCGATAATACAGGATTAACAATTGCACTAAAAGAACAGAATACAACAACCGGAGCAATTATTGTAAAAATATATTCTAATAATAATTCTACTGCTCTCAATGACTTGCCTCCATCCAAACCAAAGAATCTTAAAGCATCAAAATCCTATTTCGGAGGTGCAGGAAGTGACGCATTTCATCCTGCAATAACATGGGATTCAAATATAGAACCTGATTTTGTTAGCGCGACGTTTGGTGCGTATTTAGTTCAGCCGGAATATGAAATTTATAGAGGTATCTCATATAATTGTGAAGTTGAACCATCTTATACATTATTAGCAACTGTTTCTCCGAGCACAAATCAATACACTGATTATAATATAACTTTACATGATCCGGATATCGATGCGATTCCACTCTGTCCTCCAACATTAGTCACTTGTTCTTATAAGATATTAGCAAAAGACAATCGAGGAATGCGATCCCTAAAATCTGAACGGGGATTAGTATCGGGATACACAGGGGGATGCGCTGACCCAAACGGATCGGATTCACCGGCGAGCAATAATAATAATACTTTACCGGATAAATACTCTGTAAATAATTTTCCGAATCCTTTCAATCCAAGTACAAAAATTTATTATGCACTACCAAAAAATGGAATGGTCAAAATTAATGTTTACAATACCCTTGGACAAAAGATAAAAGAAATTGTAAATGAATTCAAAACTGCCGGTAATTATACGGTGGAATTTGACGGAAGTAATTTATCGAGCGGCATCTTTTATTACAGAATAGAAGCCGATGGTTTTGTTCAAACAAAAAAAATGTTGCTTATTAAATAATTGTGAATGAGTCTTAAGAAATTCTGTCATAAATTAAATCGGCAGAGTTTAAATAACTCTGTCCGATTTTTAAAGCAAAATTCTATCAAGAATTAAAAAACAGGTTCAGGTAATAATTTTTTCTCATTTCAAAAGGACCATACGTTTTGTATCAATCGTCACACCGTCAACTATAAGCGAATAAAAATATATTCCGCTTGGAAGATCAGATGGCTTAAATTCAAAAGTATAATTTCCTGCATTTTTTTGTTCATTTTATTATCAAGAGTTACTTATGGTAATGACGCTGAACAGACAATTCATAATAGTGAAATAAATCCATTCAATATTATCCACATGCCCTCACCTTGCGAGAGTGTCTCAAAACACCTGCTTACCAAAACCCCAGTTTGGTAAGCCAAACTAATGGGAGATGTTTTGAGACACAAATATTTTATCCCAGATTTTTCATTAGGGAAATTTTCTAATGAACATCATTAGAAGTTCAGTCTAATAAGCAGCTGATTTTAATAGCAATTAGGGTGACTTAAAATTTTAGATTAGTTATTTTTGTAAGTAAGAAAATCTTACGCTAAGATGGTTCAAAAAATTGGAATCAACCTTAGTAGAAAATAAAGCATAAAAATATTTTACCTTATTACCTTATTACCTTATTACCTTATTACCTTATTACCTTATTACCTTATTACCTTATTACCTTATTACCTTATTACCTTATTACCTTATTACCTTATTATCAAATCGTGAAAATAGAATTTAATAATCTATATACTCATTTTATTTTTTCTACATTGCATCGGCAACCGCTAATTGAAGAAGAAAACCGGGAAGGAATAGAAAAATATATCACAGGTATAGTGAATAATAATAGATGCCATTTGTATTCCATTTATGGCAATCCTGACCATACCCACTTTCTTGTTTCGCGTTCACCAAAAATGTCAGAAGAAGATTCAGCAACAAATGCTGCAATTAGTTTACAAAAATTCATCAATGAAAATAGATTATGCAGAACACAATTGCCTGGATTCTGCTTCTGCATTTTCTGTATCAAAATCTGATGTTGACAAAGTTTGTAAATATATTCTTAATCAACCAAACCATCATCGGAAGATAACATTT
>JALYRX010000031.1 GCA_030855105.1 Bacteroidota bacterium | reverse complement strand
AACGTTTTGACAGAGTTGCTTATGATTGGATGACCCAGAGGGTACCCCCCGCTAAGGAACACGAGAAAATGACAGATAGGAAAAGATAGCGATTGTAAATATTAATAAGGGTGTATATTGAAATTAATTTCCACAGTAAGTCATGTAGAACCAAATATTGTTTCAAATTTTAAAATAATAATATAAATCGATTCTATCATAGTTATCACTCAATCATTTAATCATAGTTCATTTAATCATAGTTACCTTTCATCATAGTTTAAAATAATTTATTTTTGCAATTAAACAATGAGTCAATACGAATCTTCACAATTCGATGAACGTGAAATTGAACGATTTGCCGAACACGAAAAAGAAAAAACAGCTGGTAAGTTTGGTGTTTGGATAAATATTTTTCTTTTCATATTTACTTTTTTTACAACTACTATCGCCGGAGTCTTTTGGGCAAATAAAGATCCATACCAGTTAGAAAATTTTTCTAATGGTCTGACTTATTCCATATTGATATTGCTTGTGATTTCCACCCACGAGTTCGGACATTATTTTGCTGCAAAGATTCATAAAGTCCCTGTTACGCTTCCTTATTTTATCCCTTTTCCGTTTATTTTCCTAAATCCATTCGGGACAATGGGTGCTGTCATAAGAATGAAGGCAAGGTACTACAGCCGCAAAGCCCTGCTGGATATAGGCGCAGCCGGACCTATAGCAGGATGGATCACAACGGTTATAATTTTAATCATTGGCTTTACTAACCTTCCACCGCTGCAATATCTTTATAATATTCATCCTGAATATGCAGTCAGCGGAATTCCCGTAAGTGGTTTTACATTCGGATACAGTATTTTATTCTGGGTGTTTGAAAAGATTTTTACTTCTTCACCCAATGTTTTTATGCCGCCGATGAATGAAATTTATCACTATCCCTTTCTTTGCGTTGGTTGGTTTGGTTTGCTTATCACTTCTTTGAATATGCTTCCTGTCGGTCAGCTCGACGGAGGTCATATATCTTATGCTATGTTCGGAGAGAAACATAAATATGTTGCATACTGTGTATTTGTATTATTAATTATTTTCGGATTGCTTGGCCTTCTTCCTTTAGCTGGTTTTAATATTGATTTTGGATCGATTAATTGGATCATCTGGGCAGTCTTAATTTTTTTTATAATTAAAATCAAACATCCTCAGACTTATTCAGAATCCGAAGAGCCTTTAGATTCAAGACGGATGCTCACCGGCTGGTTCACATATTTTATTTTTATAGTTTCGTTCTGCCCTATTCCCATATCTGAAGTATAATCAATTTTATTTTGAAAAATAAACCTGCTCTTGTATTAATTTTTCTCACCATTTTTATTGACCTTCTCGGTTTCGGAATAATCATACCGCTGCTTCCTTCCTTCTCAGTTAACGAGCTGCATATAAGCGAATCCATGATCGGACTCATTGCGGGAATATTTTCTTTAATGCAGTTTTTATTCACTCCGGTTTGGGGCTCATTGTCAGACAGGTACGGCCGCAAACCGATTTTAGTGATGAGTCTTTTCGGAAGTGTAATCTCGTATCTTCTGCTTGCAATGGTTT
Organism: Bacteroidota bacterium; assembly: GCA_030855105.1. GTDB lineage: Bacteria > Bacteroidota > Ignavibacteria > Tepidaquicellales > Tepidaquicellaceae > JAGPCH01. The sequence goes on along the minus strand of JALYRX010000031.1, from coordinate 52,679 downwards.
TTTCCGGATTTATTCTTTCAACAATTTTATTATTGGTAGCACGCGCTTTTGCCGGAGTCTTTGCTGCCAATATTTCGGCAGCCCAGGCAGTAATTTCAGATATTACAGCACCAGAAGAAAGAACAAAAGGGATTGGTTTAATAAGTGCAGCTTTTTCTCTTGGATTTGTGTTCGGTCCGGCGATCGGAGGAGTTTTGTCAGAGAAATTTGGTTTCGGATTTCCTGTGTTTGTTTCTGCTGGTCTTTCCTTATTTGCCGCATTGCTCTGTCTTTTTATCTTTAAAGAAACATTGCCAAAAGAAATTCAGCTTAAAAACAGGAATAATAAAAAAAATATTAACCCGTTAAACTGGACTTTAATTTCTGGCGTTTTAAAAAATAAAAACACCGGCAAATTCATAATAATATTTTTTGTCGTTGTCTTTGCATTCTCAAACATCTTCGGAACTATACAGCTCTTTGCAGAAAGAAAGGATGGAATTAATTTAAATCAGGCACAGGTCGGATATTTGTTTTCATTTATGGGAATTGTCGGTGCATTAGTTCAGATATTTTTTTTAAAATTTGCGAGAAAAGTATTAGGAGAAGAAAAGACTCTCGTGTTCGGTACCTTTCTTGCAATATTCGGGCTTGGACTTATAGGATTTTCAACAAATTTTATATCTCTTTTGATTTTAATATTTTTTCTATCGGTTGGTAATGGCCTCAGTAACACAGTAACCATAAGTCTTTTATCACAAAACATAAATCGGGAAGAACAGGGAACCGTGCTCGGTATAAATCAATCATTAAGCTCACTTGCAAGATTTTTCGGTCCGGTTTGGGGTGGATTTGTTTATCAGCATCTGGGTTATAAATATCCGTTTATCACCGGAGGGATATTTATGCTGCTCATTACAGTTTATAGTTTTAATGTACTGAAAGTAAAAGATGCATAAAGGTTTAATACAAAAAGTGATGCATTTTTCCTTGGCTTTTTATTTCATAAATTTTCAATCGATAAATCTTACGTTTAACCTTACAAACCTTACAAACTTACAACTTTACAAACATCACAGACCTTACAAACTACTTTATCCCGATCACCCCAAACATTCTTCCCGACTTATCTCCGTCACGGCGGTATGAATGCAATAGATCCTTTTCCCTGAATGTACAAAGTTCAGATACTTCAATATTTTCCTTTTTCAACCCCAGAGAAATAAGCTGATTATAATTTTCCTTTTTCAGATCTAAATAATATTTGCCGTTCCTGAAATATTTCACATCATCAACAAAGAATTTACCTACATCTTCTCCGACTTCATACTTTTCCTGAGAAATTCCCGGACCGATATAAGCAGTCAATCCGGTTATATTAAGATCAAATTTCTTTATAAGTTCTTCAATAGTGTTTGTAAGAATTCTTCCGTATGTTCCTTTCCATCCCGAATGAATAGCTGCAATTATTTTCTTTCCCGGCTCATATAAAAAAATCGGGATACAATCTGCCACTCCGACAACAAGAAAATTATTTTTCTTGTCCGTGTAAATAGCATCGCATCCGTCAAAATGTTGTGGCATATCGGAATAGTTTATAACAGTCGAATGAGTCTGCTTTTGAAAAGTAACTTGTGCTTCATCTATACCCATCTCATTAAAAAAAATTTTACGGTTACGTTTTACATTCTCAGGATCATCACCGACGGAAGAACTTAAATTTAAGCAGTATGGCTCATCCGATACACCGCCTACTTTTGTACTGAATCCAAATACAAGCCCGTGAAATTTTTTGAAAAGGTCTGAATAGATGATTTTTGTGTTCGTTATTAGCTCTGACAAATCGTTTTTTAAATTGTAGATTCCCTTATTGTAAGAATCATGATTAAATTAAGTTTATCAAAAGAATACGCTGAAATTTCCTTTGATGTTGAAAGGTGATCCGGGTGTGTAATGCAATTCCGAAACCGGATCAGTTTCAAATTGAAGTCTTGATTCGGTATCAAATTGAGCTTCATTCCATTTCGAATTATTTGTCAGGTTTTCAAATGTTAAACCTAATTTATAATTTCTCTTGAATTCATAATTTAAAACCGCATCCATTACAAAATATCCTTCGGCTATTACAGAATTATATTCATTAGCCGGTCTGTCATCTAAATATCTGTAGCCTAATCTTCCGCTAATGCCGTTTGCAAGCTTAACAGATAATCCGCCAACAGTTGTAAACACAGGAGCCAGAGGGATACGGTCTGCTACTTCGGGTTCATCTAAAAATTTCCCCTTTGCATAATTCAAATCAAGATCCGCCCAGAGCCATTTATTAAATTGATATCTTCCCGAAAAATCTACTCCTAATCTTCTTGTTTTTCCGCTTGGCTCGACAACTGCTTCATCTCCGACATATACAAATTCACTTTCCAGTTCAAGTCCCCAAAGACTTGTGCTTATCAGTGCATTGCCAATATTAAAAACTGTTCCCACTTCATATCCGTATGCTGCGGGTAAAGTGTTTTCATTTTTTTCTACAACAACTACCCTCGCATCATTCGAGTGAAATCCGATGCCTGTCTTTATATAAAATTGCGTTTTATCATTTAGATTATAAAAAAGATTTAGCTTTGGACTGACTCTTACATCATTTGCATTGCCGGAATTTAAATCGTTAAGCTCATCTGTTAAATCAAAATTGAAATAATCTACCCTGATCCCGGGATTAATTATAAAATCGGAAATCTCAATCGATTCATTTAAGTATGCAAAAATATTTTGCTGCAGTATTTTCCCAGCGACGGTAAAACTTAAAAATTCTCTTTTATAAGTATTGGCTAAATATATAGTATCTATATCATCTATTCGCGCGCCGATTCCGATGTTAGTAGTAAAATTTGTTTTGCCTGCATGATTGAGAATTGAAAGAACACTTTTGTATCCGTAAATATTTCTTTTTTCAAACTGGTTGATCTGATCTCCGTTGATTGAATCATTTAGAAAGAATGTAAAGTTTGAATATAAATTAAATCCATATGCCGAATAATACAATTGATTTGTGAGTGAAATATTTCGTCCAAACGAATTTAGCAGATTGAAATTAAAATTCGTTCTGTATGTATTCCCGCCTTCTGTATCATCAATGCTCCCAAACCTGCCTATGATGTTTTCATTTACAGCTCTTGTCGGAATTTGACCCGAAGCATTCCAGTGTGAATAGAAAGTCGAACCGCTTAAAGACATTATAGTTTTATCTGAAAGTATACCGTAATATTTTCCGAATACATTCAGACGGCTGAACTTCTGCGGAGAATTGGTATATCCGTCGGAGTAAGTATATTCCGCTGCCAGATATAAATTTTCTTCCTTCTTCGACAGCAGATGAGTATTTTTTCCGAGAATATTTACCATCCCAAGCGCTCTGTAATAATCAAACCTTCCGTATTCAAGCAATCCCATACTTCTTTCGATAGAATTTTTGGTACTGAAAATTACTGAACCCGAAGTAGCAAGATCTCCGAACTTTGAATAATAGGGACCTTTATAAACATCAAATCCTTCTATCGTTTCCGGAATTACAAAATGCAAATCGGCATAACCCTGCCCATGTGCATGTGATGTCATATTAACCGGCATCCCGTCAACCTGAAGATTTATATCTGTTCCGTGATCGATATCAAATCCTCTTAGAAATATTTGTTCGGATTTTCCACCGCCTGCATGCTGGGCTATAAACAAACCCGGTACCAGCTTGAGTAAATCCTGCGCTGGAGATGTCGGTCTCAGTAACATATCAATCGGACTCACGGTAATTTTCCCGTAATCAGCTGTCGCAGTAACATCTATTTGTGAAATTGTAAGTGCGTTACTTGTTAAGTATGTAACCGGAACTGCAGTCTCTCCCGATTTGAGATCCAGATTAATAACTGATTCTTCGTAGCCGACAAATTCTATTTTGATTTTATATGTACCTTCAAAAAGATTTGAAAAATAGTAATCCCCAAGCTCGTTAGTAGATGTAGTTTGGAAATAATCTATCAATGAAACAATAGCGCCCGATAATGGCAATTTTGTTTCATCGTCATATACTTTTCCTTTTATAATTGCATTTTGGGAAAAGGCATTACTGCTTTGGATAAAAATAAAAACGAATGAAATAATTTTTATAAAGTTCTTCATAGTTATGTTTTAAATTTTTTGACCTTGTTAATTGAAAAACAAGATTTTACCACAAAGACTCAAAGACACTAAGGATATTCTTTAAAATATAACGAATATAACCTTGAGACTTTGTCCTGCTGGTTTTAAAATTTTTTGTAAATTAAATTCGGATAAGAAATTTAAGAAAAGTATTTCGGCGGTCTGTAGAGAGAGTTTTTAAAACCTGTGTCAAAAAGGAAATTCTCTGCGAAGAAAGGTTTTCTTCCGGAGCACGCATAAAAAATTATTGAATAAGAAACCAAAAATAAACCGGTCGCTGCGGCAACGTTTATTAATGAATCTGATTTCTTCTCGAAATAATTATTATGAGTAAAATCTATTTTTATAAAACTGAAATTTGTATTGTTAACTTTGTGATCTTCGACTAAATGCTTTAATGCTTTATTGGAAAACGATAAATGTGTCGCATCTGAAAATTTTATTGTATTAAAAATAATAATTGAAGCAATCGCCAGAACAAATATTGAACAAGCAATCTCTGCTGTTCTTCTTAAATTCAATCCATCAATATTTTCTTTAAAAAAATTTATCATTGCAATTTATTCCGCATAAAGAGTCTCGTAGTATGGATTTATCATTAAAGCAAAATCAGAATATTCTTTTGCTTTATCTTTATTGCCGAGCTTAACATAGATTTTCCCTGCGTGAAAATACATTAGCGGATCCTTTGTGCCAAGCTTAAGTGCCTGTTCGATATTTTTACCTGCTTCATCATAATTCCCAAGCTTGTAATTTGTCCATGCAAGAGCATGATATACTTTTATACTCTTTGATCCTGTCTCCAAAGTCTCTTCAGCATCTTTAAGCGACTCTTTGAGATTTCTGTTATGGTCCGCATTGAATAAAGCCAGTTCGAGATCTGTGTCAACTCCTTTTTCTTTGAACATTGTGATAATGAATTTTACTTTCTGATATTGCTCCTCTGCTTTTTCCTTGTCACCTGTCAAAGTGTAAACATCTCCGAGTGAAATCAGATATTCGGGAAGTGAGTTTTTTTCTAATGCTTTCTTATAAAGCTCTATAGCTTCCGCATACTCTTTCTTATTAACTTTTATTTTTGCCATTCCTCCGTAACCATGTATGTAATCGGGAAAATCTTTAATTATAAATTGAAAAATCTTTTCGGATGTTTCAACGTCGCCTTTATTATAAAATAAATTTCCCAACTGAACTCTGCACCATGCAGTATTTTCCGCTATAGGAGAACCTGCCGTTATTGCGGACTTCATTGCCTCGATTGCACCCTGGGTATCCCCTTTTAATTCACGCATGTATGAAACTCTTGTGAATGAACTTAAATCGGGTCTGAAGTTAACCATCTTTTGTACACTTTGAATAGCTTCATCGTACATACCCAATTCGATTTGTGCATCTACAATCACCCCGTATGTATAAGCGCTGTAAGGATTTAATGAAAGCGCTTTATTTCCCAGTTCTAAAGCTTCTTTAAAATTGTGTCTTGATAAATTTACAGAACCTAACTCCGCAATTGCCAAAAAATTTTCCGGTTCCCTTTCAATAGCACGTTCAAGAACATTTTCCGCTAATGAATAAAATTCAGGTTCATTGGATTCACGTGCCTTCTGAATGTACACAGCACCAAGCTTAGTAAGTAAATTTGAGTTATCGGGATTGTTTACCAACTGTTCCTGAAGTGTTGTAATGAATTTATCTGCTGAAGAATTTGTCGTGGTAATATAATTTATATCTTTCTCAAAGATTCCCGTTGAGTAATTTTTTTTATTTGTTTTGTAATCGTAAACTTTCCAGCTAACTGCTGTAATCACAATCAAAGCTAAACTTATTATTATTATTTTTTTCATTTATTTCAATTGAATGGGCTGAATTTTCATTTAAACCATTTAGAAATCTCTTGCAATATAATTATTTATTTCAACAATGTCATCTGCTTTGAATCAACACCTGAATATGTTTTAAGTTTTACAAAATCTGTACCGGAAGCAACGGCTTTCCGGTGTTTATCATGTCCGTACCATACTGCTAGCTGTTCACCCGGACTCAGCTTTGAGTTTACTAAAGTTCTTTATTTCTTTCTGAAAGGTCTAAACTGTTGATAAAATGTTGTCTGCGTCTTAGTTTAATTTGTAATTATGTGTGTCTTAAAATTTTACTGACAAATGAATTACGGAAAGTTTTTTAAAATGGATTTTAAAAGTAAAAGATTTCAAAAAAATTTTCTGTTGTATTTTTTGATGTTATTACCCATGATATAAATTCAAATTTCAAATTCCGGATTTAAAAAAGAATGACAGGGAACGACATTATTGGCGGATTGTCTGGAATTTGTTTTTAGCAAACAAAGAAATTACTGTTAATATCACTATTCTTTCATACGTGGCATTTGAATTGTTAAAGGAGTTCTATTTCAAAGCTTCTTTAAAAAAGTTGATGCATAAAAAAATTTTTTAGCAATAAAAGCAAACAATCCAATTTAACCTTTAATGCGTTAATTTGATTAATTACAAATTTTAAAAACAAAATAAAAATCATTATGGAATCTCAAGAAAAAGAAATAATAGAAAAGGCAGAGAAAAGTTCTATGTTGAATACAACAGTCAGCAGGAAAAAATTTCTCCTTTTTTCGGGTGTATCTTTGGCAGCTATAGGGTTGGGACTACAGGGATGTAGTGATGACGATCCGATAACCCCTCCTCCTGCCGGGTCAGTTGATGTCGGAAGTGGCGATGTAGGTGTATTAAATTATGCTTATGCATTAGAGCAATTGGAAGCAGCCTTTTATATTCAGGTTACAAGTTCATTTTATGGTGGTGCTACAGCTGCAGAGATAGCGATATTACAAGATATAAGAGATCACGAAATTGCACATCGTGATTTTTTCAAAGCAGCTATAGGTACTGCTGCAATCCCGTCATTAGAAGTAGATTTTTCTACGATCAATTTTACTAACAGAGCCAGTGTGCTCAATACCGCTAAAGCTTTCGAAGATCTTGGGGTCTCTGCATATAATGGAGCAGGTTATCTTCTTCAGGATGCAACTTATCTAGAGCTTGCAGGAAAGATAGTTTCAGTTGAAGCAAGACATGCAGCGGCTATACGAGATTTACTAAACCCGCGTTCTGCAGATTTTGCAGGCAATGATGTTGTTGATGCTGCAGGACTTGACGTTCAGCGTTTACCGAGCGCAGTACTGGCAATCGCCGGGACATATATTGCTACAAATCTTACAGCTAATAGTTTACCATAATTAAAAACATAAGGAGAAAAATAAAATGAATCTGGAAAATTTTTATAATAAAATTAACGAGACCTTTAACAAAAAAACCGTTTCACGCAGAGGCGCATTGGACGGGCTTTCAAAATTAGGGCTTGGAGCTTTGACCGCTGCTATTCCTCTTGCAATTGCAAATAATATCAACACCGGTAAAGCATTCGCCAAAGGCAACGGATTAAGTACTTCCGGGGCTCCGACAATAATAGAAATTCTTAATTTTGCTTTGACACTGGAATATCTTGAAGCAAAATTTTACCAGCAGGGCTTGCTTGCTGCGGGTTTGATACCCGGAGGTGACAGGACAGTTTTCACCCAGATAAATCTTCATGAAGCTGCACACGTAATAGATTTAATCGGAGCAGTTCAAGCATTGGGAGGAACACCTACTCCCCAGCCAACTTTTGATTTTACCGCAGGTGGTTTATTTCCGGATGTCTTTACAAATTATACAACTTTTCTGACTTTAGCACAGGCATTTGAAGACACAGGTGTGAGAGCTTATAAAGGACAAGCCGGTGGCTTAATAAGCAATGATGCAATATTGACTGTAGCTTTGCAGATACATTCAGTCGAAGCTCGTCACGCTTGTGAAGTAAGAAGAATCCGCGGTCAGAAGGGTTGGATTTCACTTGCAAATGCAGGTGGAGCACCGGCTTCAATTTACGTTAGAGAAAATAATACGGTACAGGGCGGAGTAGATGTAAGAACAATAACCACAGTGGGTGAAACACCTATTACAGAGGCATTCGATGAAACACTTACAATGGCTGAAGTATTAGCCATCGCCGGACCTTTTATAGTTTAAATTTAATTATTTATCATTTCTGAAATATATTAAAAGTCAGGGCGCTAAAGTCCTGACTTTTGCTTTTAATTTAATTTTAATTAATTAAATCAGTTTCAAAATTATAGCATTTACAGGCAAAATTTCTCCAACATGAGGATTGTGTATCTTTACATTTTGTATTTTAGGAATTTTAGCTGATACAGAAATCGAAAGAAAATTTCTCAAGGCAAATTTAAGGGAATGCAAATTAACAATTATTTTTCCAAGATCTGATGTGCATTCTTTGAGAGTCAAATCAATGAAATTTTATTCACCTCACACCATAGTTATCGTATCCGAACTTCTTTCAATGTATTTCATATCCATATTTCAAAATTTCACTAACTATCGGATTCATATTGTTAAAATCTATTTCTTCAAATGGATGCGGTTCAATTCGGGTGTCAATGTTTTCCTTAATCTCATTAACTCAAGCTGCATATCTACCGTATCATCATAATCTTTAAATACTATGCAATATCAATATCACTTTCATTTTTGTTATTTCCTTTTGCATAAGAACCGAATAGAATAATATATTTAGAATCATATTACTTCTTACGGCTTCAGCAAATTTTTTTGCTATATTTATAACATTTGATTTATCCATAATTTTAATTCGTTAATTTTATCGATCAATTAGTATATGTCTTGACAGGAAGTTTGTAATAAATCCCAGCCGCAAAAATCCTGCGATAAAAAAAAGCAATCCGGTAACAAGCGTGGTGACAATCGTAAACTGAATTTTCAATTCGGTTTGTGAAATGCCAAAAGCAAAAATTGATGAAGCAATGATTGTCGTTATAGCCGAATCAGGACCGATTATCAATTCCTTTGAAGTGCCTAAAATAAAATAACCGATAAGGGCGAATACTGCTGTGTAAATACCTGACTCCGGTGGAAGCCCGAGCATCTCCGAGTATGCAACGCCTAACGGTAAGGACAATGCTGCAACAGTAAGTCCTGCTTTGAAATCAAACAGTAATTTTTTAAAGTTATAATCTTCGACAATCAATACTTTTTGTTGTATAATATTTTTGTTTTAAAAATCAAAATAAAAAATAAAAGCTATTCTGTTTGCATCTCCGCCTATACCATCCTTTGTTTTTTTAAAACCGTAGGTATACTCCATTCTGATTCTGAAACCACCCGGATAATTCAGAAATCCGTTGACTGCCAACATACTGACCTGATTTAAAAGTATTGCCTGGGAAATAATCTTCCATATTAAAGCCAACCAGACCGTAAACCACATCAACGTCAAGAGTCTTGGGAATTAAATTCTGATTGAAAGCAATAAATCCGCCGTAGCAGGCTGTGAGCTCGTATGCGCCCGTTGAAGGATTTAAAAACACATCAAATGCTGCATTGTCAGCAAGATTCAAAAATGAGGCGATCCCCTCTCCCAGTAAGCCCTGAAATTTTAACGAAGAGCCGTATAGAAAATTTGTATTAATGCATAAGAGGGCACCTCCTCCGAATAAAGAAGTTCTCTCACCGGTCAGATTTCTAACGGAAACCGGATTAAAAATTCCGGCGACTTTTACCTGGACCGGTTTCCAGTCCTTTTTAATATTTGCCACGACTGCAGGATAGTTTTGTGATACAGCTTCGATCGAAATAGTATCAGGTACGTAAACCGCAACGCTCGGAGATTCAACACTCGCTCTGAATCTCCACCCGGGCTTAAAATCAAGATAATATTTAATTTGAACAGTCCTTAATGATACGGCAGTTGGCGGACCATCAACATCAACAGTAATAGGCAAAGTCTCAATATCACTGAAGCCTGTCCACGTCTGTCCTATTATAAGAAATTTTGTCTGGCCATATGCCTGCCTGATTCTGAATTTATTATCAGTTCCGTTAAAATCTGTTTCCACTCTTATCAATGCATCACCTATTGGCGCTTCCCGCTTTGCTTCAAATCCAAATCTTGTCAGATTAGCAGTCATGTAAAAAGTCCTTTCATTCTTATCCTCTTCATCAACAGGTATATCTGCAATTGAAAAACCCGTACCTCCCTGAAGCCCGTTAATGTCATAAGCACCGAACAGTCTTGCCGAACCATAAATTCTTAAACTTGCTTTTTTATTTTTCGAGCTTAAAAAAAACCCGCTCTCTTCCGGTGAATCCTGCGGGTGAACGTCTTTTGAGCTTAGTGTGTCGTTTGAAGTTTTCATTTTTCCGGTTAATGAATCAGATGAAGAAATATCTGATTGTGCTGACAGATCGGAACTGAAAAATATTACAGCCAAGACTAAAAGGAAAAATATTTTGATGATAAGCAAGATATACTTTCTTTATTTTGATGCTGTACTATTTTAGAAAATGTCCCGAATTCAAGCACAGCGCTCTTTAATTTTCTATGTTCTTATTATCCGCTCATTAAAATTTCGCATTGGAATTAGAGATCAAAGTTCATTACTAAAAAAAAGTTGCCGGCGAAATTTCAATATGCGGCAACTTCTCAAAGTCATTAAGAAATGTGATCTACGGCTTTACATATTATACGTCATTGTTTTTTGCTTCAGCCCTTATAGTTTACTACTTCGTATGCATCCCTGCCGTCATGAACTATAATTGCACCTATTGGTGCAGGCACGACTTTGTAGCTGCTATCTGTTTGAATATAAAATGCACCGCCATGATAATAGTACTTCATATTCTCAGCAATCGTTGTAGTATAACCAGACGGTAAAGTTGTAATTTCAATACCTGAGGGTGCTTGAACAACGTCATATCCTTTTTTCTCGCCGCTTGATTCCTTATAATATACACCCTCGTCATAGTAATAGTTATTTTCAACGATATCATCGTCATCGTCCAGCAATATTGCAGTTGTTGCAAGAGTTGTTATAAAATAAAAAATCCTATTGGATACCAGTATGGTCCCCAGCCAAAAGGATAAAACGGATGATAGGTGTAAGGATAATAGCCGCCGTAATGATAACTGTGATTGTAATTATAGTTGTCATTGTCATAATAATTATCACGCCTGTCGTCACGATCGCCCTGACGTTCGTCCTGCCGGGTATCACGCTCCTCTTGACGTTCATCGCGATTGTCACCACGGTCATCTTGACGATCGTTTCTTGTATCCTGTCTGTCATCACGGTTGGTCTGACGTTTGTTATCTTTTGTATCATTGCTTCTAACAGATTCTTTTGTATCCCTGGTATTATTCTTTACATTATCCCGCGATGTTTTTGTATTGTTCCTGTTTACATTACCTCTGTTAGTTGTGCTCTTGTTACGGTTTGTCTTGAAACTTCTGTTGCCTCCGTTTATACTTTTCCCTCCTCTGTTTCCGGAGAATCCGGATTTTCCGCCTCTTGAGCCGCCACGCATTCTCTGAGCGCTGGAATCATCAGGTGTAAATGCGATCGAGACAACTGATATTATGAATATCGATAATAAGATTTTTACTTTCATAATTTTTTTATTTTGCAATTTTAATTTTTACCTCACCGGCAGGCGGGGTGAATTCAAACATCGTTTCATTCAAAGGTACATCAAGCTTCCAATCCGCAAATACAATTCTGTATCTGGGAGTTTGCGGCTTTAAAATATAATCTATCATCATTTTCTTAAGGAGATACTTTCCGTCAGTTGATACCCAAAACTGATAAGTCATATCATCAGCCGTCCCTGCGATATGATAGCATTCCTCTTCGCCAACCATTGTAAGTCCGAGACTACTAAGTTATCGGAATTTTCAAGAATGTTATCAACGAAATCCGGATAAAATACATCAGATCCGGGAAATTCAATGCCATAATGACTGCTGACTGAATCAATAAATTCTATCAGTGTCATAGAAGCAGGTATTGATGCATACTGATTTTTATCTATTAAATAAAGAAGAAATGTATTTCCGTTATAAAAAAATTGTCTGTGTCCCTTGTCACCCTTCTTTTCAACGAATAGCTTGTCCGGTCCCCTCAAATAAACGGTTCCAAATTCTGAATGAGTTATTAATCCGTACTCGTCGCTTATTTTATCGAACTCCGAGTAATATTTAAAGCTGCAGGATTCAAGATCGCTTATTCTGTCACTCACGCTGTCAAGGATCGCAACAGCAAGTGAATCAATCTGTGAGTAGAATTTTTCTGGCAGTGCAGAAAAGCAAATTAACAGAGCTGAAAATAGAAGTATTGTTGTTTTTAATCTCATAAATAGTTTTGTGTTAAACTATAAAACTTATTTTAATATATCATTATATAAAAAATTTATTCTAATCAACGTCTAAATATTACTTATGCCTCTGTTGTCTCAATATGCAATGTGAACGTTTACTTAACTTCACATAACAGGAGACAATAGAGGGTAAGTCTGTAAATTTGGTTTTCTATTTAGCCGGCTGAATATTATACATGTTTAATCCGAGTTTATCGGAAAGATATTTAATTACCAATTGTGCTTTGACACTGTTGCCTACATCATCAAGAGGAGGAGAGATAACACCAATTCCCATTTTTCCGGGAGCAACTGCAATAATTCCTCCGCCTACTCCGCTCTTGCCGGGCATTCCTGTTTCGTAAAGCCAGATTCCCGAATCATCATAGAGTCCTGCTGTTGCCATTACGGGAAGAACATGTTCAACAGTCTCTGCTGTAACCACTGTTTTGTTTGTTACAGGATTGATACCGCCGTTAGCTAAAGTTGCAGCCATCATTCCAAGATCTTTTGCATTTACATTAATTGCACAGGCTTTTGTATAAATATCTGTAGTCTTTACAAGATCGAAATACATTCTTTCGTATGCAAATAATAACCATGATAATGCCTGGTTTCTTTGATTTGTTGCGGCTTCACTTTCATAGACCGGCTGATTCACAGTTAATTGCCTTCCTGCAAAATCGCTGTATGTGTTAAGGATGACAAAGAATTTTTTGCATTGGGCCTTGCCGATTTAGTCTGTGGAATACTCAGAGGATTTCCCGTCAGCGGGTCAAGTTCCAGAAGCGCCGTAAACGTTTTATCCGGTGCAAGACAAAATTCTCTCTTGCTTTGGCTGCATTGATGATGGTGCTGATTATATTTTTCTTTTCAAAAGAGTTTTCACTTATTCCATCGGCGGTTTTTGCAGCAATCATTATTGATGCTGCAACAGGAATTTTTAATTTTAAAGAACTGATTGACATTAAGAAATTCAGCAGGGAAGAATTTTATGTTTCATTAATTTGTATGCTTGGTGTCCTGCTCATAGGAGTACTGGACGGAATACTGCTTGCTTTAATTCTTTCGTTCATAAATTTACTGAAGAGAGCATCACATCCGCAGGAATATGAATTTGTATTCGATTCCAACTCAGGTTTAATTCACGAAGCCATTCCCGAAAATAAGTCGTTGTTAAGAAATGATATTTTATTTTACAGGTTTAATTCCGCAATGTTATTTTTTAATTCTGATTACTTCAGGCAATGTTTATCGGAGAGAATTTCGGGACGAGATGAATTGAAATTAATAATTATAGATGCAAGCCCGGTCAACTATCTCGACATTACTTTCAGAAATGATTTGACTGATCTGATAAAGGAATTGAATCAAAAAAATATTAAGTTATTCTTTTGCAATGCTGATCATAGATTCCAAAAGAAACTAAGCGAAAGACTCATTAAAAAAAATCTGGAACCCGAAATTTTTTTCGAAGATATTAACTCTGCGTTAAGTTTTTCAAAATGAAGTTAATAATTTTTCAAAATTTATTTAAAATAAAGTGCTAGTAAATTTCATTTTTGTAATTTGATTTCAATAGCTCCATTCTTTTTTTAACAACGGCGTGAAAAAATCTCTATTAAAAAGATTTTATATTAAGTATACTTTTAAGTCAGACTCGATGCCATTGAGTTAAGGAATATCAAACAGTTTATCAATCATACCCTCTCCCCTAACCCCTCTCCCAGTGGGAGAGACTGTCTCAAAACTAAATTTTATTTAACCACATAGACACATAGAAAACATAGAAAGTGGATTTATATAATAAATTTAGCTATGTCTTCTCTGTGTCTATGTGGTTAAAAGATTCTTTGAGACACTCTCGGGAGAGGGGTAGGGTGAGGGTTAGAAAAAGCTCCTTAACTTAATGGCATTTAAGTCAGACTCGATTATTAAAACTTTTTTTAAGATTTTACTTAAACATTCCTTGCAAAATAAATTCTCTGATTGGTGGAGAGTTTTTAAAATAAAATAATTAAAGTTGTAAATTGTTTCACGGGATTCTTATTAGATTTTAAAAAATAAAGTAATGTCAGATTGATCCGGGTTTAACGACCTTATCAGATGCGGAATATTTTAATCCGGATATTATTATTCTTATTTCAATTCAAAAAATTATTTATAATTAATTACAATGGATTCTATACCTCTTGAGATCATTTTCATAGCTACCGTAATTTTGCTTTATATTTCGATGGAGCTTGGCTACCGGATCGGCAACCGCCTGCCTGATAATTTAAAAAAGTTAAAGGAAAAGGTCACATCTTCCAACGCAACTGCAGTACTGGGTATGCTCGGATTCATGCTTGTATTCTCATTTGGCATTGTCTATAGCCGGTATGATTCGAAAAAAGAGCTTGTTCGTGAAGAAGCCAATCTGATACGTACTTCATGGCTGCGTTCTGATTTTTTACCGGAGCCGAATCGTTTCGAAGCGCAAAAGTTATTAAGACAATATGTCGATCTCAGGATTGATCTCGCTGAAAAAAATGATCTGGGCAATGTGCAAAATATATTGAATGAATCCGATGAGATACAGATGAAGTTATGGGATATGGCAGTGGCAAACGCACGAATGGACATGAACTCGGATGTAGCGGCTTTATATATCGAATCTTTAAATGATATAATTAATCAGCAGGCACTACGCGTAGCAGTAGGTATACAGGCAAGATTGCCTTCAGCGATATGGTTAATGCTTTATGCACTTATTATTCTGGGAATGTTTTGCGTAGGATATGAGGCTGCGATTAGTGGTTCAAGTAAAATGACCTGGCTCACACCAATTATGATATTTTCATTTTCATTGGTAATTTACATCATAGCTTCACTTGATCGTCCCGGCAGCAATATTATACCTGTTAGTCAGCAACCTATAATCGATTTGAAAAACTGGATCGGGAAGTTACGATAAACAATACTGAAATATGCGTAAGTAGTATCGGGTTGAGAATTAAATTTGATAAATATTCGAGAATTAATTTATGTATTTGTTTTGGATACGGCAGATATTAATCTTAACAGTGGAGTGTTTTTGAATATCGGAGATTGTTTAAAAAAAAATATCTTTGATTAATTTTAAAAAATCGTGAACCTCTATAGAAATTAATATTTGAATCTTAAAATTATTAATGTTAAAATTCTTTTCTTATTTTTTTTACTGTTATTTTTTGTAAACACATCTCATTCTCAATTCAGAATAGGTATTAGTGGAGAGCTTGCTTCAGCTTCGTTTGGAGGAACCCCTCCTGACTCCGGTTCTTATCAATCTATTATAGGATATGGAGGAAATGCTTTAATTGAATATAAACTAGTAAAAGACTTGTATTTATCCTTCCAGCCCGGCTTTCATAAAAGAGGCTCTAAAATAAAATTCGGCGACGAGGAAAATCTCATAAATGATACAGTTATAATATTTGACGTCAGTCAGGATTGTTTCACATTCCCTCTTAATTTAAAAATTTATAATAATAATTTTTATGTAGGAGGGGGGGTAATACTCGATGTCATGACATCGGCAAATATTAAAAATGAAAACGGAACTCTTGATAAAGATATTACAAAATATTTTCTTGATATAGATTTTATGGCTGATTTTAATTTGGGTTATGAATTTACAATTGGTAAGCCTTCTATATTCATCGAGCTCAGGTATACACAAGGTCTTATAAACATAAACCGGAACGAAAATTTTTCACAAGGAGATATTTACAAAGCAAATTACAAAAGCAGCGCTGTAAGTTTCCTTGCAGGAATAATGTTTCCTTTATAAATTTAATTTAAAGGTGAAAAATTTTTTTAACTTAATATTGATTTCATTTGCAGCAGTAGTCATTAATTCGTCACATCTGACTGCACAGATACTTGACGATGTGTTTAGTGATAAAACCAGGTTCGGAACAGGACCGCAGCTGGATGGTCATGATTTTATCGTAAACAGTTTTATTAAAAACCCGTTTATAAATACAAATATCAGAACAAGTCTGGGTTATGCAACATCAATTGAAACTGATATACCGCGGTTAAAGGTGGATTCCGATACAATTAGTAAAAAGTTAAAGGGAAATATATCTTACATAAGCGGTCTTTTTGAATTTCAATATGCGGTCAAAGACTGGGCTGCAATCTGGTTAAGCGGGTCAGCAATAGCAAGACTCGGTACGAATGTGCCTTCACTTTTTGTTTCAGGTATTACGGCAAACACATCGTTTGAAACAGGATTGATGTTTAAAGTTCTTAGCTACAAAAAAATGCTTTTATCATCTTCATTTAGCATCAACAATTCAGGATCAAGCGTTATAAGTATATTTCCTTACATCGTCTCTCAACTTGATTCAACTTACGATAATAAATTATTGGAAAGCTATAATCCCTTATCAGGTTCAGTCGATGTTCGACTTGCTTATACTCCGGGTAAACGATGGAGCATACTTGGTTATGTAGAAAGTGGATACGGGGAAATTATTGGAAAGGATATTGATGACAGGTTTTTTACATCTTTTGGGGCAACAGCGAATTTCAATCTTAGTATAAATTCAAAAACACCACTCTCTTTCGGAACAGGATTCAGATTAAATTCAAATTCTCCTACACTTGATGATGTATCGCAATGGACGCAGGCATATTTGGTGCAGATTGCATATTGCGGAAAAAGAGATTTTCTTTTAAGCATTGAAGCAACTTATCTTAGAATTCCTAGCAGGTCATACGACCTCACTCTGAATCTAACATCTTATGGGCTTAACTGGACTTATTATTTTTAAGGGGCATCTAATACTTTAATTGGTGTCATGTATGTAGCCGGATTAGCTGAATTCGTACTAATTCAAATTGAAAGTGATCGCCTTTGTTAATTTACCGACGGCAAGAATTAATGTATAAAAGAAGGATACAAATTTTTAAATTATTGTTCTTCTTTTGCATCCTCTTCCTCATCGGCTTTTCTTTTTATCTTTGGCACTTAAAGTAAAGTTGAAAGGAATACTAACCCAACATTTTACAATTTGTCCACCTTGAATCGCAGGATTAAATTTCAAATTCATGACTTTGGCAGCAACTTCATTTCTGAAAACCTCTGGACCATTAATTCTGCCAACTTTAATTACTGAACCGTCAGTTCCAACCAATACAGTAGCTACAACCCTTCCTTCAATCCCTGACTGTATTGCAATTTCAGGATATCTCATAGAACTTTTAACTGATCCTAAATTAACAGCTACAGGAGCTTTCTCTACTTCAAATTCTTCTTTCTCTACATTCTCCTCAATTTTTTTCTCTTCTACCTCTCCTTTAAATTGAGCGTTCGGATCAACTTTAGAAGGATCATTACCACCGGGCTGCGAAAAAACAGGGTCTTTTTTTATAATAGAATCCGTAGTCGTATTTGTACTGTCAGAACTTTTCATCAAAAAAATTATTATTAAAATCAGCACAACTGCACCAATGCCCGCATACATTAAAGTTTTATTTTTATCGGTATTAAGTTCGGTTGGACTTGAAGTATCTTTAATCTCCTTTTCAAATTTTCTTGCGGATTGGATTGTAGAATCTTTAAACGGAATTTTAGATTTACAGGTCTCTCATAAAAAAAATTATAGGCGTTGACATTTCTAAAGATTCCTTCACAATTCGTTTTGGAACTTTAGATCAGGAGCTGAACCAATCCATTAGCAAAGTATTCAATTTTACAAACAATTCCAAAGGATTTAATCAGCTTTTAAAATCCATTAGCATTAGCAATGTTAGTATTGTTAATATCTTTATTCTAATAATTATTATACAGACAATTTTATTATCTCCCCTGTCATTTTCATAATGTTCTTTTGAAGATTAAATGGATCTAAGGTGTTAAGAGTTCTATGTAATTCAATCTTCTTTTCTTTATCTATAAACTTAGACTCATATCTTCTTTGAAACGGTGTTTTAGGTTTATCATATTTCTTTTTTATCTTTGATCCTTGACGTTCTTTTGATATTAATTTTACTGAAGGAATAAAATAGTTAATAAAATTATTCAGGTCATACTATAGAGGTCATTCAGTAAATCCAATTGTTTTGGATTATCAAATCTATCATAACCAATATATTGCCTGACGACTGTCCAGTTTTTTTGTTCGATATGTGAGTTGTCATTTTTAATGTATGCTCGTGATCTGGTAAAGCTTATAGGCTCTTTTCTATGTTTGAAATATTTTAACAACCTATAGTTCATAAATTCTTTTCCATTATCACTATCAACTCCTCTTATCTTAAACGGTAATGTAAGTTCTATTCCCTTAATGCTTTGAATGTATTTACTTCGCCTTTACCCCATACAGCTCGCTGTGAAGTCCAGCCGGTGGCTATATCAACTGCGTTTAATGTATTTATATATTCTCCCGATACACTTGTTCCACAATGAGCAACTAAATCTATTTCTACAAACCCCGGTCGCTTTTCATTCCATTGATCTGTTTTTATTGGGATTAATTGTCGTATTAATGAACCGGGTCGTGTTGTACATAATCCACGTTTATTATATCTTGACCTGTTTTGCTTTAGTATTCTGCCAATTGTTGAAGCCGAAATACTTCTCAAGAGAACTTCATCCTTATTACTTAATTGAGTTATCTTTTTCTTATACCAAGGCAGCCAAAAAGGTATACAATCTTTCAATCTTTCCGGACATATTAAATTTGTCTTTATCCATATTGTCTTTATAAATTTTTTTATTCCTTCAGTATGATATATTTTCTTTGGACCTGCTCTCTTCTTTTCAGATTTATTTCCAAGAGACGGTTTCTCATTTAATATTCTAATTGCATACTTTCTGTTATAACAACACACATTGCAAAACTCATCAAGTATTTTTTGCTTCTCTTCCTTATCTGATTTCTGATATCTATCTTGGATTTCATAAAAATATTCTTTTTTTGATTTGCTGCTCATAATTATTTAACCGTTTTTTTACTATGCAAACACGGTTACATTAATTATGACTCAACGACCTAATTTTTGAGTACCTCTGGGTTACATTAATTATGACTCAATGCGGATAATCCGAATCGGGGAAATATTTCTTGATGTTAAAAGAATTTAATATTAATTTATTACAGGAATTTTTTGAACAATAATGAAAAAAATCATTTGTTTACTTACGGCAACTTTAATACTATTATTGTCATTGTCAGCTAGGCAAATATAATAACCAGCACGACACCACTCGATGAGTTTAACCTTATTGCATAAAAAAATTACAGATGGAATCTGAAGTTATTCTTTTCGTCAGGACCTTTCCGTCCTGACTCTAAGACTTAATAATAACCGGTAAAAAATAGGTGGCTTCATAATGAAAACTTCTATCGGATGTTCGGGTATTTATTTTCCGGAATGGAAAAATAAATTTTATCCTGAAGGCTTATCTAAGAATATATGGTTTGAATACTACTGCGAACATTTCAATACACTTGAATCCAATATCACGTTTTACAGATTTCCAAAATTTGAATTTTTACAAAACTGTTATAAGAAGAGTCCTTCAAAATTTTTATTTTCAGTAAAGGCACCAAGGCTTTTAACACATTACAAAAAATTTTCCGGGTCAGAGCGCTTACTTTTGGATTTTTATAAATCCATACATTACGGGTTAAAGGAAAAGCTGGACTGTGTTTTATTTCAAATGCCATCACAATTGGTTTATGATGAAAATAAATTAAGTCAGATAATAAAAAGTCTCGATACTTTATTTTTGTATGTAATAGAATTCAGGCATGAGAGCTGGTGGAATGAAAAAGTTTATAATGAGCTCGGAAAAAATAAAATCAGCTTTTGCTCAGTCAGTCATCCTAAGCTTCCTGACGAGGTAATAAAAAATAATTCTGTAATGTATTTCAGGTTTCATGGTGTTCCGAAACTGTATGTATCAGAATACAAAAAAAATTATTTGAAACAAATTGCAGATTAGATTCAGGGTTATAAAAAAGCCGGGCATGTATATATTTATTTTAATAAAACAACAGATGCAGCCGCTATTAAAAACGTACAGCAAATGAAAAGTTTAATAAAAAATCAGAAACCTAAGATTGCGTCTGCAAAAATAAATCTGAGCTTTCGGACAGATTCAAAATCCCCGGCGCCACCAGAAGAAGTAAGAAATTTAAACCTGCTGTCGGTTTTCCGGCTTCATTCCTCCACAGAAGCCACAAACAAAGGATTAACATCCATGTATATTAAATATTCCTTGATCTTCTCACCGTTTAGAAAAAATAAATTTAAATAAGGGAGTGTTACTTTAGAGCCGTCGTGACGAGTATAAGTAACTATTCCCTGATAAATTATGCTATCAGGATGCAGCCACATTTTTAGTTTTTTATGGGCGATCCCTTTTATGGATTTAAAGAAGCCGTCAACTGCATCACGCACGGCTTTTTTTCCCACCACAGTCGGAGCGTTGCCGAACCGGAAGCTTACATCATCGTCAAGATATGAAGCAAACTTATCTGCATCCATTTCATCAATATCGTTAAACAAAGATTCAATTTTTTCTTCCATATTTTATTTTGATTTAATTTGTGACAAAATAACAAAGCAGATTATTTATTGAAAGCTATTTGATAATGAAGTTTTAATTATCTTCTTTAATATAGCGCTTAAGAAAATTCTCTTTGCATCATGAACATCCGCTGAAGCTCTTTTCGCTGCTTTCACTAAGCCTGGGCTCTTTAGCGTTAAGATTTTTAAAATGTTAAAATTAATTTTAATTAATTTTTAGAATGAGTATTTTATTTCTAAAAATTAAATGAATAATCTCGAAGAACTCTCCATAAACACAATTCGTTTACTATCTGTTGATGCAGTTCAGAAAGCTAACTCCGGACATCCGGGAATGCCTATGGGTGCTGCACCAATGGCTTACACGCTCTGGACCAAATATTTAAATTTCGATCCCAAGAATCCTGACTGGGCAAACCGTGACAGGTTTATTTTGTCTGCCGGCCATGGAAGCATGCTTTTGTACAGCTTGCTTTATCTTACAGGATATGACCTTTCGCTGGAAGATTTAAAAAATTTCCGGCAGCTTGACAGCAAAACTCCGGGACATCCCGAATATCATTTGACTGCAGGTGTAGAAACTACTACAGGTCCGCTTGGACAAGGCTTCGCTAACGGAGTCGGTTTTGCCATTGCTCAAAAATATCTTGCAGCGAGATACAATAAACCTGGATTTGAAATTTTTAATTATAATATTTATTCAATCGTAAGCGACGGTGATTTGATGGAAGGAGTTTCTTCAGAATCTGCTTCATATGCCGGGCATTTGCGATTGGGAAATTTAATTTATCTTTATGACGACAATCATATTTCAATTGAAGGCAAAACAGAAATTACTTTTACGGAAGATACAGCGGAACGCTTAAAAGCGTTCGGCTGGAATGTTCACATAGTGGAAGACGGAAACGATGTAGAGAAAATCGCTAAAGCGATTCAGCTTGCAAAAGATGAAAAAGACAAACCGTCACTTATAAAAATCCGAACTCACATTGCTTACGGAAGTCCGAATAAAGTTGATACAGCCGCGGCTCATGGATCGGCTCTTGGTGCTGATGAAGTTACCGCAACAAAAAAAAATCTTGGCTGGGATCCTGATAAGTTTTTTTATGTCCCGGATGAAGCTTTAAAATTTTACAGAGAAATTGGTGACAAAGGAAAAAAGAAAGTTGATGAATGGAATAAATTATTTTCTGAATACAAAAAAAATTATACGGAGCTTGCAAATGAATATGAAAATTTATGCGAGGGAAATTTTACCAATGGATGGACTGAAGCTTTGCCAGTGTTCGATCCGAAAGACGGACAGCTTGCAACAAGGACAGCTTCGGGAAAAACAATCAACGCTATTGCAAAATATATTCCAAATATGATCGGCGGCTCTGCAGATCTTGAACCGTCCACTGATACTTTTATGAAAGGACTTGGTGACTTTACTCCGGATAATTATGACGGAAGAAATTTACACTTTGGTGTACGTGAACATTCGATGGGAGCTGAATTAAACGGAATAACTTTAACGAAACCGATGATTGCTTACGGTGCAACATTCTTAATTTTTTCTGAATACATGCGTCCACCAATACGGCTCGCGGCGATAATGGGAATAAGACCGATTTTAATTTTCACACACGACAGCATCGCACTCGGTGAGGACGGAACAACGCATCAGCCAATCGAGCAATTAATTTCACTTCGCTCTATACCGAATTTAACTCTGATAAGACCTGCCGATGCAAACGAAACTGCCCAGGCATGGCGTGTCGCACTCGAACACAAGACCGGACCTGTTGCATTGATCCTTACGCGTCAGAAAGTTCCTGTCATTGATCAGTCAAAATATAACAGCGCAAAAAATTTAGAGAAAGGTGCATACGTACTTAGTGATTGTGAAGGCAAATCGGAAATAATTTTTATTGCTACCGGATCTGAAGTTCAGCTAGCGCTTGCGGCTCAGGAAAAATTGAATTCGGAAAAAATTAATTCAAGAGTAGTAAGCATGCCGTCATGGGAATTATTTGAAATGCAGAGTAAAGAGTATAAAGAAAAAGTTCTGCCGAAAGAAGTAAGAAAAAGAATCTCAATCGAAGCCGGCTCGACACTTGGCTGGCAGAAGTATGTGACTGATGACGGATATTCAATTGGAATAAATGAATTCGGGAAATCCGCACCGGGAGAAGCGTTGATGAAAGAGTTTGGATTTACGATGGAGAAGGTTGTTGAGCGGGCTTTGGGATTGATGAAGTGAATGGGATTTGGAATTTGCCTGCCCGATATTACTACCCTTATGAAACGATTTTATTCAGGCGGGTGATTTCGAATTTGGAAGCATTCCCCCCCTTTGCAAAAGGGGGGATTAAGGGGGTTAAGTGAATGAACGAGAACGCATAAAAATTATAAAATGACAAGAATATTTAACAGAATCGATCAAAAAAGAAAAAGAAGAGAATTAAGAAACAACATGACAAACGCTGAAAAACTAATGTGGGAAAGACTAAGGAGAAGACAAATTAGAAACAAAAGATTCCTGAGACAATTTAGTGTAGGAAAATATGTAATGGATTTTTATTGTCCAGAAATCAGATTAGCAATCGAAGTTGATGGTGTTACGCATAGTTCGAAAGATGAAATCGAATACGACAGAAACAGGCAAGCACAAATTGAAAACTTTAAGATAATTTTTTTGAGAGTAAAGAATGAAGAAGTATTTGGAAACATAGATAAAGTAGTCTTGATGATTGAGAAATTCATTGACGCAACCCCCCTTAATCCCCCCTTTTGCAAAGGGGGGAAATGGTGAAATGAATTTTTAACACAGAGATTTTATTTTCTTTGTCATTCCCATGCTCACGGGAGAGCGGATATGAAATTAGAAGCAATCCTTGGTAGAGCAAATTAAATATTTGAAATAACGAAATATTTTGTTAAGTTTATAAAAAATTATTATGCTGATAAAAGAAAAAGTAATAGCTTCATTGAAAGATATGCCGAAAGAATTTTCTGTTGATGAGGTAATTGACAGGATTATTCTTTTACAAAAGATAGAAAACGGAGTGAATGAATCGAAGCAAGGCAAAGCAGTATCAACAGAAGAAGCGAAAAAACGGCTTTCAAAATGGCTGAAGTAAATGGGACACCACAATCTTTGATATTGCCATATTTTGATTTCACATCCTAAAGCCGGAAGAATCGTCCCTGAATTATCTGATGAGAAAATCAGAGAACTTATTAAAGGAAATTATAGAATCATTTATCGAATAGTAAATAAAAAAAAAGTTGACATTATCACTGTTCATCATAGCAAAAGACTTCTATCGAATAATCCTTTATTTTAATTCCCTTATGAGCATTGGTAAACAGAGTATAACGTGCAAGTGCGATCCAACGGAGTTTGGAAACCAAGTAAAAGAGCTTAAACACAGAGCCGCAGAGACACAGAGGATTTTAATTTGCTTTGTCATTTCCACCCGCCTGTCCGGGCAGGCATGCTCTTGCGGGAATCCAAAATTTTAGACGAATAAATTATTAAAAAGATTAGAAAATATTAATCAAATAATTATAAATTTTTATATGGAAGGTAATGATGGTAGCAATGCAGAGTGGTATCTTGTATGTTGGACAGCAGCTTTAACAATTGTTACTTTACTTTTAGCAATTGTAGCCGCTTTGCAAGATATAATTAGAAGATGGTTTTATAAAGCGAAATTAGATTTAGATCTTAAAGATTTTATTTGTACTAAAGAATTATGCAAAGGACATCCAGATAGTGTGCATCATCAAATAAATAGAATGTTTAAAGGAGAATACGAAAGTAAAATTCATTTTAATCGATATTATTTTAGAGCTATGATAAAAAATGTTGGTAATATAAGTGCTGAAAATGTTGAGGTTATATTGAGTGACGTTAAAAAATATGAAAACAATAATTGGATTGAGAAAAAGGATTTTCTTTCTGATAATCTAATATGGAGTTCATTTTCTCCACGAGGAGAAATTAAAATTTATTGTGAATATATTTCTCCAAAAACAAAACAATATATAAATATTGGGCGCATATATGATCCTCACTATTTTAGAAATGATAATTATAAAGATATCTTCGGGGAGGAATTTCCAATCTTTCATTTGAGTAATCAACAAGAATTTCTATTTTGTTTTGATGTAAATTTTAAAAATAATAATCAAAGTTATATTATTGATAAGGGTAAATATAAATTTTCACTAACAATTGGAGCTGCTAATTGTAGTGAATCTATTAAAAGAGAATTTGAATTGGAAATTACTGGTAAATGGGAGGAGAAGGAAAATATATTTTATAATAAAGAGTTAATTCTTTCGGAGATTTCTAGAAAACCTTTTCAATTTTATAAGAAATTACTTCCGCAGAAAATTATGGGACAAAGTGATTAACTAATCATGGAATTTTTAAATTTTGTTAGAAATAAAATAAATATATAAATATTATTATAAGGAGAAATTATTATGAAAAAGTATTTTACAGTCTTAGGGCTTTTATTTGTTTTAACAATTAAATTTTCAATCGCTCAGGTTTCTCTCGAATGGTCAGCGAGATATGTCGGTCCTGGCCAAATTGATGTTGCTACCTCAATGAAAATAGATGGATTAGGAAATGTCTACGTAACTGGAAGTAGTAATTTTAATTTTACTACTATTAAATACAACTCCTCGGGTAATCTAATTTGGTTAGCTAACTACATTGGACCGGTTGTTAATGGCTATGACTATCCTGTGTCAATAGATTTAGATGATTCAGATAATGTTTATGTTGCTGGATATAGTGAAGGTATAGGGACTGAATTTGACTACGTAACTATTAAATATAATTCCCTTGGAGTTGAACAATGGGTCCGAAGATATTCAAGTCCCGGGAATTTATCTGATGTCGCTACATCAATGAAAGTTGATAAGTCAGGAAATGTATTTGTAACTGGATCAATAGGAGGAAATGTGGGTTCAGGAAATGTTAACTTTGCTACAATTAAATATAATTCGTCGGGTATAGAGCAATGGGTAAAGGTTTTTAATGGTTCTGGAAACGGTGATGATATTCCTCGTGCTTTAACATTAGATTGTTTTGGAAATGTTTTTGTTACCGGAGATAGTGATAGAGATGGAAATGACTATGAGTGTGTAACAATTAAATATAGTCCGAACGGTGATTCATTATGGGTTAGAAGATATAACGGTATAGTTGGTGTATTTGATACCCCTTCTTCAATTATAATTGATAAAAATGATAATTCATATATTGTTGGAAGCAGCAATTTTAATTATTTTACTCTTAAATATAATTCGTCCGGTGTTCAGCAGTGGGTGAGATTCTATAATGGAACTGGAAATTCTTATGATGCTGCAATTTCGGTTGATGTTGATACTTTAGGTAATGTATTTGTAACAGGAGATAGTTATGGAACGAATCTCAGAAATGATTTTGCCACTATAAAATATAATTCTGCCGGTATTCAACAATGGGTTGCAAGATATGGAGATAACAATAATAGCGATGAATATGTTGGGTCAATAAAAATAGATAATTTAGGAAACACATTTATAACCGGTAAAAGTGAAAATCAAATTACTACAATGAAATACAATTCTTCTGGCGTTCAACAATGGTTCCAAAGGTTTAGTGGTCCAGGAGGAGTTGAAACATGGGCAAATATTGTTCTTGTAGATACTTTGGGTTATGTATACATAAATGGAAGTGGATCTTCTGGAAATTTGACGTTAAAATATTCACAAAATATACCAATATATATCTCGGCAATTGTTGAAGGATTTTATACACCTCAAGTCAATAAATTAAATATCCGGGATACAGTAACAGCATATCTTAGAAATTCTTTTTCTCCTTATATAATAGTTGATTCCGCAAGAGCTATTATAGATTCTATATCACTAACAGGAAATTACATTTTCTCTAACGCTCTTACTGGAAATTATTATATTATTCTACAACATAGAAACAGCATTGAGACATGGAGCAAAGCCGGTGGAGAATTTTTAAATAAAGGTAATATATCAAGTTATGATTACGACTTCACAACTTCCGCTTCCCAGGCATACGGAAACAACCAAAAGCTTAAAGGCGGGAAGTTTTGTATTTACAGCGGTGATGTGAATCAGGATGGATTGATTGACATTTCAGATTTTTCTGATATTGATAATGATGTGTATAGTTTTGCGTCGGGAAGATTTGTTGTTACGGATTTGAATGGCGATACATTTGTTGACCAGGCGGATATGACTATTGCGGATAATAACAGATTGTATATTGGAGTGATAAGACCGTGAGTTTGATTTTAGATTTTTTGATTTACGATTTTAGATTTCAAGTACTGAAGTTTGGAACGAGCAAAATAATTAATGGTATTTTTTAAAAACAATGGATAGTTTAATTATAAAATTATTAATTTAAACAAAAAACTAATATTAAAATTATGAGTGGAATTAGTTATATCACGGATGAAAAAGGGAAAAAAAATGCAGTAGTGTTAGACTTAAAAAAGTATTCGAAAATTTGGGAAGATATTTATGACATTATCCTTTCAGATGAAAGAGCCAAAGAACCAAAAGAAAGCTATGAATCGGTTAAAGAAAGACTGAAAAAGCGTTCTTCGAAATGAAAAGATATGAAATAATTTTTGCTCGTTCAGCAAGAAAAGAGGTTGAAGACTTAAATGAATTATTAAGTGAAAAAATATTTTTTAAAATTGATGAATTAGTTTTAAATCCCCGACCTCCCGGATGTGAAAAAATAAAAGGAAGTCAAAATCGTTGGAGAATCAGAGTTGGTGATTACAGAGTAATTTATTTCATTAATGATAAAATTTGCTTACTGGAAATTTTAATAATTCGTCACCGAAGAGATGTATACAGATAAAATTATTGGATTCCTCCCGAATACTTTAAAAGCGATAAATATAGTTTGAGAACGAGCTTGTTACAGCTGAGACTCCATTAGACTTATAGACTAAAGTTATATTTAATTTTTCTCTCAGTTGAATTTGAGAATAGAATCCGTTTAATTTTTTAAATCCCGTTTGCGAAGACAAGCGGGATTTCTTTTTTAGGAAATATAAAAATATTTAATCTTAATTAATTAAACAATATTTTCTCTATATTTTATGTCCGGCCAGTTGAATGTTTTGAACCTCGTTGCAATTTAGAAATAGCAAAAACTTAAAGTCCTTAAATCTTTAATAGTAAAAAAATAAAATCATAAAATGAAAATTACAAAGAAAGATTTTGAGCTTGGAAAATATAAAAAGAAAGTCGCGAAGACTCTGAAAGAGCTGGATAAAGAAAATTTTATAAAGCGGATCTGGGAAAAGGATTCAACGGTATGGAAAGAAGGTAAAGAATATGACGCATTGATTAAGAATCGTCTCGGGTGGCTTTCACTTCCGCTAACTATGAAAAATAATTGTGAGGAAATAAATTCTTTTGTTGAAGAAATAAGAGGAGAGGGATTTTCTTATGCAGTTGTGCTGGGAATGGGCGGAAGCAGTATGTGTCCTGAAGTTTGCAGAGAAACATTCGGAGTGGAAGAAGGATATTTAAAATTATTTGTTCTTGACAGCACTGATCCTGTTACAATTTTTAATATTGAAAATTCAATAGACCTTGAAAAAACATTATTCATTGTCTCAAGCAAATCCGGAGGAACGATAGAAGTCGATTCCTTTTTCAGATATTTTTTTGATAAAGTTAAGAAGATAAAAGGCATCGATGCCGGAAAACAGTTCATTGCCATAACGGATCCGCAGACACAGCTCGAATTAACCGCAGCAGAAAATAATTTCAGAAAAATATTTACGAATCCCCAGGATATCGGCGGAAGATATTCCGCTCTGTCATATTTCGGTCTAGTGCCTGCCGCACTGATTGGAATTGATATAATAAAATATCTGAGCAATGCGGAAAAAATGATGTACGACTGCATGACATTCAAGTCTGAAGAAAATCCGGGAGTAATAACCGGTTCAGCAATTGGTGAGCTTGCAAAAAAAGGTAAGGATAAATTAACATTTATTCTTCCATTTAAAATTAATTCATTCGGTTATTGGGTGGAGCAGCTGATTGCCGAAAGCACAGGCAAAGAAGGCAAAGGAATTATTCCGGTTGAAGGTGAAGGAATCGGAAAACCTTCTTCATATGGAAATGACAGATTATTTGCCTGCTTTACATTAGGAAAAGAAAGCAAGGGAGAGAAAAAGATAATCAGGGGTTTTGTAAAGAAAAAATTTCCGGTGATAAATATTGAATTAAAAAGTGTATATGATATCGCAGGTCAATTTTATTTATGGGAATTTGCTACTGCTGTGATGGGCGCTGTATTGGAAATTAATCCTTTCGATGAGCCGAATGTAAAAGAGAGCAAAGATAATACAGGCAATGTATTATGTTTTTACGAAACGAATAAAAAACTCCCGGGGCAAATTCCTCAGGCAGTAAAAAATGATTTAATAATTTATCTTGATAAAAAAGTATTTGATAAGGAACTTATGGACAAAAAGAAATTAAAGAAACGGGATGTTGATGACTATCTGAAATTTTTCCTTAAGCAAATCAAAACAGGTGATTACTTTGCAATGATGGCTTATATTCAAAAGAACAAAATTATTGAAAATCTTTTACGAAAGATTAGAGAATTAATAAGAAGCAAAAAAGAAATTGCAACTACATTAGGATACGGTCCGAGATTTTTACATTCAACAGGTCAGCTTCACAAAGGCGGAGCAGCGAACGGATTATTCTTACAGATAATTTCGGACGATAAGAAAGATATTGAAATCCCGGGAAAGCCATACAGCTTTGGTACTTTAAAACTGGCGCAAGCGATCGGAGATTATGAATCACTCATAAAACATAATCGCAGGGTTTTGAAAGTGAATATCGGAAGCGATATCGAAAGAGGATTGAAAGAGCTTTATAAGATAGTAAAGAAAGCAATTTGAATTTTAAAGCTTAACGCAAAGGACGCAAAGTACTTCGCAAAGAGCGCAAAGGGGAAAAAGAGAGTCGTAAATGGTTTATAAAGCTTTGCGTTCTTTGCGTTAAAAAAAAAATTAAATTTACTAAGGAGAATATAATGCAAATCGGATTTATCGGTCTTGGAAAAATGGGCGCGTTTATGGTCGAGAGATTATTGAATGACGGTCATGAAGTTGTTGTTTACAATCGTTCACCGGAAAAGACAAAAGAGATTGAAAAGAAGGGTGCAACCGGAACTTATTCAATCGAAGAGTTAGTGAGAAAATTATCCAAACCGAAATTAATCTGGATGATGATCCCATCAGGAGATATTGTTCAGCAGATGGTAGAATCTTTAGTGCTGCTGCTTTCGAAAGACGATATAATTATTGACGGAGGAAATTCTTATTACAAAGATTCCGTGAGAAGATTTAATGAATTAAAAAATGTTGGAATTAATTATCTTGATGTCGGGACAAGCGGCGGTATCTGGGGATTGAAGATCGGGTATTGTGTGATGATCGGCGGAGAAAAAAAAGTATACGAACATTGTCAGCCGGTATTCAAATCTCTAGCTCCTCCGGACGGATATAAATATATCGGTGCCAGCGGCTCGGGGCATTATGTAAAAATGATTCATAACGGAATCGAGTATGGAATGATGCAGGCTTATGCTGAAGGTTTTGAACTTATGCATGCTTCGGATTATGATATAGATCTTGAGGGAGTTGCAAAACTCTGGGGACATGGAAGCGTTGTGCGCTCATGGCTGCTCGAACTTCTGACAGATGCATTAAAAGATGATAAAGATTTAAAAGCAATAAAAGATTATGTTGAAGATTCCGGTGAAGGCAGATGGACTGTGCTTGATGGAATTGAAAAAAGCATTCCTCTGCCGGTAATCACTGAATCTTTATTTGTTAGATTCAGATCGCGACAGGAAGAGTCTTTCGGTGCGAAGATACTGGCAGCGCTGAGGAATGAATTTGGCGGACATTCAATACAACGTAAATGAAATTTTAACACTTAGACACTAAGAACACTTAGGAAAAGGTTTTTATTATGATTATTACAAAAAAATTGCCGCGTTGAGGAGTAATGCAGCGACATACAGTACAACGTAAATAAATTTTAATACTTAGACATTAAGAACACTTAGGGAAGGTTTTTAAATATGATTACACAAAGATATATTAATGAACTTTGCTATGATATTGTAGGATGTGCAATTGAGGTGCATAAATATTTAGGTCCTGGTTTGATTGAATCTGTTTATGAATGCTGTGTTATTGAAGAATTAAAAGCAAAAGATTTAGAGGTAAAGTCTCAGATTAGAGTTCCAATTTATTATAAAGGCAAAGATCTTAATACGCATTTGAAAATGGATTTACTTGTTAATGATTTAATAATTGTAGAATTGAAAGCAGTTGAGGTGATGATAAAACTCTTTAGTGCAAAGCTCCTATCGTATTTAAAATTAACCGGTAAGCCAAAAGGTTTATTAATAAATTTTAATTGTGAAAATATTACAAAACAATTAGTGCCAATAGTTACTGAAGAATTTGCGAAACTACCTAAAGAATAAGAAATTTACTATAATATTTTTAAACAAATTTTATATTCATCTTCTTAGTGGCCTTTGTGTCTAAGTGTTAAAAAAACAAATATGATGACAGAAGAAACTATAATTTCAGAAAACGAAGATACCGAAAAGCAAAAAGTCCCGGAGCCGTGTATAATGGTAATATTCGGAGCAAGCGGTGACCTGACGAAAAGAATGCTGATGCCGTCTTTGTTTAAGCTTTATGCGGAAAAACTTTTACCTGAAAACTTTACCGTTGTTGGTTTCTCGAGAAAAGAATTGGACCATTATAGTTTCAGAAAAGCAATGGAAGATGCTATTATTGATTTTGGTGACGGAGAATTATTATCAGCGGGAGTCTGGGAAAAATTTGAAAAAAATATATTTTTTTTGCCTGCCGAATATAACGACTTAAATTCTTTTAAAAATCTTAAAACAGAGTTAGATAAGTTTGATAAAGAGAGAAACATAAACGGCAATCGTTTATTTTATATGGCTGTTCCTCCTGATGCACTTCCGCAAATTGTAGAAAACCTCGGGAAGAGCGGGTTGAATAAATGCCTCAATGAAAGTTCATGGACAAGAATAATTTTGGAAAAGCCATTCGGGCATGATCTTGAATCGGCTTTAGAGCTCAACAAATTAGTCAGCACATATTTTTCCGAAGAACAAATTTACAGGATAGATCATTATCTCGGAAAAGAATCCGTTCAGAATATTTTAGTAACAAGATTTGCAAACGGAATCTTCGAGCCGATATGGAATAGAAATTATATTGAGTATGTTGAAGTAACTTCTGCTGAAAGTATAGGTATAGAAAACCGCGGAGGATATTATGACAGAGCCGGTTCATTGCGTGATATGGTTCAGAATCATTTGCTGCAATTGGTCGGATATGTGGCGATGGAGCCGCCTGCGTTATTTGATTCTAAGTCTATAAGAGATGAAGAGCTAAAAGTTTTCCAGGCACTAAGACCGATAAAAGAAGAAGAAGTAAAAAAGAATGTAATCAGAGGCCAGTATATAGAATCTGTCATTCGCGGTGAAAAAGTTTTGGGATATCGCCAGGAAAAGGAAGTTGCAAAAGATTCGAGAACAGAAACTTTTGTTGCGATGAGATTTTTTATTGATAACTGGAGATGGGGCGGTGTTCCTTTTTATTTACGAACCGGTAAAAGATTACCGACGCGTGTTACTGAAGTTGTAATACATTATAAACCTACGCCGTACCGGTTATTTAAAAGTAAAAATGATATTGCTCAGTCATATAACATGCTTGTGATAAGGATACAGCCGGATGAAGGCATACTGATTAAGTTTGCTATGAAAGTTCCGGGAACAGAATTTAAAGTTCAGAATGTAAATATGGATTTTCATTATTCGGATCTAATGAACATAAAACTTCCAAGCGGCTATGAAAAATTATTGCTTGACTGCATGCTCGGCGACCAGACTTTGTTTATACGTGCTGATGCCATAGCAGCATGCTGGAGCTTCCTGCAGCCGATTCTCGATACATGGGAAAAACATCCTGAGATAAAAGTTTACGGATATCCTGCAGGGACATGGGGTCCGGTATGTGCCGATGATCTTATAGCCGGAAAAGATTTTAAATGGAGATATCCTTGTAAGAATCTTGCCAATGACGAAACGTATTGTGAACTATAGAATTTGAGAATTGGGATTTTGGATTTGGAATTTAAATAGAGATCTTAGATTTTTTGATTTACGATTTTAGATTTATATAAATTCATAACTCTAATTCTTAATTCTAGGTCTTAGCTCTTAAACTTTTTAACTCCTAATTCATTTAACCACTCTGTACAAAAAAGTAAAAATATTTGATACACCTCATGAACTTTCTGACTCCTTTGCTGCAGAGTTCAAAAAAGGTTGCGATGAAGTAATATCAAACAAAGGAACTTTTAACATTGCAATATCGGGAGGAAGTACTCCTAAATTATTATTTGAAGTGCTTGCAAAAGATTATAAAAATAAAATCGATTGGATGAAAGTAAATATTTTTTGGGTGGATGAAAGATGTGTTCCTCCTGATGACGAAGAAAGTAATTTCGGAATGACAAAGAAAATTCTTTTGAATAAAGTAAGTCTACCTGAATCAAATGTTCACAGAATTTTCGGAGAGAACGAACCGCAGAAAGAAGCAATTCGCTATTCAGAAATTATTAAATATAATTTAAATTTTAAAAATGGCTTTCCGGTGTTTGATTTAATACTGCTTGGAGTCGGAGATGACGGGCATACTGCTTCTATCTTTCCTGATCAGATGAAGCTATTAAACTCAAAAAATATTTGCGGGGTAGCAATTCATCCGGTTAGCCGGCAGAAGAGAATTACATTAACAGGTAAGATAATTAATAACGCTGAGAGAATTTATTTTCTGGTTACAGGAAAAAGCAAAGCAATTATAATTTCAGAAATTTTGAATAAAAAAGATGGCTACTTGAAATACCCTGCAGCTCATATTAACTCTGACAGCGGTAATGTCAGTTGGTATTTGGATAAAGATGCGGCGGGATTGATAATGGGTAAATAAAATAAGGGACACGACTTTAGTCGTGGGCTCAAACCGTTTTAACGGTTTTTATGAATCAAGAAGAAAATAAAAAAAATTTTATCCTGGCAGGAGACTCGGGTGGAACGAAGACCGAGCTTGCATTATTCAAAGAGCAACAAGGCAGGTTAGAAAAAATCACATCTCAAAAATATTTCAATAAAGATTTCTCGAATCTCGAAGACATAATTATCGCTTTTCTAAAAAATAAAAATCAAAATAATAATTTTCAAATAGATTCGGCTTGTATAGGAATTGCTGGACCTGTGATTAACGGAAAGGTTAAATCAACAAACTTAAGCTGGGAGCTTGATGAAAAAGTATTGTCTGAAAAATTTAAGATTAAAAACTTCCGGCTGGCTAATGACCTGGAAATAATTGCTGCAGGTGTTGCAAAGATTAATGAGGAAGATTTAATTACTCTGTATAAAGGTAAAGGCGAAAAAAAATTAAATAATAAAGTCATCATTGCTCCGGGAACAGGTTTGGGACAGGCCGTCCTTATTTATAATAAAGGACAATGTAATATCCTTTCCACTGAAGGCGGTCACACAGACTTTGCACCTTCGGATGAAATTGAAATTGAATTATTGAAATATTTGAAAAAAAAATTTTCTCACGTTAGCTGCGAGCGAATTGCTTCCGGGCTGGGTATGGTAAATATTTTTAACTTTCTGCGGGAAATAAATTATGCACAAGTTAGTAATGAAGTATTAAAAAGATTTGAAACAGAAGATGCAGCAGCTGTAATTTCAGAAGAAGGATTAAAAAAGCAGGATAAAACATGTGAAAAAGTATTAGACATATTCGCATCAGTTCTGGGAGCACAGTCTGGTAATATGGTTTTGAATTATAAATCAACAGGCGGAGTATATATCGGCGGAAAAATTCCACTACTGAATATAGAAAAATTTAAAGATGGTACTTTTATAAAATCATATTTGAATAAAGGCAGGTTAAGCTATTTAGTTGAGGCAGCACCGGTGTACATTATAAAAAATCCTTCTATCGGTTTAATTGGAGCAGCAATGCTGTCAGGGATCAAGGACTAATATTACATAACTATAACTAATAATAATATTAAGAGGTAATGTTTAGACCAATCTGAATATTAGAAATTTATAGAATATTAACTAAATAATAGTTAATTTTACCCAATAAAATAAGGAGGTTATTTTGCGTTCAATCTGGAAAGGTCATATAAGATTTTCACTGGTTTCAATACCCATCGCAATTTATAATGCTATTGAGACTTCCGAATCAATAAGCTTTAAGCAGCTTCATAAGGAAGACAACGGACCGATTGGTTATGATAAGCGCTGTAAGAAATGCGACAAAGTTGTAAAGAGCGAGGATATAGTGAAAGGTTACCAATATGAGCCCGATCAGTTTGTAATAGTAGAGTCCGAAGATCTTGCAAAGCTTAAATTAAAAAGCACAAAGGTAATTGAGATTGAAGGATTTGTTGATGCTTCCGAAGTTCCTTCTACGCTTTATGATACTCCTTATTATGCTGGACCCGATGGTGATGTAGCCGCAAAGACGTTCGCACTATTATGCGCCACACTTAAAAGCAGCGGTAAGCTTGGAATCGGCAAGGTTGTTTTACGTGATAGGGAAAGTGTTGTTCTTTTATCTCCGCATGAAAACGGATTGCTTTTATACAAACTAAGATACCCGAATGAAATTCGAAAAATTTCCGAGGTTCCCAAACTGGACGGCTTAAGTGCTGATAAGGAACAGCTTAAGCTTGCTAAAACACTTGTTGATTCAATGGTAAAACCTTTTTCAGAAATAAAACTTCAGGATACATATACTGACGCAGTTAAGGATTTAATTAAATCTAAAATCGAGGGCAAGGAAGTTGTATCAGTTGAGGAAAAAGAAAAGCCGGTTGTTGATATTATGACTGCATTGAAACAAAGCATCGAAAATGCAAGCAAGCAGAAGAAACCGATGAAGAAAGCTACGGGACCGGTTGAAGAAGAAGTTGAGGTTAAGCAGGTTAAAAAGAAAAAGAAAGCATCATAAATCAATTTCAAATTTCAAATTATAAATTACAAATAGTTGATTTTTTAATTGCGATTAATTAAAAATTTTAAAATTCGAAATTTGAAATTCGTAATTTGAATTTATACATAATTTAAAATTAAAAATTTTAAAATTTGTAATTTGTAATTTGTAATTAGTAATCTGTAATTTGTAATTGAAAGTATGGCTAACATATTAGAATTAACATTACCGAAACCGCAGTCAGGACTTAAGCGTGTAGGCAAGAAACCGAAGATTGTTCTCAAGCATACAAGTCAGCTTGATCTTTTTTTAGAGAAACCGCACGGGACGAATATTTATATTATGCCTTCAAGCTTAAGTCCTTTTGAAGAGGCGTTAATGCTTGATGAAAGAGGCGACTCGAAAGCTAAAGAAGCTTACCGTAATGCTGTGAATTTAAATGACTGCGAAGCTGATGCATACTGCAATCTTGGTATACTCGAATATGAATCCGGCAATACTGTAAAGGCAATTGATTCATTTACCAAATCGTTGAAGAGCGAGCCGAGACATTTTGAATCGCACTATAATCTTGCAAATCTTTATTCAGAACTCGGCAACCTGCCTCTTGCAAAAGTACATTATGAATTTGCCAATGAGCTCAAGCCGGATTTTCCGGATATACATTTTAACCTTGGACTCGTATATGCTATGACAAGAAATTTTAAATCTGCATTAAAAATATTATCCGAATATAAAGAAATGGTCCCGCCTGAAGAAGGGGCTGTTGCGGAAAAGCTCATTGAGAGTATCAGGAAATTGACGGGGTGAGGTAAATTTATTCTTAACCCATCTCCGCCTTTGTCTGCGACACCCAGTCCGGCGGCTCGTTACCGCTTTGCCGCAGCAATAAATTTAATTGTCCTGTATGATGCTGAACATGCCGCATATTATAAAGAAGTATCTCCAGCCTGCTATAGTTTCTGTACCGGTTTATAAAACGCTTCTCTAAATTCTCATCAGATAAAGTGGAAATTAATTTCCTGCATTTCTCACGACAGAATTTAATATATGAAACTAATTCCGGTTTATCATAAACACGTTCGGGGAGTACTCCATCTGGATCAAATTCCGAAAGCGTATATGGCTCCGGCGGCATAAATTTATCCGGCTCTTCCGAAAGGTAATAATCTAAAAAAAACATTGTGTGATAAGCGTTGTACCAAAATTGCGATCCGTCATTCCACAATGAATCGGGACAAGCATCAACAGCATTTTCGAACATGTCAATTGTCGCTCCGAATTGCTTCCATAAAATTGTTTTAAAAGAATCTGTCATAAAATCTTTTATATTTAATTTTAAATTTTGTTATAGTAGTTTTTTCTCTTAAGTTACATCTAAAAAACCAGTTGTTAAATTCTGCTTCTCATCCAAATTGAATACAACTATGTTAATTTTATATTTGGAAAGATTTTGCTGAAATTTAATCTGTTTATCTGCGGAAATAATTATGACGTAACTGGGTCTTGCTGTTCTAAGTGAACTCGTGAATTATTTTTTGCAAACTTCATACATTCAAGTTTTTATTTAAGAGGACATAGAAAATTTATAATTGAAAATTGTTAGTATAAATCCGGACGCAGCCTCACAAAAAACAGCCTCACGATATGCGCCATCTTTAGTCATTGAAAATACTCTAAAGAAATAAATTAACATTCTGTATTTAATATTCTTTGATAAGAATTTCTGCAGGTATCTTAAGTTTTTTATGCAAAGTTCGTATCATTGGCAGTGTTAGTTTTCTTTTGCCCGATAATATCTCTGACACTCTGCTCTTATATCCAATATACTTCACCAGCTCTGCCCGGGTCAGATTCATTTGTTCCAACCTGAACAGTATTGCTTCTAAGGGATCCGGAGGTGGAATTGGATAGTGTTCATCTTCAAATCTTTCAACGAGAGTTAGTAAAATTTCAAACTCATCTCCTTCAGAAGAATTCTTTTTACAGCCCCAAAGTTCATCAATTCTCAGAAGAGCTTTTTCATAATCCTTTTTATTTCTTATAGGTTTTATTTTCATTAAGGTATTTATAATTTTTTTACATCTACTTTATCGTATTCCCTATGAGTACCAATGAATTTGATAAACATTACTTTCCAAATGAAGTCAACTTTCACCACCAGACGATAATCGTTTCCCTTAATATTGAAGACAACTTTGTCATTGCCGGCAATACTTGCGTTTCTGAATAGTGATTTAATTTCATTAAAATTATTCCAGTTTTCCTTCTTTGAAATATCATACCAGTTTCGTAAAGGTTGTTCAGAATCTCTGTGCAATTTCCAGAATTCTCTTAGCGCCCTCTTTGCAATTATTCTCATCGGTATCTTTAAACAAATATACAAAAAAGTTACCACATCGGTAACTCAAATTTTCAAACTGGTTTTTTAAAGCAAGGTATGGTTTACACTATAAATCCGGACGCAGCCTCACAAACACAGCCTCACGATATGCGCCATCTTTAGTCATTGATGAATATTCAATTTCACAAACTAACTTCGACTCGATCCAGATTGTATTCGTTTCATCCAGAACTTTTTCTTTGATCGGTTTTTTAATCTCTTTGATTTTTTTTAATTCGGAATAAACTTCTTTCATATTCTTTACATCAAAACCGGTTCCGACTTTTCCTCTGTATTCATATTTTCGGTCGACTATATCAGCAAGATGCAGCGCACCGAATAATTGATCACGGTTGCCTTTACCTTTAGTCCAGCCGATGAGATAACTTTCGGCAGTATTCCTAACTTTAATTTTATACCAGCAGTCGCTTCGCTTACCGGGTGTATACTTACTGTTTTTTTCTTTAGCAATTACTCCTTCGAGTCCAAGTTCTCCGGCTGCAGCAAACAGTGCTTCGCCGTCTTCGACAATCTCACTTAACCTGTATGAAGAATCTTTTTTTACTGCATCTTTCAGCCATTCACGTCTTCGCATTAAAGGTTCATTGACAACAGCTCTTCCGTCAAGATAAAGCAAATCAAATAAATAACAATATGAAGGACTTTTTTTCATCGCTCTCTGAATGTCACCTTCGGCTGAGCGCTGCATGCGGTGAATGACTTCCTTAAAATCCGGTTTTCCTTTTTCATCGAGACATACGATCTCACCATCAAAGACTCCGCATGTCCCGCGAAATGATTTTTCCACTATTGTAAGCTCAGGAAACTTTGCGGTCAGGTCCAGATTATTTCTGCTCCTTAAGGTTATTTTATCTTCGTCAAGAGACACTATTACTCTTATTCCGTCCCACTTCACTTCATAAACAAAATCAGCTGACACGGGTACATTTTTTCTTGATTGGGCAAGCATCGGTTCGACAGGTTCATGAAGCCAGTCCACCTGCGGTCTGTCAACCCGTTCCATCAGCCAGTCTTTATTTTTTATATTGTGAATCCTGTACTCTCCGCTCATCGCAGGACTATGAAGACGAAAGTAAAATCCATCCTTTTTATCTTTTGTGATTTCATATCTGCCTGAAGCGTACACCCACATATCGCCTCCACCGTAAAGTCCTTTTGGAATTGTTCCTTCAAATTTTAGATACTCCATCGGATGATCTTCAGTCTGAACTGCAAGACGCTTCACACCGGGTGCAGGTGGAAGTCCTTTAGGTACCGCCCATGATTTTAAAACTCCGTCTTTTTCTAAACGCAGATCATAATGCAGCCGCGATGCATGATGCCTGTGAACGACAAACTGGTTTCCCTTGCCTTCAATTATTTTTGCGGAAGGCTCTGTAGTTTTTTCAAAATCTCTTTTCGTTGTATATTTCTCAAGCTGCTCGGGGGTTTTATATTTTTTTGAAGGCTTTAAAATTTTCTTCGTTGATTTTGATTTGCGTTCAGTGTGCAGCCCAACAGCATAAGCGGAAATTCCTTCCCATACGTCGCCTTCAGTGTTAACAATTTCGGGAGCGTTCGTCAGATTATATTCACGCGGGTCTTTTAATTCCTCAAGCTTTTCCCAAACTAATGGCATCGATACGGGCGCACCTTTATTTCCTCTGAGACTGTATGGAGATACTATCGTCTGCCCCTGTCTTATTCTGTAAATATCAACAAGTACTCTTCCTTTTCTCGCATCTTTTTTAATATGCAGAGTTAAGTTAGAGTGTTGGTCCACAAACGGTTGTGCGATTGTCTGTGCAGTTTCAAAGACTGTGTGAAAATCGTATTTCTGTTCAATTGGTGTTACAACATGTATTCCTTTTCCGCCGGTAGTTTTTGCAAAGACATGATAACCGAAATTTTCCAGATGAGTTTTAAGGTTAAGAGCAATTTCCACAACGTCTTCAAAATTATACCCTTCCGGAGGATCGAGATCAAACACCATGTAATCGGGTTTGTCATAATGCGGTTTCTTTGAATGCATCTGATGAATTTCGAGACAGGCAAGATTCGCAAGCCAGACAAGTGTTGCCTCTTCGTTTGCTAGGATATAATCTTTGGTGTCCTCACTTCCAAGGGCAACATATTCGATCCAGTCCGGCGCCCAGTCGGGACGATTTTTTTGAAAAAACTTCTCGCCGTAAATTCCGTCAGGAAATCGAACCAGCGAAAGAGGTCTGCCTTTTATATGATTTAGAATTGTCGGAGCAATTTTAAGATAATATTCAATTACCTGCGCCTTTACTATATCATCATCCGGAAAAAGAATTTTTTTTAGATTAGAAAGTTCAAGTTTTCTCTTACCGACATTTACTATTTGTGAATCTTTTGCCAAGAAAAGTTTTATACAAAAATCTCAATAGGAAATGTTAGTTTCAATTGCAAATTATAAGTTTCGTGATTTATACTTAAAAACAATTATGAGGTAAAGCTGAACTTCAAATTCTTATCCTGATTATTTTCTGATCACATTCAGATCATCAAGAATGTCATAAACAATTTCTATCTTGGTTTTGCGAAGTCATTGTTTTTCATTTCAGGACTTTAAAGCTGGGAAGGATTCTGAGTTAAAATATCTATTCTCTTTAGATTTAATCTTGCGGCACTTCCATTTAGATAAGGTATGTTTAGAGAAATCTCAGGATTTCTATTTTCATAAATTCTCTGCAGTTCAGATTTATTTATTGTCAATATAACTGCATCATTTATAATTTTTTTAGTTCGGGATTGTCCATAACAGAGCTGTTATCGCTCTGAGAAAACAAATCGTATTCTGTTCTGTTTTGTGAATATGAATTTGTGTAAAGAAGTGTAATAGTAAAAATAACCGGTGAAATAAAAGTAAATTTTTTGTTCATGATTTTTTGTTTTAAATTTGCATTTCCAAATTTTATGTCATTTAAAACTTGTCATTAAATTGTGATGAGATAACTCCTTTTATTTAACAAGCAGCATCTTCTTCGTTAAAGCCGTACGGTCTGAAATAATTTTGTAAAAATATACACCTGAAGCCAATGCGGATGCATCAAACAATATTTCATATGTGCCTGCATTTCTCACACCGTCAATCAACGACGCAACTTCTTTGCCCAGCTGACTGTAAAGTTTCAGTGAAATATTTCCGGAGTTAGGAACATCGAACTTTATTGTTGTGGACGGATTAAATGGGTTTGGATAATTTTGATGTAATTTAAAATCATTAGGAATGTTGGAAGAGATAATGTTTTCATTTACTGCAGTCAAAACAGTATAGGTAACTTTAAGCTTGAATAAGTCGGCTGTTTGCATGCTTA
Organism: Bacteroidota bacterium; assembly: GCA_030855105.1. Taxonomy (GTDB): domain Bacteria; phylum Bacteroidota; class Ignavibacteria; order Tepidaquicellales; family Tepidaquicellaceae; genus JAGPCH01. Next base: position 10,771 of record JALYRX010000031.1, on the reverse strand, counting down.
GAATTAAATTTTTATCCGGTACAAGCATTCCTGCTCCTGCATAATTCAGTGAATTTACTTCAGTAAAATTTTCACCGTCATAGGTAAAAGAAGATTCGGAACCATAACTACCGACTATAATCACATTTGGATCTTCAAAGCAAATCCCCGAGCCCCATCCCGAAAAGTTGGACGTGAAAACAACATCCCATCCATTGCCGTAATTTTGACTTCTATGAAAAGACGCTCCGGGCCATTCAGTGGCATAAACTTTATTCTTTTCGAAAACACTATTGCACATTGAGGGTATCTCACTTGAAGATACTATTTTTACCAAATTCCAGTTGACTCCTCCATTCACTGACTTAAAAATCTTTGCGAATTCACTGCCTGTAACTCCGTCTGCTACAAAAACAACATTTGAACTGTCCCACATTACCAGTATGTCACATGGACTTCTGAACGGATAGTTATTGCTGATCTCGGTAAATGTTGAACCGTTATCGGTTGATTTAAAAAACCCGCCGTTATCGGGAGCAAAATAAAATACACTTGGATTATTCTGATCCATCTCCAGAGGCTGTCCATAGTTGCTGAAGTTTCCTGAAATGCTTGTAGTCCAGGTTACACCATAATCAGTAGTTTTGGAAATTCTGTCGGGGCTTGATGATATCGCAGCTACCCATATATTTGTATCAAGAGGACTTACGTAAAACGAATGGGCTCCACCGTTAGGAATCGTGGCAATTTCTGTCCAGGTCTCAGCGCGGTCCCTGCTTACGTAAACAGTGCTGTTGAAAGCAACGAATACAGAGTTTCTGTCTGACGGATGCTGACATAAATTATTTCCGATGCCTCCGACTGCAGAAAGCTTAGTCTGCCATTGATAAGTCATTGCTGTTCCGGATGTCAGTGACCAGTTTGCACCCGCATCCGTTGTTTTTATAATTGCTGTATTCATGCTGCTGACTGCAAATCCTATATTCGAATCATAATAAAAAATATCAACAAGGTTAGCTATCATCGGATTAGCTTCAAATGTATAAAACCTAGAATCTCCGTTTTTATTATTTCTGATAAACCCGCCGCCGCCACATACATGAACATCATTGATACCAGTGCCGGTGACACCATTGATATCAGTAACGATCCTTGTATTCACGGGTGACCATGATGAACCGGTTGGCTTAACATACAAAATACCATATTCACCACTCAAAGCAATTCCGTCTGAAAAATATTTTACCTTTATTAAATTTCTTGAAGTACCAACTGGTTCGGGTGTCCAGCTGCTGCCGCCATTGCCGGTCATATAAACAGATCCGTTTTTGCCTGTGACAATGCCTTTCTGCGCATCAAGAAAAGATATTGAGTTCAAGTCCACATTTGTAATGCCGGTACTGGAAGAAGACCAGTTAAGTCCTCCATTAACAGTCTTAAAAATTATACCATCATCTCCGCAGACAAACCCCAAGTTACCATCAATAAAAGAAATTGATCTTAGTGTATTAGTAACACCGGTGCTATATGCAGTGATAGCGGTATTTATTATTTGAGTCTTATAGACTTTACCGTTATCCCCGGCTATCCATACATTATTATTAAAAGATACAGCATCTTTAAAATTTACAGAAGGAATTGTAAAACTTGACCAGGTGGAACCTGTATTGGTAGATCGGAAAATCAAACCGTTGTCTCCTACAGCGACTACATTAACTCCGTCAGGTGTATCAATGCTGTTGAAACCTTGCGAAAAAATTATCTTTGAATTTAATAATATTGCTGATAAAAGAAACATTAAGAGTAAAACATACTTTTTCATTGTCAGAAGTTTTTTAAAAATAGCATATAAATGAGGTAATAACAACCAAATTTTGCTACAGATTTCTTTCTGTCTCTGTAATCATTGGTAATTATCTCTGTACACGAAATTGTTTGAACACTGGTAACACCTGCCTGACGGCAAGGCAGGCTGATTTTCCTGATACTCGCTGATCATTATTAGAAATTGTAAAAAATCAAAATTCTAATTTATAATTATAATTAAGTTCATTATGAACATATCTTATAACAAATTAACAAATCCGATATTTTTCCGCTCAATCCGCGATATCAGTGTTCAATTTTTCTTGTGTACAGTGGGTAATCATAATGGTTCTATTTGTATATTGTAATCATTTATTCTATGAACTAAGTTCAGTTTAATCTAAAATCAAATACAAGTTTGTTATGAGTGACTTACTTGGATTAGTAATCTGCGGCGGAAAAAGCCTGCGGATGGGAACGGATAAAAGCCGTTTGGAATATCATGGACTGCCTCACTGTTATTACCTTTTTCATCTCTTACAGGATTTCTGCAAACCGGTTTATCTTTCTGTTAATATTGATCAGGCTCAGAATGAAGACGGGCAGTATCCATTCATTGCCGATGCCGATGAATACTGCAACATTGGACCCATGTCGGCTTTACTTAGTGCATGGCAGAGATTTCGCGGAGCTTCATTGCTTGCTGTTGGTTGTGATTATCCTTTTTTAAACAGAGAAAGCATTGTACAATTGACTAAACACCGTCAGGGAAAAGCAACGTGTTTTTTTCTTAATGAAAATAATATTTATGAACCGCTATTAACAATTTACGAATCGTCTTTTTACCCGAAAATAATAGATAATTTTAATAAACAAAATTTTTCTTTAAGCAAAATTTTAGAACATGAAAATGTGAATGTAATACAGCTCTCTTCTTCTATGATGCTGCAAAATGTCAACACTCCCGATGAATATTTTTTGGCGAAAAAATTACTTAACATGTAAATGAAATGATTTATGAATTCTTCCCTTATTTATCTTATACAAAAATATAATTCTTTTGGAAAAGAAAATACAGAAGATCTCGTCGCAGTGGAAGAACCTCTGGAAATACAATTGCTGTATGGAAGTAAAGATAACAGAATAAAAAAAAATATATCCGTAACAATGCGGACACCTGGTAATGATGAAGAATTAGGTATTGGGTTTTTATTCACGGAAGGTGTTATACAAAGTATGCGACAGCTGTCTGATGTAAAGCTAGTCCCTTTTTCTGAAAACAAAGTGCTGATTACTTTATATGAAGATCAAATTCCCATACTTCAAAATTCAGAAAGAAATTTTTATACAACATCAAGCTGCGGGGTTTGCGGCAAATCAAGTATAGACGCAATTAAAACAATATCTTTATACGCAAACACAGCAGATAAAATTCAATTAAAAGCAGACTTATTTTACTGTTTAAATGATGATTTAAGAAAGCAGCAGATTATTTTTGAAAGCACAGGTGGCTTGCATGCTTCCGCTTTGTTTGATCTCGATGGAAATTTTGTTATGCTGAGGGAAGATGTCGGCAGACATAACGCTTTGGATAAATTGATCGGTGCTGCTTTTTTAGATGAACAATTACCTTTGAACAATAAAATTTTATTGTTAAGCGGAAGAGCAAGTTTTGAATTGATTCAAAAAAGCGCAATGGCAGGTATAAAAATAGTTGCAGCTGTCGGCGCACCTTCGAGCTTGGCAATACAGCTTGCAAAAGAAACCGGAATAACATTAATTGGTTTCTTGCGAAACGAACGTTTTAATGTTTATTCAGGAAAGCAGAGAATTAAATTTTAGTCGATTGGTTAATTAGTCGATTGGTTGATTAGTTGATTAGTTGATTAGTTAATTGGTTGATTGGTTAATTAGTTGATTGGTTGATTGGTTGATTTGTGAATTAGTTATTAGTTAATTAGTCTTTTAGAATTCAGTTTAATTCTTGTTATAATTACAACAAAAAATTAATTCGTAATTAGTAATTAGTTATTCGTAATTAGTTATTCGTAATTAATAATTCGTAATTATTAATTATTTAGCCATTTTATTATATAATCCGCATCTTCTTTCCATGTCGGCTGTCCGACAACAAAATGATTCCGTCCGGGAAACTCTTCATAATCCAAAATAGAATCGTTTCTCTTTTCATATTTTTCATAATTGCGGTTATTAAGATGAACCGGAATACTTGTGTCAAGGCTGCCTGAAGTAAGAAGCAGCGGTGCATGGGATTTTTCAAAATCAATTTTAGCGGCAGAGCTCAAGCCGCCTCTTGCGACAGTCTTGGATTCGGGGATTGTATATTTTTCATAAGTCTCCTGCTGTACTTCAAGCGGCATTTCATTGACGAACGCATATTGCCAGTCTTTGAAGGACATCAGATAAGTTTCCTCCAATGATGTAAGTATACCAAGTGATTTCCATCCGGCTTTCAGGAAAGAGTACTCAAAGGAAAAACTCCAAGGGGAGGAACTGAATGAATCGCCACGGCAGCACTAGCATAATCCCTGTTCAGAATTATTTGTGTAATTAGACCTCCGAGCGAGTGACCTATGACTATCGGTTTTTCGGGAAAACTTTTTACGATATTTATATAGTGATCTTCGACCTGGGTTAAAGTTAACCCGGCTAACTCCCTGTCATTATCAGGCTGTCTTGCGCGAAGCTCGGCTGCAGGTGCATCTTTGAAAGGCCATGCAGGCGCGGTTACATTGTAACCTTTGCTTTCAAAATAAGTTTTCCATTCGTCCCATGTGCTGTTGTGAACGAATGCTCCTGTAACAAATACTATATTTTTTGAATCCGTTTTTTTCAAAATTATATTTAGTTTGTTAATATTTTTTGTAAAATCTGTTTGTTAATTTATAAAGAATTGGTATAAAGATACTCTTTATAATTTTATTCACAAGAATAAATATTAAACTTACTTTTAATACTGCGATAATATTATAAAAAATTTTTATGAAACTGCGCATTAGTGGAAATTCAATACGGCTTAGATTGTCAAAGTCAGAAGTAGAAAAACTTTCTCATAACGGATCTCTTGAAGAACACGCATTATTCGGTAAAAATGTTTTTTCTTACGCACTCCAATGTAAAGCTGACTGCAGTGAACTTTGCGCGGATTTTGAAAAGGGTAAAATTACTGTATTCATTCCCGAATCATTCATAAAAGATTGGGCTGAAAATGATGTAATAGGTTTTGATACAAAAATGGAAACAAGTAATAATGAGCTATTAAATATTTTAGTTGAAAAAGATTTTAAATGCCTTGATGAAACAGAAGAAGATCAATCCGATAATTATGAAAATCCGAACAGACTTTGTTAATTATTTAATTGGTTGATTTATTAAATTACTAAATCGTAAGTTGTCAATTTATAATTCATGAGTGATAAATCTAAAATCTTACCGGGTGCTGAAAATCCTGAACAATTTACAGGATTGAAAAATGGCAAAATTATTAAAGCTGCTGCCGGCATTTCTGCAATCATATCCAGCGGTAAAAAAAATTTTAGTGAAGCCGGACTTTTACGTGGTTTAAAGGCGCTGCGGCATTTAAATAAAAAAGGCGGCTTCGATTGTCCGAGCTGTGCGTGGCCAGATCCTGATGACGAGCGTTCGAGTATCGGGGAGTATTGCGAAAACGGTGCAAGAGCAGTTGGTGACGAGGCTACAATAAAAAAATTAACAGGATCTTTTTTTGTAAAAAATTCGGTAAAAGATTTGTCTGCATTAAGCGATTATGAAATCGGGAAGAGTGGAAGAATTGCTCAGCCAATGTATTTACAAAATGGAGCAACCCATTATAAAACTATTTCATGGAATGATGCTTTTAAGAAAATCGGATCTGAATTAAACAATCTCGAATCACCCGATGAAGCAATCTTTTATACTTCGGGCAGAACAAGCAACGAAGCAGCTTTCTTATATCAGCTCTTTGTAAGAGAATTCGGGACTAATAATTTACCCGACTGCAGCAATATGTGTCACGAAAGCAGCGGCGTTGCATTGGGTGAATCGCTCGGTACCGGCAAGGGTTCGGCAAAGCTGGAAGATCTTTATGAAGCGGAAGTGATTATGATATTAGGTCAAAATCCCGGCACCAACCATCCGCGAATGCTCACGGCATTGCAGAAAGCAAAAGCAAACGGAGCGAAGATTATTTCTATAAATCCACTACCGGAAACCGGGCTTATGGCATTTTACAATCCGCAAGAAATAAAAGGAATTTTTGGTATTTCTACTTCACTCACAGATATTTTTTTGCAGGTAAAAATAAACGGTGATATGCCTTTGCTGCAGGCTATTGAATTATTATTGCTCAATGAAGAAAAAAATAATCCCGGTTCAGTATTTGATCTTGAATTCATTAAAAAAAATACTGAAGATTTTGATAAACTCATTGTACATCTTCAAAAGCAAAATATTAACGAATTAATAAAAGCTTCGGGTGTTGATTTAAAACTCATAACTGAAGCTGCAAATATTTTTAAAGATAAAAAAAAGATTGTTGCCTGCTGGGCAATGGGACTTACACAGCATAAAAATGCAGTCGATACTATTAAAGAAATTGTAAATTTATTATTGCTAAAAGGAAGTATTGGTAAGCCCGGCACAGGTACGTTTCCCGTTCGGGGACACAGCAATGTTCAGGGCGACAGAACAATGGGAATTTACGAAACGCCTTCACAGGAATTTCTGAATTCAATAGAAAAGAATTTTCATTTTACTCCTCCACAACAATCCGGTTATGATGTGGTGGAAAGCATCAAAGCAATGCATGAAAGAAAAGCCGGAATACTTTTTGCATTGGGAGGCAATTTTCTATCAGCTTCTCCTGATACTGCTTACACCGCAGATGCATTGCGAAAATGCAAGCTTACTGTTCATGTTTCTACTAAGCTGAACCGAAGCCATCTTGTTCATGGCGAGGAAGCATTAATATTACCTTGTCTTAGCCGGAGTGATAAGGATGTAGTGAACGGAGAAGAGCAATTTGTTTCATGCGAAAATTCTACGAGCGTTGTTCAGTCATCGAAAGGAGTTTTAAAACCTGTGTCAAAAGAATTATTAAGCGAGCCGGTAATTGTATGCAGACTTGCAAAGGCAACACTTGGAAGCCGCAGTATAATTGACTGGGACAAATATTCACAGGACTATGACACTATCAGGGAAGATATCGAACGTACAATTCCCGGTTTTGAAAATTATAATAAGCGAGTAAGAGAACCCGGCGGTTTTTATTTACCTAATTGTAATCGCGAAGGAAAATTTGATACTGCTTCAGCTAAGGCACAATTTAATATTTCAACGTTTACAGGTCTTGTTCAGAAAGAAGATGAGTTAATGATGATGACTATTCGCAGTCACGACCAGTTTAATACAACTATCTATGGACTTAACGACCGCTACCGTGGAATTTATAATGAGCGTCGTGTAATACTGATGAATGAAAAAGATATAGCAAAAAGAGATTTGAAAAATGGCGATGTAGTGGATCTTTACAATTATCATGACGGGATAGAAAGATCTGCATACAAATTTATTGTTGTTGATTATAAAATCCCGGAAGGCTGCGCGGCAACATACTTTCCCGAAACAAATGTATTGGTGCCGATCACCAGTGTTTCTGATAAAAGTAATACACCTACTTCGAAGCAGGTAATTATAAAAATAAAAAAACATTTATGAGCGAGTTGATAGAACCAACTTCCAATAAACTGGAATTTTTTTACAAAGAATATGTACGGATTAGCGATCGCTGTGTATCATATGTAAACAGTTCATTCGATGATATCAAACTATACACAGTATTGGGAAGTATAATTGCGTGGCCGCCTATTACTGAAAGCTTTTTTAATGACGATGTTAAAGTTCTTTTTTTGGGTTTTCTTGCAATCTATTCGGTGTTTATAATTTTGAGTGTTTATAATCTAATGAAACAATCCCTAGTTGTTTATTATCTGAATAAATTGACTTTTTACGAAACAGAAATTAGAAAACTTTTGAATGATGAAGAAAAAATTTTTGAATGGTCGGAGAGCTACACAGAATGGAGAAAAGATAAAGTAGTAAAAATTTATTCACATCTTTTAATTATAGTTTTTCTCGTACAGGTTGTTTTTCCAATTATAATACTTTTTAAAACTCCGTGCGGATACGGGTATGCATGGATCTATATTGGTGTTTCTTTTCTTTATACGGCAATTTACCTAAGTGCCTTTAAAAAAATATTTTAAACCATTCGTTTAATAAACTTACTATTTGATTAATTCTGGTTTTGAATTTATCAGCAGAGTTTTCTCCCCAATTCTCATTAAGATATTCACAAATCTTACCGAGTTTTTTATCAGCTCTCTTTGTCCAAAATATTTCTAATATCAAAATCTATTTTTTTTGAGAACCTCCGAATGAGAAATTAAATTATTTTCATCTTCGGATTCTATATCCGATAAAATCAGTTCATCTTGTTCTTCCTTAGTTAACTGGCTCCATAAATTCCCGTCATTGAATCGTTTCATTTTCTCTAAACCTTCATAAGAATCAATCAAAGACTTATCAATATCATCGTTCTTTAGTTTTCCGGTACTAAATTTATGTTTCAATCCTTGTTGCAATGGATTCACATAAAGAATAATTTTCAACCCTGTTCTATCATTCACCCCATAGAAGTTTCAATCCTTGTTGTAATGGATTCACATAAAGAACTCTTCGTCCGTCATACTGTATTTAATCGTCCATTAATGTTTCAATCCTTGTTGTAATGGATTCACATAAAGAACATAGTTTTACCGCTTAAGAAATCTGATAAATGATTACAGTTTCAATCCTTGTTGTAATGGATTCACATAAAGAACTCTTAACACTTATACCACTTGCAGCATTTGAAGTTGGTTTCAATCCTTGTTGTAATGGATTCACATAAAGAACTATATACAAGAAGTAAGGGTGCGGGACAGAACTTAGGTTTCAATCCTTGTTGTAATGGATTCACATAAAGAACTTTTATTTATTGTATTATTATCAAGGTATAGCGGGTGGGTTTCAATCCTTGTTGTAATGGATTCACATAAAGAACATATCGGTACACAACCACAATCATCTATCACTAATCTCGTTTCAATCCTTGTTGTAATGGATTCACATAAAGAACCTAAGTGAAGCCAAAGTTAACGAATGCCTTCAACTTTGTTTCAATCCTTGTTGTAATGGATTCACATAAAGAACATTTGAAATTTACCATTTTAGCCGTCCCATCGTTTTTGTTTCAATCCTTGTTGTAATGGATTCACATAAAGAACATATAGGCACAGCTGTTAAGATGAAAGCTGAAGGAGTGTTTCAATCCTTGTTGTAATGGATTCACATAAAGAACACATTTTATAAGAAACCAACTTGATTTAGATTACTAGTTTCAATCCTTGTTGTAATGGATTCACATAAAGAACAACTCATCACCGGGATTGTATAGCTTACCTCTGTAAGGTTTCAATCCTTGTTGTAATGGATTCACATAAAGAACTTAATATTGGATGAAACAAGGAACAACGCTTCCCAAAGTTTCAATCCTTGTTGTAATGGATTCACATAAAGAACTTAGGGTAACGGAAGCCCGTCAATATACCTGCAATATTGTTTCAATCCTTGTTGTAATGGATTCACATAAAGAACGCAAAATATATTTCAAGTTGAGCTTGATGACTTTTGCGTTTCAATCCTTGTTGTAATGGATTCACATAAAGAACCCTAAATCGGGAACTGTTCCAACCGTAGCCGTAACATCGTTTCAATCCTTGTTGTAATGGATTCACATAAAGAACTTTGCATATCCACCGGTATAAATAACCGAGTTAGATTGTTTCAATCCTTGTTGTAATGGATTCACATAAAGAACTACGAATCTCACACCTAAACCCCCGCCTTAAGCTTTGTTTCAATCCTTGTTGTAATGGATTCACATAAAGAACTTTAATATTGGATGAAACAAGGAACAACGCTTCCCAAAGTTTCAATCCTTGTTGTAATGGATTCACATAAAGAACAAACTATCTCATTAGCAATTAGAACAGAATCTCCCAGTTTCAATCCTTGTTGTAATGGATTCACATAAAGAACTGTTCACTCGATAGTCCCCATCCCGAACAACTTATGTTTCAATCCTTGTTGTAATGGATTCACATAAAGAACCATCATCGCCAGATAATACAGCAGGAAACAGATATGAGTTTCAATCCTTGTTGTAATGGATTCACATAAAGAACTCGAACCCGACTTACATGGAGATAACAGCAAATGACATGTTTCAATCCTTGTTGTAATGGATTCACATAAAGAACGTGTGATTTGGTCTTGCCAAATAGTAATCACCATTTTGTTTCAATCCTTGTTGTAATGGATTCACATAAAGAACTGATGATACATCCTGTATCTATTTCCTTCACTATCTTGTTTCAATCCTTGTTGTAATGGATTCACATAAAGAACGACTTATTGATCCTGGAATATGACAGCCATGTTTTTGTTTCAATCCTTGTTGTAATGGATTCACATAAAGAACCCTCATTTTCTTTTTTCCTTTCTTGATTTAAGTTTGGTTTCAATCCTTGTTGTAATGGATTCACATAAAGAACGTTGAATCGCAATGAATATAAATCTTTTTCCTTTGAACGTTTCAATCCTTGTTGTAATGGATTCACATAAAGAACACATTTTGCGAAGGTGAACCCGATGTTTGATTTATATAGTTTCAATCCTTGTTGTAATGGATTCACATAAAGAACGTATAAAGGAGACACCGGAACGTTTTCTTTTTATGAGTTTCAATCCTTGTTGTAATGGATTCACATAAAGAACATATATCCAGTGATCTTCATCGGAAGGATTGTAATCTAGTTTCAATCCTTGTTGTAATGGATTCACATAAAGAACTTATTCCGCCTAA
>JALYRX010000030.1 GCA_030855105.1 Bacteroidota bacterium | reverse complement strand
CCTAAAAAAGTTATGAACATGTTAACAAAAAGAAAAGAAAAAAGAAGCAAAAAAGAAAAGAAAAATTACTGCTACTACGACTACTTTTTTGTCAACTATTTTCAGGACGACACAGTTTGGTTTCAGCTCCTACCCGTCCGGTGTAGTAGGAAGGAGAACGGGCATTGTAGGAAATACCGGCTGGAATAATGCTGTTGTACTGCAAACACTATTTGAGCCGTCCGGTGTTAATATTTCAATTACAAACAAAAGTTATGATGCTTTAACCAGGACATTAACTGCCAATATTGCAGTAACATCCAACATGGAATTGTCAGGTGATTTTTATGTAAATTATGTTCTGACCGAAAGTAATCTGGTCTATCCGCAATCAGGAAACGGTACATGTCCCGGTTCAAGCGCTTACATTCACGATTTTGTTGTCAAAAGTATGATCAACGGAGATCAGGGAGAGCTGATACATTCGGGAACGTGGACTTCAGGTCATGAAGTAACAAGAAATATTAATTATGTTATTCCTGTTTCGCCCCAGGTATCTGAAGTAAATAATTGCGACCTGAATATTTTTGTTTATAAGCAAGGATCTAATCTTTCAACAAATTACAATATTCAACAATCAATGAGAACTCCGGTGAGCGGCACAACAGGGATAAGCAATCAGAACAGCATTCCCGGAAATTATTCGTTGTCTCAGAATTATCCAAACCCGTTTAACCCGACCACTAACTTTAGCTTCTCAATTCTCAAAAGCGGAAATGTAAGCTTGAAGTTTTATGATATACTTGGCAACGAAGTTGAAACGTATGTTGATGGTTTATTGAATGCAGGAACATACAGTGTTCAGTTCGATGGTTCTAATTTATCCAGCGGAATTTATTTTTATAAATTAAACGCAGGCAGCTTCAGCGAAACTAAGAGAATGATTTTATCCAAATAAGTAATTTATTTATAAACCTCATTACTTGCGAGAGCGGGTCTTTATGACTCGCTTTTTTATTTTAAAAAAATAATTTTTAAAATAAAATTTAATTTATCTTTCAGATTATGAAAAAATTAATAATTACTTTAGCTATAATCTTTTACACAGTATCCTGCATGGCACAGGGCAGCAATTTTAATAACTGGATAACAGTCGGTGGAAACAATAACCGTGATTGTTTTAATAATAATTTTTTCGATTTTACCTTTGGGAATGAAAGGACTTTTAATTCTCCCGGTTCCATTTGGGGAATGCCGATATTTACTTATAATGCATATTTCGCAACTACACGTTATACATCTTTAAGTCCGTTAAGAGCACTTATTGCCGGATATACATTCAGTAATACAAACCCTATCTGGACTTATGGAGAAAATTCAGGCGTAAATGTTATTATGGGATTTAATGATAGTAAAGTTTATGCAAGAGATTTTCAGCAAAATGGAAACGATACCATATTTGCTCTCAATGCAAATGACGGTTCATTGGTATGGAAATCAAGACATACAGTTGAAAGAGGAATTATCTGGACAGCATGCTTTGCACAAAACGGAGATTTGATATTACCCGGTTCAGCAACAAAGAGAATAATGCGGATAAACCATCTTAACGGCGATACCGTTTGGACAAACAACAGGATAATTCCCAACACAGGTGCAGAAACAATGTGCATCAATGGAAACACACTTTATGCATGGGAAGGCAGCATAACAACTCCCAAAACAATAATTGCTATTAACTTATCAAATGGGATTATAAAATATGCATCTCCAACATTACCGGGTGACGGAGATCAGGAGATTCCGTTTTCTGTTTCAAGGAATGGAATTATTTATTGTATCAGAGATGGCGGACTGATGTATGCATTAAAAGATACAGGGACAGGATTCGATATATTATGGTCAAGAAACGTTTTGCATCCTGTCGGAACTTACACACAATTTGCGATCAGTAAAGACAGCTCGATTTACATTCCTTTAGGAAAAAAAATATACAGGTTAAATCATAACACAGGTGCGGCAATGGATTCTTCCATAGATCTTGTAACTTCCGGGACAATAAATCCAAGATTTGCTATTGGTATGAATGAATTAGTGCATGTAAGTAACGGAGCAAATAATCCTTCTGAAGGAAAGTTCTTTTTATTTAGTAAAAATTTGCAAACTCTTCATTGGGAATTGCCATATCCTTACAATTATTACTGCGGTCCTTCATTTGGAAATGAAACTACGGGTCCGTTTCTTTTAATGACCGGAGCCGGAACTGAGATTAAGACAAAATATACTTTTATTGACAATGTAAATTATGAATCGAATAGTATACCGGATAAAATAGAGCTATCACAAAATTATCCGAATCCATTTAATCCCACAACAACTATTAAATATCAAATCACAAATCATAATTTTGTTGAGTTAAAAGTTTATAATATTTTAGGGAATGAAGTTGCAGCTTTAGTAAATGAAAAGCAAAAAGCAGGGATTTATTCTGTTGAATTTGATGCAGGTAATTATTCAAGCGGAGTTTATTTATATAAATTGATAGTTGGGAACTCTTACATTGAAACAAAGTCAATGCTTTTATTGAAATGATAATAATTTTTTTTAAAAAATAGAGTTGCTTTATTGGAAATGCGGAAAAATTATTGATTTAAAGATTCTTCTTTAAAAAAGTTAAATCAAAATTTTAATTGATGAAAGTCTTTCTGAAAAGTTAAAAAATTATTTACAGTTTTTTAAATTTTATTGAATGAAATATTTTTTTAGTTTATATGGTTGTTAAAAATTAATTACAAATTTATGACTGAACTTTCAATAAAAATAAATGAAAAAATAGCGAAGAAGATTTATAAGCTTTCAAAAAGAAACAAATAAAAATTCTTCATATCATATAAATAAAGCTTTGGAAAATTACATTGATGAACAGGAGGATTTAAATACTGCTTTACAAAGATTAAAAGATAAAAAAATTTAGTAGTTTCTTCTAAACAATTCAGAAAATCTCTTGGCATATAGCATTCATTTTAAATCCTCAGTCAAGAAAGATTTAAATCATATATCAAAAGAAGAATTAAAAAAGAATATTGGATCAAATAGATAATGTTCTTTCAATGAAAGCTGAAAAATATCCTTTGCTAAAAGGAGAATATCGAAGATTAAGAAAATTTAGAGTTGGAAATTACAGAGTTATATAAATTTTTTTACTTATGATAAATTTTCGATACAACTTTTTGCTTCTTCCGGCAAATACATATTTTTTAAAAATATTTCTTGTTAGTTTTGCTAAACTAAATTTTATGAACAGTAAAATAGTAAATATTGATCCTGAAATTTTAAGCGGGGAACCCGTTTTTAATGGGACAGAGTTCCTATTAAAAATTTATTTGATTACATCGAGACCGGTGAAACTATTAAAAGCTTCTTAGAAGACTTTCCTTCTCAGACAGGAAATTTTTGCTCTTCGCCAATACTCTGAATTTCTTTCGGCAATTTATCACAGGCGGGTATCATAATATTTAAATGATTTTAATTTAAAAGAATTTTCCACTTTAAATCATATAGCACCTAAAAATTGGAATATCAACAAAACTTAAATTCTTTTAACATTTCTGTTGTAGTTTTTATTGTTACCCGAAATAAAATAGAATTACTCTCTCCTTTAATTCCTCAGTTCATTGAAATTTCCAATGCATTAGAAAAAGGTAAAGCAACAACTATTTCAAGCTGAAATAATATACTCTTGGAAACTCTTTGCGGTATTGCTCATTCAAGAAATTTCCGGTCAAATAAATCCACTTCATAAAAAATTGATTTTCGTAAATTCAATCATGAATGAAAATAAACTCATCAGCGTGGAATCCCCTTACCTTTTCAATCTGGTCGACTGGCATCCGTGGAATGAAGAAACTTTTGCATTATCTTTGTAGAACAGTTTATTAATCTGTGTTACAAAGATTTCCCACTTCATCAGAAATTGGATTCTGTGAATGTTTTATTAAAATGTCACATTAAAGGCCTATGGTTATTTTTTCGCATAAGATTTATTTATCATTTTTTCAAATTATTATTTTATTGAATTCGAAGATTAAATAGTTTAAATTTGCATTGCCAATGTGACTATAGTTTTTAGTAGGTGAATAAAATTTGGAAGGAATGTTTGAATGAAAAAAAAACTGTTCTCTATGGTTTAGATGACAACCCGGATGAAAGATTAAGAATGGAATTTGTTACTGATAAAGGAAAAGTAATGGACTTAGTTGTACAATATGAAAGTTTTTTTGATAATGTGTGGAATCCAATCGTTAGATATGATTGCAGTCATGGATATTTTCACAGGGATACCATGAAAAAAGATGGAATTAAAAGAAAAAAAGAAATAAAAGTTTCAAATTTGAACGAGGCACTAAACTACGCATTAGTTGATATAAAAATTAACTGGGAAAGTTATAAAGAAAATTACTGTAATTAGATAAACTAAGTACTATGACCAAAAAAGAAAAAATAGAAAAAAATATAGATTTAGCTTTTGGCTTCATCAAAAAAGTTATTGATAATCCAACAGTTTTGGATAAAATTGTAAGTAAATATAATATAAAAATTATTCAGGAGGACAATCCTTCATCGATAGTCCGAAAAAAATCAAAAAGAAATAGAGTTTATTCTAGGTAAATTGTTTTATTCTTTTCCTATACTTTTCTGTCGTTTGAATAACAACCGTCACCAATAAATCTACTTCATAAAAAATTGAATTTTCGTATTTTAACAACATGAACAATACGAATAAACTCATCAACGAAAAATCTCCTTACCTTCTTCAGCATGCTTATAATCCTGTCGACTGGCATCCTTGGAATGAAGAAACTTTTGAATTAGCCAAAAAAGAAAATAAACCAATATTTCTTTCGGTTGGTTATTCGACTTGCTACTGGTGTCATGTGATGGAACGTGAAGTTTTTGAGAATGACGAGATCGCCAAATTGATGAATGAATATTTTGTGAATGTCAAACTTGACAGAGAAGAAAGACCTGATGTTGACAGAGTTTATATGTCGGCGCTGCAGGCGATGACTGGTGCCGGCGGCTGGCCAATGAGTATGTTTCTTACCCCGGAACTTAAGCCGTTTTACGGTGCAACTTACATTCCGCCAAAAGCAAAATACGGAAGAGCAGGATTCGAAGATGTTATTACACAGATTCATGATATATGGATTAAAAAAGAAAAGGAAGTAATTCAAAGCAGTGAGAAGATTACTGAAAATTTACAAAAATCAATCGAGTCGAAAGTGAAGGATAATGAAGATAATAAATTAGTTAAGAGTATTCTGGAAAACGCATTCAATACAATTAAGAAAATATACGATGATGAATACGGCGGATTCGGTAGCGGGAATAAATTTCCAAGACCTGTAGTTTTTAATTTTCTTCTTGATTACTATTATCATACGAAAGAATTTGCATCGCTCGATATGGTTTCATTTTCTTTGAACAAGATGTATGAAGGAGGAATGTACGATCATCTCGCAGGCGGGTTTCACAGATATTCAGTCGATAACATTTGGAGAGTTCCGCATTTTGAAAAGATGCTTTATGACCAGGCACAGCTGATCACAACTTATGTTAATACTTATCTCGTTACAAAAAATAAATTTTATTTGTTCGTTGCCGAGGATACTGCTCATTATGTTTTGGAAAATCTCCAAAGTAAAGATGGGGCGTTTTATTCAGCGGAAGATGCCGAGAGCGCTTTAGATGAAAGCAAGCCGAAGGAAAAAGCAGAAGGCGCTTATAATCTCTGGCAAAAAGATGAGATAGAAAAAATTCTCGTCAAGGAAGATGCAGAGATATTTAATTTTTATTTCGGAGTAGAGCATCATGGTAATACTTTAAATGACCCGCATGAAGTTTTCGGAACGAAGAATGTTTTGTTTGTTGCGAATGATGTTTTTGATACAGCAAAAAAGTTTGATAAAACTCCCGAAGAGATTGCAAAAATTATTGACGACAGCCGGAGCAAACTTTTACAAATAAGAAATAAGCGTCCGAAGCCGCATCTTGACGATAAAATTCTGACTCCATGGAACGGATTGATGATTTCTGCTTTGGCTAATATTTATAAAGTTACTGACAACAAAGATTATTTAAATGCTGCGAAAGATGCCATCGATTTCATTCGCAAAAATCTTTTTGTTAAAGGAAAGAAAATTCTTCTTCACAGATACAGAGACGGTGAAGCGAGATTTGACGGGACTCTGGAAGACTATGCTTATTTAATTTTAGGGTTGATAGATTTATATGAAGCCACATTCGAAATTGAACATTTACAATTTGCTCTTGAACTGAATGAGATTTCAATTGAAATGTTTTACGATAAAGAGAATGGAGCATTCTTTGATGTGGGTAATGAAATTAATGATGTGATTCTTAAGACTAAAGATATTTATGACGGAGCAGAGCCGTCAGGCAATTCAATTCAAATTATGAATCTTCTCCGGCTTGGATATATGACCGATAATAAACGGTATATTGAAAAAGCGGAGGCGAGCTTAAAATTATTTTCAAATGATCTGAAGCGGCTTCCATTCTCGAGCCCGCAATTGCTTTGTGCTTTGAGTTTTTATTTATATTCACCAAAGGAAATTATTTTTTCTGGAATTAAAGATGAGGAAAAATTTATCGATTTAAAAAAATCAGTTGATGAAATATTTATTCCAAATAAAGTATTGCTTTATGCATCTAAGGAACTGATGAATATCTCAAAATTTATTTCTAATATTGTAAGCGATGAAAGTAAACTTTCGGTTTATGTTTGTGAGAATTATCAATGTAATTTACCCGTGAATGATTTGGAGGAATTAAAAAAGTTATTGCAATAAAGCTTTTACTGTGAAACAGAGTTTCACTTTCAGCTGCGTTCCCAAACGGGAGTTTGGGAACGAGCAGAATTATAGCCGGGAATTTTCAATTATCTAAAAATATTATTTAGTAAAAGACATGCTTACAAAAGCAAAAGATGTTGACGATTTCTTGAACAAAATAGATCCGGCACGAAAAGAGGACATGTCAAAACTCCGGAAAATAATAAAGAAAACTTTACCTAAAGCAACAGAGAGCCTGCAATACGGGATGCCGGCTTATGAGATTGGAGGGAAAGGAATTGTCGCATTTAATTCTCAAAAACATTATATGTCTTTGTATGTAGAACCGAAATCAGTTTTGAAATATAAAGAATTATTAAAAGGACTAAGCTGCGGGAAGAGCTGCATAAGATTCAAAAATCTTAATCAACTTCCACAGTCAACTATTGTAAAGTTATTAAAAGATACTAAACAGGTTTGTTGAATGAACCTGCTCACATTCATGTAGACAAGGCTGACTTCCGAAGTCTTATTCAAAGAGTCACGGATTAGCATTACCAGATGCTTTCATCGCTGCAACTTGTATAGAAAACTCTTATGAGTTATTTACTTTTAATACAAAAGATTTTATATTCATTGATAATTTAACACTTTATAAAATAAATATTTAGATCAATCATGCTTGACAACTTAGATTTAAAGAATGTACTGATATTAGACATTGAAACCGTACCACAGTTTTCTACCTACGAACATCTTAATGAAACCTGGAAATCACTTTGGTCGCATAAGATGAGATATTATATCAAAGAGGATGTTACTGCTGCAAGTACTTATGAGCGAGCAGGAATTTATGCGGAGTTCGGAAAAATAGTATGTATTAGTGCAGGAGCTTTCTATAATGATAACAGTGATCTGAAATTCCGTTTAAAATCTTTTCACGGTGATGATGAAAAAGTTTTGCTTGAGGAATTTTCTGAAATGCTGAATAAAAATTATTATAAGGAAGAGCATAATATTTGCGGACATAATAGTAAAGAGTTTGACTTTCCTTATATAGCCCGGAGATGTTTGATCAATGGAATTACAATTCCGTCTATATTGGATTGTTATGGAAAGAAGCCGTGGGAAGTGAAGCTTCTCGATACAATGGATCTGTGGAAATTCGGAGACTATAAAAGTTTTACTTCATTAAAATTACTTGCAGCAATATTCGGAATACATTCTCCGAAGGATGATATAGACGGAAGCCAGGTAGGAGATATTTACTGGAATGAAAAGAATCTTGAAAGAATAAAAATATATTGTCAGAAAGATGTACTGACTGTCGCGCAGTTGCTGCTTAAGTTTAAAGGAATGGAGCTGCTGAAGGAAGAGAATGTTGTTTATGCGAATTAAAAAATTTTAATGAAAATAATTTCTAAAACAAATACAATAACAAATGAAAACAATAACTAAAAAAAAGAGAACGGTTTCCAATAAAAATATAAAGGATTCATCGAATCAATCAAAACTATTGGATAAAGACATTCTTAAGGCAGTTCAAATTCAAGATTCAATGAGAAAAAAATATAAAGGAGATAAAGACTGGAATTCGGTTAATGTAATTAGAAAATTTCGATATGGAATTTAAATAAGCTAAATTTATTCTTTAGAGGAAAAAATAAAAATATCATTTATGGAAATCACAATAAAATTAAAAAATGAATCCGAACTTAAAAGAATCAAAAGAATCTTAAAAGGTGAAAAGATTAATGTTTTAATAAACGGAAACAGAAAACTAAATAACACAAGAGTACCTAACAAGAAAACATTAGAAACATTTCGAAAGACAGACAAAGGAGAAGATTTAGTTGTATGTAAAGACGTTAATGATTTTTTTAAAAAGTTAGGGATTTAGTTTTGTTAAAACCAATATTCACCAAACGATTTAATAAGGATCTTAAACGTATCAAAAAAAGTAAATCAGATATTGAACAATTTAAGTATGTTTCGAGCAAATTAATAAACGAGGAAAAACTCGAATTAAAATATCGAGATCATAAACTTATAGGAAATTATATTGGAAGACGCGAGTGTCATATCGAACCTGATTGGTTATTAATTTATAAAATTGAAGATGACAAAATTATTTTTGAAAGAACAGGAACTCATTCAGAACTATTTTAAGAATTTTACTAATAAAAATTTTAAGGAGAAAATAAACTAATGATATTCGATTTAGACTTAATCAAAACTGTCTACACAAATTTTAAATCAAAAGTTGACGATGCAAGGAAATTGCTCGGTCGTCCTATGACGTATACCGAAAAAATTCTTTATGCACATTTATGGAAAAAGCCAAACAAACCTTATGAAAGAGGAAAAGTATTTGCAAACTTCCGTCCGGACAGAGTAGCGATGCAGGATGCGACTGCGCAAATGGCATTGCTGCAATTTATGTCTGCAGGAATTCCGAAAGTTGCCGTACCTTCGACTGTTCACTGCGATCACTTGATTGAAGCCGAGGTCGGTGCGAAGAATGATTTACTAAGAGCATACGGAGATAATAAAGAAGTATATGAATTTCTTGCGAGTGTTTCCAATAAATACGGATTAGGTTTTTGGAAACCGGGAGCAGGAATTATTCACCAGGTAGTTTTGGAAAATTATGCATTCCCCGGAGGCATGATGATCGGAACCGATTCGCATACTCCGAATGCCGGCGGACTCGGAATGATTGCCATCGGTGTCGGCGGCGCTGATGCAGTTGATGTAATGGCAGGAATGCCATGGGAATTGAAGTTTCCTAAAATCATCGGAATAAAATTAACAGGAAAATTATCAGGATGGACTTCACCTAAAGATGTAATTTTAAAAGTTGCAGGAATACTAACTGTCAAAGGAGGAACAGGTTCGATCATAGAATATTTTGGAGAAGGAACTGAAACAATTTCATGCACAGGCAAAGGAACAATTTGTAATATGGGTGCTGAAATCGGTGCTACCACTTCCCTATTCCCATATGATGACAGAATGTTTGCGTATCTTTTAGCAACTGAAAGAGAAGAAGTTGCAAAGCTTGCAAACGGAATTAAAGATTATCTTAAAAGTGATGCCGGGAGTGAAACATATTATGATGAGATTGTTGAATTAGATCTCTCTACACTTGAACCACATGTGAATGGACCTTACACACCGGACCTTGCGTGGCCCATTTCTAAATTTAAAGATGCTGTTAAAGAACAAAATTATCCTGAAGAATTAAAAGTCGGTCTGATCGGCAGCTGTACTAATTCATCTTACGAAGACATGGAACGAGCAGCATCTGTTGCGAAGCAGGCAATTGCAAAGGGATTAAAAGTAAAGTCAGAGTTTACAATTACGCCGGGCTCCGATCAAATTTTTGCAACAATAGAAAGAGACGGACAGCTGGAAGCATTTGAAAAAGTAGGCGGTCTAGTATTGGCAAATGCATGCGGACCATGTATCGGACAATGGAAAAGGCACGATGTAAAAGACGGTGAACGTAATTCCATACTGACTTCATACAACAGAAATTTCTCAAAACGCAATGACGGAAATTCTGCTACACATTCTTTTGTAGCATCGCCGGAAATAGTGACTGCGCTTTCGCTTGCCGGGACTTTAACATTTAATCCTCTGACAGATACAATCGAAAATGAAAAAGGAGAAAAAATAAAACTCGATATCCCTACAGGCAATGAACTTCCTGAACACGGCTTTTTGAAGGGAGCAAGCGGTTATGAAGCTCCGGCAAAAGACGGTTCCAACATTGAAGTAATTATAAATCCGGAAAGCCAGCGACTGGAAAAATTAGACCCGTTTGCGCCCAATGATTTTGACAGGGATTACAAAGATTTATTTGTATTGCTTAAGGCAAAAGGTAAATGCACTACCGATCATATCTCGATGGCCGGACCATGGCTAAAGTATCGCGGACATCTTGACAATATATCCAATAACATGTTTATCGGAGCTGTAAATTATTTTAATGAAAAGATGAACTCTGTTAAAAATCATTTGACAGGAAATTTTGAAGAGGTACCGAGGGCTGCAAGATGTTACAAATCAAAAAATATCGGATGGGTTGTAATCGGTGAAGAGAATTACGGTGAAGGTTCATCACGTGAGCATGCAGCTATGGAGCCGAGATATCTCGGTGGTAAAGCAATTATAGTAAAATCATTTGCTAGAATTCATGAAACGAATTTAAAAAAACAGGGAATGCTTCCTTTGACTTTTGAAGACTCAAATGATTATGATAAAATATCTGAAGATGATAAAATTGATTTAAACTTGAAAGATTTATCACCCGGCTCAAATGTAAAAATGATTTTAAATCATTCTGACGGAACATGTGATAAAATTAATTTGAATCAGACAATGAACGAGCAACAGATAGAATGGTTTAAAGCCGGTAGTGCTTTGAATCATATGGCTAACAAGAAAAGAAGTAATTTAGTTAATTAGTTAATTGGTTGATTAGTTAAATAATTCATAAATGCTATCAATATATTTAATGAATGAAAAAGTAATAAATTGGATTGATATTTCAGACTATGATTTGGAGACTGCTCAGGCAATGCTCGAAAGTAAAAGATATTTGTATGTGGGATTTATGTGCCATCAGTCTATTGAAAAAATATTGAAGGCTTGTTATGAGTTAATTAAGAATGATTCCCCTCCTTATTCTCATAACTTAAACAGGCTGATTGAATTAACAAACTTAAACTCAATGCTATCGGAAAATCAAAATGAATTAATTTTTGAATTACAACCATTAAATATCAGAGCAAGATATCCGGCTTATAGAGATGCATTATTTAAATATCTTAAAAGTGATAAATGCATTGAAATCATAAACAATACTAAAGAATTTCAAAAATGGATAAAAGAGAAATTAGAAATAAACTAAAAGAATATGCAACTGAAGTTGGTAAGCATATACCAATTAAAAAATTGTTAGTGTATGGTTCTTATTCTTCAAAAAAATTTAATAAAGATAGCGATATAGATGTCGCTATAGTTATTAAAAATAACAGTATCGATATAATTAAATGTGAGTCCTTACTTTGGAGAATTGCTTCTGAGGTTGATTCAAGAATCGAACCCATGATTTTCGAAGAGGGAAACGATCCTAGTGGATTTTTAGAAGATATTCTAAAACACGGTGAAGTTATCGTCAACAACTAAATTTTTTACTATGCAAGCGCTTAAGAATAACAAATACATAATCCCATTCATTATTTTTTTGGGAATATTTCTTGTAAGCGTTTTAGTATTCACAAAATTCAATGTGTTTGATAAAGCTGATGTTTTTAGTCCCGGTGATACATTAAATGTAGAAGAATTCAATGTTATGAAAACAAAACCTGATGTAAAAATTTTAGATTTGAGAACTCCTGAAGAATATAATAAATGAACATATCGAAGATGTGACTCATTTAAATTTTTACGACACATTAAAATTTAATTCTGAAATAGATAAGCTTGACAAAAGTAAAACCTATCTTGTTTATTGCCGGACCGACAGAAGAAGCGGAAAGACATTGGAGATGGTGAAAGCAAAAGGGTTTGCAAAAGTTTATTTATTAAAAGGTGGAATAAATGCATGGAAGCTTGACGGGAAACCGGTAATTAAAGAACCCTTTTAAATGATTTTTAAATTTATACTCTTCACAATATTTATTGTCCTTTCTGCAGGTACTTCATATTCTCAGACTGATCGTGAGAAGAACATCGGTGAAAAATGGAATGAACTTGATACTGAAATTATCAATCAAACAATTGATACTGATGATGCAATTGATTTGATAAAAGAATATGAACCTTTGTTAAAAAAGTATTTCCGGCAGCAAAAGGGTTTATTTACAGCACGAACCGATTGGGTTTTCCCTTTGAAAAATTTCACTTCAATTCGATACCGTGATTACGGGAATGATTTCAGAATTACAGGTTACGATTATTTCCAGGGTAGTAATACAAAAGGACATCCTGCGCATGATATCATGATACTTGATAAGAATAAAGATCTGCTCGATGATTCAACGTTGAATCCCGTAGATGTAGTCAGTATGTCAAGCGGTGTTGTCGTTGCAACCGATACAACTTGGAAAACCGGTTCACTTCTTCGCGGAGGAAAGTATGTTAAAATATTTGATGTTACCAATGAAGGCCTGTTTTATTATTCGCATCTTTCAGAAATCAGCGTCAAGCCCGGAGATGTAATTAATGCCGGAGACAAAATAGGAGAAGTAGGAAGAACAGGCAGGAAAGCAATTGCACCCGAAGGAAAAACTCACGTTCATGTCGCGTTTTTAAAATCGGATGACGGATATCCGAAGCCTGAAGAAATAATAGTAGATTTAAGAAATGCGGAGAAAAAATATCATAATAAATAGAGGTCAAAAAAGTAAATTTTACCTCTAAATCTCTAAGACTCAAAGAATAAAAATTTAATACCACTGCTTTGAGACTTCGAGTCTTAGAGGTTTTATTATTTCCTCTTGGACAGTTTTAAGAATTATTCTATTTTTTATTTAAGTGCTTCGGCACCACTAATCTCTCTATTATCTCAAAAAATATTTCTGTTAAGATGGCAAGTAAAGCAGCGGGAACTGCGCCCATGAGAATTAATTTTGTACTATTCAAAGCAAGACCGGTAACAATAAATTCACCTAATCCTCCGGCTCCGATAAATGCCGCAAGTGTTGCCGTTCCTATATTAATCACTGCTGCTGTTCTGATGCCGGCAAGTATTGTCGGAACAGCAAGAGGTAGTTCTACATATCTTAGCTTCTGCCAGCTTGTTAATCCAATTCCGCTTGCAACTTCTTTTAGCACAGGGTCAATCGAAAATAATGCTGTAGTTGTATTTCTCAGAATCGGAAGCAGTCCGTAAAGAAACAATGCTACTATGGCAGGGAAAACTCCGATTCCGAATAATGGAATCATAAAAGCGAGAAGTGCAATGGAAGGAATTGTCTGAAGAAGACCTGCAATATATAAAACCGGTTTTGAAAATGATGAGTATGAATAAATTAAAATTCCAATAGGAACCGCAACCAATATCGCAAGCAGCAAAGCAATAAAAGTAATTTTCAAATGCTGAATCGCCTTTGGTAAAATTTGTGCCAATAAACTTTCATCACCGGTATCATAAATTTCACTTCCGGCTAGATTATTCTTTTTTAAAAAAGCATTTGCAACTTCTCCAAAAGATTTATTTTCATAAAGCACTTCTTCATTCATCTTCTGCATTTCCTGTTCGGAAATTTTGCCTGAAATCTTTCCAACTATATTTTTCAATTTTTCTTCCAGGATGATTTTATAAAATGAAACTGCATAGTATTTAGGAAAAAAATTTTTATCATCATCAAGTATCCTGAGACCATACTTGGGAATCTCACCGTCAGTAGAATAAACATCAGTCACATCGATCTGCTGATCTTCAATTGCTTTATAAGCAAGCCCGTGTTCAATCCCTACGGGCTTTTGCGGGAGCATATAAACTTTTGCTAAATTCTGCCAGCCGTCTTCCCTGTTTAAAAATTCATAACTTAATCCTAACTTTAACTCCGTATGATTTTTCAACTCTGAAATTGTTTTTAAATTTAATCTCGCAGCCAGCTCATTCTTCACAGCTAAAGCATATGTATTATTAAATCCGTATTCGCCGGATATCTCAAGATTCAGAGCTCTTAATCTGTTTCTTAGTTCATCAAAAGAAATTTTTTCATTTAGTTTAAGTATAGCTTCAGATATCGTGCCGGTATATTCAGGATAAATATCAATCTCGTTATTGACCAGAGCTTCATAACATATCAAAGTGCCGCCAAGATTAAATTTCCTTTCAACATTATAACCTTCACTTTCAATAAGCTGTGAAATTATTTCACTTAAAATATATCCTTCATTGAAATGCTTAGCGCCAACACGGATAGTCTGTGCATCAGATGTCGCAAATACAATTAAATAAAGTATTATAAAAAAAAACTTAATCACAAACTGAATACAAAATTAATAAAAGTTAAAAACAAATATTTCCGCTTTTGTCGTTGGTGGAAGAGCAACACCAACGAAGGCAGGCAAAAAGTTTACAATCCATCATTTAGCAAAACTGAGTTTTGCTCACAATTGCATTCCCAAACAGAGTTTGGGAACGAGCGAAAAATTGAAAATAATATTGAAAATATTCTTCATTCAAACTGTGCTTTGACAAAATATTTTACAAATTCATTTGAGCTATTGAGAATTTCATTCCTTTTCCCGATTTGCTCAATAATTCCTTTCTCAATAATAATAATTTTATCAGCAAGCTTAAACGCTTCCTGTAAATCATGTGTAACCAAAACAATTGTCCGAGGCTCGGTTGTTTGAATTTTTAAAAGCTCTTTATGAATCTCGCTTTTTGTTGTAGGATCTAAAGCTCCGAAAGCTTCGTCAAGTAAAAAAATTTTTGGATTGAGCATCATAGCCCTGCAAATACCGACTCTCTGCTGTTCACCGCCGGAAAGCTCATACGGATATTTTTTTTTAAATTCAACAGGAAGTCCAACAAGATTCATTAATGTATCCATGCGCTTTTCAATTTTATCTTTTGCCCAGTTGTTTAATCGTGCCAGTAAAGTAATATTTTCATAAACATTCATATGGGGAAATAAACCCGTACCCTGAACAGAATACCCGATCTGCAAACGAAGCACATTAATTTTTTCATAATCAGCTTCATTATCAAAAATAATCATTTTGCCTTTTGACGGCTTGATCAAACCGTTTATAGTTTTAAGAATCGTTGACTTGCCGCTGCCGCTTCTTCCTATAATTGCCGTTATTTTATTCTCTTCGATTTCAAAATTAATATCGTCTAAGATTTTCTTTTCTTTATAATATTTACTGACATTCTTGAAAATTACCGGATACATTTTATTTCTTCGTTTCTTTTTTAAAATTTATTTATGAATTTGAAACCAATGATTAACTTGTTTATATTGCTTTCTCTGATTTATAAAATACAATTTTGTAAGACTATAATATTTTATAGATATCTTTTGTAATATCATCAACTAATAAATAAAAATTTTATGGATAATATAAATATTCTAAATATTCCAAATGAGTTAAAAGCTGATAGTAAAGCTGAACACGTTAATAATTTGTTCAGTGAATTTACTAAAGTACGGGAGCAGACAATGGAAATTGTCAAACCGCTTGAGATCGAAGATTACGTTGTACAGACAGAAGCGTTTATGAGCCCTCCGAGATGGCATATTGGTCATCTTTCATGGTTTTATGACCAGCTTCTGAGAAAATATTATTCTGCGTACAAGCCATTCAAAGAAAATTATGATTTTTATTTTAACTCTTACTATCTTTCTTTCGGAGAATTATTTAACAAATCAAAACGCGGAACGATCTCGCGTCCTACCGTTAAAGAAACATTGGGTTACTGGAATTGGGTAAACGAAGAGGTTCATAAATTTTTACAATTAAGTAATGGCAATTTAAATAATGAAATTGTCCAACTGTTTATACTTGGTTTTAATCATGAATACCAGCATCAGGAATTAATGGTTTATGATCTTCAGCATTTACTTGCTGATAAATATATACCGTTAGAAATTAAGCAACCTCCCCGGTTAAATATAAAAGCAAAAAAAGAGATGATTAAAATTAACGGAGGTATTTATGAGATGGGTTTTGATAGAAATAAATTTAAAGATGTGTTTGCATATGATATTGAAATGCCGGCGCATAAAGTTTATCTCAATGATTTTTATATTGATAAATTTCCTGTGACCAACGGAGACTTTCTCGAGTTTATAAAAGATAACGGCTACACTAATTTTAAATTCTGGCTTTCAGAAGGCTGGGAAGCAGTTAAGCAAAATAACTGGCAAGCGCCACTATACTGGCAGAAGACAGATAATGGCGAATGGATAAAAATTGATTTCAGAGGTGAAAAAAAAATCGGCGATATTGCTGACGAACCGGTAACAAATGTCAGTTACTTTGAAGCAGATGCATATTCAAAATGGAAAGGTAACAGACTTCCAACAGAAGCTGAGTGGGAGAAGGCGGCAGCGTTCGATGAAGATAAAAATGCAAACAGACTATTCCCGTGGGGAAATAATTTTCCTGATGAAGAGAATTCAAATCTTTTTGAATCCAAAATTTGGGGAACGACAAGGATCGGCTCTTATCCAAAAGGAGAAAGCTTTTACGGAATACAACAAATGGTCGGGGATAACTGGGAATGGACATCTTCAGAGTTTATGGCTTATCCCGGATTCAAATCAGGATTTACGGAATACAATGACAAGTGGTTTAACAACCAGAAGGTTCTAAGAGGAGGTTCATTTGGAACTTCGAAATTGTCAACTAAAAATACATACAGGAATTTTTTCAAAACACATGAACGCTGGATGATTTCCGGATTTCGATGTGCAAAAGATGTTTAGAATATCTAGGATTTTAGATTTAGAATTTTAGATTTGATAATTATTTTTTTTTAGGATAATTGTTAATATGACTTCGTAAATTTAAAATCTTTTAAAATCAAAATCTAATATCCAAAATCTCAACTCATAAATCTAAAATCCCAAAAATGTACTTTTCAGTTTTATCTAAGCATTGATTAGCTTATTTTGCATAAATTAAACTTAAAAGAAAATGAAAACTTTCACATTTGTAATTTTGGTTCTTGCGTTTGCATTTTCCTTCCTGAAAGCTGAAGAAATTAATTCCCCTAAGACAGAAATTAATTCCCTAAAAGAAACATTTACCAAAAAAGATATATTGAACATTGCGGATGCTTACATCAATAACAATGTTGATATAAAAAATCCTGTAATTGTTGATGTAAACAAGGATGGTATTTTTGATATTCTGAATTTTACATCAAAAGGAAATGTAGAGTATTACAAAAATACAGGATCTTTGGAAACACCGTTTTTTATTTTGGAAGACAAGAAGTTTGACGACTACGAAGTAAACTCATATTTGCCAAGAGTACGGCTCCCGGTATTCTTTGCCGATAAAGACGGAGATAAAGACGTTGACGTTTTCGGAATAATTAAAGACGGATATAATTCGAAAACATTAGAGCAGCAATACAAAATAGTTTACGTTGAGAACACAATGTTTATAGATAACTATGCCCTGATTACTGTTGTATTGATTTTATTGATAATTGTATTATTAATAGTAATAGTAAGATAAATGTTTTAATAGTTGTTTAAATTTTTTATAATTTTGCGGAAGATTGCAAACCAGATATCAGAATATCAATTCTACCGATAAGTTGATAATGGTAGTTGTTGCAGCCGTCTTTTTAAATATAACAATTGGATTCAGTTTGGGAATCGGAGCAATATGGTATGGGGGTTGGGACAAGTTTACAAATGTCATAGACGATCAGAGTTTATTTAGAAAAATAATTTCAGGGATACTTGTTGTTATTGTTATGCTTACTTATACACTCATTGCTCGAGCTTTTTATAAATTAATGATGAACGAAAATTAACTAGTTTACTATGAAGCACCGTCTACTTTATACAATTCTCTTGTTAGTCATCACTGCATTCTTCTTTCCAAGCTGCGGAGCATCGGATGATTACGCCGTGCCAGTAACTCTTTGGCAACCACAAAAGAAATCAGATGTCATTTCTTATTTTAAAAATGGAAACCCTTTAGGTGCTGTTAAGGGAGTGGATTGTGACCTGCTCATTAATCTTGAACCAGTAAATCTTTTCGACAGGACTTATATGAGACTATGGTTATTGTATAAAAATTACGGAGAGAATGAATTTCTAATTGAACCGCTTAATAATTTAACTCTGACCATAGTAACTAAAGATAATGACAGCGTTAAAATTCATCCTATGTCACCAACTTTATTGTTACAGAGGATTGAAAATAAGAAAATACAATCTGAAATTCTTCAGACCATTGGAGGAGTGCTTCAAGCTGTCACTACAGCCCCAACTAGTGTTACAGGCTCTGACGGAACGACATATTCTTATAATGATCAAAAGGATAAAATAAAAAATGTAATTCAGGAAACCCGACAGGATATTTTTAATACTGATTCGTGGTACACAGTTTTTAGTAATACAATTAATAGCGGGATACTTAGAAAGAATACCTTATTCACTGGAGACGGAGTAAATGGGAATGTTTATTTTCAAATTCCATATCTTGAAAGTAAAGAGCCAACGAAAAAAAAGAAACCAAAGTCTAATATAGACGAGAATAGATATAGTGAATACTTCGATTACGAAGTTGATTATGATAGATGCTCATATGATCTAAATATTATTACTCAAGAGGGTGTAAAAACCATTCACTTTAAACCAATTAAGGGCGAATAAATTAAAACACCAGTGTGCAATTCAGTATGCAATATTTTATCAATCCCCTGTTTTGCTTAGTAATTAACAGAAAGGAAAAATTTGCGGATGTAATTCAGTGGTAGAATGCCACCTTCCCAAGGTGGACGTCGCGGGTTCGAGCCCCGTCTTCCGCTCACATTTCAAGAAGTTTTTGTTTTGAACAAAGGAAAAAAATATTAAGTTTAATGAAACTCCCCGCCGCAAGCAGCGGGGTATCTTAATTTCTAGAATTATATATTCTTTCGCCGCAAGCGGCGGGGAATTAAACCCTAAGCGATTAAAATAAAATTTTGCAAAATTAATCTCATCTCAATCTTTCCAAAATTTAAAAATACCTTGATTTAATCTTAAGACTTGACTCAAAATAATAAAATAAATTTTATAATAGATTTCGACAGCACTTTTATCAGCCTGGAAGCACTGGATGAACTTTGTAAAATCACATTAAAGAAAAATCCGAACAGAAAAATATTAACAGAGGAATTCGAAGAGCTTACAAAAAATACAATGGATGGCAAGATTTCTTTTGGAGATTCACTAAGAGTAAGAGTAAAACTTCTGAATGCCAACAAATCACACATTGATACTTTAATTAAAGTTCTGGGCAGGAAAGTTTCGAAGTCAGTCATTCGAAACAAAAATTTTTTTAAAAAATACGGTGATAATATTTTTATTGTCTCCGGAGGATTTAAAGAAATTATTTACCCGATTGTAAAGAAATTTAATATCCCGGAGAAAAATGTTTTTGCCAATACGCTTGAGTTTGATAGGAAAGGAAATATTACGGGGTTCGATAAAAATAATTTGTTAAGCCAGGATTTCGGGAAAATAAAACAATTAAAAAAACTCGGACTTAAAGGCGAGCTTTATGTAATCGGAGACGGATATACTGACTATGAACTTAAAGAAGCAGGCATTGCTCATAAATTTTTTGCCTTCACGGAAAATGTAGAGCGTGAAATTGTTGCCTCCAAAGCTGATCATGTAACGCCAAGCATGGATGAATTTTTATATTTGAATAAATTACCGATGTCAATTTCATATCCTAAAAACCGGATCAAAGTTCTGTTGCTGGAAAATGTTCATCCCGATGCTTTTAAAATTTTTAAGACAGAAGGTTATCAGATTGAAACAATAAATAAAAGTCTGAATGAAAAAGATTTATCAGAGAAGATCAAAGACATTTCTATACTTGGAATAAGATCAAAAACTCAAATAAGTTATGAAGTACTGAAAAATGCAAACAGGTTAATATCAATCGGAGCATTTTGCATCGGCACTAATCAAATAGATCTGAACGAATGTCTAAGAAAAGGTATCGCTGTATTCAATGCTCCTTTCAGCAATACGCGAAGTGTTGTAGAGCTTGCATTGGCTGAGATAATTATTCTGATGAGAAATATTTTTGATAAAAGTAATTCTCTGCATAAAGGAGTTTGGGACAAATCTGCAAAAGGCAGTTATGAAATCCGCGGAAAGAAAATCGGTATCATTGGCTACGGTAAAATCGGTTCGCAGCTTTCTGTGTTAGCTGAAGACTTGGGGATGGAAGTTTATTACTTTGATGTTCTTGATAAGCTTGCACTCGGAAATGCAAAGAAGTGCAACATGCTTTCCGAACTATTAAAGAAAGCCGATATTATAACATTACACATTGACGGTAATCCGGCAAATACAAATTTCATTGGTGAAAAACAATTCCGGCAAATGAAAACGGGAGTTATCTTTTTAAATCTCAGTAGAGGACATGTAGTGGACATTAATGCGCTTGTAATAAATATTACAAACGGTAAAATCCGTGGAGCTTCCATTGATGTTTTTCCCGAAGAGCCGTCGGGAAATGAAGATAGATTTATTTCCGAATTACAAAATCTGCCGAATGTAATCCTGACTCCGCATATCGGAGGTAGTACTGAAGAAGCTCAGAAAAATATCGGCAACTTTGTTCCTGAAAAGATTATAGATTTTATAAACAGTGGCAACACTTTTTACAGCGTCAATTTTCCTGAGATACAGCTGCCGCAATTTCAAAATGCTCATCGTCTCATTCACATACATGAAAACGTGCCGGGAATACTTGCCCGGATAAATAATGTTCTCGCAAATCATAATATAAATATCATCGGACAATATTTGAAAACCAATGAGCTAGTAGGGTACGTGATCACAGACATTAGCAAAAAATATAATCCTCAGGTTATCCATGATTTAAAAAAAATTCCGCATACAATTAAATTCAGAATCTTGTATTAGGTATTGGGTATTAGTATTAGTCTGTTACAGGTTAAATTAATCGCAAAATGGTAAGAAAATTAATGCGCTAAAGATGGAATGATGTTAAACTCTTTAAGTTAATTTGCAATAAACCTTAGTAGAAATAATTGTAAATAGGAACAAACCTTATTAGCTTATCTGACAAAATAAGGTAATAAGGTCATCAATTCGTAATATTTTTTCAACTAAGGTTTAGAATATTTATATGTACAATAAAAATTTACACAAAACTAATAAAACTTTTTGGTTCTGGCTATGCCAGGTGTATGTATTAGGCATTGAATATTGGGTACAACCTTAATTTCTCACAAACTTTACAAACTTTAAAAACTTTACAAACTTGACAGACCTAACCCCACCCCGACCCTCCCCTTGAAAAAGAAAGGGGAGGGAGTTGCAAACTTTACAAACTTTACAAACTAATGGAAAAAATATTTTTCACACCGGGTCCCACTCATATATATCCGGAAGTCAATGATTACATTGAACAAGCGTTGAATAAAAATCTCTGCTCCATTAATCACCGAAGCAAAGAGTTTATGGACATTTATAAATCAACTGTTGATTCGCTAAAAAAACTTTTGAAAATTCCCGATAATTATCATATTTTTTTTCTAAGCTCTGCGACTGAATGTATGGACAGAATAATTCAGAATACAGTTGAAACCCGTAGTTTTCATTTTGTTAACGGAGCATTTGCAGAAAGATTCTATAAGACTGCAGTTGAATTAAATAAGAATGCAGTAAAAATCGAAGTGCTTTACGGAGAGGGTTTTGATTTTAAAAATGTCTCAATCAATAACTCTCCTGAACTCATTTGCATCACTCAAAACGAGACCAGTACAGGTGTTGCAATCAATCCGGAAAAGATTTATAAATTAAAACAGTTATATCCGGAAGCTTTGATTGCTGTAGATATCGTTACTTCGGCTCCTTATGTAAATTTAGATTTTGATAAAATAGATGCTGCTTTTTTTTCCGTTCAAAAAGGATTCGGACTTCCTGCCGGACTCGGGGTTTTGATTGTTAATGATAAATGTCTGGATAAAGCAAGGGCGATGAAGAATAAAAATTTAAGTATTGGAAGCTATCATAATTTTATCTCGCTTTATGATAATGCAGTCAAGTATCAGACAACTGAAACACCAAATGTTCTTGGCATATATCTTCTCGGAAAAGTCTGTGATTACTTGAATAAATACGGTATAAATAAAATCAGGAAAGAGACGGAAGAAAAAGCAAACTTGCTTTATAATTTTTTTGAAAATCACAAATTATTTAAACCGTTTGTGGAAAATAAATCAGACCGTTCAAAGACGATAATCGAAATTGATGTAACTGATAAACAAAACGAATTTAAGAAAACACTGTCTGATATTGGAATCATTGTAGGTTCCGGATATGGGAATTTAAAAGATACACATATAAGGATTGCAAACTTCCCTATGCATACGATTGATGATGTAAAAAAAATAATCTCTGTATTGTAATATAGAATTGATTTTGTTGTTTGTGAGGTTAGTTCTTTTATTGCTCTAATTTATATTTCGTAAATCTTTTATACGATTCAGTTTGCCGCCTTCACTGCGTGGAATTTTTCCCGGTGCAGAAAGAGTCACTTTCATACTCAATCCGATTTGATCTTTAATTCTTCGTATAAAACTATTCTGCAAAACATTCAGTTTTTCATTTTCAATTGTTGACTCAGAAGTGATGAGTGGACTTTCAATGTTTCTAAAATACTTTTCTTCTAATTCTACAACAACTTCAACATCATCCATTATATTTTCACGGGTTACAATAAGCCGATAGTATGCGCTAAGCTCGGATATATCTTTTAGTAAATCTTCAATTTGTGTATGAAATAAATTTACTCCGCGGATAATAAGCATATCATCGGCTCTACCTGCAATTGGTCCCATCTTGATATGTGTTCTCTTAAAAGATTTGTCATAATAAATAGATGTAATATCATTTGTCCAGTAACGCAAAAGCGGCATTGCTTCTTTCGTAAGTGTAGTTAATACCAGTACTCCACTCTTTCCTTCTTCCAAAGGTTCTCCCGAATCTTTATCCACTATCTCCGGAAAAAAATGGTCTTCCCAAATGTAGCTGCCGGTACCTTTCTCATCGCAGTCTTCCTGTGAAACTCCCGGTCCGATAATCTCACTCAAACCGTAAAGATTTGTGGCGCAAACATTAAACCCTGCTTCAACTTCCTGACGAACTACCTCTGTTCATGGTTCAGCTCCGAGTACTGCAAATTTTAAATTGAGCATCGTTTCTATTTCGGGTTGAAAGATCATATAACATTTTTATTTTCTGAAGATAAAATTTTACACAATAAAAAATTCATTTAACTAATGCTTTGATCTTCTCAACTGCCTTTTTAACTTTATCTTCACTCACATCAAGGTGAAATACAGCACGCATGTTTTCATAGCTTCCTGAAGAAATTAATAAACCTTTTTCTTTTAACTTATTGATGAAATCTTTTTTGGAAATGTTTGAAGAATTAAATATCACTATATTGGTCTGAACAGAATTTAAATCTACCTTTATTCCTTCGAGCTTACTAAGTTCATCGGCAAAATATTTTGCTTTTCTATTATCTTCTTTCAACCGCTCAACGTTGTTATCCAGAGCATATATACCTGCAGCAGCAAGTATTCCCACCTGTCTCATTCCCCCGCCAAGAATCTTTCTCCATTTTCTTGACATGTTAATAAAGTCTTTGTCTCCGCAAAGTATTGAACCAACGGGACATCCGAGACCTTTCGAAAAACAAAATGAAATTGAATCAAAATGTGATGCATATTCTTTTACAGAAATTCCAGTTTCGACACTTGCATTGAAGATCCTTGCGCCGTCAAGATGTAATTTTATTTTATTGTCTTTTGCGAATGTTGAAAATTCTTTAAATACTTCGATGGGCTGTATAATTCCTCCGGCTCTGTTATGAGTGTTCTCAAGACAGATCAATTTTGTTAAGGGGAAATAATATTCGGAGGAGCGGACATATTTTTTTATATCATTAACATTTACAATTCCCATTCTTCCCTGCACCTGCAGCATCTGAACATTCGAGATTACAGCAGGAGCTCCTGTTTCATAATTCAAAACATGAGATTCACTTTCGACTAACACTTCGTCTCCGGGCTGAGTGTGACATTTTATTGCGAGCTGATTTCCCATCACACCCGTCGGAACAAACAACGCATCTTCTTTACCAGTCAGTTTTGCACATTTTTCCTGAAGTTCATTTACAGTTTCATCTTCACCGAAGACATCATCCCCGAGCTTAGCATTGAACATAGCTTCGAGCATTGGTTTTGATGGCTTTGTTACTGTATCGCTTCTTAAATCAATAATCATAAATTAAAAGTCTTTATATGCATCTTTTCTATGTCTAATGTTATTAATGATTATTAAATTTTCATTTTCCTTTACTTGGTATATTATTCTATAATCTCCAACCCTAATTCTAAAAAATGAATCAGCACCTTTTATTTTTCTAACATTTAGTGGAAATGGATTTGCAAGTAAGCTTTCGATTTTAAAAGTAATACTGTTAATGTATTCTTTGGATATTTTGTTTAATTCCTTTTCTGCAGTCTTCTTCCATTTTAAAACATAAGATTTCATTTCTTCTTTAAATTTTTCAATACTACCTTATGATCAACAAGATATTCATCTTTCCTTTCAACAATGATTGCTAGATCATGAAGATCTTCGAGTAGCTGTTCATATTCATTTATATCTAATATTACTTCTGTTTTTTTACCTTCTTTGTTAACTATGAATTTTTCGTTTATTGTTTTCATAATTTGGTTTTTAATTCTTAGTTATAATTATTATTCAAATTAATAGAATCCCTAATGTGGAATAAATAAATGCTATCATCTTTTTCATTGATATATCACTTTCATTTCTTCTCTCACTCTATCTATTAGATAAGGGCTTATAGATTGTTCCGTGAGTAAATCCACTTTAATTCCGATTTTTTCCGAAAGCTCTCTTTCTATTCCCACAAAATCCAATAAACTTTTTCTATCATTAAATTCCACAATTATATCTATATCACTATCAGCCATTTCTTCATCGCGAACGTAAGAACCGAAAACAGCAATCTTCCGGGCTTTCCGCTCTTTAAGAAAACTAATTATTTCGTTATTTATTTTTGATTTATCTTTTTTCATGGATAAAAAATTTTTATAATTTCACAAGCAAGTATCATCTTAAAATGTTTTGGTTTAATGCAACAACAACTTTATCAATATCATCTCTGAGGATAGGCAAATCTTCTTTTACAATCTCCCATACTTTGGAAACGTTTATTTCAAAATCATCATTCAACAATTTCTTTTTAATATCAATAATTCTCTCCCATGGAATAAAATCGATTTTGTATTTCAATTCATCTGATAATTTAAAACATGCTTCGCTAATAACATCGAATCTTCTTATCACTGCATCCTGAACCAGCTCACTGTTCTTAAATTCCTCGAAGCTATTATTCGAAGTGTATATAATTATTTTGTCAATCGAATTTTTTAGGTCGTAAAGATATTCTTTATTTGTTTTCATTGGTGATCAATTGAAATAATTGAACTTGAAACTTTTAACGGTCTAAAACAATTTTTCCTGATTCTCATCCTTATCATCTTCCACTATTCTCGCCACTGCCGATATTATATCATTATCACCAAGCTTTATTACCCTGACTCCCTGTGCATTTCTTCCCATCACTCTTATGTCTTTCATCTTCTGTCTTATCAAAATTCCCTTCGTTGTAATTATCATCAGGTCATCGGAGTCGGTAACTTCCTTTATCGAAATTAATTTTCCGACTTTGTCAGTAGTCTTTACTGTGATAACTCCCTTACCTCCGCGGTTCGTTACCCTGTAGTCCGCAAGATCACTCCTCTTGCCGTAACCTTTATCTGTTATCACCAATATTGTCGCACTTGGTCTTGTCACTGCGACCAGGCCAACAACATAATCACCTTTGCCAAGCTTTATTCCGCGTACCCCTGTTGCGGTTCTGCCCATTTCTCTGACCAATGATTCATTAAATCTAATTGCCTGCCCGTCATGTGAGCCGATCACAATTTCCTGTGAACCGTTTGTTAATTTTACTTCTACAAGCTTGTCATTGTTATTTAATTTAATCGCCTGTATTCCGTTTCTCCTGATATTTGAATAACTATCAAGTGTAGTTTTCTTTATCGTTCCCATACTGGTAACCATTGTTACATATAATGGCTCGGTAAAATCTTTTACCATTACAAAAGAGGAAATGTTTTCGTCCTTTTCTTTTTCGATTAAATTCAAAATAGATTTACCTCTTGAAGTTCTGGTTCCTTCGGGAATATCATAAACTTTCAGCCAGTAGCATTTTCCCTTATCGGTAAAGAACATTATATACTGGTGAGTTGACCCGATGAACATGTGCTCATTAAAATCATCATCTGTGCTTCCTGTGGATGCTGCAGTAATGCCCTTCCCTCCCCTGCCCTGTGACTTGTAAGAATTAACAGGAATTCGTTTTATAAATCCTTTATTGGAAATTGTTATAACGACATCTTCTTCTTTGATTAATTCTTTCATCATATCATCGTCCGACATTTTCTTTACGTCATAAACTATTTCGGTTCTTCTTTCATCACCAAACTTTTCTTTGATCAATTTCAAATCATCACATATCATTTCTCTTCTGAGCTGCTCACTCGTTAGAATATTTTTAAGTCGTTCTATCATCTTTAAAATATCTTTGTACTCATCTTCAATCTTCTTTCTTTCAAGACCCGTTAATCTCTGCAAACGCATATTTAAAATTTCTGTTGCCTGTATTTCCGAGAGCTTAAACTTCTTCATTAATCCTTCTTTTGCAGTCGGAGCATCTTTTGATTTTTTAATTAACTTTATAACTTCATCAATATTATCGAGAGCAATAATATAACCTTCAAGTATATGAGCTCTTCTTTCCGCGGCATCAAGCTCAAATTTAGATCTTCTGACTATTACATTTAGTCTGTGAGCTATAAAATGCTGCATCATCTCTTTAAGATTCAGAACTTTCGGTACACCGTCAACAAGAGCCAGCATTATAACACCAAACGTGACCTGCATTTGTGTATGCTTGTAAAGATTATTCATTATCACATGCGGATTACCGTCACGTCTGAGTCCAATCACAACACGCATTCCATCCCGGTCACTTTCATCATTTATATCTGAAATATCTTCAACTTTCTTATCTCGAACAAGCTGTGCTATGTTTTCAATTAAAGTTACTTTATTAACCTGATAAGGAATTTCATTGATGATAATATTTTGTTTTCCGTTCTTCTCGGTTTCAATAGAAACTTTTGCACGCAAAATAATTTTCCCTCTTCCTGTTTCAAAAGCTTCCTTAACCGGTCCGTATCCGTAAATTATACCACCAGTAGGAAAATCCGGAGCTGTGACATATTTCATTAATTTTTTTATATCAGCATCAGGATTTTTTACAAGATGAATTATTCCATCGCAAACTTCAGTGAGATTGTGCGGAGGAATGTTTGTTGCCATTCCCACAGCAATTCCGCTGGAGCCGTTTAACAAAAGAGTGGGTAACGCAGAGGGAAGAACAGATGGTTCCTGAAGAGTGTCATCAAAGTTTGGAAGAAAGTCAACTGTATTTTTCTCGAGGTCCTCCAGTATCGCTTCGGCAATTCTCGATAACCTTGCTTCAGTATAACGCATAGCCGCCGGAGAATCACCATCTACGGAACCGAAATTTCCCTGAC
Organism: Bacteroidota bacterium; assembly: GCA_030855105.1. GTDB lineage: Bacteria > Bacteroidota > Ignavibacteria > Tepidaquicellales > Tepidaquicellaceae > JAGPCH01. The sequence continues at coordinate 26,120 of JALYRX010000030.1, read as the reverse complement.
CATCAACAAGCGGATAACGTAATGAAAATTCCTGTACCATTCTTACCATTGCGTCATAAACTGATTTATCACCATGGGGATGATACTTTCCTAAAACCTCTCCGACTATACGTGCAGATTTTTTTGGGGCTCTGTTGGCAGCAAGCCCAAGATCATTCATACCGAATAAAACTCTTCTATGAACCGGCTTCAGGCCGTCTCTTACATCAGGCAAAGCTCTTGCAACAATTACTGACATTGAATAATCAATGTATGAAGACTTCATTTCGTCTTCAATATTAACCGGAATTATTTTTTCGTTTGGCAATTTTTATTGTTAATTGGTTAAAGGGTTAATTGGTTAAATGGTTAATTGGTTAAATGGTCAATAGTCAATGGTCAATGGCTAATGGTCAATTAATAAAAATCATAAATCCAAAATCCGAAAATAAATCCCAAATCCGACATTCCAAATCCCAAATCAAGTTAGTGGAGCTAACCGGAATCGAACCGGTGGTCTCTTCGTTGCGAACGAAACGCTTTACCAGCTAAGCTATAGCCCCTTTCAAATTTGGAATTTGGGATTGTGGATTTGGGATTAAAACTAAATTCCAATTCCGATATTCCAAATCCCAAATCGCTTTAATTTACTCAATTTTGCAAACTTTAACAATGTAATGACTGGTCTGAAATACAGATTTGGTGGGGATTTGCTTGGGTTTTACTATCGATAGGACATTAGCACTTTACATATGAGTTTTTTTATTAATTATTTATCAATTGAAATTAAATTGACAAATAGTAAAATTTCGTTTGATATTTTGAAATAGAATGTATAATTTAAAATAAATTTTTGGAGTGAACAATTTTCTCAAAATATTTTTATTTTCACTTTTTTTCTTTTTACTCAATTCGCTCCAGCTTCATAGTTTATTTCCTCAGCTTATTTCGGATTTTAAGGTTAATGATGATTTAACTTCTTATCCTCATTTCAGACCAAAAGTAGGAGCTGATGATTCAGGAAATTTCATACTTGTCTGGCAGGATGAAAGGTTTACAACCTCTACAATTTTTAATAAGACAATTTTCTGTCAAAGATATAATAAACAAGGTTTGCCTTTAGGAGTTAATTTTAGGTTAACAAAGAATCTAGATACCGCATCTACCCCGGATATTTCGGTAAAGGACAATGGAAGTTTTATCATTTGCTGGACTGACAGAAGTAATTCAGAAATTTCTGTACGCTTGTTTGATTCCAACGCAGATCCAGTCTCGCCAAAAATAACTGTTAGCGAATCTAATTTTTCAAATACTATCCCTGCAATAAGTTCTGATCAAAAAGGAAATTTCGTTATTGCTTGGGAAAATTACAGTGATACAACTGGCGATGGAGTTTATTACCAAAGATTTGATAGTATTGGAACCAAGATAGAACATAATGAAAATGTTAGTGATCAAGCTCAGGTGTCGCGGAAAAGATATCCTGATATCGTATCGAAAAGAGATGGAAGTTTTATAATCTGCTGGCAGGATAATAGATTGGATGGAATAGAATATGATATTTATATGCAAATGTTTAACTCAATCGGAGAAAGGATTGGAAACAATACTCTGGTTAATGAAGAAATATTTATAACTCAAGAAGCTCCAAAAATATCATCCGATTCATCAGGCAATTTTTGTATTACATGGAATGACCAGCGTTTTTTTGCTTCTACTTTTTGTCAATTCTACGACCGCAATGGTCAAAAACTTGGAAACAACATTTTAGTATCAAATAATGAGCTTCCAACAGTTATAAGCAGCAAGCCAAATGGAGATATTGCAATCGGTATGGGAAGAGGATTGCCATCAAACATGCAGAGAATAAGAAATGACAGGACTTTAATAGGAAGTAGTTTTTCAATTTCAAATCAGGCACCTTCTTCATGGAAGATTCAATCCGGATTAACAATTCGGAATAATAGAATAATAAATGCGTGGCAGGATAACAGAAACGGCCACTTCGATATTTACTGTAATGTGCTATCTTATTCAAATCCGGATAGTACAGTTTCAATAAACAATTTATCAAGTGAAATTCCTGATCAATTTAAACTTTGGCAGAATTACCCGAATCCATTTAACCCGAAAACCAAAATTGCATTTCAAATCCTTAAGCCGGCATTAGTTATAGTAAAGGTTTACAACATATTAGGAAAAGAAATAGAAAATTTAGTTAATAAAAAATTATCTGCCGGTAAATATGAAGTGGAGTTCAGCTCCAAGGATTTATCAAGCGGAACCTACTATTATAAAATGATTACAGAAAATTACTCAGAAACCAAAAAAATGACAATCATCAAATAAAATATTAATTCCACTAAACTTTAAAAAAGGAGAGCAATATGAAATCGTTTATAGTTTTACTATTCAGTTTATGTCTCGCTGATAGAAAAGCAGTAGTTTTAGCTAATGAAATTTTTTAATCATTTAGTTATCAATACAATCTACAGGGGACAAATAGGAAAAAATGTCATTTGATATTTTGAAATGTAATGTATAATTTTTAATAAAATTTTTGGTGTGAACAATCTTTTAAAAATATTTTTATTTTTACTTCTTTTCTTATTGCTCCATACGCTTCATCCTAACATCTTATTCTCACAGCTTGTTTCTGATTTTAAACTGAATGACGATACGACAAATCAGCCACAATATGATGCAAAAATTGGAACGGATAAAAATGGAAATTTTACTGTTGTTTGGACTGATTGGAGAGAAGAAGGAACAGAAGGCGTTAATGTCAATGTTTATTGTCAAAGATTTTTATCAAATGCAGAATTTGTTGGAGATAATTTTAGAATTAATGAAATAACAGGATCATCAAGTTCACCTGATATTGCAGTTAGAGGAAACGGAAGTTTTTTAGTTTGTTGGAAAGATTTTGGAGTTAAAGCAAGAATATTTAATAATCAAGGAATTCCTTTCGGAGCCACTTTTAGAATAAATGATAGTTTAATGAATACTGTTATTAATACTCCAAAAGTAGGAACAGATTCAATTGGAAGATATGTAATTTGCTGGCAAGAATATGTTATTGGTCAATATGGAAATATTTTTTTTCAAAGGTTAGATTCTTCGGGAAATAAAATTGGAAATAACATAAAAGTAAATGATGACACAGTAAGTGTTGAACATGAAAATCCATCAATCATTGTAAAAACAGATGGAAGTTTTATCATTACATGGAATGATTTCAGACCTCCGGCAATTCAAGACGGTGATGATATTTATTTTCAGATGTATGACAGGTTTGGAAATAAAGACGGAGTAAATGAAAAAGTGAATGATGATTTTGGACCATTAAATTTACAGCATTCACCTAAGATTTCTGCGGACAGTTCGGGTGATTTTATTATTGCATGGAACGATGATAGACTTGATATTACAAACAATGAGGTTTTTGGGCAAAGATTTGATTCAAAAGGATTACAAATAAATAGTAATTTCCGAGTGACACAGAGCTCAATTAGTATTGTAAAAGGATTAGCTTCTGTGTATAAAAGAGCAAATGGAGATTTTATAATTTACTGGACAGAATTCAGAAATATTCCCCAACCATATTTTCAAAGATATTTGAACTCGGGAAATATTTTGGGAAATAATTTTCTTGTAACAAATGAAGCATCCTTTGCTGAAAAAATCTCCAATGATATACAAATCTATAATGATAGGGTTCCGAGTATTTGGAGCGACTCAAGAAATGGGAACTTGGATATATATTGCAATATACGCTCATTTACTACTCCTGATACAACAGTGGGCATTTCACAGATATCACATATTGTCCCTGAAAAATTTAATTTATATCAGAATTATCCTAATCCTTTCAATAGCCAAACTATAATAAAAATTGATTTATTTAAAAAAGAAATTTATTCGTTAAGGATTTATAATTTGTTAGGACAATTAGTTGATGAAATTTTTAATCAAGCTATGAACGTTGGTAGCTACCAGATAAATTATGATGCATCCTCACTTCCATCCGGGGTCTACGTTTATAACCTCTCAAGTAATCAAGAAAACTTAGTAAAATATTTTATATTATTGAAATAAATTAATAAATCTAAATAGCAGGGGGAAACAATTTATGAAAAATCTTTTATTAATTATAATCATAACTTCAATATTTTATGAAAATTCGAATGTGAAAAAATGGGATTACATTTCATTGAACAATCTCCGTTTTTGTTACCGAGATTTTAAGTTTTAATAATCTATTGATTGAAAAAATTAGTTTTTATAAATTTAACTAAAGAAATATTTTATGTTATGGGTTTATTTCTGAAAATACTGGTAATATTTTTATTTTTACTTCTTTTCTTATTGCTCCATATATTTAATTCTCACATCTTATTCTCACAGTTCGTTTCGGATTTTAAAGTGAATGACGATACGACGAATCAAGCACAATACTCGGCAGAATTAAGTATTAACAGCACTGGTATTTTTACTGTTGTATGGATTGATTACAGAAATGGTGAAGGTAATATTTATGCTCAAAGGATTCAAAAAAATGGAATGTTTATTGGAAATAATTTTAAAATAAACATTAACCCTGATTCTTCTTATTCACCAAATATTGCTGTTTGTAAAAATGGAAATTTTGGAGTTTGCTGGATGGAATCAAACGGTACAATAAATTTTAGCAGCAGGGTAAAATTTCGTTCTTTTGATTCTAATGCACAGCCAATTACAAATGAAATTGTTATTAACGATACTAATGGAAATTTTTATGGTCCATTGTCTATAGGAGTAAATAATAGCAATGAATTTATAATTACATGGAGTCATGGAAATATTTTATATCAAAGGGTAAACATTAATGGAAACAAGATCGGTAATAATATCAGAGTTAATGATACAAGTAATTTTTATTATCACAGGCATCCGGAAATTTCAATAAGGTATGACGAAAGTTTTATAATTACATGGGATGACTCAAGACCCCCGGCTGTTACTAACGGTGATGATATTTATTTTCAAATGTATGACAAGTTTGGTAATAAAGACGGAGTAAATGAAAAAGTGAATGATGATTTTGGACCATTAAATTTACAGCTTTCACCTAATATTTCTTCCGATTCATCCGGTAATTTTGTAATTGCATGGTCTGATGATCGTTTAGATAATACACATAGTGAAGTATATGCTCAAAGCTTTAACTATAATGGAATTAAAATTGGACCTAATTTTCGAGTAACTCAAAGTACTACCAGCTGGGGAAAAGGTATTTGTAATGTATTCGAAAAACCGAATGGTGAATTTTTAATTGGATGGAGTGAATTCAGACCTTTTATTCCGAAACCTTATTTTCAAAGATATAATACCGAGCGTATTAGAATTGGAAACAATTATTTGGTAACAAATGAATTTCCTTCAACTGATAAATTTTATAGTGATGTTGAAATTTATGAAGATAAGATTATTAGCGTTTGGAGTGACGAAAGAAACGGACCCTTTGATGTGTATTGCAATATTCGTTCCTTTACAAATCCGGATACAACAGTAAATATTATTCAAACGTCTTCATTAATACCAACTGAATTTTTATTGTATCAGAATTATCCTAATCCTTTCAATTCATCAACAATAATTCAATTTGATATTATTTCTAACGATAATTATAATTTAGATTTATATAACACTCTCGGACAAAAAGTAAAAACAATTTTCGATAAAAATTTAAGTTCGGGTTCATATAAAATTAATTTTGTTTCTGAAAATCTCAACTCAGGAATATATTACTATATTCTTTCATCCCCAAATGAAAAGTTAATTAAAAATTTAATGTTGATAAAATGATTTATTAATAACTTAAAGTAATCTGCATTGCAGAAAAAGGAGGAACAAAAAATGAAGAAAGTAATTTATTTGTTTTTGTATGTTACATTTTTATTCCCTTCACTGTGCATCCCCGATGACGAACCTACAATATGTCGAATGGATATGAGTCAATTTGCTCCTGACTCGATTCCAAATTATTTGCAGCCATGGTGGAATAACCTTCGAATTGGAAAATTTGCTGTAGTATATGTAGATTTTCCCGACGGAAGGTACATTAATGGAAATGATACTTTGCAGCCATTTTATGACTGGCAATTAGAATGGGTCAATTCTCATGGAGTTCTGGATGCTGCAGGAGAAATGGGTTTAGTTTTGGAACCAACAAATATTCCTGCGGGAAATAAATATGTAAAAGCTTCAAAGTATACTTATTATGACAGGTGGAATATGTTTTTTGATTCTCTCGGAGTTTATAATGGAACAGCCCATCCTGATTGGGCATCAAATGGAGATTCTGCTTATGGAAGCATGAAACAATATTATAAAGAAGCATCTAATGGAAAATTTGAGCTTATACCTTATGTAACACGTCCCAACGAGACCAATTATAAATTTAAAACCGGCATTGTAAATAATTATGTATTCATTAATGGAGTTCCCATAATCAAATGTGTTAAATTACCAAAGAAAAAATATGGATCTCACCCTACAAATTCTTATTTTAGAAATGATACGGATTTTATTGATATGTCAGGTGATATGATTATTGATACAAAACAAGCTATTCTCAATCAGTGTCCTGATTTTAATTTAAATCAATTCCTTAGCGAAGATGGTATTTTATTTATTTATTTTGCCGGATATCATCGTTCATTTAAAGATGTTTCATCTGTCAGAAATATATCGCCAATAGTATCACGCGAAAAGAGAATTGATAATCCCGAATCAAGGATAGATGGTTTTGGAGTTTCTGCTCATCAGTTTGGGCATATGCAATTTGGCTGGGGTCATACGAATTCAGGAAGATGTGATATAATGGACGGATTTGACGTTCATGATAATAACTGTCCGCAACTTCCAAATCCTGTTTATAGAATGAAGCAGGGATGGCTGCAGCCAATTGCATTAGATTCGATACAACAAATTACAAACCTTCCTCCGGTTGAAACTTCTTTTAAAGTCGGCGTCGTAACTATATACGGAAAGCCTTCAGCAGCACCTGATTGGTCGTCAGGAGAATCTTTTGTTGTTGAAAATCGAAGAAGATTAGGATTTGATAGAAAAATTATAAATGAAGTAGCTTCTAACAATTATCCTAATTTTAAAGGTGGTTTACTGGTCTGGCATTATTCGCCATATACAATTATTAATGATCCTTATGGATCCGGAGCAACTGATATAAAATTTATTTCTGCCGATACAACAAGAAATCTTTTATCAAACCGGGGAAATCCTCCAAGTTTTTATGCGTGGACTTCGACACCAACTTTTGAATTTCACAATTTAGATTCAAGCAAAACATATTCTGCGGAAAATTTGAAAACCGGAATTGAATTAAGAAATATAGAGCAGGTAGATTATAATAGTTTAAACAGTAATATTAATTTTGATTTAAAATATTTAATTGCTCTGCCAACCAGGTACTCACCGGAAAATGTTATCTATAACAGAGGCGGATCAAATCATATTTATAATATTTCCGGTTTGGCTTTTTTTCATCGCGCTGATGAAAGTGGATTTTTTAAAATTAATCCAGGTGCTATAATAGAAACTCCAGGAGGGACAACAACAGCAGCAACTTTAGAATTTAGAAATTTGGAGGCGAAAGGTTTAGAGAGTTCACCAATAATTTTTAGAGGAGTTGGTTATACCTCAACTAAGACGACTTTTGGTCGAATTTATATTGATAAAGCTACAAATTATTCCGATGTGGACACGTTAATTTTAAGTAATTTAAAGTTAGAAAATACTTCTACAATAACTGGTCTCTTTCCGGAAGGAGCAAAAATCTTCATTTATTCAAATAATTTGAATTATAATCCGATTCCCATGAAACTGAACAATATAATATTAGAATCCAATTTAGACTATCATGACATAGAAATTTGGGGAAGTCCATTATTAAATTATAATGTTGCCGGCATTAATCTACAAAATTTAAATTTAAGAATATTAAATGGCAATTATTTTTATGATGATAATATTAATCTTGAATCATGTGGATTTGATGTTAAAGGTACAAATGCTTTTTTCAACTTTGGGAAAGGCATTTATTTGAATAATTCTACAATGAAATTTAGACCTGATAATAGAAGTTCATCATTTGACAAATATGTAAATAATGAAAGTTGGAATGGAATTAACATAATTGATGGAGGTATAGATTTACTTTCAACAAATTATTTTCCTCTCACAATTAAAAATGCATTAATCGGTGTTGATATTACAAATGCAATTGGAGTAAAAGTTGAAAATATCCGATTTGAAAATAATCGTGATTATGATATTTCAATTTATAAAATAAATAATGAAACGAGTGTAATTCCTCTCATAAGAAAAAATATTTTTACTCAAACCAATCACACTGAAGTAAAAATATCAAGTATATTGATAAGTGAATGTCCTAATATAAATATTGATTCAAACATTTTGGATAACACCGGTTATTTCGGAATAATCTCTTTAAATAATGAATCACCGTTCATAAATTTTAATAATATAATCGGTGGAAATATAAACGGAACACATTCATCGGGAATATTCAGCTACAATTCAAATGGCAATTATAAGTGTAATAAAATATCTCAATGCATGAATTATGGAATACTATTAGATAACTCACAGCCGGTTTTATTTAATAATGAAATTTATGTGAATGGATTAGGACTTTATTTAACAAATAATTCCAATCCGATTATGACTCCTTCATATCTTAATGATGAAACTTATGTGATTGGAGGATATAATTATATTCATCATAATGCGAGCCAGGAAATTTATTGTAATAATTCAAGATATAATTATAACGCTCCTATAATGTACAAAGGATACAATTCAATAGAAGATATTTATCCCTTAGTTCCGGATACTTTGATTTTTAATAAAGAAATATCGGGAACAGCTTTTCCAATTGATGTTATATCAAATTATTGGGGAGGGAATAGTCCTTCCGGAAGATTAATTCCGAATTATTCTTTCACTTATAATCCATATTTAACAGGGCAGTTATCTTATGCATGTGATTTTGGTTCAGACCCGGCTGATAATTCTTCCCTATCTTCTGAATATTTATTGTTAGGAAATGTATTAAAAAATCAACATCAAGAAAACTTTAATGCTGCGTTAAGTTTTTCCAATCAGCTATTGTCATTACAAAATTCTCAAATCAATCCGATTATTTCCTTGAATAATCTTTTCACTTCAACTTTGTTTTCAAATGGAAACTTTACTAATTTGGAAAATTTTTATTTGAATCAAATTTCCCAAAATCCGGATGATACAATATTAAATAATAAACTAATTAACCTTTCCATAGAAAGTAAAATAGAAAGAAACGAATTAGAAATGGCAATTTCCGAATATGATGATATTATGAATAATAGCACTGATGAAGAAGTGAGATTTTATGTAACTATAGATAGAAGCAGAGCAATAAGACTTATGTTGGACAGCTTATTAAGTTATTATCAAGGAGATAATTTACCGGAAAATATTAATCAATTATATAATGATGCAATTAATTATCAAATAACCCAAATTCCTTATAGCCCCGAATTAATTTCGAAAACAAATCGAACAGATAAAATTAAAACTAAAAATGAAAAACGAAAAGTCAATTCAAACCCTGAGAGCAATTTTGCGGCTCTGAAAAAGAATATTACTGAAAAGATTAATAATTTTGAAAACTTAAATACAAATGAAAAAAGAAATTTGATAATAGAAAAAAATATATTGGATATTGCGGTTAATAATTATGTCGAAGGAATTGCTTCAATAAAAGACAAGCTTCAATTCTTAAAACAAGAAGTTTTGGAATTACCTTTAACTTATAAACTTAATCAGAATTATCCAAATCCATTCAATCCTACAACCACGATTTCTTACACCATTCCGATAGACGGAATAGTTAAAATTAAAGTTTACGATATAACCGGAAAAGAAATCAAAATTCTTGAGAATGAATTTAAAACAGCCGGAAGCTATAGTGTGAATTTTAACGGAAGTAATCTTGCAAGTGGAGTGTATTTTTACAAATTAGAATTAAAAGAATTTAGTGAGGTAAAAAGAATGTTATTAATAAAGTAATAGTTAGTAAAAATAATAGTTTAAGGCAGCTAAATATTTGACAAACCTTGAGTAAATAGTAAACTCTATTTAAATTTTTTTTTTACTTAACTTAAAAAAAATATTGTAATATTAATTAGGTTTGTCAAATATATAATCACTTAGTTTAATTTATGACCGTCAGTTTAATTATTAACCGACGGTTTTTTTATTCAACATCCATCGGGTGGCAGTCTTCCTGGATTATTTCTTTAATATTTCCTTCATCTGTATCGACAATGATCGCAGTCAATTTATTTTTATACACACATCCGGTATCAATATTGGAATAATAATCTCTTTTGTAAGCGAAATCTTTGAGAGGAGTATGACCAAATATCTGAAGTTTATCAAGCCGGGCAGGAGTGCTTCTATTCCATAAAACAGATATATCATTTCCGCCTTCTATAATTCCTGCATGTGATATAATCACCTTTTTGAATTCGTATCGCAGAGGAAAATTTTTTATATAATCATAGTGACCTAATGCTTTAAGCTCTTGTTTAAATTTTGTGAAGTTTGAAAATAAGCGGGATCTAATGTATGAATATTGTGTTTCTCCTCCTCCGTTTTGATAGTAAAGTTCGGCGTCTTTAAATAAAAATCCGAAGAACTTATCAGAATTATCAATTGCTCTAATCATCATATCTTCATGATTTCCTTTTACCGGTTTAATATTATTTTTCATACAGAACTCTACTACTTCTTTAGAATACTTTCCCCTATCAATTAAATCACCTACAGTATAAATCTCTTTGATTCCGCTTAATTGCCCGAAAACTTTGAGAAGAGTATTGTAACAACCGTGTATATCTCCTAAGATGGCAATGGTAGAATTAGAATTCATTAAAAAATTTTGCTTGAACAAACTTAATTATTAATACTTTGAATTTATACTTAATATAAAATATTTTTAACAAGTGTGGCACATTTATTAAGATACATGACAATTACGGATACTTGTTAAAATGTGCCACACTTAATCCGTTTTTATACAATATCAGTTTAAGTATATTTGAACAATGAAAACTAAAACCAAATATTTAGTTACGGCAGCATTACCAACTGCAAATAATTATTTACATATCGGGCATTTGGTCGGCTCTCAATTAACTCCGGATATTTATGTCAGATACAGAAAATTAAATGATGACGATGTAATTTTTATTTCCGGCTCGGATGAATACGGGACTGCAATCGAAATGGCTGCGTTAACTGAAAACATTTCTCCAAAGGAAATTATTGACAGGTACCATTTTTCAAATAAGAAAGCACTTGAAGATATAGGAATAGATTTTGATATCTTTTCAAGAACATCGAATGAAGTTCATCACAAAACAGCACAGGAATTTTTTCTAAATTTGTATAATAAAAAAATATTTGTTCAGAAAACCGAGAAACAGCTTTATTCAAACAAGGAAAAAAGATTTTTGGCGGACAGATATGTTGTTGGAACTTGTCCTGTATGCGGATACGAAGAAGCACGCGGCGATGAATGCCCAAACTGCGGAAGCAATCTTTCTCCTCTGGAGCTGATCAATCCTAAATCAAAAATTACAGGAGATACTCCTGTAGTTAAAGATGCTACTCATTTTTATTTTCCTCTTGAACAATATCAGGAGAAGCTCAGTCAATGGGTTACAACAAAAGAGAATTGGAAACAAAACGTAATCAATTATATTAAGAGCTGGTTTAAAGCGGGCTTAAGAGACAGAGCTATCACAAGAGATCTTGACTGGGGAATTAAAGTACCTCTGGAAGGATATGATGGTAAAGTAATTTATGTTTGGTTTGAAGCTCCGATCGGATATATCTCCGCAACAAAAGAGTTATTCATACAAAGGAATGATCCGGATAAATGGAAAGAATACTGGCAGGATAAAAATACAAAGCTCATTCATTTTTTAGGAAAAGACAATATTGTTTTTCATTCGATAATTTTTCCAGCAATGCTTATGGCGCATGGAGACTATGTTCTTCCCGATAATATTCCTGCGAATGAATTTCTTAATATAAAGGGCGAAAAACTTTCCAAGAGCAAAGCTAACGGAATACTTGTGAAAGATATTGTTGCAAGATTTGATCCTGATGTTATACGATATACTCTTGCATCAAACTTACCGGAGAATAAAGATTCTGAATTTACGTGGAAAGATCTGCAGATAAAAAATAATAGTGAGCTTGCAGCAATCCTCGGTAATTTTATTAACAGGACTGTAGTCTTTACCAAAACTAAATTCGAAAATAAAATCCCGGACAGTTATAAATTAGAAAAAGCTGATAAAGAAATTTTGCATTTTGTAAAATCGCAGTCTAAGATTATTGCCGAAAGCTATGATAATTTTAAATTCAGGGAAGCGCTTACCGAAACAATGAATGCAGTAAGAGCTGCGAATAAATATTTTAATGATTGTGAGCCATGGAAAATAATTAAAGAGGATAAAGAAAAGTGTGAGACTGTGATCAATACTTGTTTGCAGATCTGTCATTCGATAGCAATTTTAATTTCTCCTTTTATTCCTTTTTCAGCGGAAAAGATTTTAAAAATTTTAAATAAAGACGAATCCGATTTTAAATGGAATAAAATCGGAGAACCTGTTCTAAAATCCGGAACGGAACTGGGTGAAAATCAAATTTTATTTCCGCAAATTGAAGATAAAGAAATTGAAAATGTTATGGGCATCAGTAAAGAGGAACCAGAAGAGGACAGAAATGAAACTATTGCAAATGTTATAAGCATCGACGATTTTAAAAAAGTAAATTTAAAAGTTGCAAAAGTCCTTGAATGTGAAGTTGTTCCTAAAAGCAAAAAACTTTTGAAGTTGAAGTTAAAAGTAGGTGATAAGGAAAAGCAAATCGTTTCGGGGATTTCAGAACATTATAAGCCAGAGGATTTGATTGGGAAATTAATAGTGGTCGTGGATAACTTAAAGCCGTCTAAGCTGATGGGCATTGACTCGGAAGGAATGCTGCTTGCCGCCAAGCTTAACGGGGAACTTAAGATTGTTACAATAGACGGGGAGATAAAAGAAGGAGCGGAAGTAAGTTAAGAGCAGTTTATAAAGTTTATAAAGTTTATAAAGTTTATAAAGTTTATACGGGTTGTATAGTTGTCAATGTATTAGAATATTAAGTTTAGTTTATTATGAAGTTTGATAGGTTTGAGGATATTGTGATTTGGCAAAAATCTAAAAGTTTGACAACTGAATTATATAAATTTTTTGAAACTAGCAAAGATTATAACTTTAAAAATCAGATTCTTAGAGCTGCAATTTCCATCATGAATAACATCGCAGAAGGATTTGAAAGAAAAAGTAATAATGAGTTTAAGCATTTTTTATTTGTGGCAAAAGGAAGTGCTGGGGAAATTCGTAGTATGCTTTGTTTAGGTTTAGAATTACAATATTTAACCGAAAAAGAATTTCTGAAATTTAAAAATGACTGTGAGGTTATATCTAAAATGTTATCAGCTTTGATTAAAACTTTATAACTTAAAGTTTATAAAGTTTGTAAAGTTTATAAGGGCTGTAAAGTTGTCAATGTATTAGATTATTAAGTTTAAGTTTTAGTTTATTATGAAGTTTGATAGTGTTTGAGGATATTTTTATTTTGGAAAAAAACTTTAAGAACTTTATAAACTTTACAAACTTTAAGAACTTTAAAAACTTTACAAACTTTACAAACTTTACAAACTTTACAAACTTTAACAACTTTACAAACTTTACAAACTTTACAAACTTTATAAACTTTAAAAACTTTAACTCCTTATAAACTTTAAAAACTATATATTTGGATCTAAGATTTACGATTTTAATGCTCGCACTTTTATAATGGGGGTTTTGAATATAACTCCCGATTCATTTTCCGATGGAGGGAAATATTTCTATAGGAATGTAATACTTAATAAAGTTATAGAAGATGCTGTAAATATGGAAAAGAATGGCGCAGATTTTATTGATGTCGGAGGAGAATCAACAAGACCCGGTTCTCAAAGTATTACAATCAGCGAAGAGATTGAAAGAGTCATCCCCGTTATATCGGAATTGAAGAACAAAATCCGGCTCCCAATTTCAATTGACACATATAAAAGTGAAGTGGCAGAAGAAGCATTGAAAGCGGGTGCAAGCATCGTAAATGACATCAGCGGATTTAAGTTTGATGATAAGATTGCAGGTGTAACGGCAAAACACAATGCAAGCTGTATATTAATGCATATTAAAGGAACACCAAAGAATATGCAGGTAAATCCTGTTTATAAAAATGTAGTCGAAGAAGTATTTGTTTATTTAAAAGAGTCTATTGATATTGCAAAAAGCAAAGGTATCATGCAAATTATAATTGATGTGGGAATCGGATTTGGAAAAACTCTGGAGCACAATCTTGAGCTGATAAGAAATTTACGAATGTTCACGAAATTAAATTGTCCGATTCTTTTTGGTGTATCGAGAAAAAGTTTTATTCATAAAATTTATCCGTCACCGGTAAATGAACGGCTTGAAGGAACAATTGCCGCAAATACGATAGGGATCATGAATGGTGCGAATATCCTCAGGGTTCATGATGTTTTAGAAAATATTAAGGCAGCAAGAGTTGCAGACAAAATTTTATATAATTAATTCATGGAAAAGTCAGAAAACATTTCGGAAAATTTATTAACTCAAAGTCAGAAAGCCTCGAAACTCAATGACGATGAAGTTTTTGAATTTGATATAATAGGCATGAGCTGTTCATCATGTGCGAAAAGCATTAAAACTTATTTGGAAAAATTGAACGGTATATCGGATGTTCAAATAAACTATGCATCCGAAAGCGGTGAAGTTTTCTATTCATCTGACAAGATTAGCCGTGAAACAATTAAGACAGAAGTAAGGAATCTTGGATATGAAATTTCAAGTGAAGATGAGGAATATGAAGCTGAGAATTTAAAAAAGCTTAAACTTATAGAACAAAAAAATAAAATAGTCACGTCCGTAATATTGTCTCTTTTTATCATGGCAATCAGTATGAAGGATCACATTCCTTTGCTTAATCTCATTGTCGTCCCGGAGAAAATTTCATTAATTTTGCTTTTCATCTTTACTTCAATTGTCATTTTTTGGTGCGGAGATAAATTCATAAAAGGCGCATTCAATGCTTTAAAAAATAAAACCGCCGATATGAATACTCTTATAACAATGGGGAGTCTTTCATCTTATATTTACAGCATTATTATCGCAGCAAACATTATTTTCGGGTTGGGGATAAATTCGTTAATAAATTCTCATGAAGTATATTTTGAAACTGCTGCCATGATAATTACTTTTATTCTCATAGGCAATTACCTCGAAGCTGTTCTAAAGTCTAAAACGCAGACATCAATAAAAAAGCTGAAAGAGCTTCAGTCAAAAGTAGTTAATGTGGTTAGAGACGGCCACGAATTATTTATACCGTTTAAAAAAGTAAAACTTAATGATATTGTTTTGATTAAGACCGGAGATAAAATTCCTGTCGACGGAGTTATTACCGAAGGGTTTTGCGTAGTCGATGAGAGTGCGATGACGGGAGAGAGCTTACCATTGGAAAAGAGAGTTGGTGATAGTTTAATCAGCGGAACAGTCCTTAAAAACGGTTTTGTAAAATTAAAAGCTCAAAAAGTTGGTAAAGATACTATGCTTTCTAAAATAATTGCGCTGGTTAAAGATGCCTCGAATAAAAAACCAAAGATACAAAAGTTAGCGGACAAAATTTCTTCAATCTTTGTTCCTATCGTAATTTTAATTTCGGTAGCAACTTTTTTGATTTGGTATTTTATTATCGGGACAGAATTTGACCGGGCGTTGCTATTTGCAGTATCTGTTTTAATTATAGCATGCCCCTGCGCACTTGGACTGGCGTCGCCGATAGCTATCATCATTGGTGTCGGGAGAGCTGCGGAAAACGGAATTCTTTTTAATAACGTTGATGCGATTGAAAATCTTATGAAAGTTGATACAATTTGTTTTGATAAGACTGGAACACTTACAACCGGTGAAATGAAAGTTAAAAATATTTATGTATTTAACGGAATAACGAAGAATGAATTATTGAAGTATGCATTCTCAGTTGAAAAACTTTCAAATCATCCAATCGCCAAGTCAATTGTAAATTACGGTATTGATCATAATATTATTTCATACAACGGTGTACGAGATTTTCAGAATGAATCCGGATTTGGAATAAATGCAATTGTAAATGACAAGCCTGTCTTAATAGGCAGTGAAGATTATATAAAAAGCAAAAATATTTCTTTTTCCAATCTTTTGTTTCAGCCAAGCAATTATAATTTATTTGTCAGTATTAATAATGACATTTCCGGAATTATTGAAATGGAAGATAAAATAAAGGAAGACGCACTCAAGGTCATAAAGCAATTGAAATCTAAAAAGTTAAAAATTTTTATGATCTCGGGTGATAATGAAAATACCGCTAAGAAGGTTGCAAAGGAGCTCGGTATTAAAAATTATTCATTCAAAACTTTACCGGATGAAAAAGAAAAAATAATTTCGCGTCTGCAGGCAGAAATGAATAACGTTGCTATGGTCGGAGACGGAATTAATGATGCTCCTTCTCTTGCCAAGGCAAATGTAGGTATTGCCATTGGGACAGGTCAGGATATTGCAATGGACTCTGCTGATGTTATTTTAGTTAAAGATGATCTGAATAATATTCTCAGGTCAATGAATATTTCCAAAAAGACAGTCACAATAATAAAACAAAATTTTTTCTGGGCATTTTTTTATAATGCCGTAGCAATACCATTCGCTGCGGGAGTCTTTGCCCCGTTTGGCATTATCATAAGCCCCGTGATGGCTGCAATGCTTATGGCTTTCAGCGATGTTGTAACAGTGTTGGGAAATTCACTCAGATTAAAATACATTGATATCAATAAATAAAAAATATTATGGCTAAAACAAAGAAAGTAGACTTTGATAATTATGCAGGTGAATATGAAAAGATACTTGATGAAGATTTAGAATTCTTCGGTGAGAAGAACGGTTATTTTGCCGAATACAAAGTTAAAATTGTAAAGGATTCGCTTTCGATTGAACCGGCAAAGATACTGGAATACGGCTGCGGCATAGGATTAAACCTGAGATATTTTACACAATATTTTCCCTCGTCCAAAATTTCGGCTTGTGATATTTCAGAAAAGAGTATTGAAATAGCTTCAAGAGATAACAGCAACGTAGATTTTTTTATCATCGATGAAAGCTCATTGCATACCAGAGAAGAAGAGTTTGATGTGATTTTTGTCTCGTGCGTATTTCATCATATTGCTCCCGAGCTCCGTTCAAATTCTATGAATAAAATTAAAAAACTTTTGAAGCCCGGCGGATCACTTTATTTGTTTGAACATAATCCTTACAATCCCGTCACGAGAAAAATAGTTAAAGATTGTATCTGGGACAAAGATGCAATATTATTAAACACAAAAGAAACCGTAGAGCTGATGTCAAAAGCAGGATTTGAAGTTACTGAAAAAAAATTTACGTTGTTTTTCCCATCGCAAATGTCCTTTCTAAGATCGCTGGAAAAATTTTTAGCATATATTCCGTTAGGCGGGCAATATTATGTGAGGGGTATAAAGAAATAATTTTATCATGATTTTTTCCTGTACTTTTTCCGGTAAGCTAAAACTTCTCCGATCGTTTTAAATATTACAGAAGGCCTTGCACCGGTAGATATTCCGTCTACTCTCGGCAAATGAAGGACCCCTATCTCAGTTGTGGAATACCCCTTTCGCTGAGCTTCAAGCATTATTTCTGCATCAATGAATGCATCAACCGATTCTATCTTTATTTCCTTAAATAATTTTGTTGGAAATATTTTAAATGCGCAGTCTATATCCCAATAATGTATATCGAAGAGCAAACGAAGCAGATAATTATAACAAAGAGAAGTAAATTTTCTGTACAATGAATATTGCTTCTGTTTTCTGTAACCGACAATTATATCGCTGAAAGGAAGCAATGCAACAAATCTTTTAAGCTCTTCCAAATCAAATTGATTATCACCATCGGTATAAAAAACATAATCCAGCTTTGCATTTAAAAACCCGTCTTTTAATGTTGCGCCGTATCCCATATTTTTTTCATGATGAATAACCCTAACCTTATCAAACTTTGCAGCAAGTTCATCAGCAACTTCCCCTGTCTTATCAGGACTTCCGTCTTCAATTATTATAATTTCGTATTCTTTTAATTTTAATTCTTCCAAAACTTTTAATGCTGAAGTAACAACCTTATCTATGTTCTTTTCATCATAGTAGGCAGGAAAGAAAACCGATAAAGAAATATTCGAATTATCGCTCATTAATTTTATTTAAGTAGTTGTATGTCAGACTGATTCCTTCTTCAATTGTAGTTTTTGGTTTCCAATTAAATATTTTTTTAATCAGTGTATTGTCAAGAACATTAACCGGTACATCAATACTCCTGCCAACTTTATTTTCAACCCTGATTTCTTTGCCTGACACTTTTTTTATAAGTTTAATAATTTCGTTTAATGAATGACCTTTTCCCGAACTGAGATTAAAAATTTTTTCTTGTGAATCTTTTGAAAGGGAATCAACTAAAACCTTCACTACATCTTTTATGTAAATATAATCCCGGATTACTTTTCCGTCCCCCCAGATTGTGATTTTATCATTGTTGATTACCTTGTTAATGAAAACTGATATAACACCCTGTGCGGCTAAAGGATTCTGCCTTGCACCATATGGATTGGATAATCGAAAAATATAGTAGTCCAGTCCGTAAATCTTTTCAAATATAAATAAATATTCCTCTATTGTCTTTTTAATGATTCCGTAAGAACAGATTGGGTTTGAATTATAATTTTCCCTGATTGGAATTTTATCAGGAACACCGTATACTGTGCCGCCGGATGAAACAAAAATAATTTTTTTTATTTTTATTTCGCTACACTCTTTAAAGAGCTTAAGGGATGAAATCAGATTTGTTTCCGCATCGTATACAGGGTTTTCATTTGAAGTAGCAGGAAGTGTGGAGCTTACAAGGTGAAATACATAATCAATATCTTTGAGTGAGCCCGACAAATCTATCTCGTTATTAAAATCTCCTTCGATAATTTTTATTTTATTAATAAGATGTGTGATATTTTTTTTGGAAAAGTTTATTTTGTCGAATATTGTTACTTCGTAATCTTTACTCAGTAACTCATCACACAGGTGGGAACCTATGAACCCACCTCCTCCGAATACCAGACATTTTTCTTTTTTAACCAAATGTTGATTTTAATTTATTTTTTCAAAAATAAATGAGCCGAACCTTCCGTCACTTGAATTAATATTTTTCAGCAATTTATAAGCGGAATCATTTTTAAGCCTCTCAAGCTGTATATCATTTCCCATATCTTTAGGTCTGTAGCTATAGTGTGAATCCCAGATTAGTAGCGCTCCCGGCTTTACTTCTTTAAGATTTTCCGAAATCAGACGTTTAAAATTTTGCGGAGATTCCCGGTAGTATTTATCATTGTAAAACGGGACAAAAGTATGATTATAATAAATTTCCTTTCCGTTGATATTCAAAGTATTGATAAATTCCGAAGTCTCCTTTAAAGCTATATTCTCAGGGGAAAGTTTTTTCGGATTAAAGCTTATGAATAAATTTATTATTGCTAATAATAATAAAGCCGTAGAAATCTTGTTTAAATAATCTTTCGACGGCTCTTTTTTTATTAATGCAATTAATACCAAAGAAATTACTATTATAATAAATTTTGTATAGTCGCTAACATCCAGCAGAATAAAACCATCTGTCGTTTTTGAAAAAAACACGAGAGTGATAAAAGCAAGTATACCGATTAATATATAAGATATTTTTCTAAACTCCTGCCTTGATAAATTGTTAAGGCCTATTGTAGCAAATACCGCAGCAATGGGGGAAATGTGAAGGAGATATCTCCAGTTGCCAGGATTAGCACCGTCCTTAAACATCGTCAGAAGCTGAACTGCGAAGATAGAAATAAAAACAATATAAAATATTGCATACTGATTTACATACTGTTTAAATTTATTTGTATCCGATAAAAAGCCAAAGAACCCGCATAAGAATAAAAGCAAAGTAACAGGTCCTACAATAAAAATATAAACGATGAAATAATGTGAGATACCCCGGGACTTGTAAGAATAATCAGCAATTGACTTCATCTCAGTCAAAACAAAAAGAATGTCTCCTGTTTTTAAAAATCCGAGTAAGTCATAGATTACAGGAAATACAGCTAACGCAATTATTGCAGAATAATTTTTCTTTTTATAGAATAAGAAAGTAAAGATTATGATTAATAACGCAATTTCCTGCCTTACGGTAAATATATATCCGCATAAAAGACCTGCCCAAAAATAATTTTCTTTTTTATAAAGTGTCAATACAAACAGGAGAAGCAGTGAAGTAAAAATTTCAGCGTAAGATCTGAACGAAAGATCAAAGAAAAGAGGCTGTACAGAAAGCATTAAAGCTCCGAAGAATGCATATTTGATTTTATAAACTTTGAGAAGAATGTAAGTAAAATAAACTGTAAGAGATGCAATGATTGAATTAAATGCTAACACTGTTTCATAACCGAACATAGAAGGGACAACCATGAAAATCTTATAGCCCGGTTTTGGTGAGTTACCTAAAATCGCAAACGGATCAGTCCAGAACTGAATCATGTTAATGTATTGTCCGATTTCATCATCCTGATAAAATCCCGTAGAATACTTACTGCTTATATAATAAATTATTGCAAAGACCGGAATAACCAGCCAAAAATACTTATCTACCGCTACATCAATATCAATTGCTGTAGACTTTACCGGAGGTTTAGTTTTAGTTTGAATTTTTTTTGCCACTGTTGGCAAATATATTTAACTCATTCCTTAAATGAAATGAAACTATCATTACAATTCAAATTATTATTTCTTAAGACATTAATTGGGAATTACGAATTTCAACCTATGTCACATTAAAAATATATGACGCTTTGGGAAGAGAAATCGCAATTCTATTTGACCAAGAACTGAATGCGGGTAAATATTCTGTAAGTTTTGACGGAGCAAATTTTCCAAGCGGGGTTTATTTTTATGAATTGAAAACCCGGAGCCCACTGAGAGAAAATTTACGGGAGGTAAAAAAGATGTTACTCTGAAATGATTTTTTAAAATAACAAGGAGCAGAAGCTCCTTGTTATTTTGGTTATTATATTATATCTCTTTAAAAATTAAAATCCTACACTCAATCCGGTGAATCCCGCCCAGTTAGTTGTATGTGCAGTTTCAACAGTACTGGTACTTAAAAGGTTATTGAGTCCTCCATATTGAACCTTACCGCCAAGTATAATTGCAAGAAATGGATTTAAATAATACTTACCTGTCAGAATTCCATTTAATCCCAAATCAAAACTCTTGAATCCATTGGCAGCCTCATCTGCATTTAATAAAAATCCTAAGTACGGACCTCCGCTAAAGCTATATCCTATCTTATCGGATAACATTCCGGAAATGTTTGCATTAAGCGGAATGTTTATGTAGTCGTTGTTGTAAACTTTCGCAGCTCGCACAGTATTTCCGGATGAATCAAGAGTGATCACGGAGCTGTCAATTTCATATTTCTTCTTTATGAAATCAACTCCGGTTGTCAGACTGAACAGGTTTAAAAGATTAATATTCAAATTAGCGCCTGCGGTAAAACCTCCTCTTGATTCAGAAGGAATTTCTGCTCCGTTTATCCTGGTTGTTGCATTAGCACTCGTCGTTCCATATCCTACCTGAAAATCCAGCGAAGCGCCCAACAAACTTCCTGTAATTTTCTTGTGTACTTTCAAAGCTTTACTATAATCCCTGTTCTTTATTTCATCAGAGAAATTTTTATTACTTTTGAATTTGTATTTCGGATCTGATCTCATTTCCGCTTTGGTAATTGAGGTTTGAGTCAGCACGATACTACATGCTATCAGTACAGCATAAATAATTTTTTTCATGTAATTGCTTTTTGTTTTAGATTAATTGTTTTTCAAGATTGTTAAGTCTTTCAGTTTCTTCTTCCCATTGGGAATATACATTTTTTAATTTCTCTTTGAAATTGTTATATTCATTTGTTACTTCCATTATATTGTAAGTTCCTTTGTAGAACTCATCTTTACCCATTAGCTCTTCTATTTCTTTTACTTTTTTTTCGTAATTGTTTGTTAGTTTTTCCAGATCTGAGATATTCTTCTTAATTGGAGTAATGATTTTATTCAATTCCTTATTTCGTTTTTTTATCTCTGAAATTGCAGCAGCACCATTATCCACAACAACTTCCTTTACAAATTTTTCATGACTTTGCTTTTTGTTTTGAACAAATGTTTTTTTGAATTCCTGGTCTTTTACCCTAAGATAATCCGTCGCATTTCCAATATAGGTTTTAATTTTTTTGTTTTTAACTTCGATTACTTTGCCGACAATACCGTCAATAAATTCTCTGTCGTGTGAAACTATCAAAACTGTTCCTTCATATTTCTGAAGCGCTCTCATCAATACTTCTTTCGAACGCATATCAAGATGATTTGTCGGTTCATCGAGTATCAAAAAATTTGAGGGCTCAATAAGCATCTTCGCGAGTGCCAGTCTTGACTTTTCTCCTCCAGATAATACTCCGACCTTTTTAAAAACATCATCACCTCTGAATAAAAAACTACCCAATATCGTGCGGAGATTTTTTAAAATTTCTCCTGAAGCCGACTGCTCCATAGTTTGAAGGACTGTCATAGCGGGATCCAGTTCTTCTGCCTGATTCTGTGCATAAAATTTTATGTCAACAAGATGACCTGGTTTTACTTCGCCTTTATTAAAATTTTCAAAACCGGAAATGATTCTTGTCAGTGTTGACTTGCCGGCTCCATTGACTCCGAAGAGAACGATCTTTTCACCTCTTGATATTAATAAATCAATGTCCTCAAGAACATTATTTTTCCCATCATAACTTTTTGTCAGGTTGCTAATTTCGAACGCTACTTTTCCCGAATGAGTCGCAGGCGGAAATCTGAAGTTCACTGTCGATTCTTCATCTTCGATTTCAACCAGATCCATTTTATCGAGAAGCTTTATTCTGCTTTGCACCTGTCTTGATTTAGTAGCTTTGTATCTGAATCTTTCAATAAATCTTTCCTGCTGCTTCAGATAACTCTGCTGGTTGTTGAACTGGTTTTCAAGTAGCTGTTTGCGCATTTCTTTTTCTTTTACAAAAAAAGAATAATTTCCGGAATACTCCGCGACATTACCCATGGAAATTTCGACGGTACGATCTGCTATATTATCAAGAAAGCTTCTGTCGTGAGAAACGAGAACTATCGCGCCCTGATATGCCTTTAGATAATTTTCAACCCAGATCAATGATTCGATGTCGAGATGATTTGTCGGTTCATCGAGAAGAAGTATTGAGGGATTTGCAAGCAGAAGTTTTGCAAGAGCAATCCTCATCTGCCATCCCCCGCTGAATTCCTCAGTCAGCCGTTCAAAGTCTTTCTCAAAAAATCCAAGTCCTATCAGTATCTTTTCGATTTTAGATTTGAGCTTAAAGCCGTCGAGTAATTGAAATCTTTCCTGAAGTTCTCCGTATTCGTTTACAAGATCCATGAATTCATCAGTAGCAGTGTCTTCTGTTTCAGCCATTTCAATTTCAATTTGCTGCATCTCTTCCTGGATTTTATTTATATCACCTGCCGAGCTGTAAATTTCTTCATACAAAGTTTTCCCCGTAAAAAGAATTCCTTCCTGCGGCAGATAGCCAACCGTAGTATGTTTTGAAATGGCAACTTCACCTTCATCGGCTTTATTCATACCTGCGATTACTTTGAGCATTGTCGATTTTCCCGCTCCGTTAGATCCGACAAGGGAAACCCTGTCTTTTCCGGCAACACGCAAAGACACTTCATCAAATAAAACTTTTGCTCCGTACCGCATCGAAATGTTATTTAAAGATATCATAATACAATTTCAATTTAAACCTCACAGGTTTAAAAAACCTTTGAGGTCTAATTAATGTGAATTTACAAATTTGAGATTGGAAAATAAGTGTTAAAATAGAAATATTTTTTTCATTGGTCAGATTAACTCATTAATAAGGAAGCATTTGAATTCTTCAATCTCAAATTGATTTTGAAAAATGATTTGATTAATTTTATAAAAAAACATTTATGCCAACTAAAACAAAAATAAACAAGCCGAAGGAAATTAAACCTAAGACCAAAAAAGAAGAACATTCTGAGGAACTGGTTCAAGAAGTAAAGGAAGCTTTGGAAGATTACAAGAAGGGAAGATATGTCAAAGGAGACGTGAAGGATATTATGAAAGCAATAAGGGAATATAAAGATGAAACTAATTGAGTCTGTTAGATTTGTTAAGAATGCTCACAAGCTTATAAAAAATAATAAATATTAATACAACAAGCTTGAACAAACATTAGAAAAATTAAAGATTAATCCGTTTGATGAATCTTTAAGAACTCACAAACTTATAGGAAACTTATCTGAATTTTATTCATCAAGAGTTACCGATGATATTAATTTATTTTTGATTTTGTTCAGGAAGAATCGGAGTTGTGTATTTTACTATTAGCAATTGGGAAACATGATGATGTTTACTAAGAAGTGTTATTCATACATTAAGATTCTTTGGTGATATATTTATTCAAAAGAATTTATGTTTACAAATTTGTCATGCAAAATTTCTATAGCTTCCAAAAATCTCGGTCCCGGTCTGAACATAATATTTTCATCAACAAAAATTATCTTATCAAACTTTACAGCTGTAGTATTTTTTAACTGCCTCTTGATTTCATCAAGATATTTTTCTTTTTTGCCGGCATCATTGGTATCAGTTGGAAATACTATGAAGTACGGATCTTTTGATATGACATCCTCATAACTAATAGATGGATATTCAATAGATTCTCCGGTGTATAAGTTATGCAGCCCCGCATATCTTGCTATTTCATTTATAAAAGTTTTACCGTTTGTTGTCATTAGAGGATTAGTAGAAATCAAGATCAAAGTTTTGGCTTGTATATATTCTCTCATCATCCATTCGTGATTTTCTTTTCCAAGTCTTCGAAGCAAAGTGTCTGCTGTTGCTTTCCTCCCTGTTATATGTCCAAAGTCACCAAGCATTTTCAAAATACCGTTGATGTCTTTTGCATTACTCACAAATATTTTCATTCCCATGTTTTTCAAAGCCTGGTAAGTTGGATTAGAAACATTTTCAACATTCATAATAATCAGATCCGGTTTTAACGAAACCATTCTTTCATAATCAGGACTCAGATAACTTCCTGTTTTGGTTTTAGTCTTTGCTTCAGGCGGAAAGTCACAAAGGTCAGTAATACCGACTAATACTGAATCGGCGCCGATTGCATATAACGATTCTGTAATATTCGGAGCAAGCGAAATTATTCTTTTTGGAAGAGAGTCAAAACCAACTTCGACTCCGGCATCATCTTTGATTTGGAATTTAGGATTTTGCATTTGGGATTGTTTAGAGCAGGAATGAAATGCAAGAATCAGTAAAATAATCGGAAAACGAAAAACGGAAATCGGAAATCGGAAAACGGAAAACGGAAATCGAAAAACGGAAAACGGAAATCGAAAAACGGAAAACGGAAATCGAAAAACGGAAAACGAAAAACAGAATTCGTAAATCGAAATCAAGAAATTCATTAAACTTTTAACTTTTAACTTATCAACTATCAACTATCAACTATCAATTATCAACTATCAATTATCAATTATCAATTATCAACTATCAACTATCAATTATCAACTATCAATTATCAATTATCAATTATCAACTATCAATTATCAATTATCAATTATCAATTATCAATTATCAACTATCAATTATCAACTATCAACTATCAACTATCAACTATCAACTATCAACTATCAACTATCAACTATCAACTATCAACTATCAACTATCAACTATCAACTAT